>NZ_JAYSPC010000177.1:0-31631 GCF_043722275.1 Flavobacterium sp. | reverse complement strand
TAGTGGTAATCTGCGATGGAGATCCCAGTAAATCACCACTATTTAATACAACTTAAAATATCTTCCGAACACTTATGTTTTTAAAACCTGTCGGGTTTGACAAAGATTGTCAGGCTGAGCGGAGTCGAAGCCCGTTCCTATAATCAAGGCTTCGACTCCGCTCAGGATGACATTAGTTTCAAAATAATATTTACCAGTTTATTTCAAATTTCTCACCTTTTTTCAAAACAATATTTTGCTTTTTATCTCCATTAATCAAAGTTGTTTTTCCTCCTGTTTTTGAAGAAACTGAAACTTTTTTCAGAATTTTATTTTCCCAATTCATTTCGATTTCAAATCCACCGCGGGCGCAAATTCCTTTTAGCGATCCTGTTTCCCAAGCGTCTGGTAAAGCAGGTAATAATCTGATTTCGTTTTCATCAGATTGAATTAGCATTTCGGCAACGGCTGCGGCTCCGCCAAAATTTCCATCAATTTGAAATGGCGGATGCGCGTCGAATAAATTCGGATATGTTCCTCCTCCTCTTCTTGGTTTCTCCGTCTTTTTTCCGTCCGGATCAACATATTTTAATAATTCGCGGAACATTTTATAGGCACGATTTCCGTCCCAAAGTCTTGCCCACAAATTGATTCTCCAGCCTTTTGACCAACCTGTGGTTTCATCGCCTTTAATTTCTAAAGTTTTCTTAGAAGCTTCGGCTAAATCCGGTGTTTTCTCGGGCGTAATATGATCGCCGGGGAAAAGTCCGAATAATTGTGATTGATGACGGTGTTTTGGATCTTCATCATTCCAATCGAAATACCATTCTTGCAGATTTCCTTTTTTCCCTATTTGATACGGATGAAATTTTGCAAGTGCTGTTTCTAATTTTCCTCTGAAATCAGCATCGCTATTTAATACTTTTGAAGCTTTTATCGTTTTATCAAAACATTCTCTAATCATAGCCAAATCAGCCGTTCCACCGTACATTGTTGCACCGATAAAACCGTCTGGTGCGATATATTTATTTTCAGGAGAAGTTGATGGTGATGTAATAAGGTTTCCGTTTTTATCGGTAACCATCCAGCCTAAAAAGAATTGTGCCGCTCCTTTCATAATTGGATAACCTTCGTTTTTCAGGTAGTTTTTATCTTGCGTAAAAACATAATGTTCCCAAATATGCGTACTTAACCAAGCTCCGGATAATGGCCAGCAAGCCCAACTTGGATCTTCTTTTCCGAAGTTTCCAACCGGATTACTCATTGCCCAAATATCAGAATTATGTGCAGAAGCCCAACCTTCATTTACACCATAAAAAGTTTTTGCCGTAACTTTTCCGGTTACCGAAAGATTTTTAATGAAACTCAAAAGTGGCAAATGCATTTCGGAAAGATTGGTGTTTTCGGCAAGCCAATAATTTTCTTCCAGATTAATATTCATCGTATAATTACTGCTCCACGGCGGATTTAAATGCGGATTCCAAAGTCCTTGTAAATTCGCCGGAACACCCAAAGTTCTGGAACTGCTGATTAATAAATAACGCCCGAAATTAAAATATAGGATTTCAAGGTTTTTATCTTCTTTTCCGTCAGCATATCTTAATAAACGTTGATCTGTTGGTAAATCCGGTGCGGTTGTTTTTCCTAAATCTAAAGTAACGCGATTATAGAATTTTTGATAATCGGCAATATGGGTTTCTTTTAATTGATCAAATGGCTTTGCAACTGCTTTATTAAGACTTTGCACTGCAATTGCTATATCGTCTAAACCTTCGGTTACGGGATTTTTGTTAAAACCATTAAAACTTGTCGCAACAGAAACATAAATAATGGCTTCCGTCGCGTCTTTTAAGCTTAAAGTTTCTCTTGAATTTGTGATTATCCCGTCTGTTTTTTTGATTTGGATTAAAGTGGTAAATTTTGTTCCTCTTTCTTTTATTTCAAGATATTTTGGCAAAACAGTATATCCGGGATTTTCATGAATTGCCGCAGAACCAGTCATTATCAAAGTGTTATTTCGAACTTCGACATTTGATTTTAATAAACTCTTTAAATTAATATCAAAATTCAAACCTCCTTTATGATCGCTCGTTAATTTGATTACCATGATTTGGTCCGGTGCCGAAACAAAATATTCACGGGTAAATTTTATACCGTTCATTTCATAACTCACTTTTGATATTGCATTCGAAATATCCAGTTCCCGATGATAATTTACAGCTTTCCCTTTTTCGGAATTATTGATTTCTAATGTTCCTAAAGGCGAATACGATTCGGAGTTTTTGCCTTCTGTTTTTTTGTTTAATTCGTCGGCTAATTTGTAGTTTTCATTTTTGAGTGCTTCGCGAATTGCCGGAATGTTTTTGTAGGCTTCGGGATTCATGTTGGCATTTACAGGTTCTCCCGACCAAAGCGTAGCATCATTCAAATAAATTTTATCTGAATTTGCTCCGCCAAAAACAGTTGCGCCCATTTTTCCGTTTCCTAAAACTAAACTTTCTTCAAAAAATTCTGCGGGTTGATTGTACCATAAAATATGACTGGATTGTGCCGTCATTTTTATCCCGAAAGTGGTGAAAAGTATGATGAAAAACGTTTTTATGAGGATTAATTTCATGAATTTGCCATTTATTTTATTCGTTATCCTAACAGGTTTTTTCAACCTGTTAGGTATTCTAGTTTTAGCCTGTTTGAAATTTATACCTAACAGGTTGAAAAAACCTGTTAGGATATCGAAAACAGTTTGCGCGCGTGAGGGATAGAAGCAAATTACCGAAGTAATACGTATAGCCCGACCGTACCGAGAAAAAAAGGCGTATCTACGTAAAGTATATTTGCCTTTTTTTCTCGGTATGGTCACGCCCTGATTATTATTTTCATCGCTAATATAAACATTCTCAAATTATACCTAACAGGTTTTGGAAACCTGTTAGGAAATCAAAATCCGTTACTACAATATAACTTGTTCCTCTGGAACTTTTCACCTTTTACAGATAACTTATTTACTAACCTTATATATCTCATTTGCCGTAATCATTTCCCAATTATCGGTTCTGAAAGGCGATGCGGGAAATTTTTCTTTGTTGAAAAGATTGATTTCGGTATCGTCGTCAGCCCAACCGTAATGAACGGAAACTGGATTTTTTACGTTTTCGCTCGAAACGATTATTTTGTTGTTTTTAATTGTGGCTTTCGCCGAATGAAAAACTTTGTCGGCTCCCGCGATTTCAAAACCTTTTACGCTTTCAGAATTATCAGAAGTTGATAATCCGGAACCTATATTTTCGAAAGTAAGGATAATCTCGTTTCCTTTTATTTCCTGAGATTTATAAGTTGGTCCGCTGTAAACTTGCTTTTTGCCGTAAACATTATTCAGCGCAATTGCCGCCAAACGCAATCCTACATCTTGTTTGTTTGTTGGGTGAATGTCTTTTGCATTCCCAATATCTGTGGTTACGATCATTCCGGTATTGGGTAATTTTAGGGTTTCTGACTGTGCTTCGCGAAGTTCTGCCCAACGACTTCCAACTTTGCTATTTCCGTTGAATTCGTTAAAAGTCGATAATTGTACAAAATAGAATGGAAAATTACCTTGATTCCATTTTGTTCGCCAATCGGTAATCATTAGCGGAAATGTTTTTTTATATTCTTTTGCTCTCCAAACATTTGCTTCGCCCTGATACCATAAAACGCCTTGAAAAGCGTACGGCACCAACGGATTCACCATTGCATTGTATAATAACGATGGATAATTATTGGGTGAAACTGCAATTTTTACCTGCACAACATTGAATTTCCAAAGTCCTTCGAGTGGAATATTTGTGTCTTTGAATTGGATTTTTAAATCTGCTGGATCTCCGTAGATTCCGCCGCCGCCTGAATAATCCGCGATTCTTACGGCAATTACATTTTTACCTTCTTTTAAAGTTCCGACTGGAATTTTATAAACTCTTAGTGTTTCCCAAATTTTGTTGGTTCCTACTTCAACGCCATTTATATAGGTAATATCTTCATCGTCTACTTTTGAAAGATGCAAAACGGCTTCAGATTTGGCTTGTTCTGCAGAAAGTGTAATTGTTTTTCGCATCCAGACAATTCCGTCAATATTGCCTATTTGCTGGTTTTCCCATAATGATGGAACTTTTATTTCCGGCCAGCTTTTATCATTAAAATTGAAATCTTTGAATTGGTTTTCATTTTCCATCGAAACATCAAAACCCTGAATTTTCTTGATATTGTCTAAAACTGATTTTTTGTAAACTTCAAAAACAGCATCCATCTCGACCTGAGGAACATCAGCAATCATGGTTTTGAAATCATTGCTTTTTTCGAAAGCTTCACGGCTTGTCCAGGTTTCTACATTGGTTCCGCCCCAGGAAGTATTTATGATTCCGATTGGGATTTTTAATTCTGCATATAATTTCTTGGCAAAAAAGAAACCCGCAGCTGTAAAATCACGAATATTTTCTTTGTTGGCAACCAACCATTTTCCGGCTTTTAAATCGTCTTTTGGCATTCCGCTCAAATCCTGCGCCACTCCAAAATGACGAATCATAGGATAATCAGAATCTGCCATTTCTTTTTCAGCGTTCATGGTTTTGTACATCTGGAATTCCATATTCGATTGTCCGCTGCAAATCCAGACTTCACCAACCAAAACATCTTTGATAATGATTTTATTTTTTCCTGAAATAATTAATTCAAATGGCCCTCCGGCTTTTTCGGCAGACAATTTTATCATCCATTTTCCATCTTTATCAGCCTGAATGGTTTTGGTTTGCTTGTTAAAACGAACCTCAACTTTTTCATTGGCATCAGCCCAACCCCAAACCTGAATTTCTTTGTTGCGTTGTAACACCATTCCGTCAGAAAATATTAAAGGCATTCTTACATTAGCATTCGTAATCATGCTCAATATCAACACGATAAAGACAATTATTTTTTTCATTGTTATATTTTTAAACCATATAAGTGATATAAGCAAATATAAGTCATTCTTTACAAAAAACTCAAATATACTTATATCACTTATATGGTAAATTTATTATTTTTACTGTAATCCTTCTTTTAATGCATTTAAAGCCTGGGTATCAAAAACAGTATTATTAGACCTATATATGATTCCGAAACCGTTATTTCCCAGATTTCCTTCATCCCAATAAAAAGGCAATAATCCATTTGCTTTTGCTGTTTTTACAACCGTTTTTAAATAGTATGCTCTTGAAGCCAAATGTAAAGTTAATGCATCGCCGGTTAAAGAAGCTCGGCGAATTGCGCCAAATTCTCCCAGTAAAACCGGAATTCCTTTGTCTACAAATTGCGTTTTCATTAATTTGAAGTTTTTTTCCAAATCAGCTTCTTCTCCAAAACTTGCATTTCTATCTAATTCTGTAGTCGAATGAAAACCTGATCCCCAATAATAAAACATTTTTCCCCAGGATTCATCTTTAGTTAATCCGCCAAAATTCCACGGTGCATAATAATGAACTTCAACCATCATGCGTGTGGCTACTTTATCTGTTGGCAAAGTCAACATTAACTTATTTGTTTTTTCAATATCAGTTGTTGGTCCCTGAATCACTAATGTACGATAGGCATTTTTTCCTCCTGTCGAACGAACAGCATCGATAAAAGTTTGATGATATGAGGTTAGAACTGCCATTTGTGCTGCATCTTCAACCGCTGGTTCATTGGCACTTGCAAAAAGTAAATGCTCGTCAAATCCGCGTAAATGTGTTGCGATTTGTTCCCAAAATGCTTTTTGTTTGGCGTTATTTTCTACTTTTTTGGCTTCGGTAATATTATTTTCCAGCCATCCGCCGTCCCAGTGAATGTTCACGACGACATACATATTATTATCAACGCAATATTGCACAACTTCTTTTACACGGTTCAGCCATTCGGTTTTAATTTTGGCTGTAGCCGAATTTTCTAAATTCTGATTCCATGAACACGGAATTCTAATCGCATTAAAACCATTTGCTTTAACAGCATCAATTAATGCTTTTGTCACTTTTGGATTTCCCCAGGCAGTTTCTCCGCCGGTTGCTTCTAAAGTATTGCCAATATTCCAGCCTAATTTGATTTTTGCTGCTAATTGTACGGCTGTACTTGCCATTCCTGATGCATCAGCCGGAAGCGGATTTGTATTGTAATTTGGATATAATCCAGCGATCTCATTTACTTTAACAGTTTCCTCTTCTTTATCGGGACTGCATGCCAAAATACTTAAGAAAGACAAGCATAAAATAGCACTAAACAGGTAAGTCTTAATATTATTTTTCATTTGTGGTTTGGTTTAATAGTTAGTTCTCAGTTTTATTCACGCAATTTCATTTTTATTTATTAAAATAATGCTCTTTAATAAAAATCAAAGAGCATTAATTATTTCAAGCTTATTTAATAGTTACAACAACTTCTTTCTTGATATCTCTTGAAGAATTTCCAAGTTTCAAAGTATATTTTCCTGGCTCAATTGTCCATTTTTTAGTGGCAACATTATAATACGCTAATTCTTTTACAGGCACCTTAATTGTTACTGTATTTGAACTTCCTGATTTTACCAATATTTTCTGGAAACCTTTTAATTCCTTTGCAGCACGCGTAATTTTTGAATCTGATTTTGAAGTATATAACTGAACAACTTCTTTACCATCTACTTTTCCTGTGTTTTTCACGTCAACCGAAACTGTGATTGTTTCGTTTTGTGCGTATGAAGTTTTGTCTGTTTTTGCATTATCAAAAGCAAAAGTGGTATACGACAATCCAAATCCGAAAGGATATAACGGCGCGATATTTTTAGTATCAAACCAACGGTAACCTACTAAAATTCCTTCGGCATAGTTTACTGTTTTTCCTCCAGGGAAACTGTTTGTAGCATGCGCTGGAGAATCCATAATGGTTTTAGGCATTGTCCAAGGTAATTTTCCTGACGGATTTACTTTTCCTAAAATTACATCTGCCAATGCATTTCCTCCTTCTGAACCATTAAACCAACTCCAAACTACGGCTGAAGATTTTTTGCTCACAGCGTCAATATCAAAAGGTGCTCCGGCAACAAAAACTACAATTGTTTTTGGGTTTACGGCTAATACTTTCTGAATTAATTCTTCTTGTCCAAACGGTAATTTTAAAGTGCTACGATCTGAAGCTTCTGTTTCATAATCACGGTTTGAACCTGCAAAAATGATCGCAACATCTGATTTTTTAGCCGCTTCTATAGCTTCTTGTAATTTTGCCGGATCTAACTGATCGATTGTTACAGGACCATTTGAGGTAATATTTCCTAAATTTCCTTTGTTTTTTTCGTCGTAACGCTCTAAATACCCTTCGGCATAATTGATTTTTATTGATGATGGTAATCTGTTTTTTAAACCTTCAAGTGGCGTAATTTCTCTTTTGGTTTTCACTCCTGCACCAAATCCACCAAGAGCGTTTTTCTTGGTTGCGTTGTTTCCAATTACCGCGATGGATTTTACTCCGTCTAATTTTAATGGCAATGCATTATTTTCATTTTTCAATAAAACGATTGCTTCGGCAGCAATTTTATAAGCGTCCTGATAATGTGCTTCGGTTGCGATGCTTCCTTTTGCACGCTCTTTTCCGCCCATAGCTTTTACCTGGAATAAAGTGCGTAAAATTCTTTTTACGTGTATATCCAATTCTGCTTCTGAGATTTCTTTGTTTTTAGCTGATGCAATTAATTTATCGGCAAGAAAAAATTCATTGAAAGGTTTTGGAGTTCCCATTTCAATATCTAATCCGCTTTTTAGTGATTTTACAGTTGAATGAACCGCAGCCCAATCTGAAACGACAACGCCTTTAAATCCCCATTCGTCACGCAGGATTTTATTTAGCATATAATCGTTTTCACATAAATATTCTCCTCTAAATTTATTGTAAGCGCCCATTACGCTATATGCGTGAGCCTCTTTTATAGAAGCTTCAAAAGCTGGCAAATAAATTTCACGAAGTGTACGTTCGTCCATACGAACATCAACAAAATCACGATTGGTTTCCTGATTATTTGCTGCAAAGTGTTTTACGCAAGCCATAACATCGTTGTCTTGTAAACCAACGATTAACGGAACTGCAATTTTTTTATTCAAAAACGGATCTTCAGACATATATTCGTAAGTTCTTCCTCCAAGTGGCGTTCTCACAATATTAATTGCCGGTGAAAGCAACATATCTTTGTCTCTTGCACGCATTTCCTGTCCAAGACTATTTCCAAACGTATATGCCATTTCAGCATTCCATGTTGCTGCAAGACCTCCGCCTGCCGGATAATACGTTGCAAAATCATTTGTTAATCCTGCCGGAGCCCAGTTGTCACGCGAAATTTCTTCACGAACTCCTAAAGGTCCATCTGCCATTTTAAGTTCCGGAATTCCTAGACGTTTTACACCGCCAGAAGTAAACATACTGTTTCCGTGCAACATTCCTATTTTTTCTTCCAAGGTCATTTGAGCAACTAACTTGTCGATTTCTGCATCAAATTCTGACCCTATTTCTTTTCCTTTGTATTCTTTTGCTTTACCAGAATCAGCGCTTTCGGCACTTTTTGTGTCATTTTTACAAGATGTAAATACTGCAAAAGCCAATGCCACTGATAGGTATATGATTTTGTTTTTCATTGATTTCGTTTTTAGTTTTTGATAGATTTTTTATCCTAACAGGTTTTAGAAACCTGTTAGGTATTGTTTTTTACTCGATCCAATATTTCAAATTAGATACATTAAAATTAAGTAATACCTAACAGGTTTTAAAAACCTGTTAGGATAATTGTGAACTAAATCGTAACGTTATTAAACCCGACAGGTTTTAAAAACCTGTCGGGTTTGTCAATCTAAATCTATATCTATAACTTTTTGAATCTTATTGCTGTTCCTCCGGCGCCGCCTAAATGTAATTTTAGGGAATCTGAGGCTTTCACGGTTTTCTTAGAAATCGCTACTGCGGATGGATTATGAGTTTCGTCAGTTCCTTCGGCGTCAGCATAAATCTGAGCTTCGTAAGTTGCATTTGGATCTAAAAATGATAATGAAACATTTACGTCTCTTGCGTTTTCATTTGTAATAGTTCCCAAATACCAATCGGCGCTGCTTCTGTCTTTACGAACGGTTGTGATGTATTCGCCAATTTTCCCTTCTAATACCTTTGTATCTTCCCAATCTGTTGGAACATCTTTTAAGAATTGCAATGCTGGTTTTCCTTCGTAATTTTCAGGAAGATCGGCCATCATTTGGATTGGTGCATAAATCGTAACGTACAATGCTAATTGCTGCGCTGTTGTTCCGTGAACTCGTTTTCCCGGATAACCTTGTTTAACCTCAACATCAAAAATTCCCGGTGTAAAATCCATTGGTCCTGAAAGCAATCTTGTAAATGGAAGAATTGTTAAATGATTTGGCGGATTTCCTTCGCTCCACGCATTATATTCTTGTCCGCGTGCTGCTTCTCTTGAAACCATATTTGGAAAAGTTCTGCGTTCTCCTGTATCTTTTATTGATTCGTGGTATAAAACTGCTAAATCATATTGTGCTGCTTTTTCTAAAATATATCTGAAATAATTCACTCCAAATTGCCCAAAGTGATTTTCTTTCATGTTTAATTTTGAACCTACGTGTCCAATTTTAACCGAATGCATTCCTAGTTTTTTGTACAAAGCAAAACCTTCGTCAACTTCTTTTAAGTAATTAATAAGGTTTGAACCCGTTTCATGGTAACCTATTAATGCAACGCCTTTTTTGTTTCCGTATGCGACTACTTTTTCAAGGTCGAAATTGTCTGCACTTTTTGTAAAACTAAACATGTGCATGTGATTTTCGTACCAAGCTGGTGTCCAGCCTTTGTTCCATCCTTCGATCAATAAATGATGAAATCCTTCTTTTGCCGTAAAATCAATATATTCTTCGGCATGTTTTGTTGTTGCGCCTTGTTTCTCGCTTTCCCAAAAAGTATATTTTCCAATGTGCATTCCCCACCAAATCCCAAAGTATTTGTATGGTTTGAAATAACTTGTGTTTTTTAGTTTGTTTGGTTCGTTTAGATTTAAAATCAAATATGACGTAATTAAATCTGCTGGTGTTTCTCCTATTTGAAGTGTTCTCCAAGAAGAGGTAAACGTATCTTTTACGCGAACTTTTACACCATCTGCCCACGGCACTAAATCAGATTTCAGTTGTGTTCCGGTTGTGTTTACCAAAGTCATACTCGCAAAATCTACTAAATTTGCTTCGTGAAAACTCAATGCTAATCCGCTTTTACTTTCGATTGTAAGTGGAGTCAAAACAGTATCAAGCGTACTTACGGGAGCATCTTTAAAAAGATATTCGTCGCGATTTTCTCTATTTGCCGGAATCCACCATGCTTTTCCATCTTCTTTTAAGTTAAAAGTCGTTTTTTCATCCATAATGAAAATACTGTCTTTTACATTTTGTTTTGGATACACATATCTAAACGCGATTCCGTCATCAAACGCACGAAACTGAATTTCAAGTTTACGTTTGTTTCCGCTTTTTTGCTGTAATTGAACCGATAACTGATTGTAATGATTTCTAATGTTTTTCTTTTCTCCCCAAACTTGTTCCCAGGTTTCGTCAAAAGTGGAGTTTTTCACGCTTTTGATTTCGAAATCAGAACTTAAATTTTCATTTCCTTTTAGTAAAAACCCCATATCCGATGGTGTAATCACTTCGGTTTTTCCGTGTGAAACAGCATATTTTGGTGTGTTTTTTACTAACTCGAAATTTATTTTATTTTGCCCGTTTGGCGATGCCAATTCATAAGCATTTTTATTTTTCTGACTGTATCCTATCGAAACTGAAAGGATTAAAGCGGGAAGAAGAAGGTAATTTTTCATGATATTTTTCTTAATTCATTTTAATAAATCGGGTGTTGCTTATGCTTTCACCCGATTTAGAAACTCAACAAAAACTTATTTTTTATCCGTTGGGATTATTTTTTTGCCACAGATTAAAAGGATTCAAATGATTTTTTTATTTTCCTCCCGCAGATTTGGCAGATTGAGCAGATTTTAATCTCTTTAATCTGTAACTATATTTTTTACTAATCTCAAAAATTAAAAAAAAATCTGCTCAATCTGCCAAATCTGCGAGAACAAAAATCCTTTAATTTGCGGCTAACTTTTCTATTTTACCCATTCTGTTTTCAAAGTTGTTTTTCCTTGAAATGGGTTTGAAGTTACGTCAAAATTGTTTCCGTTTTTCGTAACTTTTATTTCTTGTACTGCATCGCCGTCCGGTAAAAATATTTTGGCTGTAGCCGAAGTTGTTTTATCGCTTGCATATACCTTTAAGGTTAATTTGCTCCAATCCATGTCTTTTGTAGATTGTGCTAAAGCGATGTGGGGCAAAGCTGTTCCGTCTTTTACTAAAACTACAATTGGTACTTCTCCGGCTTTGATTTTATGCCATCCTGATTGGTATACTTTTTTGGTTTGGTAATCAATCCATGTTCCTTCAGGAAGATAAACATCTCTTTCTGTCACTTCTTCAAAAAGTGGTGCAACTAAAATGCTTGATCCAAATAAATACTCATTATCTACTAACCAAGCTCCGGGATCGTTTGGATATTCTAAAAATAAAGCACGCATCATTGGTAATCCTTTTTGTGAACTTTCTTTTGCCTGAGCATAGATGTATGGCATTAATTCGTAACGCATATTATCTGCTTTTCTAAATCCTTCAAGGAATTCCTTGCTGTACAACCAAGGTTCGCGCGGAGGTTCTCCGTGGCTTCTTACGTGTGAGGTGAACATCCCGAAAGGAGCCCATCTTCTGTATAAATTCTCTGGTGATTTTGTTGCAAATCCTCCTACGTCATGACTCCAGAAACTAAATCCGCTTAATCCTAATGAAAGTCCGCCGCGTAATTCTGCCGACATTGCGCCGTTTGTGGTTTCAGAATCTCCTCCCCAATGTAACGGGTAACGTTGAGATCCTGCCCATGTACTTCTTGCCCAGATTAAAGTGTATCCTTTTTCTTTTTGGGTAATTTCGGCTACAGCCTTATTGTATCTTAACGGATATAAATTGTGTTCATAAAAACCTGTTCTTCCTGAATGGTAAATTCCGTCTGGCGGAGCAGCTTCTCCAAAATCAACTTTAAAAACGGCAACTCCCTGATCAAATAAATGTTTCAATTTTGCCTGATACCAGGTTACAGTTTCCGGATTTGAGAAATCAAGAACAGCATCTTCATACGGAAGATTTCCTTTACGATCTCTTACCGCTAAGTTTTTTTCCATGATTTCAGGAAATAACGTATTCTTTGGAGAGAAATAAGGCAATTGCCACAAACAAACCTGAAAACCATCGTCTTTTAAATCTGACATCATTTTTTGTGCATCGGGAAAACGATCTTTTGAAAACTCATAATTGTTTCTCCAATCTACATCAAACCAACCTGTATCAAAGTGAATTACATCTGTTGGAATTTTATATTTGCGCAAATCTTTTGCAACCTGACGTCCTTCTTTTTCTGAGAAATAAGTGATTCGGCTCATCCAGAAACCAAACGACCAAAGTGGCGGCATTGCAGCTTTTCCGGTTAAATTTGTGTATTGATCTAAAACGTCTTTTGGTTCTCCGATGAAGAAAAACAAATCGGCTTCATCATCGCCAATATACATTTCGTTGGCACTTGAATAATATTTTCCAAAGTCAACTGTAATTGGTGTTGAATGGTGCATGAAAACTCCATAACCACGGCTGCTCATGTAAAACGGAATCGGTTTGTACATCGTTTCATTTTGGATTCCGTTTGCGTCATCCGTCCATAAAACTACTTTTTGTCCGCGTTTGTTGAATTGTGTGAAAGATTCTCCACAACCAAATATTTTCTCGTCCGGTTCTAAGCTAAAAGCTGCGCCCATACTTCTTGAATAATCGCTGTTTCTGCGCACATACGAGAACGGAAGTGTTGGTGTATAGGTATTTTTGAAATCAGAATCATGAAGCGTACTTGTCAATAATTTTCCGGTTTCATCGTAAATTTTTACGTGCCACGGTTTTGATAAAATTTCGACAACTCCATGTTTGCTGGTATATTTATGTCCGCCTTCGATTTTAGAATATTTCCATAATTCAGGGTGATTTGGCGCAACACCATCAACCAACATCAAAGATTCTTTTTCAGGATGAAATTGTGGTCCTGAAGTGGTTTTGATTCTAATGGTTCTGTCGGAAACAAACTGAATCTGGAACGGCAATTCAGGAGATTCCTGATATTCTGTCGTTGGAAATTCATTTGCAGGAACTACCTCCGGTTTCATCATCATGTTGTTGAAAGCCTGACGTGTTTTATAATTATATCTCAGATATTTAATCGTTCCTTTTCCTGTTACAGGATCAAAAGCGGTCAATTCATCTGCAAAATAAAAGGTGTTCAGATAATTCTGAAAATCTTTACTGATATCTATCGGAGCATTCAATACATCGGCGTTCTGAATTTGTGCAGACGCTTTTGGCGTTACAAGAAATCCAAACATGAAGATCGAAAACAATGTGGTTAATTGTGAATTTTTCATTGGTTAATAATTCTAGATGTTAGTTATCCTAACAGGTTTCCAAAACCTGTTAGGTATTTTTTTTAATATCTTAATAAAATCTATCGATACCTAACAGGTTTTGGAAACCTGTTAGGAGCGGTGACTTATTATTCTGCTGTAATTACAATCGTGGCCGGTTTTATTCCATTTGCTTTAGCGGTTAATTCCAGTCTTCCTGTTTTAGTATCAGACTGAATAATTACTAAACATTTTCCGTTAAGCGCGGTGTGTTTTGAACCTTTGTATAATTCGTGACTTACCGGATCTCCACTGCAAACGCCTACAATTTTTCCGTTTCCTTTTAATGAGAAATTGATTTCGTTATTTGCATTTGGTGCCAAAGTTCCTTTTTCGTCTAAAATATCAACGGTTACAAATGATAAATCATTTCCGTCGGCTTTGATATTACTTCTGTCTGCTGTCAGTTTTAAGTTTGAAGGATTTCCAGCGGTTTTAATTTCGGTTTCCAGAACTGTTTTCCCGTTTTTACGGGAAATTGCTTTTAATGTTCCCGGTTGAAATGGAATTCTCCACATTACGTGTAAATCTTCTCCTTTTTTACTGCGAATTCCAACTGATTTTCCGTTAAGGAAAAGCTCAACCTCATCTGCATTATTGTAATATGCCCAAACATCAACAGTTTGTCCTGCTTTCCAGTTCCAATGTGGGAAAATGTGCAGAACGGTTTTGTCTGTCCATTCGCTTTGGTACATATAATATACATCTTTTGGGAATCCTGCTAAATCTACAATTCCGAAATAAGAACTAATTGACGGCCATTCGTACGGAGTTGGTTCTCCGATATAATCGAAACCTGTCCAGATATACATTCCCGAAAGAAAATCGTGTTTTTTAATTACTTTCCAAGTTGCTTCGTGCGTAGAACCCCAAGGCGTTTGTACCTGATCGTAAGCCGAAACGGTATTACCCGGATTTCCTTTTGTAAATTTTTGATCCCAACTTACCGGCCATTTTTTTATAGTATCTGAAACTTTATCATAATATCCGCGGGTTTGTAAACCAGAAGTTGTTTCGGTTGCTATAAAGGGAACTCCCGGGAAATTTTGTTTATGATATTCATACGTTTGATGTGCATAATTGTATCCAATAATATCTAAAACTCCGGATTTTGCAATAGCATTATATTGAACATTCTTTTTCTCGAATTGTAATGTTACGTTGTCCAAATTCATATTCACAGGCGGATTCATCGCTGCGGTAATTGGACGTGTTTTATCGTATTGACGTGTAATTGCGGCTAATTCTTTTGCGATTGCAACGCCACTTTCGTTCCATTGTTCCGGGATTTCATTACCAATACTCCACATAAAAATACTTGGATGATTACGGTCGCGAAGCAATTGATCGATTAAATCTTTCTTGTGCCATTTGTCCCAATCGTTTGCGTAGTCGTATTTGGTTTTGTTTTGTTTCCACATGTCAAAAGCTTCATCCATGACAATGAAACCCATTTTATCGCAAAGGTCTAAGAGTTCCGGAGCGGGAGGATTATGGGAAGTTCTGATTCCGTTTACGCCCATTTCTTTCAGGATTTCTAACTGACGTTCGATAGCGCGTGTATTAATTGCGGAACCTAACGGACCTAAATCGTGATGTAAACAAACTCCTTTTATTTTAACCTGTTTTCCGTTAAGGATAAAACCTTTATCAAGATCAAACTTAAAATCTCTGATTCCGAAATTGGTTTTGTATTGATCAACAATTTTATTATCTACCGAAATCTCTGTAACTGCTGTGTACAATTCAGGTTTTTCTACAGACCATAAAATTGGCGTTTCAACCTGAGTTTGTTGTTTGATGGTTTGATTGGCATTTGCGCCAATGGTTATATTTTGTGTAACGGATGTTACTTTGGAATCTTCTTTAAAAATAGTAGTCGTTACTGTTGCTTTTTTTGAAGCTGAATTTTGATTCTGAATTGTAGTTTCAAAATGTACCGAAGCTTTTTGAGCAGTAACTTTTGGGGTTGTAATATAAGTTCCCCATTGTGTAACGTGCAATTTATCGGTGGTTTCAATCCAGACATTTCTAAAAATTCCTGATCCTGAATACCAGCGTGAATTGGGTTGTTTTGAATTGTCAACCTTTACAATAATTTCGTTGTTTTTGTCTCCGTAATTTAAGTATTTAGAGATTTCATATTGAAAGCCAATATATCCGTTTGGACGTTTTCCTAAATAATGTCCGTTTATCCAGACTTCGCTGTTTTTGTAAACTCCGTCGAAAATGATTGAAGTTATTTTTGTGCTGTCTTCAACTGCAACTTTGAATGTTTTTTTGTACCAGCCTAAACCTCCGTTAAGCGCTCCGCCTCCATATCCGGCAGAACTTTTTTCGTCAAACTTTCCTTCAACACCCCAATCATGAGGAACATTTAAGGTTCTCCATTTGGTTGAAGTTCCAATGGTGTCGTTATCTTTTATGCTGTCGTTTAAGTGAAAACTCCAATCTGAATTGAAAGAAACTTTTCGATTGTCGAAAGCATCTTCTTTTTTGCTGCATGAACCCAACAAGATAATTCCGATTAGCATTAATAATGGTAATCCATTATTTAAGTATTTTCTGTTATTCTTCATTTCAAGAGGATTTTATTATTTTAAAAACGAATATAAACATACCGATAAGTGACTTTACAATCACCTATCGGCAGTTTTATATCTTAAGTAATTATGGTTTTGGCTTGTAATGAAAAACAATCAAAGCAACTCCTTCACTAGTTCTACTTTTATCTCTAATGACTGCTAATCTTAATGATGTTGCAGTAAGTTCTACTACTTTTACACTATTCCAGGTTGTAACATCTCCGTGATAATCTCCTCCATAAAGCAATTCTACTCCACCATTAAAAGCTAATTTATTATTTGTAATATCAAATGAATATGTTCCTGTTTTTGAAGTTTGCGCGTCGGTCGTAATAGCGGTTTGTTTTACAGTTGTATTATAACCTCCGTTTAAATCAAAATGCATTTCTCCCCAGTCTTTACTTGGCATAACCCATGAATTACTTGCATAATCCGGAAACCAGTTCCAGTAATCTTTACCTTTTGGATTTTCAGGAAAGTCTAAACCAGCCCATCCTACAGGATCAATAAAATCTAAAACCCATGTTTTACCTGCAACTCCGTTAGTTAGCATTATCCATTTTGGGTCTCTAAAATAGGTTTCATCATTTTTAGAAACATTAATTACAACCGGAGCTGCATCTACAGAACCTCCTCTTGCGTAAGCGGTGTAATAAACGGTGTATTTACCGGCGAAAGGAAAAACAACCTGATCATCGCTTTTGTTAGAATGTCCTAATTCGTTACCGCTTGCGTCAACATATCTCCAATATGCAATGACACTTGGATCTTCATTTTTTAAAATTACTTCGTTTTCGTTCGCCGCATTTTGTTTCACCGAAAACTTAATTGTTTCCGGTGTTAAACTTACAGCCGGCAAGCTGTCACGATCTTCTGCAGGCTCGCAGGAAAATAATCCTGAACCTATGGTTATTGCAGCTATTGCTATATATAATATTCGTTTCATAATCATTGTTTTGAGTTAATTACCAACCTGGATTTTGTTGAATAGTACCGTTAGAAAGTACAATTTGAGATTGTGGTAATGGCAACCAGCCTAAAGTTTCTGTTCTAAAAGTGACATTAAACTGAGCATCGGTTGCTGAATTGTCGATTGCAGCTTTTGCTACATCAACACCTTGTCTGATCAAGTCAAAATAACGTTGTCCTTCAAGTGCTAATTCTAAACGACGTTCATTCATAATAACTGTTTTTGAAACTGTTAATCTGTGTGTTGTACTTTTAAAAGCACGGTCACGAACTTTATCTAAATCGGCTTGAGCCAATGCATTATTTGTACCTAAATTCAATTCGGCAGCCATTAATAAAACATCTGCATAACGAATAATCGCGTAATCCTGATAGTTATCAATTTGGAAATTTCCTCCGTTAATTTCAACAATTGCTGTTCCTGCCGCATCTGTAATCGGGCAATATTTTTTCCATGAATATCCTGTATATTGACGCTGTTCTCTTGCTTCGGCATTAAAGTTTAAGCCTTCGCCGGCAAAATCAATAATTGTTGCATCTCTGCGTGTATCTCCTGTTTCGTATGCATTATAAAGTTTTGGGTTTACTGTTGCGCCTCCCCAACCTGTTGCATATTTACCAATTGATCCTCCACGAGGCGCAATATTTACCTGAAAACGGTTTCCTTCATTTAAAGCCCAGTTTCCTTTTCCTGATCCGTTGAAACGAACTGCCCAAACCATTTCGGTATTGTCTTCTCCAACAAAATTTTCGAATGAAGCCGCTAACCAAAGATTAGCAAAATCAGCCCCTAAACCGTGTCCGCTATTGCTAACAGCATCGTTGATATAAGTTGTAGCCTCTGCTTTTGTTACTACACCAGCCATATCTGCTTTTTTGTAATAATCAGTATAAAACAAAAATGTTCTTGCTAAATACGCTTCGGCAGCCCATTTTGTGATGCGTCCGTAATTTGCATTTCCTTTTTGTGAGTAATTGTCATTGTTCAAATTATCAGCAGCAAATTTCAAATCATTAGCAATTAAAGCATAAGTTACTTCAGCAGCTTGTCTTGGCAATTGAAATTCATTTGATGTGATAATGTGATCTAAAGGCACGATATCTCCAAACATTTTTGCTGCCTGAAAATGGAAGTGTGCTCTTAAAAAACGAGCTTCTGCTTCGTATCTTGTTTTTAATGCCGTATCAGCTCCCCAGTTGATTTTATCAAGGTTTGCCAATAAAATGTTTGCTCTGTAAATTCCTAAATAAGAGTTTTTCCAAACATCTGTATTCATGTCTTTATTGGTCACGAATAAAAAACGGTCCCATTCAACATCTGCCTGCGCATCTGCAACTCCGTAGCCTCCAAAACAATCATCAGATGCCTGCTCGCTAATCAATAACGGTCCGCCGTAAGCTTCACGCTGCAATACATCATAAATGGCAACTAATCCCTGATATGCATCAGTAGGAGTTTTATAAAAATTCTCTTCTACTTTAATTGTAGAAGGTTCTGTGTCTAAAAAATCAGTGGAACAAGCTCCTAAAACGAACAAGCCTGAAACAGCAAATAATTTTATATATGTTTTCATCGTTTTCATAATTTAAAAGTTAACATTAAGACCCATCATGTAGGTTCTTGGCTGTGGATAATAACCTACGTCAATACCTTTTGCCCATGGCTGAGTTAAGTTACCGCTGCTATCTCTGTTTGTGTTTCCAAATCCAATTTCAGGATCCATTCCCTGATATTTTGTAAACGTGAACAGGTTGTTTGCCGCTACATACAATCTGAATTTACTAAAGAAGGCTAACTTGTTTGTTAATTTCGTTAAATCACATCCGATAGTTGCACTTTTAATTCTGTAGAAATCTGCATTTTGAACATACAAATCAGAGAATTTTGTGTAGTTACCATTTGTATCTGCTCCGTAAGTTACTCTTGGCACTGTATTAGAACTTCCTTCGGTAGTCCATCTGTTCAAAACATCTGTTGTGTTATTTGTGTAGGCACGAGTTGGATCGTGAATACCAAAAACGTTTTGATTTCCTGCAACTCCATAGGTATAAATAGACAAGTCGAATGCTTTGTATGAAAGGTCAAAATTTAAACCGTATGTAAAATCAGGATTTGGATTTCCAATTTTAGTTTTATCATCTGCATCAATTTTTCCGTCTCCGTTTAAATCTACAAAACGAACATCTCCGGGAACTGCGTTAGGTTGTACACCTGCAGCAACTTCACCAGCATTCTGGAAAATTCCAGCCGTTTTTAATCCGTAGAAATAACCTATTGGCTGACCAACTTCAACACGGTTCATTTCATCTGTTCCCTGAAACAATAAGTTGGTTTCTCCATGAATAATTCCTTCGCTGTTGGCAACTCTTAGAACTTCATTTTGATTGTGTGAAATATTTCCGTTTACAGAGAAGTTCCAGTCTTTTCCAAATTTAGTATGGTAAGCAAGTGCAAGTTCAACACCTTTATTTTGAATATCTCCACCATTAATATATGGTGCAGTTGCTCCTGCATACGTTGGGATTGAGGCAAGAACTAACCAGTCTTTTGTTTTTTTATCGTAATAATCAAACGTTAAAGTAAAATTAGTGAACAAGGTTGCATCTAAACCAAAATCTAATTGTTCTGACGTTTCCCATTTTAAGTTACGGTTTGAAAGTTGATCCGGGCTTGCACCTGTTTGTAATGTTTCGTCACCTGTACCAAAATGGTAGTTTTTATTGTATGAACTAATTGTTGACATATAAGAGAATGCAGGAATCTGGTCGTTACCATTTTGTCCCCAGCTTGCTCTTAATTTAAGATTGCTTACTACTTTATTTTCCGGAAAGAAGCTTTCTTTATCCACATTCCAACCTGCAGAAACCGATGGGAAATTTCCGTATCTGTTTGTATCTGCAAAGTTTGATGAACCGTCTCTTCTGATTGTTGCCGTAAATAAATATTTGTTATTATAATCGTATAATAAACGCCCGAAGTAAGACTGAATCGCATAATCTGCACGGTTTCCTTTTACTGTATTTGATGTTTGATCTGTAGCATTGCTTAAATAAGCGTGTGCAAAATCATCAAAAGTTAAATTTCTTCCTGTTGCTTCCATAAAATCTGATGTGTTTTTTTTAGCAGAAGTACCTACTAATACATCAAAATTATGTGCTCCGGCAACTGTAGCTTTGTACTGAATTGTGTTTTCAAAAATCCATCCTAATGATTTAGTTGAGTTTTGTGTTACACTTGAAACTGTATTATTGTCATTTGAAGAAAGTGAATAAACCGGTCTGAATGAACGGTAATTACCATCTGTCATATCAACACCAAAACTTGTTCTGTAAGTAAAGTTTTTTAAGAATTTTAATTCTGCAAAAATATTCCCAACATAACGGTTTGATTTAGTTTCGTTGAAGTTATTATAATATAAAGATCCTAACGGATTACTGATATCAGCAGAAATAACTGAATGTGCGAAATCTCCGTTTGCATCATAAGCAGCATCAATTGGCGCAGCATTTAAGAAACTTCTGATTCCGTTACTGTAAATTCCCTGATCTGCAACTCCTGAACTTTTAATGTTTGCAAACGAGAAATTTTCTCCAATTTTCAAATGATTTTCAATTACTTCAGAAGTTGAGTTTACATTGAAAGTAACACGGTTATAATCAGATTGGTTGGTTACTCCGCCAATTAAACCTTCTTGTCCGTAATACGATAATCCTGTAGAAATTGTCGATTTTTTGTCACCTCCGCTAATTGTAAGAGAGTGATTTTGTTTCATTGCGCCATTATTGAATAAGTCTTTCTGCCAATCGTGATTTGGGAAAGCCGCAATTTGAGCTTGTGTGTATAAAGGTGTTAAACCTGAGTTTACACGCGCTTCGTTCATAATAGTGGTATATTCCTGAGTGTTTAATAAATCCAGTTTTTTAGCCACTTGCTGAAAACCTGTGTATGTATTAAAAGCTACATTAATTTTACCTTCTTTTCCTTTTTTGGTTGTAACCAAAATTACTCCGTTTGCTGCTCTTGCACCGTAAATAGATCCCGCAGAAGCATCTTTAAGAACGTCGATTCTTTCAATAGCCGACGGATCAAGATATCCAATTCCGTTATCCACCACAACACCATCAACAACATAAAGCGGCGTGCTGTTTCCTGCTGTACCAACTCCACGAATGTTTACTGCCATTCCTGCGCCGGGCTGACCTGAAGTTGAAGTTACATTTACACCAGAAGCCTGACCCTGCAATGCGTTTACAACATCAAGACTAGCCACATTTTGAATGTCTTTTCCTGATACTAATGAAGTTGCAGCTGTGTTTACCTTTTTCTTTTGTGTACCGTAACCGATAACTACAATTTCTTTAAGTTCAGATGTTTCTTCTTTTATTGAGATATTGATTGTTTTTTGAGTTCCAACCGTTACTTTTTGAGTTTTATATCCAATAAAGCTAATTAATAATACATCTCCTGGTTTTGCTTCAATTTTATAATTTCCGTCAAAATCAGTTACTGTAGCTGATTTTGTTCCTTCGACTGCAACACTTGCTCCGGGAACACCCATTCCGTCAGTTGCTGATGTTACGTTTCCGCTTACAGTTTGGGATTGCGACTGTGCAAAACCGGACTGCATCATGAATACACTAAGCAATAGCGCCATACAAAACGAAAGCGGTGTTGTTTTAATACAATATTTGCTTTTCATAATAGTTAAAAATTGGTTTAAAATTTAGTTAGTTACCTTACCTGATTAATACGCATTCGAAATAATTTGTTCGAATAATTCCTGTCTTCCACTAAGTGGTTGTGGTTCTCCACTTGCACGGGCAATTTTGCTTAGATCTTCAAGAGATAATTCTCCGTTTTCGAACTTAGCTCCATTTCCACCGTCAAATGAACTGTAACGCTGCGTACGCAATTTTTTGTAATCTGTATTTTGTAGTATATGATCTGCGCAGATTAATCCTCTTGCAAAAACATCCATTCCTGAAATGTGTGCAATAAATTTATCTTCTAAATCGATTGAATTTCTTCTCACTTTTGCATCAAAGTTTACTCCTCCGCCCTGAATTCCTCCACCTTCAAGAATCACTAACATTGCCTGAGTAACTTCCTGAATATTAATTGGAAATTGATCTGTATCCCAGCCATTTTGGTAATCTCCGCGGTTTGCATCAATGCTTCCTAACATTCCTGCATCAACTGCAACTTGTAGTTCATGTTCAAAAGAATGTCCGGCAAGAGTAGCGTGGTTTACTTCAAGATTTAATTTGAAATCATTTTGAAGTCCGTATTTATTAATGAATCCCAATGAAGTCGCTGCATCATAATCGTATTGATGTTTTGTAGGTTCCATAGGTTTTGGTTCGATCAGGAAATTTCCTTTAAAACCTTCTTTACGAGCATAATCTTTACAAGTATTTAAGAATCTTCCCAAATGGTCTAATTCTCTTTTCATGTCTGTATTCAACAAACTCATATATCCTTCACGACCTCCCCAAAAAACATAATTTTCACCGCCAAGTGCAATAGTTGCATCGATTGCGATTTTTGCCTGAGCTCCGGCATACGCCAAAACATCAAAGTTTGGGTTTGTCGCTGCACCATTCATGTAACGAGGATTACTGAATAAATTTGAAGTTCCCCACAGTAATTTAATTCCGGACTCTTGTTGCTTTTGCTTTGCATATTCAACCATTGTCTGAATACGAGTTTCAAATTCAGCTAATGTTGGCGCATCATCAACCACATCAACATCATGAAAACAATAATATGGCAAACCTAATTTTGTCATGAATTCAAAAGCCGCATACATTTTGTCTTTGGCTCTTAAAATTGCATTTTCATTTTTATTCCAGGAAAAAGTTTCAGTCGAAGCTCCAAACGGATCTCCTCCCGTATTACATAGCGTATGCCAGTAAGCCATTGAAAAGCGCAAATGCTCTTTTAATGTTTTTCCCGCAACAACACGATTTTCATCGTACCATTTAAACGCTAACGGATTATCACTTTCTCTACCTTCGAACTTAATTGTGTCGATGTTTTTAAAATATTGATTAGTTGTGCTCATTATTACTATTATTATTGTTCTATTTTAATTTGATTTTTCCATTCCTGATATAAATCCTGATATTGAGAAGTCAGGATTTTATTTGGTTCAATTCGGTCTAAACATTGCAATCCTGAGAAAGCTTCGTCAAGCGAATTGTAAAATCCGAAACCGTAAGCAGCGCCTCTTGCAGCACCTTCGGCTCCTGAAGTATTGTATAATTCTAAAGTTGTTTGAGTTGTATTAGTGAAGATTTCCCTGAAAACCGGACTTAAAAACAAGTTTGAATTTCCTGCACGAACTACAGTTCCTGAAACTCCAACTTCTTTCATCACATCAAAACCATAATTCATGGCAAACACGATTCCTTCGCAGGCAGCGCGCACTAAATGTGACGGTTGATGAATATTGAAATTTAAATTCTGAATTCCTGATGTTGCATTTTTATTATTGAAAATACGTTCAACACCATTTCCGAAAGGGTAAAAACGAAGTCCGTTGCTTCCTGCTGCTACTTTTGCAGCTTCGGCATTTAGTTTTTCGTACGCAATTAATTCAGCTCTGTCAACCGACATGATTTTTCGCAACCATTGGTATAAAATTCCAGAACCATTAATGCACAGCATTACGCCATTTCGTTTTTCGCCTTCCGTATTATTTACGTGTAAAAAAGTATTGATTCTGTTTTGTTTGTCGTAAGCATCCTGATCACTTACGGCATAAACTACTGCCGAAGTTCCGGCTGTTGTAGCGATTTCGCCTGGTTTCAAAACATTCAATGACAATGCATTGTTGGGTTGATCTCCTGCGCGGTAAGTTATTTTTGCATCAGGATTTAATCCTAATTCTTGTGCAATATCAGAGTGAATTGTTGCCTGAATTCCAAAATTTGAAACAATTTCAGGAACAATATCTGATGATAATCCCATTTGAGAAAGGATTTCTGTTGCCAATTTTCCTTCTGAGAAGTTCCACAATGCTGCTTCTGATAATCCTGAAGTACTTATTTGCGCTACTTTAGATAATTTGGCAGCAATAAAATCCCCCGGAAGCATCATGTATTTTGCTTTTGCGAAAACTTCAGGTTGATTGTCTTTTACCCATTTTAGTTTTGAAGCGGTAAAATTTCCAGGACTTCCTAAAATTTGTTTTTGACAATTTTCAGCTCCAATCTGAGAATAAATTTCATCTCCAATAATTGCTGCACGACTGTCACACCAAATAATGGAAGAACGAACAGGATTCAAATTTTCATCGGTTAAAACCAAACCATGCATTTGATACGCAATTCCAATTCCGGCAATTTTTTTTAAATCAATAGTAGATTTTGAACCTAATTGTTTGATTCCGTCTTTTACAAATTGCCACCAGGATTCAGGATCTTGTTCTGCCCAGCCAAATTCCTGAGCAATAATTGGCATTTCAAAATCAGGAACGCTAACAGCGCCAATAGTTGCTCCTTTTTCAGGATCAAACACTGATAATTTTATCGAAGAGCTTCCTAAATCAATTCCTAAAAAAAACATTTGTGGTACTTTTTATTTAGTTATAACTTTGTCCCTTTTAAACTTATAGTCAAACTGAACTTATCTTATGGTTATTTTGACTACAAGTGTAAAACATTTTTTCTATATTAACAAAATATTAGGGTTATTTTTTTCCGATTCTGATTATTGGAATGCGATTTTTATGAATACAATAATATATGGGTTGAAACCGTAGAAAAAAATATCAAAAAAATAACGAATTAGCAATTTGACAATCAGCGGTTTAAGAATAATTATTTTAGAATAGCATTTTTAAACAATTCCCAAACAACTGATTGTCAGAAAATTATTCTGTTAAAAAAATATAAAGCTTTTATAAAGGCTACTATTCATTTTATTTATTTAATTTGTCAAAATATAAATAGCATATGGTTAAAAATGTAGAGGACGATTCGGCTTTAAAAAACGAGCCAACCGCAATGAACGCGATCACGATTGACTGTGTGATATTTGGTTTTGATAAAGGAAGTTTAGAAGTGCTTTTGGTACAACACGGAGAAGGAATCAGTAAAGGAAAATGGGGACTTCCGGGAGGATGGATCTATAAAAAAGAAAGTACTGACGATGCCGCACACCGTTTATTGAACGAACTTACGGGTCTTGATAATATTTATCTGGAGCAGTTAAAAGCGTTTGGCGATCCGGACCGTTTCCCGCTTCGACGCGTTATAACGATTGGTTATTATGCGCTTGTAAAACGTGAAGATTATAATATTAAAGCCGGTTTTACGGCTTCTGATGCAAAATGGTACAAGATTAATAGTATTCCTGATTTGATTTACGATCATAACGAAATTCTATCTTATAGTTTACAACATTTAAGAAACCGGGTTCGTCAGGCTCCGATTGGTTTTAACCTTTTGCCTGAAAAATTTACTTTATTACAATTGATGCATTTATATGAGGAGGTTTTAGGAATTGAAATGGATAAATCTAATTTCCGCCGAAAAATTCTGCACATGAAATTATTAGTTGCTCTTGATGAAAAACAACAAGATGTTTCGCATCGAGCGGCAAAATTGTACCAGTTTGATTCGGCTATTTATAAAAAACTTACTGAAAAAGGATTCAATTTTGAATTTTAAATAATCGCTTATAAAAGCAAAAATGGAATCTTTACCTTCAAAAAATAATCTGAAAGCTGATCATACTATAACTGTAGAAAAAAAACCAGTTATAGAGGGCATTAGCATTGATTGTGTTATATTTTCTTTCGATAAAAAAAATCTGGAAGTTCTTTTGGTCCAACATGCCGAAGGAGCAAGTATTGGAAAATGGGGACTTTTGGGAGGGAATTTATATCTGGATGAAAGCGTTGATAATGCTGCATTGCGAATATTATATGAACTGACAAGTCTGGACAACATTTATCTGGAACAGCTAAAAGCTTTTACGGATCCTGATCGTGTAAGCACCGAAAGGGTTATCACGGTTGGTTATTATACTTTGGTCAACAGAGAAGATTATAATATCCAGGCCAGCGTTTCTGTAATTGAAGCCAAGTGGCACAAGATTAAAGATGTGCCGAAATTAATTTTTGACCATAACGAAATTCTCGAATTTAGTTTGATGCAATTGCGAAATCAGGTTCGTCAGGCGCCAATTGGTTTTAACCTTTTACCTGAAAAATTTACTTTGTTGCAATTGATGCATTTGTATGAAGAAATATTAGGAATTGAACTGGAAAAATCAAATTTCCGCCGAAAAATTCTCCACATGAAATTACTGGTTGCTCTTGACGAAAAACAACAGGATGTTTCGCACAGAGCGGCAAAATTGTACAAATTTGATCCTGATATTTACAAAAAACTGACCGAAAAAGGATTTAATTTCGAGTTTTAAAGGTCGTTTTAAAAGTCAGATTCCAACTATATAACAACGGCATTCCAGAATCCAAAACTTTGCGCTATCTTTGCGCCTTAATAAAACGCTCAACAGCAATTGCTACAGCGTAATTTATACCCTGAAAATTACTTAAAAACTCGTTTAGAGAATTGATATATTAAAATGAAGAAGATACGTAACTTTTGCATTATTGCACACATTGACCACGGTAAAAGTACATTGGCTGACCGATTATTAGGCGCTACACAAACCGTTACAGCTCGTGAAGAAAAAGCTCAATTGCTTGACAACATGGATCTGGAACGTGAACGTGGAATTACCATAAAAAGTCACGCCATTCAAATGGAATATACTTATAAAGGAGAAGAATATATTTTAAATTTAATTGACACTCCCGGTCACGTTGACTTTTCATATGAAGTTTCACGATCTATTGCTGCCTGCGAAGGTGCGCTTTTGATCGTTGATGCTGCACAAAGTATTCAGGCACAAACAATTTCAAATTTATATCTTGCTTTAGAGAACGACCTGGAAATTATTCCGGTTTTGAATAAAGTTGATTTACCAAGTGCTAATCCTGAAGAAGTTAGTGATGATATTATCGATTTATTAGGATGTAAATTAGAAGATATTATTCATGCTTCAGGAAAAACAGGTTTTGGTGTTGAAAATATTTTAGCTGCCATTATCGAAAAAATCCCACCTCCGTCAGGAAATGTTGATGAGCCGTTACAAGCTTTGATTTTTGATTCACATTACAATCCGTTTCGTGGAATTGAGGTTATTTTCCGTGTGAAAAACGGACAAATTAAAAAAGGGCAGAAAATTAAGTTCATGGCGACAGGAAATGAATATTTTGCTGACGAAATTGGAACTTTAAAATTAAATCAGGTTCCTAAAAATGTAATTTCTGCTGGTGATGTTGGTTATTTGATTTCTGGAATTAAAGAAGCCAAAGAAGTAAAAGTTGGAGATACTCTAACAGATGCTAAAACGCCAACTACCAATATGATTACGGGTTTTGAGGATGTAAAACCTATGGTTTTTGCCGGAATTTACCCTGTTGATACTGAAGATTATGAGGAGTTGCGTAACTCGATGGAAAAATTACAACTGAACGATGCTTCATTAGTATTTTTACCGGAAAGTTCAGCGGCTTTAGGATTTGGTTTCCGTTGTGGATTCTTAGGAATGTTACACATGGAAATTATTCAGGAAAGACTGGAACGTGAGTTTAATATGACTGTAATTACTACGGTTCCTAACGTTTCGTATCTGGCTTATACTAAAAAAGATCCAACGATAGGATTTGTAGTAAACAATCCGACTGATTTACCGGAACCATCTAAATTAGATCACGTAGAAGAACCATATATTAAAGCGACTATTATCACTAAATCTGATTTTGTGGGTAATGTTATGTCATTATGTATTGAAAAACGTGGTTTGATTACAAACCAAACCTATTTAACTACCGAAAGAGTTGAGTTGACGTTTGATATGCCTCTTGCCGAAATTGTATTTGATTTTTATGATCGTTTAAAAACGGTTTCTAAAGGATATGCGTCGTTTGATTACGCGCCAATTGGATTGCGAACTTCAAACTTGGTGAAAGTTGATATTTTATTAAATGCTACAATTGTTGATGCTTTATCATCTTTAATTCACGCTGATAACGCTTACCACATTGGTAAAAAGATGTGTGAAAAACTGAAAGAATTGATTCCGCGTCAGCAGTTTGATATTCCTATTCAGGCAGCAATTGGTGTAAAAGTAATTTCTCGTGAAACGATTAAAGCGCTTCGTAAAGATGTTACTGCAAAATGTTACGGTGGAGATATTTCGCGTAAGCGTAAATTGCTTGAAAAACAGAAAAAAGGTAAAAAACGTATGAGACAAGTAGGAAACGTTGAGATTCCGCAAGAAGCTTTTATGGCTGTTTTGAAATTGAATGACTAAGTCTTTATTTTAGAAGAAAGAATAAAGAGAATATAAGATAGATTTAAACCCGATGACGAAAGTTATCGGGTTTTTTGTTTTTTACTACCCCTTATTTTTTAGCTGATTATTTTAACAAAATAAGCAATTCTCTTTTATTTTAAGAGAAACAATACTAAAACTAAATTTTATTTTAATTACTTAAAGGAAACTTTTGAATTTTGGCTTGATATATAATAATAAAATAAAAATCTTACAATAAAATATTAATTCGTCGGTTTTATATATTTTTACTGATGTATAATCTTATAAAAATATAAATATGAAAACAAAAATTACAGCGATTTTGGCACTACTTGCTTTTTCATTTGCAAGTGCACAACAAAAAGAAGTTGAACAGGAATTAAATTCAGCAAAAGGCATACAATTCGAAAAAGGAGATATGTTTATCGAGGGTTCAATTAAAATTAGCACCGGAGGAACAAATGATTATTACGGTTTAAGTCCTCAATTTGGATATTTCTTAAATGACAAAATTGCTATTGGAGGAAAATTAAGTTTTTCATCTAATGAAGTAAAAAATGCATCTGAAATAAGTGAAGAAGTAAACGGAACGAAAACCAATCAATTTGGAGTTGGAGCTTTTGCAAGATATTATTTCTTAGAGTTGGCTTCGAAAAGATTCAAAGCTTATTCTGAACTTGGTTTAGGATATGGTCATAACAAAACAGAAATTAATTCCTATAGCAACACGAGCAATAGTGTTACTGCTGATGTTAATGTAGGTTTAAACTATTTTTTTACAAAAAATTTAGCTGTTTCTTTTACCCTGGCAAATATTTTATCGTATAACAGTGTTTCTCCTGAAAACGGACCGTCATCAAATACTTTTAACTTAAACATAAACTTGTTTGAAAATATTTTTGATACACCACAATTTGGTTTATTATATAAATTCTAAATTTATATATATCAGATATTGGAAAGCTGTCTCAATTTGAGACAGCTTTTTTTATTTATAATAAATGAATCCGATAATTTACCTTGTCAGTTTTTTTGTTTTGGACAATACTTATAGATGCAGATGGCGGAGACGCACTGCTGTGCGCCTCTATGATGCAAATTGCAGAAATATAATTCTTATTATTTCAATACAGATTTACTTTACGCCTTTACGTTGATGCAGATTTCGGAAATATATTTTATTATTTTCAAGACATATTACAAATGAAAATTGGGAATATAATTTTTCTCCTATTATCGACACAGATTTGATTTGTAGAGGAGCAGAGCAGTGCGTCTCACGCAAAGAATTTCGACAATTAAATTGATTTAAACTGCGGAGAAGCACTGTTGTGCGCCTCTACGATGATGCAGATTGTGAATAATTATTCAACCGATAAATCTGTCCTAATTTGGAACAGATTTTTTATTTCTTTAAACTTTGAACCTTTGTATCTTTGAGCCTCTGTATCTAAAAAGAAACCTCAGAAACTTTAAAAAAAAATGGACGAAACCCCAAAACGATTTGACCGCATTGTCGCTATTCTGATTCAATTACAATCTAAAAAAATTGTAAAAGCACAGGAATTAGCAGATCGTTTTGATGTTAGTTTGCGAACTATTTATCGGGATATCAGAACTCTTGAAGCGTCCGGAGTTCCTATTTATAGTGAAGCCGGAGTTGGTTATGCGTTAATGGATGGTTACAGATTACCTCCGGTTATGTTTACGCGTGAAGAAGTAAGCAGTTTTATTGCTGCCGAAAAACTGATGCAAAAATTTACTGATCCTTCTTTGGGTTCACATTATGCATCGGCGATGTATAAGTTGAAATCGGTTTTGAGAGGCACGGACAAAGACTGGCTTTCAAATGTTGAATCGAGAATTTTAATGCAGGCTGCCGAACCTTTATTTCATGACAGTTCGCCAAATACGCTGGCCCTTTTGTTTGAAAGTATTGCAGAGAAAAAACAAATCATTTTATGTTATAAAACTTTAGAAGCCGAAGAACCAACTAATCGAAATATTGAACCTGTTGGTGTTTTTCATGACCATAACAATTGGTATTTTCTGGGTTATTGCCATTTACGAAAGGATTACCGACAGTTTAGAACTGACAGGATTCAGGGTATTAAAAAAACCGAATGCGATTTTACAATAGAACACGATTCTTTAGAAACGTATTTAATTAAAAACGAAACAATCCCAACTACAAAAGTTCGGATTTTAGTAGAGAAAAAAGTGCTTAATTATCTTCGATACGAACAAAAATACCACGGTTTTGTTTCTGAAAAAGAAATCGGTGATCAAATCGAAATGACGTTTATGTCACGTGATATTCAGGAAGGTTTTCCAAGATGGGTTTTGATGTTTGGAGATTATGCCACAATTCTGGAACCTGAAATACTCAAAACCAGAATATTGGAACTTATTGAAACTTATAAAAAAAGACTTTCATAAAAAACTCCTAAAATGAAATTGAATTTCATTTTAGGAGTTTTTTCAATTAGCAATCTGCAAAAGAATCTATCTTTCCCAGAAAAAGGGAGGGTCAATTCCTAAAGCTCTTAAATATACATATCCTTGTCCGCGGTGATGTACTTCGTTATCAACAAAATACAAGATGTTCTGAATCACCGGAAATTCGTATTGACCAAAAAGATTAAAGGTTTCGTTGAAATCTTCAATTGATAATTTTTCCCAATACTGATTTATTTCGGCAGTTGCTTCATCCCATTTTTCAAGATATTGCGCTTTAAAAATTAATTTTTCCGATTCTTCGGCAAAAGCTTTTTCTTCTTTATTTACGATTCCTTTAAATCCCGGAACTGCAATCGCTAAAAGTTCATCTGTTAATTTCGAGAAAGATCTCATTCCTCCTATTGAGAATTCGAAAAAGTCCTTTTCAGGAAATAATTCAATTACACGACGTGTAAGGGCGCGATGACCTTGCCAGTGTTTCAACAAATTTTCAGGAGTAATTACTTGGGCAGCTAATGTTTTCATGTTTTAAAGTTTTAATTATTTAATACTTCAAAATTATTGAGGGTTGGTGACAACAGTTTGTCAGGAGGAAAAAATATTTAAATATTTTTTCCTCCTGACAAACTGTTGTCACCAACCCTCAATA
>NZ_JAYSPC010000176.1:0-14209 GCF_043722275.1 Flavobacterium sp. | reverse complement strand
GGTTGATCAAAATTATCGAAGCTCCGTTTCCTGTCTGGGTAATTTTCATGTTTTTTGACATGGAATTGGTTCCAATATTCTGAATGTTTTGATTGTCTCCTTTTTGGATCATTTCCATATTTATATTGTAATTGGTGTACAATGTAAAATCAGAAATTTTATTATTATCTCCTTTTTGAACTACGTTTTGAGTAATCGTATTTGCTTTTTTATCTAAAAACAATTGATTACGATCTCCGTTTTGATCAATAGCAACTTTGGTTTCATTTGATTTTAAAATTGCTGTCACTCTATTCAAATCGCCTATTTGCTGGATCTGAATTCCTGATTGGATTTTTTGATTCAAATCATTCTGTGCTTTTTTATCCATTGAGGAAACTACACTAAAAGCTTTTTCTTTAGAATTAAAAACAGAAGAACTGTAAGGCTTAAAATCCGAATTATCCTCTTTTTCCTGTGCATAAAATACAGTTGAAAAAAGGAGAAAAAACACTATATATAAAATGAAAGTTTTCATCTTGATTTATTTAAATTTAAAAAAATGAGATAGTCACGTTTCAGGACTATCTCATTTGTGTATTTTCAAAAATTACATACCTGTCTGTGTAACAGTTATAGAATTTAAGTTTCCTTTTGAAAATGCAATACTTTGGTGAGCAGCTCCTGTTTGAGTTACAGTTGCCATGTTGTTATTACCAATTTGTAAAGTGTTTTCGGTTAATTTAGTTCCGTTTTGAACGCTTGTAGCTTTATTGTCATCACCATATTGATAATGGTTTGAAGTATTTTTATCAGCTGCTGAAGTTCCTGTTGGAGAAGTTTGAGTTTGCCAAGATTGATTATGAACACCACCTTGAGAAGCATAAGCTACGTTATTATCTCCGTTTTGAGTTTGTGTTGCTTCATTTTTGCTATGTGGAGCAAATGGTACATTTACTGCTGCAACATGTCCTAATTGAGTAGCATTGAAAGGAAGCCCTGTTGGTTTTTCATTTCCTGTTGTTCCCTGATCTACAGTTGCAGTATTGCTGTTTCCTGTTTGTTTTTGAGTTGCGATATCAAATCCTCCAAGTGCAGGACCTCCACCTACAATTTGATCTTGCCAGATCGTAGCAGTATTGCTGTTTCCGGTTTGAGTTTGGTACGCTTTGTTGTCATGGTTACTTTGAGAAATAAATGCGCCGTTGCTGTTTCCTGTTTGTTTTACATCAGCTTTGTTGTCTTTTGCTGCGTACGTAGCCGGTTGAATTCCCTGATACACTTCAGATTTGTTGCTGTTACCATTTTGATCCACGAGAGATCCATTTGTAGTTCCGTTTTGCGTTACAATACCAGTGTCAGAATTCCCTACTTGGTTTACTGCTGATGTGTTTCCTTGCGCAAAAGCTGCGGCTCCGACAAATAGCATCGCGGAGATGCTTAAAATTACTTTTTTCATAATAGATATATTTAATTGGTTATTAATACAACTTATTATGTAGGTCAGTGTGATTTGGGGAAAATCATGCCATCAAAATCGTCATTCGAAAATACTATCAGAATACTTATTTTCTTTCTTCCTGACCAAAATTAAAAAACTTCCTGAAAATCAAATCATCTACAAATACCTATTTTACAACAGCTTAACAACTTTTCGATGAAATGTAAAACTATGTCGATGAACTGCTGATATGTCATTTTTTTTTCATAAGAAAATAACTACTTATTACAATTTCGTTACAATTACACTGTTTCAATTGATAAAATCGAAGCATAAAACCCTTATTTTGAAATATGTATAAAAAAAGCCTGTCTTTTTAGAGACAGGCTTTATATGAATGTTGTGTAATTGTTATTTTGTAAACAACAATTCTCTGTATTTAGTCAAAGTCCAACTTTCGTCATCAACCAGTAATTCTAATTTATCACAGTGATTACGAATCTCTTCAAAATAAGGTTTTACTTTATTGCAATAATCTTCTGCCATTTTCTGCGCATCGGTTAAATGATTGGCTGTTCTTCTTTCATCGGTCATTGCCAATACTTTAGAATTAATTCCTTCAATATGAGCTGAAATCTCTTTTATTAAAACAATTTGCTCTTTGGCAATAGTTTCAAATTCTTTCCCGAAGATTTCTTTTAATCCTTTTACATTTTCAATTAATGTATTTTGATAACGAATTGCTGTCGGGATTACATGATTTCTGGCAATATCGCCTAAAACTCTTCCTTCAATCTGAATTTTTTTGGTGTATTCTTCTAATTCTATTTCATAACGCGCTTCGGCTTCTACATGATTTAAAATTCCTAATTCAGAAAATAAATCTAATGCTTGTTTCGAAACTTTGGCTTTAATGGCTTCAGGAGTAGTTTTAAAATTGCTTAAACCTCTTTTAGCCGCTTCTTTTTCCCAGGCTTCACTATATCCGTCTCCTTCAAAAAGAATTTTCTTTGATTGTTTGATGTATTCTCTTAAAACATTAAAAATAGCATCGTCTTTTTTCATGTCTTTCGACTCGATCAAAGTATCCACTTCAATTTTAAAATCTTTTAATTGTTTTGCTACAATTGCGTTCAAAGTTGTCATTGCGTTTGAACAATTTGCATTTGAACCAACGGCTCTAAACTCGAATTTATTTCCTGTAAAGGCAAACGGCGAAGTTCTGTTTCTATCTGTATTGTCTAAAAGTACATCTGGAATTTTCCCGACTACATTTAGTTTTAAATCTGTTTTTTCTTCAGGAGATAGTTTTCCGGTTGTTACGCTTTCTAACTCAGATAAAACTTTTGTTAATTGTGCTCCAATAAAAACCGAAATAATTGCCGGCGGTGCTTCATTTGCTCCTAACCTGTGATCGTTACTTGCTGTTGCAATCGATGCTCTTAATAAAGTTTCATAATCATTAACCGCTTTTATGGTATTGATAAAGAATGTCAAAAATTGTAAATTGCTCATTGGCGTTTTACTCGGACTTAATAAATTGACTCCTGTATCTGTTGCCAATGACCAGTTGTTGTGTTTTCCTGATCCATTTACTCCTTTAAATGGTTTTTCATGAAATAATACTTTAAAATCATGGCGTTCTGCAACTCTTTGCATTACATCCATTAATAATGAATTATGATCGACGGCAAGATTTGTTTCTTCAAAAATTGGAGCCAGCTCAAACTGGTTTGGCGCCACTTCGTTATGACGTGTTTTTACCGGAATTCCCAACAACATACATTCTTGTTCCAGATCTCTCATATACGTTAAAGCACGCGTGGGGATTGATCCAAAATAATGATCGTCTAATTGTTGCCCTTTTGCAGATGTATGTCCTAATAATGTTCTTCCGGTCATCATTAAATCCGGACGCGAATTGGCTAATGCTTTGTCAATCAAAAAATATTCCTGTTCCCAACCTAAAGTTGCTGTTACTTTTTTTACATTTTTATCGAAATATTTACAAACTTCGGTCGCTGCTTCATCCATTGCTGATAAAGCTCGTAATAACGGAATTTTATTGTCTAATGCTTCTCCTGTGTATGCGATAAAAACTGTCGGGATACATAAAGTTGTTCCATATATAAATGCAGGAGAAGTTGGATCCCACGCTGTATAACCTCTGGCTTCAAATGTATTTCTGATTCCGCCATTCGGGAAACTTGATGCATCCGGTTCCTGTTGTACTAATTGTGCTCCGCCAAATTTTTCTACAGGATCACTTCCGTCATATGAAATATCAAAAAAAGCATCGTGTTTTTCTGCTGTTGTTCCTGTTAGTGGCTGAAACCAATGTGTATAATGAGTGACACCTTTTGACAATGCCCATTCCTTCATTCCCATGGCGATATAATCTGCCAGTTTTCTGTCAATTTTAGTTCCGTGCTGAATGGCGTCTCTAACACCCTTTAAAGCATCAGAAGTTAAAAACTGCTTCATTGCTTTTTCATTAAACACATTTGCACCAAAAATATTAGACTTTCTGTCGATTTCTTCAAAATGTACCGGCTTTCTTGTAGAAGCTTCTTTTAAAGCTTGGAAACGTAATGTTGACATGTATATAATTTTAAAATTCGTAATAATTTTCACTAAAAAAAGAGGAACAAATATAATCAATTAAACAGCCTGTTTTAAAGATAAATTTTAGATTTTTATCCGATGATTTTTCAACATTAGAAGCTTTTATCAAAGAATAATTAATTCAATTGAAAGAAATATAACAAAATACCACAGTAATATTCATTAAATAAACATTTTTTCACAATTCCTTAACCCTGAAATTCAAAAAACAACTCTCATTTTTACGAATTTATTTTTTAATGGTAATAAAAATTGCTTTTTTAAAAATATACCCCTTATAAAATTGCGCTTATCTAAAAAATAATAGCCCACTAAACAAAACAGCCCCCTAATTTTTAGGACTAAAAAAATAAATCTATATTTGACCCAACAAAAAAAAACAAAAAAATTAATTTATATTATTATGGCTAAAATTAAGTTAGAGTACATTTGGTTAGATGGATATGAACCAACTCAAAATCTTAGAAGTAAAACTAAAGTTGAAGAGCATGAAAATTTCAAAGGAACATTAGAAGAACTTGAAAATTGGTCATTTGATGGTTCGTCGACAAAACAAGCTGAAGGCGGTTCTTCAGACTGTTTATTAGTTCCTGTTGCTATTTATCCTGATCCAACTCGCATCAACGGATATTTAGTTATGACAGAAGTTATGTATGCTGACGGAACTCCGCACTCATCAAATGGTAGAGCTACTATTGATGATGATGGTGATTTTTGGTTTGGTTTCGAACAAGAGTATTTCATCATGGATACTAAAACTTTATTGCCATTAGGTTTCCCTGTTGGAGGTTATCCTGCTCCACAAGGTATGTACTACTGCTCTGTAGGTGGAAAAAACACTCACGGTAGAAAATTAGTAGAAGAACATGCTGACTTATGTATCGCTGCCGGAATTAACTTTGAAGGTATCAACCAAGAGGTTGCCTGCGGACAATGGGAATTTCAATTATTTGCTAAAAGTGCTAAAAAAGCCGGTGATGAAATTTGGATTGCAAGATACTTATTAGATCGTTTGACTGAAAAATATGGTTACTATATAGAATATCACCCAAAACCACTTGGAGATACAGACTGGAATGGTTCAGGTATGCATGCTAACTTCTCTAACGAAGTTTTAAGAACATGTGGAGATCAGGCAACTTACGAAAAAATTTGTGAGGCTTTCCGTCCTGTTACTGCTGAACACATTGCGGTTTACGGTGCTTACAACGACCAACGTTTAACTGGTAAACATGAAACTGCTTCTATTCACGATTTCTCTTATGGAGTTTCTGACAGAGGCTGTTCAATCAGAATTCCTTTAATGACGGTTCAAAAAGGTTGGAAAGGTTGGTTAGAAGACAGAAGACCAGCTTCAAATGGTGATCCATACAAAATTGCTGCAAGAATTATCAAAACTGTAAAATCAGCGCTATAATTCAAAGCTTAGATTATATCTTAAAAGTGCCATCTTAATCGATGGCACTTTTTTTGTCTTATTTTACGAGCTAGCAAACCCGACAGGTTTTAAAAACCTGTCGGGTTTATAAATTTGAAAGTAATTTTCTAATAATTAATTTTTAAGTTAAACTTCAAAACTTATCTTTGTAAATCACTAAAAAGAAGTATCATGATTGTCTGGATTTTATTTTTATTAGCCGTAGTTTTTATCCTTGCTTTAGATTTAGGAGTTTTTAATAAAACCCCTCATATTATAAGCACCAAAGAAGCAAGTAAATGGACCATTATTTGGGTAACAATGTCCTTCTTGTTTTCGGGAGTAATTTACTGGCTTTATACTACAGATTATATTGCAAATCCTGACAATCTTAAACCTGCCGTAGCTTCAATGAAGTTTATTACAGGTTATTTGATTGAATTATCTTTAAGTGTCGATAATATTTTTGTGATTGCAATTATTTTTGCTTCATTCAAAATTCCGCAAAAATACCAACACAGAGTTTTATTCTGGGGAATTTTAGGCGCTGTTATTTTCCGCGGATTAATGATTTTCTTTGGTGTAATGTTAATCAATAAATTTACCTGGACGACTTATGTATTTGGTGCTTTCCTAATTTTTACTGCGCTAAAAATGTTGTTCTCCGGAGATGATGATGACTTTGAGCCAAAGGATTCTTTTGTATATAAAACATTAGGAAAAATTATTCCGATCACGTCTGAAATGGAACATGAGAAATTTTTCATTACTACAAAATCAGCAAAAAAAGCGGCTACTCCTCTATTTGTTGCCTTGATTGTTATTGAAGTTATGGATGTTCTTTTTGCTGTGGACAGCGTTCCTGCAATTTTAGCCATTACCTCAGATCCGTTTTTAGTATTCAGTTCTAATATTTTTGCTATTTTGGGATTACGTTCTATGTACTTTTTCTTAGCGAATATGTTGGCAAAATTCAGTTACTTAGAATATAGCTTAGTAGCAATTTTACTTTTTGTAGGTTTAAAAATGATTTTACATGAATGGGTTCCGGTTCCTGAATGGGCATCTTTAGGATTTATTGCTCTTTCACTTTTAGTGGGAATTTTGGTTTCTCTAAAATACGGAAAGGATGCAGAAGAAGCTCCGAAATTGGAAGAATAGTTTTTCAAGACATATATTTATAAAAAAGGAGACTGCAAAAACAGTCTCCTTTTTTTAATGGGATTATTTGACCGTTGCTGACAAGAATTAGAGAAATTTAGAACTGCGAGCGAAAACTAGATTTACAATTTGCACTTATACACAAAATAACCACAATCTTGTCATCCTGACGCAGGAAGGATCTACGTAAGTAGCTCGACAAAGACTTTTTCTTCCTTTATATTTATACTATTAATTCTTTACGGAGTTACTTGCGGAGATTCCTCGTTCCTCGGAAGGACAAGATTGAGGATAAACCATTGATTAAAAACCTAAAAAAAAGTAAATTCTTACGATTATTGTTTTATCAATTGTTAAATTATAAGATAAATATTATAATTTAACAATTTAAAATAAGATTATACTTTTATATAGGATATATTTACATCATTATAAACTATTTAAAAGCCTTTTATTATGAGAAAAAAATACATTTATCTCGTTTTATTACTTGTATTTAATACAGTGATGTTCGCACAAAAAGTTATTCTAACACCCACAGCAGTGAATGGAGCGAGTGTAAGCAGTAGCGGACCAATTAATTTAGGAGGAACGCCTAATTCTAGTGTCTCCTTAGGAGTTCGAGTTGAAATGCCTGTAATTCCAGGAAATACTGGTACAATTAGCATCTATTCTATATATGGACTTAATGCCAATGTTGTTATCGGAGGTAATGGCGGAATTTTAATTTTCAATGAAGGTAAAATAGCCTCGCGAAGTTTTGTGGTCAATTTAAACTGGAGTGATTTTCAAACTTCAGGAGGTTATATTTATGCAGAGTACAAAACAGCTAGTAATGTTTCATACAAAAGTGGTTACATCGCTGTTGTAAAAAATGCTACAATGGGCGGAGGAACTATAAACCCACCTGCAGATGCACCTAATCCCTCAAAAATAACCAATACTTTATGCTGTAATCAAACGGTGCGACTAGGCGAAAAACCCGCTCCCATATTAGGTTCTCAATACTTAAACCCTTATGAAAATTACATATATGGTGTAAATAGTCGATGGACTATTGACAATGGAAATATTGTAGGAGTAGACAACGCCTCTAAAACTTTATATCTAGATTACACTACGCAACTTAAGAACCTAACAATAAAAAGATTTTTAGGGTATAATGGGGCTAGTGATTTACCTAATGGAAGTAATACTATAACTATTACTGTTGTTCCATCACCAATCACTTCAAATGAAATTCGTGTTACTGGCTCGACAAATTCTGACGGCTCAATTGAAATCGCCACTACTAATCCAAAAGATATATTAGGAGATCAAGCATCTATAAATTTAAATATTCTTCAAAATCCTCTTAATACTCCAACGAGACGCGATCCAAGTGTAATTATTGAGAAATATGAATGGGAATATTCCATAACAAATGGCACAGCTGCAGAAGAAAGAGCTTGGAATACAATTTCTAATCAATCTTCAATATCTTTAAATTCAATGTATCTACCACGTTTTAACAGCAATAAAGACAACTCCTATATTGTAAGAAGAATTGCTTTATATCAAAATTTAAAAATAGCAAGCAATACATTAAAAATATCAATGAGAGCGATACGAGATAATAATACCATATGTTGCGACCAAAATTTAGAGATCTCATCTACAAACTTAATTCAAAAACCATCTATTATTACTGGAACAACTACAATATCTGATAAAAATACTTATCTGTTTTATCAATGGCAGAGTCAGATAATTAGCGAACGCGGATTAAAAGTTAGTAATTGGACTAATATTCCAGAAGCAACATCCAAAGATTATACCCCACCAACACCTGAATTTATTCCTGGGACTGGAAGAAACCAACCTACAGTTCCAATTTACAACTATAGACGTATTGCAACAGATAATGGTTATCTTGGAGAAACGTACTACAGTAACGAAATAAGTTTAACTTCTTCCACAAGTGGATATTCAAAATCATCATTAATAATATATCCCAACCCAGCTACTTCAATACTAAATATTGAAAACACAGACACAAGTTTATATGGTGGTAAAAATTTTAAAAATGCTCTTGTCAGCATTGTAAATATTATGGGTAATGTCGTAAATTCAAACGATTTTTCCTTATTAAATTCAAATCTCATTAATGTTAATATTTCAAATTTACCTGCAGGACTTTATTTTATAAATATTTCAGGCGACATTACCAGCCAATTGTCATATGCTGAACAATTTACATTTGTTAAACAATAAACACATATTCATAAAAAAAGGAGATCTTGCGATCTCCTTTTTGTCTAATTATGAAAATTACAAATTAACTTTCTTGATCTCACTTTCATTTAACTTTAAAGTTTTCATCACATCTAAATAATTATCTGTTTTAAGTGTTGAAGCTAATACAGAAGGTACAATTACAACTCTAAAAGTCTGATTATTAATATAACTCGGAGTATTTAGTAAATTATAAGTTCCTCTTGCTGTAATAATAAAGTCAATTTTACTGAAGTCAAAATCGTAATCTAATTCGTTTCCATTATCTAAATAGATAGTTCTTGGTATTAATTGCCAAACTGGGGTACTTGGATTGATAGTACCAGTTAATCGGTAAATTAAAACTGTTTCATCATCGTATAAATTTCCGCCTACTTCAAATTGAAATGTACTTTTTAAATTGTATTCATTATCTGCAACTCTACCTAAGTTAACATTATTAATTTCAAATGCCTGAGGAATTGTATCATTATCTACATCATCATCATTATTTGAACATCCAGAAAACGCGATTAATCCAACAACCGCGAAAAGTATAAATATCTTTTTCATAATTTTAATTTTAAGGTTTTATATATACATAAAGGTATTCCAAAAATCAAACCAAAAAAAATATTTGATGTAGTTCTTGTTAAAAATTTCTATTATTTTTTTGTAACCTGCTGATTTTTAAGCAAAATTTTATTAAAAAATAATACGTGATACGGCAATGAATTTTCCCAATAATCCCATGTATGTGCTCCGGGACGTTCTGTGTAATCGTGTTCTACTTTATTATATACTAATCTTCTATGTAATTCTCTGTTAGGTTCTATTAAAAAATCATCTACTCCGCAATCAATAATTAGAGGCAGTTTATTTGCTTTTAGTTTGTCTAACATTCCCATTACGGCGTATTGTGCATACATTTCTGAGCTGTCGCTTTTGTCTCCAAAAACAGGCTGCATCAATTTTACTACTTGCGCCGAAGATTCACGATTCAGCATTGTACTCATATCGACTGCTCCGCTCATGCTTGCGGCGGCACAAAATAATTCGGGATGTTTTGCCGATAAATACAAAGCGCCATGACCTCCCATAGAAAGTCCTGTAATTACTCTTCCGTTTCTGTTGCTTATCGTTCTATAGGTTTTATCCACTTTCTGAATCACCTCTTGTGTAATAAAAGTTTCAAACTGACTTCCTTTATTTACGGGACTGTCTAAATAAAAACTGAAAGTTTCGCCTTCGGGCATTACAATGATAATATTGTATTGATCAGATAAACCTTGTACTAATTTTTTGTTTGGAGTATTTTTCAACCAATCGCCAAAATGTCCGTAAGCGCCATGCAATAAATACATCACCGGAAATGCCGATTTGCTTTTTGAATACGAATTTGGTAAAACAACCGCAGCTTTGTAGGTTTTGCTCATGGCTGTACTTACCACTTGTAACGTATCTACTTTTGCCGCATAACTCATTGACGAAGCGCATAAAAGAACCGTAAATACTAGAATTCTAAAGTTTTTCATAGTTTGTTTTTTTCTGATTAGGGATTGTAAATATACCTCTTTCCAAATATATTATATGAAAAATCCGACTTGTTTTTTGATAGTTTCATTATGTGTTTGTGATATATTTTGTAAAAAAAGTTCGCCACGAATTGCACGAATTTTCACGAATTGTATTGTGGGATAATTTATTGGTAAAATGCCACAGATTAAAATGATTTTTGGGATTAATTCGTTTCAAAAAAATTATCCTAATTTCAATAATCAAATTCGGGAAATTCGTGGCAAAAAAAAATCATTTTTAATCCATATAATCCGCGGCAAAAAAACAGCGAAAACCAGTTAAACCCGTCAAACCCACGGGTAATCTATGAAAACAAAAAACCACTCGCCGAAACGAATGGTTTTAATGTAATTTATTTAAACTCTTACCAGATTACTACACGTAAACTATCGGGCTGATACATTTTATCTCCTTTTTTGACATTGAATGCTTTATGAAATTCCGGAATATTGCTCAAAGGCCCGTTGACTCTGAATTGTTCCGGCGCGTGAACATCTGTCATTATCTGATTAATTTTAGATTCATCTCTTCTGTTAATCATCCAGGAATAACCATATGCAAGGAAATAACGCTGTTCAGGAGTTAGGCTGCTGATTTTTTCCTTGTTTTTAAATTGTGCTGTTTTCTGAAACGCTTCATAACCCATAATTACACCACCTAAATCGGCGATATTTTCACCTTGAGTCGCGTCACCATTTACATTTTTCCCAAGTATTGAAAATTTATTGTATTGACCGACTATTAATTGCGTTTTAGCTTTGAATTTTTTCAAATCTTCGGCTGTCCACCAGTTATTTAAATTTCCTTTTTCGTCATATTGACTTCCCTGATCATCAAAACCATGCGTAATTTCATGTCCGAAGAAAGAACCACCAATTATACCATACAATATAGCATCGTCCGGCATGCGACCTTCATAGCCCGGAACTATAATATTACAAGCCGGAATCACAATTTCGTTATTACTTGGGTTATAATACGCATTATACGTTTGCGGCTGCATTATCCATTCGTTTCTGTCAACTGGTTTTCCATATTTATTAATCATGAACTGGTATTCCCAAATTTTTGATTTCATCACATTTCCACAGTAGGAATTTCTGTCTATAGAAAGTTGGCTCATATCTTTCCACTTATCCGGATATCCCAGTTTCATTACCATTTTACCCAGTTTGAATAATGCTTTTTGTTTCGTAGCATCGCTCATCCAGTCTAATTTTTTAATGTGGGAAGCGAATACATCACGAATATTATTTCCTATTTCCAATAATTTCTCTTTGACGCCTTTTGGCATATAATCGGTCACATAAACCTGACCCACTAATTCTCCTAAAGAAGCATCTGTTTGCTCTACAACTCTTTTCCAACGAGGATTTTGAGTAGAAACTCCGTTCATAACTGTATAATAGAAATTGAAATTTTCTTTTTCGATTGCCGAAGTCAAATAAGGTGCATAAGCTTTTACAAGATTTGACTTAAGATATGTTTTCCATTCTTCAACAGTATATTTTTTAAGCGTAGTATTTAATGCTTTGAAAAATTCCGGCTGACCTACAATAACCGAGTCGGCTTTTGCAACGCCTAAAACTAGCAATACTTTTTTCCAATCAATATCTGGCGTAATGGCATTGAATTGAGCAACCGAAAGTTTATTGTAATTTTTTATAGGATCGCGAAGCAATTCTAATTTGCGGGAAGATTTTGCCAGATCAGTTTCGAGTTTCATAATTGTTGCGGCATTTTTTACAGCAACACTTTCTTCTTCTCCAAGAAATCGCATCATTTTATTAAGATATCCCGAGTAAGCGGCACGAATTTCAACATTTCGTTTGTCCGAATCCAGATAATAATCTCTTTGCTTCATTCCTAAACCGCCTTGTCCAAAAAACAAAGCATATTTTGTACTTATTTTATCATCTTGTCCCACATAAAATGTAAATGCCGGTTCTGCTCCTATGGTTTGCAAATGTGCAATTGTCGTGATTACTCCCGAAATATCTGTAATTGAGTTTATCTTTTTGATTTCTGCATTTAGCGGAGACAAACCTGCTTTTTCGATGGCAATTGTATCCATTCCTGATGCATAAAAGTCACCAATTTTCTGTTTATTACTTCCTTTTACAACCGATTCATCTTTAGCCGAATTTTCGCAGATACTTTTAATTTGTCCGTTAATCGTATCAATAACGGTTCTCATTATTCCGTTACTGCTGTTTGTTTTCGAAATAGGATTTTTTTTGAACCAGCCATTATTGGCATAATTAAAAAAATCTTCGGCAGGATTTACGGTTGTATCGCGATTGGTAATTAAAGGATCCTGAAATGCGACTTCTTTTTTGTTACAGCTCAAAAAAGTCATTCCTATAATAAGGAATGTTACAGAGTTTCTAAATAAATTCATTAAGTTATAAAATTTGGTGATGATATTAATCGATTATTTACGTACTTGTTATCATTCGAGAATAACAAGTATGTAAATATAATTTTTATAACAACAACAAAATTAATAAATTCCAAATTTTAAATTCCAAAAAAGCTAAATGCAAATTCCAAATATTAAATTCCAAATTCCAAAAGTAGCTGCGACTTCGCACCATATATTAAATTCTTTCGTATCGTAAAACAAAAAAAAACCGAAGCTTCTTTTGAAGTTCAGGTTTTCAATCAGATAAAAGTTTTTTTAGCTGATAATAATTTTGTGTTCGTGGCGGTATTGCGAAGCGCTTTTACCTGTATATTGTTTGAAGGATTTACTAAAGTGACTAAAATTATTGAATCCGCTTTCATAACATACTTCGTTAATACTTATAGGTTTTTCGGCCAATAGTTTTGAAGCATGAACTAAACGATATTCGTTTACAAATTCGGTAAATGTTTTATTGGATATTTTTTTAAAATAACGACAAAAAGAAGGTGTCGTCATACTTACCAAACTCGAAACTTCGTCAATAGCAATTGATTCCTGAAAGTGATCTTTAACATAATTAAAAATTACATTGATACGATCATTATCCTGCGTTTGTAATTCTAATGAAAAACCATCAGCGTTCAAAACTGTATAATCTTCGGATGCATCTAATTCATTCAAAATACTCAAAAGTGTAAGCAAACGTTCAAATGGAAGTTGATCTTCCATCATTTCGATTTTTTTACCAAGTTTCTTTTTGGTTTCTCCACCAAAAGCGATTCCGCCTTTTGCCTGACTCAAAATATTCTGAACCTTTTTCATTTCCGGAGCCGAAAAAAAATCATTTCCTAAAAATTCAGGTTTTATATGAATAACTGTTTCTGTTGTATTCCCTGTTTGCTCATTTGTAAAACCACAATGAGGTAAATTAGAACCTATTAATATCAAACTCCCATTTGTATAATAGGACACATGGCTTCCTATTTGTCTTTTACCGGCGCCTCCATTAATATAAACCAGTTCAATTTCAGGATGATAATGCCAGACATGAGACTTAATATTGGTCTTTTCGGCATGTTTAATATAGGTAAAAGAACTGCCGTATGAGTTTGATATCACTTCAAGAGCGGGGGAGATTGTCTTCATGATAAAAATCTTTAAAAAATAATAGCAAATTTAACAAAAATACCTAACATAATGCACAAATTAACCTATATCGGTTTCGTAAATGAGAATTTTGCAGAAAAAATAATAAAAATTGAATTTTAAAATTGTGATAAAAAGGCTGTTTTTTAAACAACTCATATTTTTTTCTAACAATTTTTCCATATATCGTATTTTATTAATG
>NZ_JAYSPC010000175.1:0-12609 GCF_043722275.1 Flavobacterium sp. | reverse complement strand
TAGTGGTAATCTGCGATGGAGATCCCAGTAAATCACCACTATTTAATACAACTTAAAATATCTTCCGAACACTTATGTTTTTAAAACCTGTCGGGTTTGTGGGTGGAAACGTTGTGTTATAATTATTACTACAATAATCGCTATTTAATACAAAAGGTGATTCTGACTTTGCGTTGTTAAACCCGACAGGTTTTTAAAACCTGTCGGGTTTGTTGAGCGTAAACGTTGTGTTTTAAATTACTCAATTCGTTTTACTACATTATCGAGATCTTCCACAACTAATTTAAAGATCAGTTTATTTTTAGGAAAATCCTTTTGCATATCATTTCTTAAGGCGATAAAATATTGGGACGAACTTAAATCGGTTTTAATAGATTCATTGCATGAAATAGATATTTCATAGTTGTTATCGATTTTTTCCAGGTAAATATATTTAGTAACTGCGTTGTCAAAAAAAGTTCCTTTTTCAAATGATTTTGAAAAGCGGATTTTTATTTTTTGGAGCATAACAAATCAGGTTTTTCAAGACCTTTTGTCCCGCTGTACACTATATCTTTCCCTTGCTAAAGAAGCAAGAAAAAGGATGCCGTTTCCATCGGGGCTATTCTACACATTTATTATTTAGAAGATTTTAGAACGCAGCAGGATTTATCTTGACATATTCCATTGTAAAGCAATCAAAACATTCATCTCGTAAATATAATTTATCGCCAGTAATTTCAATAGATTGTATTCTGGCAATATCATTTGCTAACGAATTGGTTTGAAGCACAATCATTTTTTTAATACCGCCAAAAATTGATTTTTTCGTTTGAAAAGAATAGTTTTGAGTGTTCGTTAAATTTGCATTGATATAAGTTTTCAAAGTAGTCTTAGAAAATTCTAAAATTATTTGCTGATCTACCGGTTTTGGAGATGTTGTACCATCAATACCTCCAGAAGTATTAACAAGTTTCCAACTTCCTTTTAACTGGTTATTAGAGGAATTCTTATCATCGTTATTACAAGAAACAAATAAGACAACGGCGATTAACAAAAACATTTTTTTCATGGTTTAAACTTTTTGATTGGTTTATCTAAAAGATGTCAATTTTGCTAAATGGTTGCGTTGTAATTGTTTAATGTTTAAAAATTTGTTTTATATATCAATTTAAAGGGTTGCTGAAATGAGTTTAAAGAAAAATAAAAAATTATTTAAAAAGAAAGTATAATGACCAAAGCACTAAAAATGTTATGCCAATAATAAAAATTCTATTTCCTTGTTTTCGATCATTTTCAGAATAAGCATAAACCTGAGTTCCGTTTGGCAATGTTTTTTTGTAAGTCAATAAATGCCAACCAATAAAAATCGATAGCCAACCGCCCAGAATTGCAAAAATATAACCTGCAATTATATATCCGTTTTGACTTTTTTCAGGTTTTGATAATTCTAATAATCTTTTATTTTGAATGTTTTCGATTTCTTCCTTAGTAACTTCTTTGCCTTTTTCTTTCAGCATTTTTTTAGCAAGCGAAACGTCAAACGTACTCCATTCATCACTTTTAGTTATAATATCAATTAATTCCTCATCAGAAAATGTGAGTAAATAATAATCACTAGAAATTTCATTAATGTCTTCTTCTGCGTTTTTCTCCAGAATTTCGTCTATTATTTTAAAATCACTTTTATTGATTTTTACACAAAATTCAGATCCAAAATTGTTTCCCGTTAATGACGCATCTAAACTTAAAGAATTATTTTCTAATATATATTCTATCTTCTCCTTTTCCAACAATTGCCCAAATTTTTCGGCTGAATTTTTATTATTGAATTTTTTGTAGGTTATAAATTCTTCTATCATTTTTGTATTTAAGATTATTTTTATTATTGCATATTAAAAATAACGACATCATTGAATCTTTCTATTTCTTCAATGATATATAAACTGTCGTTGAAATATTCCATATCAAAATCATCATCGCCCCAAACTTCAAATCGTTTGTTGCACGTTTCTAATTTTGCTTTATCAAATGCGGTTTCATTCCAATCAAGTTTTGATTCTGCGGCAATTTCAAGAGCTTCTTCGTTGACATAAGCTTCTTCTGAAAATGCAATATATAAACGATAATTGTCTTCGAAGACAAGGTTGATTTGATTGTTTTCGAGTACAATTTCAGGTTTGTTTTCGGTTACGGATTGATAAAAAGATTCTAAATTATTTTTTAAAGCAATGAGATTAGCGTCAGAAGTTGGTGCTATAAATGCTAAATATGAGTAATAAGTATTTGCCATTATTGAATTGATCTTAAGTATTCTTAATTTTGATATTGTATAATTAATTGGGAAGATTTATAGATTTTACTTTATGTTTTCTGATAACTTAAATAATATATAATCTCCGTTTGTAGATGGTCCTCTCTCTTTTTCTATAAATCCTTTTTGTCTGTAAAAGGCAACGGCTTTTATATTATCCTCTAAACATTTTAAAGTAATTGGGAATTTGGTTTTTTCAATTGCGGCTTTTAATAATTGAGTTCCAATGCCTTTGTCATGATATTTTTCATCAACATATAAATGATGAATAAAATTGTTAGGCATCCAAATTGAAATAAAGCCAATAACAACATTATCAATACTGGCGACCAAAACTTCTTCGCCATGAATTTCCTTATCAAAATCTTTTAATTGATAATTTGATGTATCAAGCCACGAAAATGTTGATTTTCTTTCGTTTAAAAATAGGTTTCTTAAAGCGTCGTAATCGGTATTTTTTATTGGTGCAATTTCCATTTTATTGATTGAGGTAAACAAGATTACTATTTGTATTTAGGGTTAAAAGTAACTTATTTATTTATCAAGTTTTAATGTAGTTTCCATTATAATGGGAAAATTCCAATATCCTTTTTTTATTTTTATTTCGGCAAAATTATAAGTACTAATTTTCTTGAAATCGCAGTTGTGAATATTGATTTCTCTTTCGGTTCCTTCAATGTTTACGGTGATACTATTGGGAGATCTTTTAAAACTTTCGTGTTTTGCAATAATAGGCGAGAGTATTTTATATTCTTTATTTGTCGATAAATATTCGTTTGCAATCAAAAAAACGGTGGACGAAATTGAACCGTAGATTAAAAGAATTAATAAAAAGTGTTCGAGTATTTTAAAGTTTTTTCCTTCTTGTTTTTTCTCATAATTATAAAATAAAAAGCCAAAAGTAAGACCGGAAATGATGTAGATATAAAGTACAAATTCAAATTTTATAATTATGAAATTGTTGTATTGTCTCGTTAAGTAAATAAATGAAAGTAAGGAAAGTGGGATTGAAAGCACCTTGATAATAAAAACAATAATTTCTTTTTTTGTGGTTGGCGGTATTTTGGTTTTTCGGTGTCGGCGACTCATAATTTTAGAATAGTATTGAAATTAAATACGGAAATAATTAATGGTTTAATTTTATTAAAACTCCTTTTCGTTTGATCAGGTTTTTATAATCCCATTGTATTTCCTGCGCTTTTTTGAGCCATCGTTCTATGTCGGTTTTATTGATTTGTGCGGGGGAAGTATAGCGAAATTCGGCTGCTTTGAAGGAACCTTCATCGATGAGGTTTTCTTCGTCAAAGGATTGTCCGCTCCAGAAAAGTAATCGAACGTTGTTTTTTAATTTGCTGTAACCTACAATTGGATTTCCGTCCAGGAACCAAACCGGATGTGCGTGCCAGATTTTATTTTCGGCATTTGGTAAATTTTTATTGATTATTGTGGCCAGCTGATCGCAGATTTCTTTATCTGCGGAGGTTTGCAAATTATTGTATTCTGATATTTCTGCATTCATAATAATAACATTTTTTTATTTGTAACTAATTGAATGTGCGGGTTTTGGTTTTGAATCTTATGCTAAAATAATCTTTTTTTGTGAGAATATTTAAATAACAAAATGATATTATTATGAAAACCAAAGTTCGCGTAAGGGATTGAGGCGGTATCCTTTTATGTAACTTTTGTGGAATAAAAGATATAGCCGAAAGCCCGACCCGAAGGGATACGCCCAAAATATAATTGTTGATATTGATTGTAATTGTTTTCCATATTGAGATTGTCAAATAAATCAAATGCGGATTGACAAAACAAAAAAATGCGATACATTTTCATATATCGGATTTCTGATTTTAGATTTTATTCTAATTTATATTTATAAATTAATTACTTTTCCTGTATGTACATCGTATAACATGGGAACGACTTTTATTTTGTGCTCTTTTATAATAGGATTGTCCTGAATTAATTTTAATGAATGTTTGATATTTGCATCGATGGCGCCTAAATAATTTGTTGCTTTTGGAGTTGTTTTATCGGCTTCGATTTCTTCTTTTTCCTGCGAAATAGTTTCTACAATGTTATCAATATGATTGAAATGTTTTTTGTAAGCGCCGTCTTTATCGTTGATATATGCTTTGATTGCGCCACATTCTGTATGGCCTAAAACTACGACTAATTTTGTGTCGAGATGTTCTACGGCATATTCAATGCTTCCCATATCAATATCTGAAATTAAATTTCCGGCGTTACGAATGACAAATAAATCGCCAATTCCCTGATCAAAAACGATTTCGGGAGAAACTCTGCTGTCAGAACATGTTATGATCACGGCAAAAGGATTTTGTGAGTCCTGATTTGCTAAAACAGATTTTTTGGTTTGGTGTGGATGAATTGATTTTTCGGATATAAATCGTTGATTGCCAGAATTTAATTGTTCTATTGGATTTGAATTTTTATTTATTTCTGAATCTATCATTTTTTTCTCGTAATGTTTTTTACAACTAATAATAGAAAAAGTAATAAGTACTAGGATTGCGATTTTTGTTTTCATTTTTGGAATGTTTAAATTGGTATTTATTTGACGTTCTGTTTTGATTTTAGAACTATGCAAAATTATTTTGCTTTTGCTCTTAAATGTGCCACAAGAAGTCTTTTTTATATCAATTAATGGTATTCCTGAATATGTTGAAGGCTGAGGTTAAATTAGTTACGAAAATTTTGGTTGAAAATATCGTTTCTATTCTTTTTCGATTGTTATTGTCAACTTGTTTTGCTGTTGTTTTACGCTGATCATTTGCCCTTCGTTAAAACCAAATTTTTTAAGCCATTTACCTTCTAATTTTATTACCGGAATTTTTGTACTGCCATATTCCCCTTTGAATTTTGTATGAATTTTTAGTTTTCTTGAATTTTTCATTGTAGTTTTTTTAACTTATTTCGCAATGATTCAAATGTCAAACAATTAAATAAGAATGTTGTCATCATTAAAGTTGACAAGTCCATTTTTTAACATTTTAAAGGATTGTTATGTTTTTAACTATTTAAAAATCAAAGTTTTTATATGGTTTAAAAGTTATTTAAAATAAAAAATCCGATTAGTTCTCACAAATCGGATTTTTTTATTGTTGATGATTTATTGGATTCAAATTATTTAACACATAGAAACATAGATTTTACTTGGATGAAAAAAAGTGTGTTATAAAGAAATATATTTCTTTCGCATAGATTGTATGTGTGTTTCAATAAGTGAAACGCCTTTTTGAGAATACAAAATCTATGTTTCTTGTTAGAAAAAAAGTTTACTATAATTAAAGTACTTCAATTAAATGATCCCATTTTAGTTCTTTGGCAAAATCCAAAGGCGTTTTAGCGTTGTAGGTTTTAGCATTTTTATCCGCGCCGGATTCTAATAATACTTTTACAATTGTGCTGTTTCCTGCAATTGCTTCGCGGTGTAAAAATGTATATCCCAGTTCATCTTGCGCTGTAAGTTCGTTTGGGTTTGACTTTACAAATTCAACCAGACTTTCCTGCATGTTTCGGCTCATTGGGTGTTCGATTAAATTTTCGGGATTTTCTTTTTGCTCATAAGCAACCAGAATATCATTGTAATCGCCAAAATTTAATCCCCACGCTGCATCGTGTTCTTCTCTTTCGGTTTCGCTCATTTCTGATCGCATTGCCTGAATTGTAAAACCTCCATAAGTTTTGTCCTGCGTTACAAATAACCAATCGCTTATTTGGTTTGACGGAATTTCAACATATTCGCCATTAGCTACATTGGTCAATTCGTTAGGATCGTTTACTAATATGCCTTTGATTTTTTCGCCATCAAAATTGATATCGTTAATCCACATATGTTCTACAACGGTATCATTATTTATTTCCTGAGTAAATGCTAGTTTTACGCACGCAACATCAAGTGCAGGAACTATTCGGCGATATTCCCATGATAATTCTCTCCAGAAATATTTAAAAGTTTGTTGTGCTTTTTTGAATGCGTCAATCATTTTTGGACTTTCTCCGTCGGCAAAAAATATTGGTGTATTTTCCATTGCTTGTATTTTAGAATAATTATTTCGTATAAGTAAATATAATTTTTTTACTACAACCAGAAAAGTAATTTTTACTGATTTATGAATGTTTTATGAAGAAAACGGGTCAAAAAAAAATCCGACTTGCTTTCACAAATCGGATTTTTTAAATTATATCTGTAAATAAAGGTTTCATACCTTACTTTATAGGCGGGTATTCTATTCCTTCTTCTTTAATAAGTTCATATCCATATTTCATTATTACTTCTATCACCGGAATCGCTTTTTTCCCTTTGGCCGTAATATTGTATTCTACTTTAGGCGGTACTGTAGGATATACTGTTCTGTTGATTAAACCTTTGCTTTCGAGTTCTTTTAATTGACTCGTGAGCATTTTGTCTGTGATATGAGGAATGTCTTTCTTTAATTCGCTAAAGCGCAAAATATTGTTTTGCAATCGCCATAATATTGGCATTTTCCATGTTCCTCCAATATGTGCTAACGCAAATTCTATTGGAGTGTAATAAAGCTTTCGGTCGTGAAAAAAATCAGGCATTTTTATAAGTATTTAAAAATCAGTTTACTTTCAAAAAAGTAAGTGTATTACATAAATGTAAGTAATGGGTAATTTATTTATTACTGCTGCAAATTTGCAAAAAATAAATTTATGAAACGAACACTTTATGTTTTAGCTCTTGGTACATTTGGAATTGGCACTACTGAATTTGGAGTTATTGGAATTTTACCGCAAATAGCCTCTGCTTTTTCTATTACTATCGACAAAGTGGGTTGGCTTTTAAGTCTGTTTGCACTAATTGTTGCTTTATTTGGTCCCTTTATAATGCTTTTATTATCACCATTTGATAAAAAAAAATTAATGCTTTTTGTGCTGGCTGTTTTTGCTGTTTCAAATATTATTTCTGTATTTGCAAATAGTTTTACTGTTTTGTTAATTGCGCGGGTATTGCCGGCATTTTTGCATCCGGTATTTTGGTCCATTGCCCTTTCGGTTGCTGCAAATGAACTGCCAGGCAATCAATCCTCAAAAGGTGTCAGTATTGTTTTTGCAGGATTTACTATGGCTAGTGTTTTAGGAGTTCCGCTGGCAACATTAATGGCGACATTATTCAATTGGCAATCATCATTTGTTTTGTGTGCTGTTATTAATATAATATCTTTTATTGGAATATTGCTTTTTTTGCCTGTTATACTTGTAATTAAAAAACAAACAATAGGCTCACAAACTAAAATTCTTAAAAAGCCTTTATTATGGATTAGTTTTATTTTATCGTTTTTGATGATTGCCGCAATGTATTCTACTTATGGATATATGGCAGATTTTTTAGGAAAGATCACTAAAATGAATGGCACTGAGATTAGTTTTATGTTATTGATTTTTGGATTAAGCGGAATTGGAGGTAATTGGCTGGCAGGAAAACTTTTGAGTAAAGGTATTTTGTCTACTATTTTTGTGTTTATTTTATCGCTAATAGTTGTTCATATATTATTGTATTTTCTGGGATCTTATTATATCCCAATGTTAATTCTAATTGCGTTATGGGGCTTTGTGCATACCGCCGGATTTTTATTAAGCAATGTAAATCTTACCTCTTCGGCTCCGGAATCGCAGGAATTTGTTAATAGTATTTTTACAACTTGCGGTAATGCAGCAGTAACTTTTGGAGTGTTTACAGGCGGGTATTTTATTTCTAATTTTTCTATTAATACAATTATGTTGTCAGGCATTGGGCTTCTTGTAATGGCGCTATTAGTTTTGACTTTAAAAAAAATTATCCATTTTGATTAGGTTTTTGTTTGGATTGGGGAGAATTAATTTAAACATAAAAATTTAAATCCCATTAAAAGGAGTGCAAAAAAAATCCGACTTGCTTTCACAAATCGGATTTTTTAAATTGAAAATTATATATAACCTGTAAAATGCAAAAATTGCGTTTTTACAAATATGTTTTACAAGTGTATTACTTCGCCGTAAGCATCAGCTACAGCTTCCATAACTGCCTCGCTCATTGTTGGGTGAGGGTGAATAGATTTTAGGATTTCATGACCTGTAGTTTCTAGTTTACGCGCTACAACTGCTTCAGCAATCATATCTGTAACACCAGCACCAATCATGTGGCATCCTAACCATTCTCCGTATTTAGCATCAAAGATTACTTTTACAAATCCGTCAGATGCACCAGCTGCTTTTGCTTTTCCTGAAGCCGAAAATGGGAATTTACCAATTTTTAATTCGTATCCTTTTTCTTTAGCTTGTTTCTCTGTTAAACCTACCGAAGCGATTTCTGGAGTTGCATAAGTACAACCCGGAACGTTTCCGTAATCGATTGGGTCTACGTGTAAACCTGCAATTTTCTCCACACAGTTAATTCCTTCTGCCGAAGCTACGTGAGCCAAAGCTTGTCCGGGAGTAACATCTCCAATTGCATAATATCCGGGAATATTAGTTTGGTTGTAAGCGTTTACTAAGATTTTATCTCTGTCAACAGCAATTCCAACTTCTTCTAAACCAATATTTTCAATGTTAGTTTTGATTCCAACTGCCGAAAGTACAATGTCAGCTTCAAGGATTTCTTCTCCTTTTGCTGTTTTTACAGTTGCTCTTACACCAATTCCTGTAGTATCAATTTTCTCTACAGATGAATTAGTCATGATTTTTACACCTGCTTTTTTCATTGAACGCTCCATTTGTTTCGAAATATCTTCGTCTTCAACAGGCACAATGTTTGGCATAAATTCTACAATAGTAACATCAGTTCCCATTGAGTTGTAAAAGTGTGCAAACTCCACCCCAATTGCTCCGGAACCTACAATAATCATAGATTTTGGTTGAGTTGGTAAAGTCATTGCCTGACGGTAACCTATTACTTTTACACCATCTTGTGGCAAGTTTGGTAATTCACGAGAGCGAGCTCCTGTAGCAATAATAATATGGTCAGCGCTATATTCAGTTACTTTATTATCTTTATCTGTAACGTCAAGTTTTTTACCTGGTTTAAGTTTTCCAAAACCTTCGATAACGTCAATTTTGTTCTTTTTCATAAGGAACTGAACTCCTTTGCTCATTCCGTCAGCAACATTACGGCTACGTTGAACCACAGCCGGGAAATCCTTATCAAATTCAGAAACTTTCAAACCGTAGTCAGAAGCGTGCTTTAAGTAATCAAAAACCTGAGCAGATTTTAGTAATGCTTTTGTTGGGATACATCCCCAGTTTAAACATACACCACCTAAATTTTCTTTTTCAACTATAGCTACTTTAAAGCCTAATTGTGAAGCTCTAATAGCTGTTACATATCCGCCGGGACCACTTCCTAAAACAATAACGTCGTATTTCATTTGTTTGGTTTTTAGTATTAAATACCGAAAATGAAGTTTATAATTCCGAAACTCATTTTCCGATTTTTTCTTTTGTTATTTGTGATTGCGAATTTAAGGAATTATTTTAAAAAACAGTAAGATGTAAAAAAGTAAAAAGGTAAAATGTGGAATGTTAATTATAAATTATTAATTATAAATTATGTTTTCCTCTAAATCTGTAAAATAATACTTTCATAAACAAAGCGAAGTCGAAGACCTTTCGTGTTGGAAAGCTCTTCGACTTCGCTTATTTATAGTGAAATCTTATGGGTGTCAGGCTGAGCGAAATCGCAGCCTATAGTTGTAAAGCTCTTCGACTCCGCTCAGAGTGACAATATAGTGATATTAATAATTTACAATTAATAATTAATAATTCACAATTAATAATTTACAATTAAAAAATTAAACCTTAACATGCCCCCAGTTTTCACCGCTGGCGATACGTCTGATTTGCATTTCGCTTACGCCAAATTGTTTTGCGATCATTTTTAGACGCGTTTTTTGTTCCGGTCTTGAGAGGATTTTTTTGATTAACATTACTTTTGTGGTTGTTAATTTTCGTCCGTCGGCTTTTAAGTTGTGTTCGATCAGATTCTTTTTCGCCTGAATCACGCGGGGACTTTTACGACTGTGCGCCATCATTTCGGCCTTTGTCGCCCAGCGTAAATTATTCACATCGTCATTGCTTCGGTTGTAATCTAAATGAAGTACATAAGTTTGTTCTTCAGATGTTTTAGGAATGAAATATTGGGCAACTAATTTGTATAAAAAAAGATATTTATTGACAATTTTATCGTCATCTTTTACCTTAAACCTAAAAGTTGGATAACCATCACTCAAACCGCCTTTCAGGATACGACCGTTTTGAATTTCATCCGAAAAGCTAATTAATCGGCCTTTATTTGAAATTGCATATCTAAGTTGCAGTGATGCATTTATTTCTATTTCTTTAAATTGTTCGTTAGGATAGAATCTATTTTGTGGCATATTCTTTTACATTGTGATTATATATTCTCAAATATAAAAAAATCAAATTCTTTAAATGTTACATAATTTCGCTCAGATCTTACATTTATGATTCCTATAACGCTAATTTAACTTTTTTAAGAAATATTTTAGCATTTAAAATCTAGTTAGCCACCGAAAACTGGGAGTCGTAGAGGTTTTTGTAGTATCCATTGGCTTTATTCAGTAATTCCTGATGCGTTCCCTGTTCCACAATCAAACCTTTATCCATCACAACAATTTTATCTGCGTTGACAATCGTCGCTAATCTGTGCGCAATAATAATCGAAGTTCTTCCTTTAGTAATTGTTTCCGTAGCACGCTGAATCAATTCTTCAGAATAAGTATCAATTGACGACGTAGCTTCATCTAAAATCAAAATACTTGGATTACTCACATATGATCGTAAAAAAGCGATTAACTGGCGTTGCCCTGACGAAAGCATTACGCCACGTTCCTTTACATCAAAATCATAATTATCCGGCAAACTCATAATAAAATCGTGAACACCAATTTTCTTTGCTGCATCAAGGACTTTTTCGCGCGTGATTTCAGGATTATGCAAAGTGATATTGTTATATATAGTATCCGCAAATAAAAATACATCCTGCAAAACCACGGCAATTTGTTTCCTTAAAGATGCCAAAGTATAATTCTCAATGTTTTGACCATCAATAAAAATAGTTCCGCTATTGATCTCGTAAAAACGATTCAGTAAATTAATAATAGTCGACTTTCCGGCGCCTGTAGAACCTACAATTGCAATAGTTTGCCCCGAAGCCACAGATAAATCAATTCCTTTAATCACTTCCTCTTCCGGAATATAACTAAAACGAACGTCCTTAAATTCAATACTTCCGTCAAAAATAGGCGCTTCAAGAGTTCCCGTATCCTGAATATGGTCTTGTGTATCAATAATATCAAAAACACGATTGGCAGCAATCATTCCCAGCTGCATCTCGTTGAACTTATCCGCAATTTGACGTAACGGATTAAAAAGCATTCCTATAAACATTGTATACGAAAACAAATCTCCAAAAGTCGTAAAATGATCGCCATTCAGAATTTTAAATCCGCCATAAACCACAACCAATCCTAAAGTAATCGACGAAATAATATCAGCAATTGGAAAAAATATCGAGTTATATAAAATTGTTTTTATCCACGCAACTCTGTGTTTGTCATTGATTTCCTTAAAATTTTCGGCTTCAATTTTCTCACGATTAAAAAGCTGCACAATCTTCATTCCGGTAACACGTTCCTGAACAAACGAGTTCATATTTGCAATTTGCGTACGAACTTCTTCAAAAGCAACCTGCATTTTACGCTGAAAAATTCTGGTAATAAAAACCAAAATTGGCATTGCAACAACCACAATCCACGTTAATTTCCAGTTCATGTAAAACATAAAAATCAAAACCACCAGCATTTTCATCAAGTCGCTTATAATCATAAACAAACCTTGGCTAAAAATACGCGCAATCGATTCAATGTCAGATACTGATCTGGTAACCAATTGCCCAACAGGAACCAAATCAAAATACTTCATTCTAAAACTCAAAATATGCTTGAAAAGCTTCGTCCTGATATCCTTCACAATATCCTGACCCAGCCAGTTTGCCCAATACACAAAATAAAACTGAGAGAAAACTTCACACAAAAGTACCACGCCCATCAAAACAATATACATCAACAAACCTTCCTTGTCATGCGTCTTGATATAGCCGTCGACCGTTTGTTTTAATAAATAAGGTCGCAATGCCGCAAAAATCGAAAGAGAAACGGCAAAAAGGATAACGCCATAATAGCGGTATTTATAAGGTTTAGTATAAGTTAAAATTCGTTTGAATAATCCGGTATCAAATGCTTTTGCTTTCATTATTTTTTTTGGAGCTA
>NZ_JAYSPC010000174.1:0-18420 GCF_043722275.1 Flavobacterium sp. | reverse complement strand
CGCGGATAAAACAGATTTACTTCGTAAAAACGCGGATAAAAACGGATTTAATTTGCAATAATTTTATTTTTTAAAAGCTTAACTTAATGACATTGCCCGGCGTGACAACATATTTATAGAAAATAGGATGATATATTTATAGCTCCAGCGGAGCAAAATATTTATAGAAACATCGGGACGAATTTATAGAAAGTATCGCACGGTATATTTTAGCTCCAGCGGAGCGGTATATTTATAGAAAATTAAAAAACAACAACCAACAAACCCCCATCGGGGTGACATATTGAATCGTGCCAAAAATTATATTTCGCTCCGCTGGAGCAGCATATTTATAGAAAATTAAAACAACAACCAACACAACCCCATCGGGGTGACATATGAATCGTGCCAAAAATCATATTTCGCTCGGCTGAAGCTGATTTTAGTGACACATAAAAAATAGCTATAAATATGCTGCTCCGCTGGAGCTGTGAATTAAAAATTATAGGAAGTATCGCACGGTATATTTTAGCTCCAGGGGAGCGACATATTTATAGAAAATTAAAAAACAACAACCAACAAAACCGCATCGGGGTGACATATGAATCGTGCCAAAAATCATATTTCGCTCCGCTGGAGCTGTAAATTAAAAGTTACAGGTTTGTTTTTTGCCATTCCCGATTAAAGGATTAAAAAACAAAAAAAATCTGCTCAATCTGCAAAATCTGCGTGAAAAATATTTAACACATAGAAACATAGATTAATAATCTGTGAAATCTGTGGCAAAATTTTCTAACTTCGAGGAAACAAATCGCATTATTATGAAAAAAGCAATTGTATACGGAGCAAGTGGATTAGTAGGATCTTATATTCTTGAAAGTTTGCTGGATAACACAAATTACGAACAAGTTATAATTGTAGTGAGGAAAGATTTGAACGTTCAGCATCCAAAACTAAAAACAATAATTGGTGATTTTAATTCATTGCCCGAAGTTGTAAAAGACATTCAAACCGATGAAGTTTTTATCTCACTTGGAACCACAAAAAAGAAAACACCTGACGAAAAACTATATTACCAAATCGATCATGATTATCCTATTTTAGCAGCAAAATTGGCAAAAGAAAACGGAGCAAAAGCAGTCTTTTTAGTTTCGGCGATTGGAGCAAATGCAAAATCGTCGATATTTTATACCAGAACAAAAGGAGAAACCGAACAAGATATTATCAATCAAAATTTTGATCATACCCATATTTTTCGCCCTTCGATGATTTTAGGCGATAGAAAAGAAAGCCGACCTCTGGAAAAAATATTAATCGGGATATTTAAATTTATCAATCCGTTGTTTATCGGAGGAATCAGTAAATATAAAGGAATCGAAGCTCGGGATATTGCAAAATCAATGGTAAATTGTTCTGATAAACCAAGCGAGAAAGTTAAAATATTACATTGGGAAGAAATGACCAAATTGCTGAAATAAAAAATGGCATTATCTCAAATTAAGATAATGCCATTTTTATATTTTGAGATATATAAATTAATGCGCTTTCTGTTTTTCGAAAGTCGTAGTAAGTGATTTTTTTGCTTTGGCAAGAGCACCGCTAAAAGCTTTTTCAAGCGTATCGGCGTGGTCTGTAACTGTTAAAGGTTGTAAATTTGCTACACGAACTTCAATTACACATTTTTTATCATTTAAGCTGAATTTCTCTCCGTTTTCATCTCCAAAATGTACTTCAACGCGTGTTATTTTTTCTTCAAAACGCGCTAAACCTTTTTCTAATTCTTCAGAAAAATATGTAGCTAATCTTTCATGTCCTTCGATGTTCTTGTCTGTATTGATTTGAATTTTCATATGGTTTTATATTTAATGATTGTTTCTCAAAGCTATCTTAATTAGAACGAAAAGACAAGTGAGTTAATAAAACATTATGAAAAAATGTTGGAAATTTCAAGTCCTTTTTTTGTCAGACTTGGCGATTGTGAAATGTAATTATTGAATGCGGATTTAACGGATTCACTTCGTGAAAACACGCATAAAAACAGATTTTTTATTTGTTTTTTTGTCAGACTTGGCGATTTCGAAATGTTATTATTGAACGCGGATTTAACGGATTCACTTCGTGAAAACGCGGATAAGAACAGATTTTTTTATTGTGTTTTTTGTCAGGCTGAGCGGAGTCGAAGCCCCCACGCGCCAATTAGCAAATCAAAATCCGCAAACATTTTATATTCATAACGAAAATCCATACAAGTCATAAGGCTTTTTGGTATCTTCGCAGTCCTAAAATGCAAGAAATTATGAACTCAGAAAAACTTTGTGCCCGTGTGGTATGGTGGCGGTATTGGAAACAACTGCAACGCTCTTGCAGCGTAGGACACCTAAGCTATGCGGGTTTTATATTTCCTAAAATGCAAGATTATGAGTGTAAACACCCTTTCAAAAGAAACCGAATTGCGGTTAAACGAATTTTTCAACCAGGCAACAGATCCTAAAAGTTTCGCAAAAGCAATCCGAAGAGTAAATTATCTTCTCGCCATGTCTCTACTGCGAGAATGCGAAACCCTGCAAATTGATACAAAATCAGTCGAAGATGGTTATTATTGGCTCAATGAGTTAGCAGAAATTTTAAATCCTTATCTGGATGTTGAATAAGGTTTGAATAGATTAAAAGCCACTGAAAAGTGGCTTTTTTTATTTTGTGGTTTGCTTGAAAATTGTTTTATAATTTAGAAAAAACACAGTATTGCCTGCTCATTTTGTCATTCTGACGAACGAAGAATCACACAATGTTTGTCAGGCTGAGCGAAGTCGAAGTCCCGCAACAATTGTCAAGTAATCCATTTTAGATTTTCTTAATCTTAAATTTTGTTATATGTTCGCATACATCACATTTCACAAAACTATCATCATCCACAAACATATCTATTTCAATTTCGTAATCACAAACAGGACAATTGTAGATAATATCTATAAGTTTTATAGGCGGATTAAGTACAGTTGGAATTTCTAAGATTGAAAATTCTATCATGTTTTTTAAGTTAACCAAATTGTATATAATCATATATAAAATCGTTAATTTCTTCTCCTTCAGAATCAAATTTTAAAACAATTCTGGAGCATAAATTATCAGCCCAATTTTCAATTTCTTCAAAAGAAACAATGTTATTTAGAAAAGACAAAAGCTTATTTTGATCTGTAAAATCGTTTATGAACATAATAATATCTTCTTTAAAGCTATCAGCATAATTTTCATTTTGTTGAGACAAATAATTTTCTAAATGATGAATTTTTTCATTTAAGCTTAACATAAGAATTTTATTTCAAAGATAAGAAAAAACCCGACTATACTCCGTTGTTTTAGAGTCTACATTTTGCAACTTTTGTTTATATGGATATTAAGCAAAAATTCGGACTCAAAATTAAAGAGCTTAGAAAACTCAAAGGTTTATCTCAAGAAAAGTTAGCCAATTTAGCAGAGATCGATCGAACTTATTTACCGACGATTGAAAAAGGCGAAAGAAATGTTTCTATCGAAGTTGTTGAGCGATTAGCAAAAGCTTTAGAAGTAAATATAAAAGACCTATTCGATGAATAGAGCTTATTACAACAATTCTATTTGCGATTTTTGTATCGAAGATAAGGATAGTATTTATGGGAAAATTTCTGGTGAATATGATTTAAACAAATTGTCAATTCAGCAATCTAATGCATGGAAAAGTCAAATTGAAATTCTAAAAAAAACAATTTCAAATTTTAATGGAAGAGTTTATTTTGAATTTACAATCCCAAGAATGGGGAAAAGAGTTGATAATATTTTAATTATTGATAATTGCATCTTTGTTTTAGAATTTAAGATTGGCTCAAATGTATATGATAAGTATGCAAAAGATCAAGCTTTTGATTATGGTTTAGATCTGAATAATTTTCATGAAGGAAGTCATGAGAAAATTATTATACCAATTTTAATTGCTGACAAAGCGATTAATTTTAATAATGTCTACAAAAACTCTTTTGATAATTTATATGAAACTATTGTAGCAAATGAGAATAATTTAGCTGAAGTTATATCTGAAACCTTATCAAAATTTAAAATCTCGGAAATTATAAATGTTGAAACTTGGGAAAATTCAATATATAAACCAACACCAACAATTATAGAAGCGGCTACAGCTTTATATAAAAAACATAATGTCTCTGAAATATCAAGAAGTGATTCTGGGGCAGAAAATTTATCTGTTACCTCAGAATGTATTTCTGAAATTATTGATTATTCGAAAAATAAAAGTAGAAAATCAATTTGCTTTATAACTGGAGTTCCTGGAGCAGGAAAAACATTAGCAGGATTAAATATTGCAAATTTGCGATCTAATTATGCAGAAGAAGAACATGCTGTTTTTCTTTCAGGTAATGGTCCTTTGGTTGATGTTTTGCGTGAAGCTTTAGCAAGAGATAAAGTTAAAACTGCTAAAGATGAAAACTCGACTATCACAAAATCTTTAGCTAGTTCACAAGTAAAATCATTTATTCAAAATATTCATCATTTTAGAGATGCTTCAATAAAAGATGAAAAAGCTCCAATTGAAAAGGTAACTATTTTTGATGAAGCTCAAAGAGCTTGGACAAGGGAACAAGCATCAAGTTTCATGAAAAGAAATAAAGGAATATCAGATTTTAATAAATCAGAACCTGAATTTCTTATCGAAGTGATGGATAGACATAAAGATTGGTGTACAATTGTTTGTTTGATTGGAGGAGGACAAGAAATAAACACAGGAGAAGCTGGTTTAGAAGAATGGATTAGACCGTTTTCAAATAAGTTTCAAGATTGGGATATTTATTATTCATCTAAAATTGTTGAAGATGAAAACTATATCAAAGACAAAGAAGTGTTGATTATTTTAGATAATAAAAAAGCAATTAAGAAAGATGAATTGCATTTATCGGTTTCGTTAAGATCATTTAGAAGTGCTCAATTATCTAGCTTTATTCAAGAAATAATAGATAATAATATTGAAAACGCTAAAGAAATCTATGAGCTTTTTATTAAAGAATATTATCCAATTAAGATAACTCGTGACTTAAATAAAGCTAGAAATTGGTTAAAAATCACAGCAAAAGGATCAGAAAGAACTGGAATTGTAGCTTCATCAGGAGGAATTCGCTTAAGACCTTTTGGATTAAATGTAAAAGCAAAAATTGATGCTCCAATTTGGTTTTTAAATGAAAATAATGATATTCGTTCTTCGTATTTTCTTGAGGAAGTTGCTACGGAATTTGATATTCAAGGATTAGAGTTAGATTGGACTTGTGTTGCTTGGGATGGAGATTTATTCTATGACAATAATCAATGGAACTATAGGAAATTTAAAGGAACAAAGTGGCAAAATATTAATAGTCCGGAAATTGTGAATTATTTGATTAATTCCTATCGAGTTTTATTGACAAGAGCTAGACAAGGAATGATAATTTATATTCCTTTTGGAAATAATGAAGATATTACAAGGCCAGAATTTATGTATGATGGAACTTTTGAGTTTTTCAAATCGTTAGGAATAGGAGAAATATAAATTCTCTCCTTCATTTCTTGAAAGTTTTAGTATTAAAAAAATCTTCAAAATCAGTATCAAGGGCGGCAAGTATTTTTTCTATAATTTCTATTGAAACATTTCTTTTACCCTTTTCTATATCAGAGATATAAGTTCTGTCTATATTAGAAATATTGGCTAAATACTCGATTGAGTATCCTTTTTGTTGTCGACGTTCTTTCACTTCAAAACCGAATTTGTCTTTGATATTCATAGGTTGAAAATACAGCTTTATTCTTACAAAAAATTGATGTCAATTAATAATAGTTTTAAAAGTATGAAATGCATGAAAAATAAAACAAATAAAATAATTGCGATTTTAATCATTATCGTAAATCTCTATCTTATTCCTGTTTCGGTTTCTGTAATGCTTTCGCATGGTGGTCCTGCAGGTGCTTCTTACTGGATTTTACCATTTAGTATTTTAATAAATTTATTTTTTGTGCCAGCTGTTTTATCATTTCAAAAGAATTTTGAACTGCGAGTTTCGAGAATTAATGAAGTTGGAATTCAAGTGATTGTACTAATATTTATTTTAGGAATCTTGTCAATATATTTTGTTTAATTCCTATTGAATAGGATAAACTTCTTATGAAACCAAAAGCCCTAGCCCTGATGGAAACGGCATCCTTTTGTGGCGGGGTTCGCCACAAAAGATATAGTGGACAGCAGGAAATTGCTCCTGAAAATTGAAATTCCAATATTTTTAAATTCCAAATTCCAAAAACTCTTCGACTTCGCTCAGAGTGACAATTCTTTGGCGATTTTCTAGTGCGATCTCTCCTTCGTCGAGATGACAAGATTGTGTAAATAGATGGTTGTTTTTTTTCTGGCGAGTGACAAATCTTTGGCGAGTTTCTATTGTGATTTCTCTCTTTGATCGAAATGACAAGATTTAGTTGAAGAATTGAAAATAAGTTTATTTCTCTTTATCCTTCTTCCCCCATTTAATTTTCATTTTTCCTTCGTCATCCAGCGCAATTAAATGCAGGACAATTCCTCGGTCGCGAACGGCGTCACGTTCGGTTTGGGTGGCGAGGTTGATATCGTTTTTTGAGTTTCGGAGTGGGATTGTGAGGGCGAGATTTGTGCCTCGGCCAAAGGAATAAATACCTTCGGCATCGAGGTTTAAAACGCTGGAACTAATGGTGAAATTATTAACATCGATTTGTTCTCCGCGTAATTTTAGCGTGCCGGATAAATCGCTGAACGTGATGTTTTTGACATCACGAAACGGAAAAGCAAATTTGCCAATTTTTACAATAGGTTCAAAGTCTAACAAAGCACCCTGATTGACGTTGAATGTCAAATTACCGTGCATAGAATTTGTGATCAACGCGCCATTGCCGTTGATAAAACCGGTGACATTTGCCTGACTGCTCAATCGCCCTTTGATGTTGCCGGGATTAAATGACGTAACGCCAAAGTTGTTAAACGAGCGCAGGAAAATGGCGATATCAACGCGATTTACTTTTGCGTTTGAACTAAAAGCAAAGTTTTTTCCGCTTGGTTTTACTTCGCTGTTAAAGGTGATGCTTCCGCCGGAAGTTTGCAACGAACCGTTTTTTATTACTAATCTGGAATCTATCATCTGGACGGTTGCAGTTGTATTTGTTGCGGTTAATTTATTGTAATTGATTTTGTCGGCTTTGATGTCGATTACTACAGCACATTTGTCGATTGCGGTTCGTATTTGATTTGAAATTGTGGTTCGTTTCGTGTTTTTTGCCGTAGCTTTTGTTTTTTGTGAAGTTGCCAAAACTCCTAAAAATTGTTTGAGATCAATATTAGGACAATAGATTTTCCAGTTTACGATCATTTTTTCGGGCGCGTCATAATAAAGATTTAGGAAATTGTCGATTTTTCCTTCAATAAAAATTGTATTCTTATTGTGTTTATAAGCAATTTGTTTGATAAGTAAGGCTTTCTCGGTAAAATCAAGATGAAGGTTGGTTTTTATGGCATGAACATTCTTTGGGATATAATGAAACGATGCGTCATCAACATCTATTTTGCCAATAAAACGTGGTTTTGTAATGTATAAATCGACAATATCAAACTGAAATTTCAGGTTGGCTTTTGCGTGACCATCTGTAAACTGAATCCATTTGTCGTTGCTGATTTCGTTGAGTCTTTCTACATCAAAATCTGAACTTACGTTTCCGGTTGCAACTGGTTTTTCGAGATTGTTAATGGATAATTGCGGAATCGTAAGCGGAATGTTTTCATATTCTCCCGAAAATTTCGTTAATATAATTGCCGAATTTGCATCGTTATAACCTTCTTTTGGTTTGAAATTATTGGTAAAAATGCCTTTAAAATTACATTTTTTTATTAATCCGTCAGGAATACTCAATTCGTTGTCTTTTATGATGGCCTGAACGACAATTCGTGGATCTCCTTCGGCATTAAAATCGCCTTTGATGTCGCAATTAACATCAATGGGTTTACTTAAATTGAATCGGTTTAGTTTAGAACTGATATTTGCCGATAACACATTCGACGCATTTTGCCATAAAATAGAAGTCCCAATATTGATCCCGAAAAGTGCATTTCCTTCGGCTAAATTAAAAAAAGCGGTAATGTCAAATGAGTCAGTTCCTATTTTTAGATTTCGGGTTACGACATCAATTTTTTCTTTTTCGGAGGAATATGAAACAGTAAAAGTTCCTTTGAGTTCTTTTTGTTTTGCAAAACTTCCGTGAACGGTATTAAATGCTAAACTTTTTATTTGAGTGTCCAGAAAAACATCCGTTTGCCAATCGTTTCCCTCATAATCTACTTTTGTATTTAAACTTTCAACATCAAAATCAAACAATTTATGTCCCAGTTTATTGTCCAAAATAAAATGAACATTGTTGAGGTCGATTTGGTCAATTGTAGTTTCGGTTTCTGATTTGTCTACGGGAGATTTTTTCTTTTTTGGTTTGAAAATATTAGCGTTCGAATATCCGTTTTCGGCTTTATAAACATAAATGTCCGCGTTGTTAATCAGGATTTTATGAATGTTGATTTCGTTTTGTATTAAACTCCAAACGTTCAAACGGGCTTCGATTTCTTTGGCTTTTAATAAAGTATGTTTGTGCGTTGCCCATTGATTGTCTTTGAGTTCAACATCTTTTAAAGCCAAAGTAAAATTGGGAAATCCGGTTAAAAACTTATAATGAAAATCGCCAACATGAAATTTTCCGTTAATATTTTCATTGATTTTTGTGTTGATCTTGGCGATGATTTCGGTTTTATTTCGGTTAAAATAAATCGATAATCCTCCGCAGGCAATTAACAGTAAACCAATAAGTCCTAAAATAAAAAAGCCAAAACGCTTGGCATATTTTTTAAAACGAACGGATTGGAAAAAGTTTTTTATATGAAGTAAAGTTGTGGTCATCTGGAAGAATTTCTGGATTATTAAAGATAAGGTAAAAAACTGAAGTTATTCTAAAAAGATGATCTTCAATATATTGTAATTTAAAACTTACAATTTTAAAACATGGGATTAATATAATAAATGACAATGCATTTATAATTAAAACTAATTTAAGAATGGTGTTTCATTAGTATTTAATTTTTAAATTTGTACTCTAGTTTGAAACGAAACAATTCAGACAATAATTTTAAAAGACAAGAAATTATGGCATTAGCAATAACAGATGCTACTTTTGATGAAGTAGTTTTGAAATCAGATAAACCAGTAATGGTAGATTTTTGGGCAGCATGGTGCGGTCCTTGTAGAATGGTTGGTCCAATTATTGACCAAATCAGCGAAGAATACGCAGGTAAAGTAGTTGTTGGTAAAGTCGATGTTGATGCTAACCAGGAATTTGCTGCAAAATATGGTGTGCGTAACATACCTACTGTTTTGGTTTTTCATAACGGTGAAGTAGTAGGAAAACAAGTAGGAGTTGCTCCGAAACAAACCTACGCAGATAGTTTAGACGCTTTGTTGTAATCGTAAGATTATAATTTATATAAAAAAGGTTTGGCGAAAGTCAAGCCTTTTTTATGTTTTAAGGTTTTTTGCCACAGATTATATAGATTAAAAAAGGATTTTTTTTGCCTCGAATTTCACGAATTAGCACGAATTTATTTAATTTTTTTTACCGCAAATTTCACAAATTTTCACAAATTATTTATTTGATACGGCTAAATTTTTCACGCAGATTAAAGCAGATTTATTTTTGATATTAATTATTAATTTACGTACATCTGCTTAAATCTTTCAAAATCTGCGTGAAAAAAAATAATTAGTGTAATTAGTGGCAAACTTTAATAGTAAATGTAGTTCCTGAATCTTGTTGAGAGTTCACTTCGATTTTGCAATTTATGGCGGTTGCAAGATCCCTGATTAAATGTAATCCTAAACCGGATTTGATTCCTATAACTTCTGAGTCGTCGTATAAAGCTTTGAATTGTTCCTGAGTTCCGCCTTTGCCATTATCTGTGATCGAAATGTGAGTTTGATTGTTTTCATTCCAGGCTTTCCAGATTATTTTTCCGTTTTGTGTTTTATCCAGCGCTTTTATGGCGTTTCCGGTTAAGTTTCTAATGATGGTTTTTAGATAATTTTCATCGGTATTTAAAAGGATGTTTTCAGGATCTTCAAATGAAATTTTTATGTTTTCGATACTTGAAAAGTGCTTTTGACTTTCTTCGAATATTGTAGAAAGTGCTATTTTTTGAAAATTCGGTTTAAAGTTTTCCATTTGTCCTTTGCTCCACAATAAAATATCTTCCATTGAGGTTAATAAATTCTCGGCTCCGGTAATTACTTTGGTTTGCATTCGTAAAGCTGTGGCTTCGTCAATGAGTTCCGGGCTTTCTTTTTGAAGATGTAAAAAGTGAATTAAATTCGAAACCGGACTTCTTAAATCATGGTTCAAAATACTAAAAAATCTCGCTTTTATTTTATTGGCTTCGTCGAGTTCCTGATTCAAAACCTGTAACTTCTGATTGGTTTTTTTACGGTTTTGATTCTGTTTGAACAATAATAATCCAATGATTCCCACGAGAATTAATCCGGAAATTAAAAAGAAACGCTGCTTTTTAGCTTCCTGAATTTGAATATTATTGATCGTATTTTGAGTCGAAAGAGTTTTTATTTCCTGTCCTTTGGTTTTGTTTTGGTAATGAGCTTCGGCATTTGCAATACTTTGTTTTGCTGATTCCTGCATCATTTCGTCACTATATTTGCTATAGATTTCGTTGTAATAAAATGCTTCTTTCCAGAGACCTAATGCGGCATAACTTTGAGATAATTTTTTGTTGATGTTTACAAACGATTCTTTGTCATAATTTAAGGCATTTGTTGAAGCTTTTTTTAAGGTTTCAATGGCTTTTTTATAATCGCCTTTTTCATATAAAACATTTCCCATTATGGTATTTGCTTCCATGATAATATCTCCGTCATTTGATTTTTGTCCCAATAAAACCGCCTTTTTAGCATAATTATAAGCTACGTTTATTTTTCCTTCATTTACATAATATTCAGACATGCTTCTGTTGGCAAAACTCAAATTAAGGAATAAGGAATCTTTTTCAGAAGGAAGTGTATAAATTAGTTTATAATATTTTTGAACACTGTCCAGTTTCTTTTCGGCTACAAAACATTGCATGTAATAATTACACGAAAAAGCACTTATGTATGGAGACGTTTTTATATAAGGTTTTGCGTCGTTTAAGTATTCAATGGCTTTGTCAAATTGCTTCATTTTAATATATGCGCTGGCAATCTGGCTGTATGAAACTCCAATGTTTTCTGTATTTGAAATACTTTTTTTGAGCAATTTTTTATACGTTATTGCCTTTAATTGATATCCGATAAATTTTTCATATTCAGAATAATCAAGATAATATTCTCCCAAACTGCCATTCAGGACAGATTGTGTGTATGTGTTTTTTGTAGTGTCAAGAACCTTTTTTATATATTGTATTAAATTTTCTCTTTTAATAGTATCATTCAAAGAATAATAAATATAGTTGAGACGCATCAAAGCTGAAGTTTGATTTTTAAGATGTTTGATACTTTTGGAGTATTTCAGCGAAAGCTCATAATTAACCAATGCTTTTTGATATTGGTTATTGCTAAATTCGTAAGCAAGACCTTTGTAGAGATAAAATCTACTCAAATAAGCAGGATTGTTTTTAGAAATGCTAATTCCTTTTTCTGCAATAACTAAAAGTTTTGAATAATCTTCTAAGTCAATAATTTCATCCGCATAATTCATCCAGACTTTTAGTTTTTCATCTAAACTTTTATAGCGTGCTAAATTAGGTTCTTGCTGTGCGAAAACAGAAAAAATGGTAAAAAACAGCAATAAAATCCAAACTTTTTTCATTTAGAATAAGTTTAGGTTTTCTTTATAACTTCTTCCAACGGGAATCGAGACATTGTTATTTAAAATAATTTCGGTTGAATTTATCTTTTGGATAAATTGTTTCTGAACCGCATAACTTCTATGAATTCTGATAAAAGATTGAAAATGATCTTCTTTCAAAAGATTACCAATACTCGATAAAACGCAATGTCTTTTTTTATCGGTAATAATCAAAGTATAATCTTTTAAGGCTTCGAGATATAATATTTCATGCAATTTGACTTTCGTTTGTTCGTGACCTTCTTTAATATAAATAGTATCGCCGCCAATACTGGCTTCAAAAAGAGAAGCTTTGAGTTTAATTTCCATAAACTCTTCGATTCTGCTTACAGTTTGTGCAAAGCGATCGAGTTTTAATGGTTTTACGATAAAGTCTAAAGTTTCAATCTCAAAACTTTCAACGGCATGTTCAGGATGTGCGGTTATAAAAATACAAACCGGAATTTCTAATGTTTTTTTTCTGAATTCAATTCCGTTTAAACCCGGCATATCGATGTCCAGAAATAAAATGTCCACTTTTTGTTTTTCGATAAACGGAAGCGCATCTTCAGCCGATTCAAAAACACCTAAAATGTCCAGAATCGGGAATTTCTTGGCAAACGATAATACCGTAAGTCTGTCTATTTCGTCATCATCAACAATAATACACGAGTATTTTTTGGTCATTTAATTTGGTTTTACGTCGTCTGTCTATTTAAAATGTTGTTCGTCTATTAGTGGTTTTTCTACTGAATTTAATCCTGCAAATTTGTCTCGTAATTAAGTCATCAAATAAAAAGAAACCTTCTTTAATTAACAGGTGACTTTTACAAAAATAATGTTATTGAATTAAATAAGAATCATTTAGCCAAATTTAAAACCAATTATTATGAAAATTTTTAAAACCATTTTTACACTTTTATTAGTTGCAATTTTTACAATCTCATGCAGCAGCGATGACGGCGAAAAAGGAATTGACGGAATCAATGGAATCGACGGAAAAAACGGAGTTGACGGTAAAGCCGGAGTCGATGGAAAAGCCGGCGTTGACGGAAAAGCTGGAGATACAGGATCAGCAAATGTTATTTACAGCAAATGGATTACAGCTCCAGTAGCTGTTGCAGAAACAATTGACGGATCTCCAGGAATGTCAACCTCTATTGTTGCGCCGGAATTATCAGAGGATATTCTTGCAAAAGGAACCATTTTAGTTTATATGTCATTTGGGTCAGGAACTTTTACATTGCCATATACTTCAAATGCAGGCGGAACAACCAATACAATCACAGCTATTTCTACGGCAAAGAAAATCAAATTATTCAGATTTACACATAGCGGAGTAGGAACGGTGAATATTCCAACAAGTCTTAGCTGGCGTTATATTTTGATTCCTGGTGGTGTTGCCGCTGCAACAGGAAAAGGTGTAAAACTTGATTATTCTAAAATGAGTTATCCAGAGGTTTGTGCGCATTTTAATATTCAACAATAGTAAGGAACTATTCAAACCAAATTATTATGAAAACTTTAAAAACCATTTTCACCATTTTAGCCGTTGCGATTTTAACTATTTCATGCAGCAGTGATGATGACAAAGCAGATCCAATTGTATATAATGCCGAGAATCCTCTCGATTTGTATTTGTCAGGTTCAGGATTTAACCAAAAATCAATAGACTTAAAAGATGCAGGAATGTATGAATATGGTTTTAGCTTTAAACCCACTGTAAACGGTAAAATAACTTCCTTTTTTGCAAAAATTCCAGATGTAAATGTCAATTTAAGAATTACTTTATGGGATGTTGCGACAAAAACAGTTATAAAATCTGAAACTATGAATGTGTCTATTGCGAATATGTCTTTTCAAAAAACCATAGTTCCAATTCCGTTAGTCAAAGACAAAGAGTATTTTTTAACAGTAAATAGTGATGACTGGATCAAAAGAACAAAAACGGACGGATCTGCAACAACTTATCCTATTATAGCAGGAAATATCACTATTACAGGATATGCTTATATTTCCAGTACGGCAGCACAAACTCTTTTCCCTACAAGTTCGAGTAACACTTATTATGCCGGCGATACGAGTTTTTTATTTCAACAAACTGAATAATTTTTTTAATATTTCGAATTAGTATGTTTGAAAAAGGTCTGGCAGTAGTCAGGCCTTTTTTTGTTTTATATTTAGACCTGACAGGTTTTTAAAACCTGTCAGGTCTAATCCAATATAATTAGTGCTAATTATTGAAATTCGTAGCAACCTTTTTTGAGATATCAAAATAAATAATTCGGGCTATTCGTGAAATTAGTGGCTGACTTTTTTTAATTTTAACGAATCTTATATTCCCTTAAAATGAAAATTTTCTACAGCCTTCTTTGTTTTCTTGCAATTGCTTCAAATAGTTTTTCTCAATCTCAGTCAAAAGAAAATCTTTTTTTAGAGAATGGCGTTTCTGAACAAATGGCCATTTTTAGAAAAAAACAAATTTCTGATGTTATTTACCAATTAAATTTTGAAATTCCGAAGCAAAAACAGCAAGAAATCAATTCAGATCTTACTTTGAAACTAACAATTTCAGATCTGAGCGAACCTTTGTATTTAGATTTTAAAGAAAAAACTTCAAATATAAAATCAATTCAGGTAAACGGAAAAAATACAGTTATTGTTCATGAAAAAGGACATATTGTTATCGCTTCAAAAAATCTAATTTTAGGAAAAAACACAGTTGCGATTTCATTTATCGCAGGAAATTTATCATTAAACAGAAACGATGATTTTTTATATACCTTATTGGTTCCTGATCGCGCGAGTACATTATTCCCTTGTTTCGATCAGCCTAATATTAAGGCAACTTATAAGTTGAGTTTAATGGTTCCTAAAGATTGGTCAGTTTTGGCTGGAGCCGATGTTAAAGAGAAAGTAGAGAAAGGCGATTTTATAAGTTACTCTTTTGGAGAATCAGATAAAATGAGTACTTATTTATTTTCTTTCGTTGCCGGAAAATTTAAAACTGTAACGCAGAAACCCGGAAATCTAGAAATGACAATGCTATATCGCGAAAATAATGCAGAGAAATTCCGCGTAAGCGTAGATACTATTTTTAATTTACACCAACAATCGATAGACTTTTTAGAAAAATATACTAATTATAAATTTCCTTTTCAGAAGTTGGATTTTGCTTCGATTCCTGTTTTTCAATATGGCGGAATGGAACATGTTGGCGCAATTCAATATCGTGAATCGACTTTGTTTCTTGATAATAGCGCCACAGACAGCGAGAAATTAGATCGTGCAAAATTGATTGCGCACGAAACTTCGCATATGTGGTTTGGCGATTTGGTTACTATGAAATGGTTTGATGATGTCTGGATGAAAGAAGTTTTCGCCAATTTTATGGCAGACAAAATCATGAACCCAATTTTTCCAAAAGTCAATCATAATCTACAGTTTATAAACGCTCATTATTCCAGCGCTTACGCCGAAGATCGTTCGTTAGGCACACATCCTATAAAACAAAATCTGGCAAATCTTAAAGATGCCGGCTCACTTTACGGAGCCATTATTTATAATAAAGCGCCAATAATGATGCGCCAATTAGAAACTTCGATGGGACAAGAAGCTTTCCAGAAAGGGATCGAAAAATACATTAAAAAATACGCAAACGAAAATGCCGACTGGAACAATCTTGTCGAAATTCTTGATGCCGAAACTCCGCTGGATATGCAAAAATGGAGTAAAGTCTGGGTGAATCAATCCGGAAGAGCCATTTTTACAGATAAAATAGAATACGACGCTAAAAAAAATATCAAAAAGTTCGAAATAAACCAACAAGCCGAAGATAAATCAGATAATGTTTGGCCTCAAATTTTTGATATTGGTTTGGTTTATCCGGATCAGGTAAAAGTGATCAATGTTAATATTACAGAGAAAAATATAGTGATAAAAGAAGCTATTGGACTTCAAAAACCAATTGCGGTGAATTATAATTATAATGGTTTTGGTTACGGCGTTTTTCCGCTTGACGGGAATACTATAGAATCTGTTTTGAGTTTGAAAGATGAGGTTGCAAGAGCTTCAACTTACATCAATATTTATGAAAATACCTTAACGGGAAATGTTGCGCCAATCCAAGCTTTTAATTGTTTTATAAAAGGAATTCAGCAAGAAGAAAACGAATTGGTTCTGAAGATTATTACCAATCAAACAAGTTCAATTTATTGGAAATTCCTAACCGAAAAACAGCAAAGCAAAGTTCAAAAGCAACTTGAAGATGTTGTTTATGCACGTTTACAGGCTAATTTGCCAAGTAATATCAAAAAGACATTGTTCAATTTATTCAGCTCGATTGCCTATTCAGATTCTGGCAAAGCCAAATTATATGCAATTTGGAATAAAGAAAATGTAATTCAAAGCTTAAAGTTAAACGAAGACGATTATACTAATATGGCAATGAATTTGGCTATATTTAAACATGCAAAAGCAGATGAAATCCTGAATAAAACCAAAAAAACAATCACAAATCCGGACAAACAAAAGCGATTTGAGTTTTTACTTCCTTCGTTATCTAAACATGAATTGGTTCGTAATGCTTTTGTAAAATCATTGAAAAATGATGAAAACAGAGAAAAAGAATCCTGGGTTACTGTAGGTTTGGCGAATATTAATCATCCTTTACGTCAGGAAAGTGCACAAAAGTATATCAGATTTTCATTAGATTTGGTCGAAGAAATTCAGAGAACAGGAGATATTTTCTTCCCGAAAGATTGGTTGAATAATACAATTGGAAAATATTCATCGAAATATGCTTTTGATGAAGTACAGCGATTCTTAAAAGAAAACCCTAATTTTAGTCCAATTCTGAAAAGGAAATTATTGCAGGCGACAGACGGTTTGTACCGCGCACAAAATATTAAAAAAGAAACCGAATGAAAATCGAATCGGAAATAGAGAAAGTTTCAAGTTTTCAGCATCTCGAAATGCTGGCAAATCAGGTTGTAGAAGGTTTTATATCCGGAATGCACAAAAGTCCGTTTCATGGATTTTCCGCTGAATTTGCAGAGCATAAAGTGTATAATGCCGGAGAAAGTACCAAACATATCGATTGGAAATTATTTGCCAAAACTGATCGTTTGTACACGAAACGTTACGAGGAAGAAACGAATATGCGTTGTCATCTTATTGTTGATAATTCGTCGTCGATGCATTATCCCGAACTAAAATCGAATCAGCCTTTTTATGAAAAAAAGATTGGTTTTGCCGTTTTGGCGTCGGCAGTTTTAATGAATATCTTAAAGAAACAACGCGATGCCGTAGGTTTAAGCGTTTTCTCAGATAATTACGAATATTATGCGCCAGAAAAAGGAAGCGATCGTCATCATAGAATGCTGCTCAATAAACTGGAGCAATTATTAGAACAGCCAAAAGTCAAAAAAACGACCGACACAATTACGTATTTGCATCAAATTGCAGAGAAAATGCATCGCCGTTCGATGATTATCATATTTACAGATATGTTTCAGTCCGAAGATGATGAAAAGCTTTTTAATGCCTTGCAACATCTTAAACATAATAAACATAAAGTAGTTTTATTTCATGTGGTAGATAATGAAACAGAGCTGAAATTTGACTTTGATAACACGCCAAGAAAGTTTATTGACTTAGAATCGGGTGAAGAAGTATCTATTTTTGCCGATAATGTTAAAGTTGAGTATGAAAAAAGGGCAGAGAAATACTTTAAAAAATTAGCTTTGACTTGCGCAAAGAACCAAATTAAGTACGTTCCGGTTAATGTTGGTGATAATTTTGAAAAAATATTGACTACATATTTAGTTGAAAAACAAAACTTTGGCTAATAATTTAAAAATATATTTAATTTTTTTTAGCAAAACACTTGCAGAAATGAAATTCTGTACTATCTTTGCAACCGCAATAACGCAGAGGTTTGGTAGTTCAGTTGGTTAGAATACATGCCTGTCACGCATGGGGTCGCGGGTTCGAGTCCCGTCCAGACCGCAATATTGGGGAAAGCCTTTCGTAACAGAAAGGCTTTTTTGCCCCTTTAAGGTTTTTAACGTTAGTTGTGTTGTTTGCTACGAATTTGTAACTCGTAGCGGGTTTAGTAGTTAGACCAATGAAAAGCTTTCCACTCTGGTGGATAGCTTTTTTGATTTTAAAGTAGGTTCGTTTGCTGAATAAAGAATCTAAATCACTTTAAAAGAGCTCGGATTTATGTTGCCAAACAATCCACAAAAACAATCCCAAATACAGTACGCAAAGTATAAATTTCATGAAGCTTGATGCTAGAAAGCCTATGAACGAACCTACGGCTGCTTTCAAAGCCCGTTTGTGATCATTGAGATCAAATATAAGCTCACCTATCAATGCGCCAATAAAAGGTCCAATAAGGAAGCCAAAAGGGATTGGAGCAAGAATACCAACGATTAATCCAATAGTAGTACCCCATACCCCATAAGAGCTGCCGCCAAATTTTTTAGTGCCTTTGGCTGG
>NZ_JAYSPC010000173.1:0-3196 GCF_043722275.1 Flavobacterium sp. | reverse complement strand
CAGTGCGGTGCACCCAGCCCGGCAAAAGCAGGAACAACGTAAACACCGTCAGTAGAATTTACAGAAGCTGCAAGCGCTTCAACTTCTTCCGATTTTTTTATAATCCCCAACCCATCTCGTAACCATTGCACCACGGCACCGGCAATAAAAACACTTCCTTCCAAAGCATAATGGGTAATACCGTTTATCTTCCAGGCTACGGTGGTTAATAAATTATTGTTGGAGATGACGGGTTGCTCACCTGTATTCATCAACATAAAACAACCAGTTCCGTAAGTGTTTTTTACCATTCCTGAAGTGGTACATAACTGACCAAAAAGTGCTGCCTGTTGATCTCCGGCAACACCTGCAATAGGAATTTTTGATGCAAATAGGGTAGTAGAGGTTTCCCCATAAATTTCACTGCTTTCTTTTACTTCCGGCAACATTGCTCTTGGAATATCAAATAATTCTAATAATTCATTATCCCATTCTAAAGTATGAATATTAAACAATAAAGTTCTGCTGGCGTTAGAAACATCAGTCATAAACAATTTGCTTCGGGTTAGTTTCCAAATTAACCATGTATCCACAGTTCCAAAACATAGTTTTCCCTGTTCAGCTTTTTCACGTGCTCCGGGAACATTATCTAAAATCCATTTAACTTTTGTTCCTGAGAAATAAGCATCCAGAAGCAAACCTGTTTTCTTCTGAATCATTTCAGCATGTTCCTGAGCTTTTAATTCGTCACAAAATTTTGCAGTTCTTCGATCTTGCCAGACGATCGCATTGTAAACAGGTTCACTTGTTTCCCTGTCCCATACAATAGTAGTTTCCCTTTGATTTGTAATTCCAATTGCGGCAATTTCCCTGCCTGAGATTCCTACTTTTGCAATAACTTCTGCAGCGACACTTACTTGCGAAGACCAGATTTCATTCGGGTCGTGTTCAACCCATCCCGGTTTTGGAAAAATTTGTTCAAATGGTTTTTGAGAAAGGCTTACAATTTCGCCTTTATGGTTAAACACAATAGCCCGTGAGGAAGTAGTTCCCTGATCCAAAGCTAAAATTAATTTATTTGGCATTGCTCGTATATGTTTTTATATTAGATATTTAGTGAAATTCTGATAAAAGAAACCCTTTTGAAGTTTCTTTAAAATGCGATATTTCTTTGCTAATCCAGGCTTCGTCATGTCCCAGCTCTTTAGCAATTAATCGTGCTACTTTTTCTGAAGATTGTCTTGCGGCTCTCGCATCTAAAAATAATAAACGAACGCGCCTTGCTAAAATATCATCAATAGTTCGTGCCATTTCATATCGAATCGCCCAAACAACTTCTGCCATTGTAAATTCGTGGTCAGGATGAAGTTTCTCTTTTAATTCGGGCTCGTTTTCCTGCAATTCAATTATCTTAGAAATATCAGAACCATAGATGTACAAATGATTTTCCCTGTCTAAAGTAGTTGTGGGTTTATTTCCATGAATAGCAAGATGTTCTGTATTGCATGCTTTTGCAGGTAATTTTCCTTTTTTAATTGCTTTATCAATAATGTCTTCAGCAATTTTTCTATAAGTGGTCCATTTTCCACCGGTGATAGTTATTAATCCGGTTTCCGAAACAATAATTTTGTGGCTTCTCGAAACCTCCTTAGTACTTTTTCCTTCTTCTTCAGGCGCTGCCAAAGGTCGCAAGCCAGCATAAACAGATAAAACATCAGCTCTGGTTGGTTTTTTAGCCAGAAAACGTTGCGCAGTTTCCAGTACAAACTCAATTTCACTTTCTAAAGCAATAGGTTCCAAGCTGTGTTTCTTAATTAACGTGTCCGTTGTTCCTATTACAATCCTGTTATGCCATGGCACAGCAAATAAAACCCTTCCATCGCTTGTTTTAGGAATCATCAAAGCATGATCGCTCGGTAAAAAAGATTTATCAAATACAAGGTGGATTCCCTGACTTGGCACAATATATTTTTTATAAACAGTATCATTTAATTTCATTATTGCATTTGTAAAAACTCCCGTTGCATTAATGATTGCTGATCCTTTTATATCGTATTTGTCTCCGGTTTGGTGATCTATTGCCTGAACGCCAATAATTTGGTTTTTATCATCTTTTAATAAATTGATCACTTTTATGTAATTTAAAACACAGGCACCATTCTCAACTGCTGTTTGAGCAATATTTATTGCCATACGTGAATCATCAAATTGTCCGTCATGATAAATAACACCGCTTACCAACCCTTTTTCTTCAACGGTAGGAAGCATTTCAATAGTTTTTTTCTTTGAAATATATTTTGACCTGCCCAAACTTAAACGTCCGGCGAGTAAATCGTAAACTGTTAACCCAACGGTATAAAACCAACCGCCCCACCAATTATAATTAGGAATTACAAAAGACTGATTTTTAACTAAATGACCCGCATTCTTAGCCATTAAACCTCTTTCTTTCAAAGCCTCTCGTACAAGATGAATATCGCCTTGTTCTAAATAACGAACACCGCCGTGAACTAATTTAGTGCTTCGGCTCGAAGTTCCCTTCGCAAAATCTATAGCTTCAAGTAAAATTGTTTTATAACCCCGGCTTGCAGCATCAAGAGCAGTTCCAAGACCGCTTGCACCGCCACCAATTATAATAACATCCCACTTTTCAGTATTTTTTAATTTGGACAATTGCTCTGAGCGTTCCATATAGTATGATTTGTTTGTTTTGTAAGATTTAATCTTACGTTATAAACTTAATGAAACTAAACGAGACCAAAGCAAAGTCAGACGATTATTTAAATTGAAATATTTTTTGGGTTGTTGAAGCCCTAAAAAATAAACCCGACAGGTTTTAAAAACCTGTCGGGTTTGGCTGAGTATGTCATTTCGACAAAAGGAGAAATCGCACTCGTAACTCGCCAAAGATTTGCAATTTTAGGGATGAAGTTTCTTGTAATTGTGTAGAATGGATTAAAATTCATCCCTGCAATATGTTTTGTTTCTCCGGAACTTTATAAGACAGGAAATCATTTAATTTTATCGAGTAAACGAAAAAGATAAACTAAACGAAAAAGTAAACCCGACAGGTTTTAAAAACATAAGTGTTCGGAAGAGTTAAATTGATTTATATATATTTAGTATTAAAGTCTAATTGTATGGAAAAGAAAGTCACAGTAGGTTCTTTATTAAAATTGATCGATAAAGATTCTTTAGAATTAATAGCCATTGAAAC
>NZ_JAYSPC010000172.1:0-6078 GCF_043722275.1 Flavobacterium sp. | reverse complement strand
AATATGGAACTATTGCCATCAGAAACTTATTTTCAAAATGGGAAAGAAGAATTGCAATTTTTATTTTCTGCCAATAAAGGAACCGATTTTGGCTTGCTTAAAAAAGTTGCATCAGGAGGAGAAATGTCTCGTATTATGTTGGCGGTTAAAGCAATTCTTGCACAATATTCAAAATTGCCAACTTTAATCTTTGATGAAATCGACACTGGAGTTTCCGGAGAAATCGCGATAAGAATGGGAGAAATAATGAAAGAAATGAGTGCAACAATGCAAATTTTTGCCATTACGCATTTACCTCAAATTGCTGCCAAAGGAGATTCACACTTTAAAGTTTTTAAATCTACAGTTGATGATGATACACAATCAGAATTGAAGCTTCTGTCTCAGGACGAAAGAGTTATAGAGATTGCCCAAATGTTATCAGGCGCAGTAGTTTCAGATTCGGCTTTAAATCATGCTAAAGCCTTGTTGAACTAAAGAAATAATTTATATTTGTCATCTTAAAGCTAATTAAACAAAACGTAAAATAAGTCAATCGTGTTGTTAACTAACGGTTAACCAAATCAACGAATAAATAAAAAAATATGATTATAGAACCTAGAATGAGAGGATTTATTTGCTTGACATCACACCCAAAAGGTAGCGAGCAAAACGTTAAAAATCAAATAGAATATATAAAATCAAAAGGACCAATTGTAGGTGCAAAAAAAGTATTAGTTATTGGTGCTTCAACAGGTTTTGGATTAGCTTCAAGAATTACAAGTGCTTTTGGATCTGATGCTGCAACTATTGGAGTATTTTTTGAAAAACCGCCAGTTGAAGGAAAAACAGCTTCACCAGGATGGTATAATTCTGCTGCATTTGAAACAGAAGCTCACAAAGCAGGTTTATATGCAAAAAGTATCAATGGAGATGCTTTTTCAAACGAAATTAAAAGACAAACTTTAGACTTGATCAAAGCAGATTTAGGTCAGGTTGATTTAATAATCTATAGTTTGGCTTCGCCAGTACGTTTGCATCCTGTTACAGGAGTTTTGCACCGTTCTGTTTTGAAACCAATCGGACAAACTTTTACAAACAAAACAGTTGATTTTCATACAGGAAATGTAACAGAAGTTTCAATTGCTCCGGCAAATGATGAAGATATTACAAATACAGTAGCTGTAATGGGCGGTGAAGACTGGACAATGTGGATTGATGCATTAAAAGCTGAAAATTTATTGGCAGATGGCGCTACAACAGTTGCTTACTCTTATATTGGGCCATCATTGACAGAAGCAGTTTACCGTAAAGGTACAATTGGTCGCGCAAAAGATGATTTAGAAGCTACTGCATTCTCAATCACAGACAGTTTAAAATCAATAGGAGGAAAAGCTTATGTTTCTGTAAACAAAGCATTAGTTACGCAAGCAAGTTCTGCGATTCCGGTAATTCCGTTATACATTTCTCTTTTGTATAAAATCATGAAAGAAGAAGGGATTCACGAAGGTTGTATCGAGCAAATCCAACGTTTGTTTAAAGATAGATTATACTCAGGTTCAGATGTTGCTGTGGATGAAAAAGGAAGAATCAGAATCGACGATTGGGAAATGCGTGATGATGTTCAGGCAAAAGTGGCTAAACTTTGGTTAGAAGCTACAACTGAAACATTACCTTCAATTGGAGATTTAGCCGGATATAGAAATGATTTCTTAAATCTTTTTGGATTTGAATTTGAGGGAGTTGATTATACTGCGGATACAAATGAAGTTGTTGAAATTGAAAGTATCAAGTAAATAAAGAAAAAATACCATTATATATAAAAACCATTCGTCACGACGAATGGTTTTTTTGTTAATAAAACATATCTTTGTTAAAATTTTGAAATTAAAAATTGCTACTTTAATACCGCACATCCCGTTATGATTTTTTCTTTAATTATACCCGTGTATAATCGCCCAGATGAAGTTGATGAACTTTTAGAAAGTCTCTCAAAATCTGATTATAATGAAGCCTTTGAAATTGTTCTTGTTGAAGACGGATCATCAATACCGTGTAAAGATGTTGTGATGACCTATCAAGGAAGACTAAACATTTCATATTATTTTAAAGAAAATTCAGGTCCTGGTGATTCAAGGAATTTTGGAATGCAGAAAGCAAGAGGTGATTATTTTATCATTTTTGATTCTGATTGTATTATTCCGGCTAATTATTTGACCGAAGTTCGAAAAGCATTGAACGCAGGTTATGTAGATTGTTTTGGAGGACCGGATAAAGCATTAGATAGTTTTTCTGATATCCAGAAAGCAATTAATTTTGCAATGACCTCTTTTCTTACCACAGGAGGAATTCGTGGCGGTTCTGAAAAAATAAATAAATTTCAGCCAAGAAGTTTCAATATGGGAATTTCAAAAAGAGCATTTGAAGCATCAAAAGGCTTCGGAAATATTCATCCTGGCGAAGATCCTGATCTTTCTATACGTTTATGGAACTTAGGGTTTGAAACCAAATTGTTTACAGAGGCGTATGTTTATCATAAAAGAAGAATTGATTGGGAAAAATTTTCAATTCAGGTAAATAAATTTGGGATCGCGAGACCTATTTTAAATAGTTGGTATCCAAAACATAATAAGTTAACTTTTTTCTTTCCTACAGTATTTATCTTAGGTTTATTGTTAGCTTTTTTACTATTAATATTCAATTTTGATTTATTATTACAATTATATTTCGTATATTTCGTTATAATTTTTCTTACAGCCAGTGTTCAAAATAAAAGCATAAAAATTGGATACTTATCTGTAATTGCAGTATGGAAACAGTTTTATGGTTATGGAACAGGTTTTTTAAAATCTTTCATAAAAATTATTCTTTTAAAGAAAAAACCACAAGAAGCTTTTCCTCGTATGTTTTTTAAGGTATAATATGACAAAAGTGATTGGCTTAACAGGCGGAATAGGAAGTGGGAAAACCACAATTGCAAACTATTTTGCAGAAATGGGAGTTCCTTTATATATTGCTGATGATGAAGCCAAAAAAGTAATGCAGTCTGAAAAGATTGTAGAACAAATAAAAACAACTTTTGGAAATTCTCTTTTTGAAGATGAAATTTTAAACAGAGCAAAATTAGCTGAAATCGTATTTAGCGATAGGGATAAATTAGCAGAATTAAATGCAATTGTACATCCTGCCGTAAAAGAAGATTTTAAATTTTGGCTACAGCAAAATAGAAAACATGACTATGTAATTTATGAAGCTGCAATTTTGTTTGAAAGTGGTCGTTATAAAGAATGCGACGTCATCATAACAGTTACTGCGCCGGAAGAAATTAGAATAGAAAGAGTCGTCAAGCGAGATAATACCACACGCGAACAAGTTTTAAGCAGAATGAAAATGCAATGGAATGACGAAAAACGGATTTCTTTAAGCAATTTTGTAATTAATAACAGTAATCTTAAAATTGCTAAAGAAGAAGTTGTTAAAATTCTTAAAATTTTAAATATAAAACAAAATCAGTCTTAAATGTTAATATTTGGTTAATGTATTATTTAGTATATTGTTAAAATATTAATTTTGTTGCGATGAATAAATTATTTTTTAGAATACTTGTTTTACTAATGAGTTTGTCCTTAATAGGGATTATTCTGGTACAGGTATATTGGTTCAACTCTTCGTTTAAAAACAACGATGAACAATTTAAATACCACGTTACACAAGTTATCGGTAATGTAGCAGATAAACTTGAACAGCAAGAAGAATACAGCTTTTATGATAAGTACAATCGTATAAAAGACAGTACTGGTAAAACTCCTAAAAAAGAAGATCTGTTAGAAGTTCTTTATGTTCAGAGAAATACAAAAACAAATAAAACAATAGTTTATTCGAACACTCTTACATCTGAAGATTATGATATAAATGGTTCATTATTTAATAAAAAATTTAGTAGTGAAAGATTTAAAAATTTCAGTTCAAAAAGAGTAACAGAAGTTTACAATAACAATAACGGAATAGATAACAGCGCCTTAGGTCAAAGTATTATTCCGGACTTGAAAATTGAAAAATCAGGTAGTTTAGATATCTTAAATAAAGTACAGCAGCAAATTCAATATAAAGACGTTGCTTCACTTACACCTATAGAGGGAAGAATTACAAAAGATAAACTTCAAAAACTTTTAAAGAAAGAACTAGAAGAATATGGTGTAAAAACCAAATTTGAATATGGTGTTCTTAATAGTGGTCTTGCGACAAAAGTAAAGTCTGACGGATTTCATTATGATAAAGATGCAAGTTACCACGTGCCAATTTATACTGATAATGAAGGAAATAGCAAATATGAGTTATTTATTACTTTCCCGCATAAAAAGAAATTTTTATTGTCTGAATTGTTGAGTATCACAATACTATCAATAATTTTTACATTAATTATAATAGTTGCCTACACAAGTGCGTTGAATCAATTACTACGTCAAAAACATATTTCTGAAATCAAAACAGATTTTATAAATAATATGACGCATGAGTTTAAAACACCAATTGCAACCATAAATTTAGCACTTGATGCGATAAAGAATCCTAAGATTATTGAAGATAAAGAAAAAGTATTTCGATATCTGCAAATGATTCGGGATGAAAATAAAAGAATGCATGCACAGGTTGAAAACGTGCTTCGTATTTCTAAATTAGAAAAAAGAGAATTAGATATTATAAAAGAGCCAACTGCAATTCATGATATAATTGATGATGCAATTGAACACGTAAATTTAATTTTAGAAGACAGACACGGAACAGTTGTCAAGCACTACAATGCTGCAAGAACAACTTCTCTGATTAACGAAGTACATTTTACAAACGTATTGGTTAATATTTTAGAAAATGCTATAAAATATTCACCTAATATTCCAGAAATTGAAATTTTTACAGAAAATGTTAAAGACATGATCTTGATAAAAATAAAAGATAATGGTTTAGGTATGAGTAAAATAGCTCAAAAAAGAGTTTTTGAAAAATTCTATAGAGAACATACCGGAGATTTACATAATGTAAAAGGACACGGTTTAGGCCTGGCTTATGTAAAAAGAATAGTAGAAGACCATAATGGTCAAGTATATGTTGAAAGCGAAAAAGGAAAAGGTAGCACCTTTATAATAAAAATACCATTAATAAATTAAAATATGGAAAATAATAACAAAAGAATACTTTTAGTAGAAGATGACCTTAATTTTGGGGCAGTTCTTAAAGATTATCTAATGTTAAATGACTTTGAAGTTACTTTAGCTAAAAACGGTATGGAAGGTTTCGAGAAGTTCAAGAAAGATGTATATGACTTATGTATTCTTGACGTAATGATGCCTTATAAAGATGGTTATACTTTAGCCAAAGAAATTAGAGAAAAGAATAGCGAAGTACCAATTATCTTTTTAACAGCAAAATCTATGAAAGAAGATGTGCTAAAAGGATACAAAGCTGGTGCTGATGATTACCTGAATAAACCTTTTGACTCAGAAGTTTTATTAATGAAAATCAAAGCTATCATTCAAAGAAAATCTGCGGATACAAAAGCGGAACAAGTTCAGTTTGAGTTTAATATTGGTAAATTCCACTTAAATTCTAAACTTAGATTCTTAACATTCGAAAGCGACGAGCCAATAAAATTATCTCCAAAAGAGAATGAATTGCTTAAAATGTTGATTCTTCATGAAAATGATTTAATGCCAAGAGAATTAGCATTAACAAAAATCTGGAGAGATGACAACTACTTTACTTCAAGAAGTATGGACGTTTACATCGCTAAACTTAGAAAATATCTAAAAGCAGATGAAGATGTTGAAATCCTAAACATTCACGGTGAAGGTTTCAGATTAGTTGTTAAAAGCAAAGTTGCAGAATAAACAAAATTCACAAAACAAAAACATAAAAAAGCTCTGAGAAATCAGGGCTTTTTTTATGCATAAATTTTGTAAAATCTTACCAATAGTAAGCATCTTGTCATTGTCTGACTGAGCGAAGTCGAAATCATTGTCTGACCTCAGTGAAATCGAAAAGCATTGTCAGGCTGAGCGAAGTCGAAGTCCCGTTTACTAAATCACTTTGCGGGACTTCGAC
>NZ_JAYSPC010000171.1:0-1995 GCF_043722275.1 Flavobacterium sp. | reverse complement strand
ACAGATACAGATACAGATACAAAATTAGGGGTTCCAACAGTTGAAAATGCAACTGAAAAACCCCTAAATCGATTCCAAAAATTCTTAAGAAATTATTTGAATTCTTCTGTACATGCTCCTTATGTCTAACTTTTCTCATTTTTTTTAAGAAGTTTTAATGCAGTATAGTAAGACGACTTAGAAATACCTAGTGTTTTATATATTTCGGCAGGAGAACGACCCTGCTTTTTACGAAATTCTATTTTTTCTAAAAGGTCCGGTGTTAATTTTCGTCTACTTCTCATTAAATATTTTCCATTTAAAATTGCATTTTTTATTCCAATTTTCTGTCTTTCCTTAGTGTTTCGGATTTGGTATTCTGCTAACCACATTAAAATGGTTAAAACCAATTGATTTAGGTGTTGATCAGTGCCAAAAGGAATATCGAGTGCCACAAATTGTATTCCAAGATTTTCTAATTCTTTTATAAAATTTAATCCGTAATATAGACTTCGGCTTAGTCGATCCAAGTAAGCGACAACCAGGGTGGCTTTTTTCCTCTGATTTTCAATTTTTAACTCTTTTAATTCATCTACTGTTCGTTTATTTTCTGGATTAAAAATTTTTAATAACTTATTTAACTCACTACGATTTTCTATACTTGTACCTGATTTGACATCACAATAAATATTTTCCTTAATGACACCAAAATTTCTCAAAATCTGACGCTGAGACGCCAAGGAGCCATTACCTACTTGTTGAACACTAGAGACTCGTATATAGCCAAAGTAAAACTTTTTATCTTCTAGTCTACTTATTGATTCTTGGTTTTTTTGCTTTTTTAATAATTTTTTTATCATAGCTTTCTTATTGCTCTTGCAGTCTTTTTTAATACTTGGAATGGACTAGTCCATTTGAAGCCGTTTTAGTAGCCCAAATAGACTTCACTGTTAGGAACTATTAAAGTATACTCTAAATATACCAAAAAGTTAAGATAAAGGCTTTAGCTTTCTATTAATTTTGGAGCTTTCTTTTCTTTTCTTTTTAAATCAACTTCAAAAGAACCATTTGCAAACTTATAAATGACTTTGGTTTTGGTCTGAAATTTTGTTATTTCACTTTTCTTTAGATACTCCTTATTGACAAATTCTTCTGTAAAAAGCCAGCTTAACATTCGAGAAAAATTTGCTCGGGAATAACAGTTGTTTGGTAGTGAGCCCGAATAGACAACTGATGAATATAATGAGTTGTAAGATTGTGTTAAAAGAGGAAAAATATAATCTGGTTGACGATTTTTATTATTTTTTTCAAAATTTAATTGATAACTTTTTATAGTTTCTTTATAAAAATCTTCTTTTATATTTACGTAGTGTAACAAAAAGCTTTTAAAAACTTTTACATTCAAGGTTAAACGTACACTCTGTGTACTTTTATCAAAAGAATGAGAAATAACTAAAGTTTCATAAGTCCGAACTTTTTTACTAACCACTAAAAGTTTAAGACTTTCTAAACCGTTTAAAGACTTTATCATTTTTGTTTGGTAATTGACTGTATCAGACCACCCAATAACATCAAGAAGTTCATTAAGTTGAAAATTCAAGGTTGAGTATTTTCCTTGAATTAAATTTTCTCTTTTTACTGAAGAAATTCTCGCAAAAAATTTTTGATAAATTGAAACAAAAGCGGGATAAAGCTCTTGTTGTTCAAGCAATATTTCTTGATTATTATCTTTAGAAATAACTTTAATTGAAGAAAAAATTGACTTATTTTGTAAATGTTGGTTTGAGATTAACAGCGACCAATCTTTATAAAGATTTAATGAAGTTTTTATAAAATTTTCTGTTAAATCTGTGACAACTATAGTTTTTATTTTAGAAATAAATAATTTATTTAACTTTAATAAAAAAATTTCACTATTTCCTTGTAACCATTCAGTAGACAGATTTTTTAAAATTGTTTGCCTAAATTCTACTTCACAACGAATTTTTAATTCATTTTCTTCATTTTTTTTTTTTT
>NZ_JAYSPC010000170.1:0-6092 GCF_043722275.1 Flavobacterium sp. | reverse complement strand
CTTTTCCATACAATTAGACTTTAATACTAATATATGTAAATCAATTTAACTCTTCCGAACACTTATGTTTTTAAAACCTGTCGGGTTTGCTCTTAGGGATTTTACAAAAGGTTTCCATTTTGAACAGAACATATTGCAGGGATGGATTTCAATCCGTAATTCACATCGTAACCCCAATATTGTCATTTCGACCGAAGGGAGAAATCACATAACGGCGATAACTTCCTAAATTAATTTTATGATGTGATTAAGATTCGTTGCTCTCTGGATGTGATTTCTCCCTCCGGTCGAAATGACAAATCTCTGTAGAAAAGTATTGTCAATAAACCCGACAGGTTTTTAAAACCTGTCGGGTTTGCTCTTAGGGATTTTATAAAGGTTTCCATTAGGAAAAGAACATATTGTAGGGATGAATTTCAATCCGTCATTCACATCGTAACCCCAATATTGTCATTTTCGACCGAAGGGAGAAATCTCATAACGGCGATAACGTGCTGAATTATTCTTTTATGATGTGATTAAGATTCGTTGCTCTCTGGATGTGATTTCTCCCTTTGGTCGAAATGACAAATCTCTGTAGAAAAATATTGTCAATAAACCCGACAGGTTTTAAAAACCTGTTGGGTTTGCTCTTAGGGAATTTACAAAAGGTTTCCATAGAAACAGAACATATTTTAGGAATGAATTTCAATCCGCCATTCACATCGTAACCCCAATATTGTGATTTCGACCGGAGGGAGAAATCTCATAACGGCGGTAACGTGCTGAATTATTCTTTTAGGATGTGATTAAGATTTTTATGCCAAAATTATTTTATTTCTTATTTTTTAATTCAAATCTTTGAATATCGTTTTCAATCAGGGCTTTTAAATCTTCTTCTTTTGGCATGTATAATAAATATTGACTTGCAAAAACACTTTTTTTATCTGCTAAAACAGAATACTTTACAATTGTTTCATCTTTTTCAGAACAAAGCAATATTCCAATTGTTGGCTGATCTGATTCACTTTTCTTTAAATCATCATACATACGCACATACATATCAATTTGTCCAATATCCTGATGTGATAAAGAGCCTGTTTTAAGATCAATAATTACAAAACATTTCAGAATGTAATTATAAAAAACTAAATCAATATAAAAATCTGACGTATCTGTCACGATATGCTGCTGTCTTGCTACAAAAGCAAAACCTTTTCCAAACTCTAATAAAAATTGTTGCAGATGATCTATTATTGAAGTTTCTATACTTCTCTCAGAATTTTTTACATCAGATGCTAATCCTAAGAACTCAAAAATATAAGGATCTTTCATTAAATTCTGAATTGTGTCAGGATGTGATTCTAAAGCTTTATGTTCCAGAACACGTTCAAACGCAAGTGAATCTATTTGCCTTTGCAATGTTCTGCTACTCCAATTATTACGAATACTTTCATTTAAATAATAGTTACTCTTTTCTTCAGAATTTAGCCGAGATAATAATCTATAATGCGTCCAGCTCAATTCGGTACGCAATGCGTTCCAAATTGGAAATGCTGTGTAGAAAGCTCGCATATTATTTAGATTACGTTCATCAAAACCTTTTCCAAATTCCAGCGTAAGATAATTTGCAAGATTCTTTAAAATAGACTTTCCGTAATCCGCACGCTCTTTCCCCTCTTGTTCATCTTCAATTATTAATTTTCCAATCTGCCAATAAGTTTCAAGCAAAGCAGAATTTGCCGTTCGTAAAACACGTTGGCGAGATTGAAGAATAATGCCTTTAATTTCAGAAAATAAAGAAGATTGATCTATAAACATTATGGCATATTTAGATTATGTGAATTATAAAACATTACTTCAATTTATTCAAATACATATTAACCACATTATCTAATCCCAGATAAAGCGCTTCTGAAATTAAGGCGTGACCAATAGAAACTTCTAATAAACCTGGGATATTTTGTTTAAAAAACTCGATATTATCCAAGCTTAAATCATGTCCGGCGTTGATTCCTAACCCTAATTCGTTCGCGAATTCTGATGCTTTTATATAAGGATCGATTCCGTTTTTGTTGCCGAGGTCATATTGATGCGCAAAAGCTTCTGTATATAATTCGATTCTGTCTGTTCCTGTTTTTTTAGCGCCTTCGATAATTTCAAGAACCGGATCAACAAAAATTGATGTTCTGATTCCGTTACGCTGAAATTCCTGAATTACTTCGGTTAAATAAGATTGGTTTTTTATAGTGTCCCAGCCTGCAGATGATGTAATTGCACCAATTGCATCGGGAACTAATGTTACCTGCGTTGGTTTGCATTCTAAAACTAAATCGATGAAATTATGCTGCGGATTTCCTTCAATATTATATTCGGTATAAACAATTGCTTTTAAATCACGCGCATCCTGATAACGAATATGGCGTTCATCCGGACGTGGGTGAATGGTGATTCCCTGCCCTCCAAATTTCTGGATATCAGCAGCGACTTTTAATAAATCAGGAACATTTCCTCCACGTGCATTTCGAAGGGTTGCAATTTTATTGATATTTACACTTAACTTTGTCATATAAATAGATAATTAATTCTAGTAACACTATATTTGTTACGACAAAAATACAAAGTAAAACGTAGCAGTTTTTGCTATTTTTTGATTATTTTGCATCAAATATCCTTAACAGATTTATGACAGAAATTATAGACTATATCAACAATGATTTAAGAGCGATAGATAGTCAGGAAACGATAGCATCGGCTCAGGACTTTTTTGCTGAATTGAATTTTTCGCATTTTCCGGTTTTGGAAAACGGAATTTTCATTGGAAGTATCGCTGCTGATGATGTTGAAACTTTTGATACAGATAAAAGAGTTATTGATTACAAATATACGCTGGAACGTTTTTTTGCCCGCAAATCAATGTTGTGGCTTGATGTTCTGGAAGTTTTTGCTAAAAATCACACGAATATTGTTTCGGTTCTTGACGAGAATAACGACTACATAGGATATTATGAAATGGAAGATATCATGAAGTTTTTTCAGGAAACTCCATTTTTAAAAGAACAAGGCGGAATAATTATCGTTCAAAAAGGGCTTTTAGATTATTCTATGGGTCAGGTAACGCAGATTGTTGAAAGCAATAACGGCAAAATTCTGGGTTGTTTTGTATCCGAGGCTGATTTGGAAAATGTTCAGATTACGATAAAAATTGGCGTTGGACCAATGAATGAAATTATTCAGACTTATAGAAGATATGGTTATGAAATTATTTCAGAACATCAGGAAGATGCTTATATCAACAGCTTAAAAGAGCGTTCAGATTATTTAGACAAATACCTTAATATATAATATTGTTTGTTGAATCGGTTAATGTTAATCGTTTTGACGAAGAAAATTAACGGTTAAACAATAAACAAAAAAAACGATTCAACACCAGATGAAAGTAGCCATTTACGGACAGTATTATCAGAATAGTACGGAACCTATTATCAAGGACATATTTTTGTTTTTTAAAACTAATAATGTCGAGATGGTTATAGAAGAAAACTTTCTAAAAATGCTTCACGAAAAGGACCTTGTACAAAAGGAATACAAAACTTTTTCGGCAAGTACTTCTTTAGATAATAGTTTTGAAATGTTGATTAGTATTGGCGGTGACGGAACTATCTTGAGGGCGGCGACATTAGTGCGTAATTCGGGTGTACCTATTTTAGGAATTAATGCCGGAAGACTTGGTTTTTTAGCTACTGTTCAAAAAGAAAACATTGACAGCTTTTTACAATTTGTAATTGATAAAAATTATACTACTTCTGAAAGAACTTTGTTAAGTGTGACCTGCGATCCTGAAAATGACGCTATTGAAGACGGTTTAAATTTTGCGATGAATGAAATCACGGTGAGCCGAAAAGACACGACTTCGATGATTACGGTTGAAACATATTTAAATAATGAATATCTAAACTCCTATTGGGCAGATGGATTAATCATTTCTACACCTACAGGCTCTACAGGATACTCCTTAAGTTGCGGCGGACCTTTATTAACTCCTGATGTTAAAAGTTTAGTGATTACACCAATTGCTCCTCATAATTTAACGGCAAGACCGCTTGTTATTCCTGATGATACCGAAATTAAACTTCGTGTTTCAGGAAGAGAAGATCAATATTTGGTTTCATTAGATTCCAGAATTGCTTCGGTAAAAAATGAATCTGTTTTAACGATCAAAAAAACAGATTTTAAAATTAAAATGGTTGAAATACCCGGCGAAACATTCTTAAAAACACTGAGAAACAAATTGCTTTGGGGAGAAGACAAAAGAAATTAAGTTCTTTTCTGATTCCACTCTATACGATAATAGTACTTTTTGCCGTTCTGCATGTAGTGAATCATCATTAAATGTCTCAAATACATATTGTAAATTGAAAAAAAAGCACATTTAATCAAAGGAACGTTGATTCGTATCGATAATTATTATATTTGCACGCAATTTTGAATTAAATGAAGAAAATTTTTAATTTATTGTTATGTTTTTTCCCCTTTATCACACTGAATGCTCAAATCCATGAGATTGGTGTTTTCCTTGGTGGAAGTAACTTTGTAGGTGACGTAGGAAAAACAACTTATATAGCTCCTGAAAAGCTGGCTTTTGGTGTTTTGTACAAATGGAATAAAAGTCCGCGTCATTCTTATCGCTTCTCCTACACACAATCAACTATTGCAGGAAATGATCGTGATTCTGAAGAAAATGGCAGAAACCAAAGAGGTTATAGCTTTGAAAATACTGTAAAAGAACTTTCGGCAGGTTTAGAGTTTAATTTTTTCGACTTTAATCTACATGATTATCATCCAAAAGTCACTCCTTATATATATTCCGGATTAAGTTACTTTATGTACGATCAATTATATGTAACCGGAGGACAAACAAAAAAGGAAAAAAGTTCAGGTTCAATTGCGATACCAATAACATTGGGAATCAAATCGAATATAGCCCCTCATTGGGTTCTGGGTGCAGAAGTTGGTGCACGTTATACCTTTACGGATAATATTGACGGAAGCAACCCAAGCAATAAGGCTTATAAACCTTTGCAATTTGGAAATTTAAATAATAATGACTGGTATGTGTTTACTGGTATTACCCTAACGTATACCTTTGGACAAAAACCTTGCTATTGCGCATATTAATACGATGAATTTACTAGACTCTATAGATCACACCAACTTACCCAAACATTTGGCCATTATCATGGACGGAAATGGTCGTTGGGCAAAACAACAAGGTTTTTTAAGGGCATTTGGTCACGAAAACGGAACAAAATCTGTCAAAAAAACAATTACAACTTGTGCTAAACTTGGCATAGAGTATTTAACGCTATACGCTTTTTCGACAGAAAACTGGAATCGTCCAAAATTAGAAGTCGAAGCTTTAATGAAAATATTAATCAATTCATTAAAAAAAGAGCTTGGTACATTACAGGAAAACAACATCAAACTTAATGCAATTGGAAATCTTGATAAATTACCGAAATCGGCTCAAAAAGAGCTTTTGGATGTAATTGAGAAAACAAAAAATAATACACGTCTTACACTAACTCTCGCTTTAAGTTACGGATCAAGAGAAGAATTGGTAAATGCTGTGAGAATCATCAGTGATAAAGTTAAAAATAATATAATTTCAATAGACACTATTGACGATTCAATTATAAATGAGCATCTTTACACGCAAAATTTACCTGACGTAGATTTATTAATACGAACAAGTGGAGAACATAGAATAAGTAATTTTTTGCTGTGGCAAATTGCCTATGCAGAATTATATTTTACTAATGTCTTGTGGCCAGACTTTAAAGATCAAGATTTATATGAGGCTATTATTAGTTATCAAAAAAGAGAACGTAGATTTGGAAAAACCAGTGAACAAATTAAATAATTTTTTAGTGTTACAAAAAAGAGTACAAATAGTCCTTACCCTACTTCTTTTGGGTAGTTTTTCACAAATAAAAGCACAAGAAAGAGTTCCTTTTGATCAGGGAAAAAAATATATTCTTGCAAAAGTTTCTGTTGTTGGTAAAATAAGCTTCAATGAACAAACTGTTGTTACCTTTTCCGGTCTTCAAAAA
>NZ_JAYSPC010000169.1:0-6834 GCF_043722275.1 Flavobacterium sp. | reverse complement strand
AAAACCTCCAAAATCAATTTGACTTTGGAGGTTTCTAATTTTTAACTTATTTACAAAAATCAAGGAATTAATTTCTGATTTCTTAAGTCCGTAAACAAGTCAAAAAATGAATCTTTTGTGCTTGTAAATGCTGTAAATCCCAGTTTTCTGCTTTTTGAGATATCTGTCATAACTTCCAGCGGGCGTCCAAGATCAAGATCTGTGTGCCAAGCCGATGCTAATTGATTTAAATCTGATTCTGATAAATTTTGCTCTTTTGCAATTTTTGTCCAGATGGCTTGTTTCTCATTTAAGCGTGCTTCAAGCGGTTTTATTTCGCTATTGAATCCTTCAAAATCAATTTGGAACCATTCTGCTATTTTTGGCCAAAGCCATTTCCAACGGAAAACATCACCATTTGTAATATTAAAAGCTTCATTGTGCGCATTTGGCGTAGTTGCAGCCCATATTATTTGGTCGGCTAAAATTTTAGCATCGGTAACATCAGAAATTCCGTTCCATTGTTCCGGAGATCCCGGCCAGATTAACGGAAGCCCTTCCTGCTTGCAAATACTTGCATAAACGGCTAAAGTACTTCCCATATTCATGGCGTTTCCTACCGCATTTCCTATCAAAGTATGAGGTCGGTGAATGTTCCAGGTAAATCCGTCTCGTGATGCCGCGCTGTAAACTTCATCTTCCTGCGCATAATAAAAATTAGGTAAATCTAATCTTGGCATTTCTTCTCTTAGCGGAGTTTCCGGCAATGTTCCTGCTTTGGCGTAAGCATCAAATGGTCCTAGATAATGCTTTAAACCTGTAACTAATGAAACATGTTTTACTGATTCTTTAGGCGATAAAACGTCCAATAAGTTTCGGATCATCGCACTATTTACCCTGATATTTTCTGCTTCGGTATCGTTTCGCATCCATGTTGTAAAAAAAACATGTGTTGGCGCAACATCTTTTAATGCTGTAGTTAAAGAATCTGTGTTCAATAAATCAGCAGCAATAGAATTTAATCCTTCGATATTATTTTTCGGGTTTCTTGAAAGTCCGAAAACTTTCCAGCCTTGTTCAATTAATTTTGTGGCAAGATTGCTTCCGGCAATTCCGGTTGCGCCTACAACTAAGGCAATATTGCCTTCTATAGAAAGTGTTGTTATTTTTTGAGAATCCATAATATGATTATTTTTTCCAAAATTACTTCTAAAACAAGCTTCAAAAAGATGATCTAAAACAAGAAATTCGATTGATCTATATCAAGTTTATTCTAATAATAAGTTCTTTTTAAGCCGACTGAGTGTTTCGGGCGAAAGTCCAAGATAAGACGCTAAAAGATTCTGCGGAACACGTTTGATCAAATCAGGATTGTTTTCTGCAATATGTCGGTATTTTTCTTCAGCGTTGTGCGTATGAGAACGTATCAGTCTTCGTTCTTTGGTAATTAAACTATTTTGGAAAAGAATCCGGAAATACCTGTCCATTACGGGAACCTGTAATGTTAAGTTGTTAAAATCTTCGGCGGTGATGGTCAAAATATCCGAATCTTCGATGGCATTAATGCTGTAAAACGATACTTCACCATTAAAAAAACTGTTCATATCTGATGTCCACCAACCTTCGGGCGTAAACTGGTTGATGTGTTCATTTCCTTTTTCATCGACATTATAGGCCTTTAAAAGTCCTTTAGATACAAATGTGAGGTATTTACAAACGTGACCTTCAACAATTAGAAACTGTCTTTTTTTAAGTTTTTGAGGTTGGAAAAAAGTTTTAATCAGTTCCTTTTCTTCTAAGGATAACGTAATTTTTTCTTCAAGATGTTTGAAAATAATATCGTACATATCGGGTTTATTGATGAAGTTAAGCAAAGATATGATATTTATTTTTCAGCGGTTTTTTGAATATTATGGATTCCGAAAGCTTCTTTTTTTGTAAAACTTTCAATTAAAATTTTACAAACGAAAATTTATTTTTTAACACATAGAAATATAGATTTTTGGATTCTTAAAAAGGCGTTTCACTTGTTTTAATACGCAAAGCTGATTATGTGAAAGTAATATGTTTCTTTTTTGTTTTCTTCCTTTTGTACATAAAATCTATGTTTGTATGTGATAAAATATTTTTCAGAAAACATATCTCCTACCCATTTTATTACGGTTTTTATATTACTATTTATATATCTTTGGTTTCGAAATCCTTAATTTTCAAACTTCAGTATAATTAAAGGTTAAACCAAAAATTCTATACAAACCAACCGTTACAATGAGTACAACAGGAATTAAATCTAAAACTCTTTTTATAACATTGCTTTCTTTTTTTATAATAAGTAATTCTTACGGACAAAAAACCAAAAATGAATTACTGAAATTAATCGGACAGAAAGATTTATCCATAGAAAAAAAATGCGATTATTTATGTGAACTTAGTACTATCTATAAAAAGTTTGATACCATAAAAGCGTACAATTATGCGCATCAGGCTTTAGAAATTGGTCGTGACGAAAAAGCAGCAAATATTCAGGCAATTGCTTATGAAGCGCTTTCGGATGTTGCCCGATTTACAGATAATATTCCGAAACAAATAAAATACGCTGATTCCAGTTCTGTTTTGGCGACAGCTTCAAAAAATCAAAAATCTATTGCTTACGCCAATTATGCTCTGGCGTATAAACACGAGGTTATTGGCAATAAGGAAAAATATATTTATTATATGCTGAAATCATTGGCTTATTTTGAAAAAAACAAGATAAGATATGATAAGTTGGTCAACGGATATGAAAATCTTGGGGCGAGTTTTAGCGATAATAATGATCTTAAATTCTCTGAGAAATACTGTAAAAAGGCTTTGGACCTGGCTTATGAAAGTAAAAATGAAGTCAATATTGCGAATGGTTTAACCAGTTGGGCGCTTTTTCTGGTGAATACTGCGGAACAAAAATCGCCGGTTGATTTAAATTTATTGCAAACTGCCGAAAACGATTATTTGAAAGCAATTGCCATTTTTGAAAATGAAAAAAAGAAGGGCAATATCAATTTTTCTTATGGAAGAACGTGGCTGAATCTGACGAGTCTTTATTTGTATCATTTTTTTGAAACCCGACCTGAAAAAACTTTAAAATATTTGCAAAAAACGGAGGAAGTTTGTCTGAAATTAAATGTTCCGATACAATTGATGGTGATGTACGGTCAACAAGCTCAATATTATACAAATTTGAATGATGTAGTAAATATTGAAAAAGTATTGAAAAAAGTAGAACAAAACATTGCTAAAGATTCAAAAGTGAATGCTAGATATTATGCATTATTGTATAAGAACTATATGGATCTTGCGGAATTAAAAGATGATTTTCCGGCTTATCGAAAATATTTTTATTTGTATGATAAAGCGTTGAAGGTTATGATCGAAAAGGAAAACCGGGCGAAGGAATATAATGCTTCGATACGTTTTGAAACGGAGAAAAAATCAGAGCAAATTAAGTTATTGACGGACAATTTAGAATACCGAAAGAAAATTAATTATTTGTATATCGCACTTTTGGTTTTTGTGTTTTTTACATTGGCTTTTATGCTTCGTTCGTATCATTTTAGACAAAGATCGTATATCAAAACCAATTTATTACTTCAAAAAGCAAATGAAGAAGCGACTCTTTTATCGAAAATAAAGGAGGAAGAAGCGATGATTGCCGTTCTGGAATCTGAATTAACGGAGAAGGAACTTCAAATTGCGATTCAGGAAAAAATACTGACGGAACAGCAAAAAAATAAGTTGCAACAGGAATTAATGACTAATAATTTGCAGTTAGAAAAGAAAAATGAGGTTTTAAAAGACATTCAGAATAAGTTGTCGGTTATGAAAACTGAGAAATCTACGGATATTAAAACGATCTCAAAAACTATTGACAAAAGTATGGAAGTCGATGATGAATTTGAGTTATTAAAAACGAGTCTGGAGAATACAAATCCTGTCTTTTTTTCGACTTTACAGGAAAAGGCTTCGGGAACTTTAACGAAGCTGGATTTTAAATATTGCGGTTATATTAAGTTAGGAATGAGTACGAAAGAAATCGCAAATCATATGAATATTGAAACTCAAAGTATGCGAATGGCGCGTTACAGAATTAAACAAAAACTGAATCTGAACCGCGAAACTGATTTGGATTCATATATTATGTCAGTTCAGTAAAATCAATACTTCCAGCGTTTTTCTGTTTTAAATTTAATGATCTTGTAGATACAAAATAGATACTAAAATGATGGTTGTAGATGGTTAGTATATACAAGATTTGCATTTTTTGAATATTTGATGTGTAGTTTTGAATTGAATTTTAAATCTACAAATCATGAACAAAAAGACGCTTTCAATTATTTCTTACATTACCATCATTGGGTGGGTAATTGCTTATGTAAATTACAATAAACTTACGGTTAAAGATTCTCTTACGAGATTTCACCTGAAACAAGGTTTGGGAATCGCAATACTTGGAATTGTAATTTCTGTTGCATTAACGATAATTGCAGTCGTAATACCAACTTTAGCAAGTATTTTAAGTTTGGTAAATATTGTGGTTTTAGTATTATGGGTTATGGGAATAATTAATGCTAACAATGAGCAGGAAATTCCTGTTCCTATTGTAGGTAAATTATTTACTGACAAATTTGATTTCATCAAATAACAATAAAATTGAACCGGTATAAGGACGTTTGTTTTTGTACTGGTTTCTTTTTTTATGAAATGAAATGTAAAATATAAAAATTCAGAGACATGAAAAAAATTCAACTTTTACTATTATTAATTTATATTCCTAATTTAATATATAGTCAGGTTATTGATAACAATATTCAGGGTTACTATCAGGCCAAATCCGATTCAAGCATTTATTCGTTTTTTGAGTTTGATGGAAATGGTAAAGTAAATATCGTCGGAATGGGGGCCGGCGATTACTTTATCAAAGGTGATTCGCTGATTGTATATCCGGATAAAAGCATTTTTAAATTTAAAATAAAAGGCAATACTTTGCTTGGTGCTTCGAACTGGGTTGAAAAACAAACGTGGATTAAAAAAGATACGGTAGTTGCAAATAATCGAAAAGACGCTGTTGCCTCTAAGAAAAAAGCAGAATTACTGCACGAATATTACAAAATATCCCAAACAAAATCGTCGCTTGATTTTGCGCTGAATGAAAAATCATTAAAAGCCCAGGAAGAAAAAATGAGCAATCTTTGTAATCAGGGATTGAGCAAGGCTTGTCTGGATTATTTTGGGATGATGCTTATTGCAGATCAGGGTTTGGGTGCGTTATTAAGCAATGAAAAAAATGATAAACCCATAACTGTTAATCCTGAAATTATTAAGCTTGGCAATAAAATTATTGCACAGGGCGAACCCGAAGGTTATACGGTTTTAGGTGCTTATTATTTCTATTTGGGTCAAAAGGAAAAAGCGGTTGAACAATGGAATATTGGCGCAGATAAAGGAAGTCAGAAATCTGTAATGGCTTTATTGCAGGTTGAAATGGAATAAAAATTATTCTACTTTTGAGAAGATTTTTATTTCTAAATTCTATTAAAAAAAATTAAACGTTTACATAAATTATTTTACTTATCATGAATCAATTAATTATCCTTACGACTCTTTTTATATGCAGCTTTTATTCTGATACAGCAATTAAAACTTCTGATAAGATGAAATCACCAATTGAAATTTCTGAAAATCAGTTTAAAAAAGATGATTTTAATGATGGCGAAGCGGCAAAAAAGTGGTTATTAAAAGCTATAGATCAGTATTTTAAAGAAACTGTTGAAATGGAGAACATTACGACTAAAGCCTATAGCGAATATAAAAGTGACGCGATGAATATCGAGATGGACGGCGGAATGAGTTTGGCTGCATTTGAGAAAAAATGGAACGGAAAGTTTAATACGAAACGTGTTGGTTATGACGGGTTTTTAATTTCGGCTCAGGATTGGAACAAGATTAGTGTTACAAGTTGTTTACTGATGAATACAACAAAAGATAATGGTTTTCTTTTTAGAGTTGTACTTAAAGATGTTGTGTCTAAAGAAATTTTCAAAAGAGATATTAAAGTTATTCTGACTGGAAAATCATTTTTGATTGCTGATGTTCTGGAATAATTGTAAATTAGATTATATCCTAAATAATAATACAAATAAATTAAAAATGACTTCGAAAATAAAACTCTTCTCTCTATTATTCCTTTCTATTTTCATGCAATCTTGCCAATTCGAAAATACTCCTGAGGAATATTTTGACAGAACTGCGTTAAATACGAATACTTTAACGGAATTTGGCGGAAAGGATTTCAAGACAATGGAACTTAATAAAAAGGGAAATCAGCTTTTGGCTTTTGATGAAAAAAGTACGTTTCCTGCAAAATCTTATGAGGATCATATTCTAAGATTTAAAATTCCGTACATCGATCAGATTATTGAAAAGATAAAGGATTTAAAACCTACGGAAGAAACTACGCCTTTGATCAATGCTTCATTAGATTTATTTGAATTTGTAAAAGGTAAATACAAAACCAATTACATTAAAATTGCTAAACTAATGGAAAGCAATGCGTCTCAGGAAGAAATTGATAAAGCAATTGCTGAAATGGAAAAAACATCGTTTCCTGAGTTTGATGCGAAGTATAAAAAAGTATGGGATCTTGCGATGCCGTATGCTAAAGAACACGGAATTGAGGTTAAAACATATTAATATAATCAAGCTTTAACAGCGTAATACTGATTTTACCGCAAAGCGCACAAAGTTTTTTTATAGCAGAATGTGTTGACAAACACAAAGTTCACAAAGCTTTGTGCTGATTTATCTTAGCGAACTTTGACG
>NZ_JAYSPC010000168.1:0-1712 GCF_043722275.1 Flavobacterium sp. | reverse complement strand
GTGATAACAGCAAGATCAACCACACCCTTCAGTTCGTGCGTAATCTTATAGACAGTTGCGGCAAAACCCGATTCGTCATCCGGATGAGCGGTAACAATTAATACACGGATGAGAGAATCATTCTGCTGAGCGTTAAGAAGAAATGCCGAGAGAAGAAAAATAATAATGAATAATCTTTTTGTCATGATATTTAGTTTTTTAATAAATCTTATAATTAAATAAAACATTGTATTTTTTACAGTTAAAATATTTCATCAAATTACAGCAAAGGCCACTAAGGATTCGATAAATTTTTTGTCTGCGGGTTTTCAAATTTATTAAATCTATTTAAAAGATAATAGACTACAACTCCAGCAGCAATAATTCCTGTCGCATACAAGGCCATCTCTTTTCCTGTACTCATAAAAATAAAAAGCCAGATAATTATCGCTATAATTACAGGCAACGGATAAAGGATCATTTTGAAAGGCAGATTTTTTGTCCCGTTTCGTTTTCGCAAAAATACTACACCAATAGCTTGTCCGATGAATTGAACCAGGATTCTCATTGCAAGAATTGCATTAATCACAAGACTTAGTTTGAACAACAGACTAAAAACAAAAGCAAGACTTCCCAGAAAAAGCAACGAAACATAAGGAAAATGTTTAGTCGGATGCAGTTTTGCAAATACAGGGAAAAACCTTCCATCCGCCGCGGCCGCATAAGGAATTCTGGAATAGCCCAGTAACACGGCGAATAAGGATGCGAAGGCAACAATGAGTACAAGTACTGTAGCAATTGTTGCTGCAGTATTCCCGTAAATTTTTTCTATAAAAGTGCTGACAATAAAAGATGAATTTTGAGCTTCCCGCCAAGGAACAACGCTAACCACACTGATATTCATTGCCAGGTAAAGAATCGAAATTCCGATAACAGAAATAAAAATACTTCGGGGAATATTTTTTTCCGGATTGCGGATTTCTCCTCCGAGATGACATACATTATAATATCCCAGGTAACTATAAATAGTTTTAACCGTTGCCTGTCCGAGAGCGACAAAAAATAATTGCGCTGAAAAACTATTCGCATCAGGCAACCATTTATTGCTTATTGTATGATGAGTGATGCCGCCATAGATTATCCAGCAAAGTGTAATCATAACTGCAATCCATAAGACGGTGCTTATTTTGCCGATGGTATTAATTTTTCTGTAAAGAAGAAAAACTAATAAAATAATTAAGCCACCCGAAATAATTTTTTGTTGAATGGCAGAAAAAGGATATATATAAGTGCAATACTGTGAAAAACCAATGGCCCCGCTTGCTGCAACCAATGGCGCTAATAAGAGTGTTTGCCAGACAAAAAGAAAAGACAGCAATCTTCCCCATTTTTTACCGAAAGCCTCTTTAAGGAAATTATAACTGCCACCCGCTTTTGGATATGCCGCCCCAAGTTCTGACCAAATCATGCCATCAATTATTGAGAGCAGCGCGCCGGCTATCCAGGCAAAAATAAACTGCGGCCCACCCATAATTTTAATTACCAACGGCAATACGATAAAAGGGCCAATACCCACCATGTCTATCATATTAACCGATGTAGCTTGTAAAAGCGATAAACTACGATCAAGCTGCGGAGGTTTGTTTTCCATAAGCAAACGGCAAAAATAAAATCAGATTTCTAAATGTTGTATTAAAATATTTCCATTCAAAGATATTAATAGTAAGTGGCAA
>NZ_JAYSPC010000167.1:0-3899 GCF_043722275.1 Flavobacterium sp. | reverse complement strand
TAGTGGTAATCTGCGATGGAGATCCCAGTAAATCACCACTATTTAATACAACTTAAAATATCTTCCGAACACTTATGTTTTTAAAACCTGTCGGGTTTATTTATGCAACCGTTATTAATTTTCAATTAATTCTAAACTCATAATTACCATAAATTTCAAACCCGACAGGTTTCAAAAACCTGTCGGGTTTACTATGTAAACGTTATGAGTTTTCAATTAATTCTAAACTCTTAACTTCTATAAAAATTATCTAATTTTCTAATTGACAAATTATCTAATTAAAGATAATTTAATGCTAAAAATATTTCCTGATCTAGAGGTAAATCGATTTCACTTTCAAAAAACACAAGTTGTCTTTTATAAACGGTTTCTATTAGATAATGATTTCCTCTAAAATAAGTTTTTCTGATTTTTACCGGCAAGTTAGATTCGGCAACCATTTTAAACTGATGCGGATAAACCAAAGTTTTATGTGTTTCATCTTCGTAAGAAAGTAACAAATGAGTTGGTAATTCATTTACTTCACCAAAAAGTGACGCCACATATTTTGTTTGAGGATCTTCGTAAATTTTTATCGGATCATCTTTTACAATAAGTTCTCCGCCTCGCATTACGATTGCCTGATCTGCAAAAGACAAGGCATCGGTACTATCGTGCGTTGCAATAATACAGGTGATTCCTTTTTGTTTCAGATATTTAAATAAATTTCGGCGTAAAGCATTTTTTCTAAAAGCATCGATCTGACTAAAAGGCTCGTCTAATAAAATCACTTCCGGTTCCAGGGCCAAAACTCTTACCAAGGCAACTCTTTGTTGTTGACCTCCACTTAAAAATTTAGCTTTTACATTCGAAAATTGTTCCATTTCTACCATTTCCAGTAATTCCTGAACACGAAGTTTTTTCAAATTCGCAAAACCATTCGAAAGAAATTTCCCGACATTTTCGGCTACCGTTTCAAAAGGAGACAAATCAAAATCCTGAGCCAGATATTTCATAAAAGGCATTCCGGGAATCAAATTGTATTTAGGACCATAAACGGGTTTTTCATTATAAAAAATCTTGCCTTCATTTAAGTCATATAAGCCGTACATTAATTTAAGGAGCGTACTTTTTCCGCAGCCGCTTTCGCCAATAATAGCAATATTTTCGCCTTTATTTATAGTAAAGGAAACGTTTTTTATAACGGGAGTATCAGTATACGTAAAAGAGATATTTTGAATGTCGAGCATGGGTTGTATTTGAAAGGTCAAATTTACAATGTTTAATTTCTAAAGTCAAAAAAAAGCTGCTTCAATTATGAAACAGCTTTTAAGAAATTTTATTGCGTTTGAAACTTATTTTCCAGCTTCAGATTTAGCATCATTTACCATTTTGTCATTTGCAGTGATCGAAAACTCTACACGACGGTTTTGCGCTCTTCCTTCCGGAGTATCATTTGTTGCGATAGGTTCAGCAATTCCTAAACCTGAAGTTTTGAAACGGCTTGATTTTAATCCTTTTGCAACTAAATAAGCTTGCACAGATGCCGCTCTTTGTCCAGAAAGTGTTAAGTTATATTCTGGTTTTCCTGTGTTATCAGTATAACCAAAAATTTGAATATCAGTATCTCCGTACTCATTGAATACAGAAACTAATTTATCTAAATTTGTTTTTGCCTGAGGAGTCAATGTTGATTTGTTAGTATCAAAACGAACAGAGTTTTCATTTAAAGTTAAGTGAATTCCTTCTCCTACTCTTTCTACAGAAGCACCTGGTAAAGCCTGATCAATTTGACGGGCTTGTTTGTCCATTTTGTTTCCAATAAGAGCACCAGTTCCACCACCTACAGCAGCTCCAATTGCAGCTCCTAAAGCAGTGTTTCCGCCTTTTCCTAAATTGTTTCCTAAAATACCACCAATTAAACCACCGGCAACTACTCCAATTCCGGCTCCTTTTTGTGTATTATTAGCGTTTTTTACTGAATCGCAACTTGCAAAGAAACTTACTAAAACAAGTAAACTACTCAAACCTAAAACTGTTATCTTTTTCATATTGTATATTTTTATTTTTTAATTTGCTCTTTGAAATTGGTAAGTTACATCCTTAACTTGTCCGCCAACGTTAATATTATCGATTAACTGAAATGATGTATCAGTTAAACCGGCAACTTTTAACAAGTAACCATCTCTAACATTTTTTGATTTTGTTCCCGGATTAACAATTTTAAGAACAAAAAGTCCCTGATTATTAATACTCCAAACAATTGGTGAAGTAAAAGCAGTACAACTTGGTGCAGTTAAATTCATTGTCCCTTTGTTATTATTAGAAATAAAATTCCAGGTACTTCCAATAAAACATTTAGAATCGGCAAGATCAAAAGAGGTTACTTTGATATATTCAGAACCTGCATAAGAAACATTAGTTAAAACCCAATTTCCTTTAATAGCTACTTGAGTAGGTCTGTCAAGTTTAGTTGATAGCGGAGTCGCTTCTGTTGAAGCCGTAGACGAAGCTGATTTACACGCGAATAACATCGTGGCGATCATGCAAATGAAAAGAATCTTCTTCATTTTGTACATTTTTTTAAGTTATTACTTACTTATTTAACAATAATTATTTTAACAAAGATACAATTCAAACGCCAAACTTTGTTTTAGAATCTAATTATTTTCTTTCAAAATTAACACTTACGCCATTTTGTCATTCAAAAAACAATTGGTATTCTATTTGAAGAAATGAAAATCATCACTTTAAACTAATAAATTAAATAATATGACAACAGGTAAAATTAATGTTTCGGTAGAAAACATCTTTCCCTTAATCAAAAAGTTCTTATACAGCGATCACGAAATTTTTTTACGTGAATTGATTTCCAACGGTACGGATGCTACTTTAAAATTAAAACACTTAATTAGCATTGGCGAAGCTAAAGTAGAATTGGGAAATCCTGTAATAGAGATCAAAATTGACAAAGAGGGTAAAAAAATCCACATCATCGATCAGGGTTTAGGTATGACAGCTGACGAAGTTGAAAAATACATTAACCAGGTTGCTTTTTCAGGAGCTGAAGAGTTCCTTGACAAGTACAAAGATTCTGCTAAAGATTCTGGAATTATTGGTCATTTTGGACTTGGATTCTACTCTGCATTTATGGTTGCAGAAAAAGTAGAAATCATTACTAAATCATATAAAGATGAGCCAGCTGCACACTGGACGTGTGACGGAAGCCCGGAATTTACTTTAGAACCGGCTGACAAAACTTCACGTGGTACAGAAATCATCTTACACGTTGCCGAAGATTCTCTTGATTTCTTAGAAGATTCAAAAATCAGCGGTTTATTAAATAAGTATAACAAGTTTATGCCTATTCCAATTAAATTTGGAACAAGAACAGAAAAAATAGAACAAAAAAAGGGAGAACAAGTTGCTCCTGAAGATGTTGATAATATTTTTACTGAAGTTGAAGTTGATAATATCATCAATAATCCAAATCCGGCGTGGACAAAACAGCCTACGGAATTATCTGATGAAGATTATAAAAGCTTTTACAGAGAATTGTATCCAATGCAATTTGAAGATCCATTATTCAACATTCATTTAAATGTAGATTATCCTTTTAACCTGACTGGAATTTTATACTTTCCAAAATTAGGTTCGGATATGCAAATCCAAAAAGATAAAATTCAATTGTACCAAAACCAGGTTTACGTTACTGATAACGTAGAAGGAATTGTACCTGAATTTTTGACTATGCTTAAAGGAGTGATCGATTCACCGGATATTCCGTTGAACGTTTCCCGTTCAGGTTTACAAGCTGATGGTGCAGTTAAGAAAATCTCTAACTACATTACTCGTAAAGTAGCTGATAAATTAAAAGCATTGTTCACTGAAAATCGTGCTGATTTCGAGGCTAAATGGAA
>NZ_JAYSPC010000166.1:0-2832 GCF_043722275.1 Flavobacterium sp. | reverse complement strand
GGAAGTGACAATGCATATAAACGACTTTTTAAACAAGTAATGAAAAACTACAATTACGATTTTATAAAAACAGAGCATTTAGGAGTTGACTTAGGCAATTTAAAAGCAGACCCAATAAATAAAACAAGACCTGAAATTGTAAAATATTCAATTTTAAACAAACAGGAAAATCCCAATTACAAAATTACAATTGTTTATGGCGACCGAGACATTTACAAAACAAGCAAAGACTTTGTTATAAATCGTTATCCAACTGCGAAAGTATGGTCAATAAAAAATTGTGGTCATATTCCTTGGCTTCATAATCCGACAGAGTTTAAAACAATATTGGAAAAACATTACGAATAAAATGCCCGGCCACTAACATGTGGCGCAGGGTTGTTGCACAAGAAGTGAATTATAAAAATGATTTATTATGACAGATAGCTTAAAGAAAATTAACAAGCAAATACGCTTTTTATCAGTGTACGCAATGGTTTCATCGGTTTTATTATTAATTGCCTTATTCTTAATTTTAAAAAAGGATAGAATTACGGGGAACTTAACAGTAGAGGAACTAACCGCAAATCGGATAAATATTGTTGAACCAAATGGACTACCCAGATTAGTTCTTTCCAATGTGGAAAAATCACCCGCAAATTTGAATCACGGAAAACCTTTTGGAATTCCAGGAGGCAATCGTGGTGGTTTAATATTTTATGATGACGAGGCTACTGAATGCGGAGGGCTTGTATTTTCAGGAAGAAAGGACAGTAGTGGCAAATATTTTGCATCAGGGCATTTTTCGTTTGACCAATACAATCAAAATCAAGTTCTGTATTTACAATATCTAGATGATAACGGGGACAGGAAAACAGGATTATATGTCGATGATTGGCATAACAGTCCTCCGTATCCCGAGTTTCGTCGTACATACAAGGAAACAGAAAAATTACCAAATGGCCCCGAGAGAGATGCTAAACTTAAGCAACTGCTCGAGCCTGTTAATGGTGACCCTGCCTTTGCCCATCGGGTTTTTATTGGTAAAGACGCAAACAAAGCTTCATTAATAAACTTATCAGATAAAAAAGGGAAGCCAAGAATTCAGCTTATAGTTGATTCAACGGGAGAGGCAAAAATAAATTTCCTTGACTCGGCCGGCAAAGTTGTTTATAGTTTACCGAATAAAGCGAATCACTAAAAAACAGCAGAAAAGAAAATCTTTGTAAAAGCAAATTCTTTAGCGTTAGCGGTAAGCATAGCAAACTATATGTAGAGAAGTGAGCTGACAATGAGAGGTGAATAGATAATTTATAACGAGTAATAAAAATGAATAGACAAAGAACAATTGCGAAAATTACAGGGTACTCTCTTGTTTTGATGGCTTTGATAGCGGGGTTTTCACTTGGATTTGCGTATACAAAGTTTATTGACCCAAGCCAACTTGAATTTGCCCAAAAGAAGTTAACAGAAAATATGGAACTCTACAAATTTATGCTGGTGGGTATTTTATTAATAATTATTCTTGACATATTGATTTCTTGGACACTTTTTCAATATTTTAAAAATGACAACAAGAAACTTGCTATTCTTTCATTTATTTCCAGGATTTTTTATACATTGATATTTAGTATTGCAACATATTACTTGACAATAAATATTGAGCAAACCAACAACAAAATTGTTTTAGAAAATTACAAGACGTTTGAAAAAATTTGGTCATTTGGTTTAGTGGTTTTTGGTATTCATTTACTATTTATTGGACTGTTAATGAAGTTACATCAATCAGTGCCGAAGATTTTACGGTACATAACAATTCTTGCAGGGGTTTCTTATATTATCGTTCACATATTAAAAACCACTTGCCCTAACTTGACAGAGTTTACAAGAACTTTAAATAATATTTTAGCATTACCAATGGCATTGGGAGAGATTGGACTTGCAATTTGGCTGATAATAAAGGGTGGAAAAATAGAAAAAATGAAAACGCCTTCTGCTAATTTAGCTTAGTAAATATCTTCAACTTTTAAACCAGTAGTGGGCTTCAGTTGTGGGCAAGCGATTTTCAAATCACATCAGGCGCAGGAATGAAGCAAAGCCTTAGCATAGGTTTCCTGTGCGGGCATTATTACTCTGCTTTGTAAATCAATGCATGTAATTACGCCAATCAAAATATCAAATAAATCATAGTAAAGTCAATCGCTATAATGTTAGCATTCCCCGCCAAAATACAAGGGCGGGTCTGGCTATGCGTTATAATCTTTTGCCATCGCAAAAGGATTTTCACTCCTATCCCTAATGCAATGCGTTCTGCTTTCAAGCCAGCTTTCTTCATTTCGCTTCGTCCGTTCCGTAAACTACACTCACTTGCTCATTCAGTCGGTAGCCTTTCAGTAATGAACATTATCGTTCGATTGGCACAGAAACAGCATCCCTAAGCCACTCACAAGCCTTGTCCGGGAAGCTGCAAACCATCGCACCCAACATCATTAATAACAGATTTTAATTCAGCAACTGGCTATTAAAGAATGGTAGCGATTTTTAGAATCCTTTACAGTGGGCTTCGGGTGGAAATCAAAAACAAATATTACACAAAGTTACGGCCAGCCAAAAAAAATCAAATAAACCAAACTAAACAAGTCGGCTCAACAGTATCTCACCAGCTCTCTTTTTTTTATTTTTTTAACTACAATTTGGTAAAATAAAAATTCGTTCAAAAAAATAAAAATAAGGCTTCAGTAAATATTTTGAACTGTAGTACTATGGTTTTTATTTGGTTTTTGTTTGGACTTAGGCCGTGGTGATGCTACATATTTATTTTATCATTTTTAAAATTTTATGTTATGTACACTT
>NZ_JAYSPC010000165.1:0-27825 GCF_043722275.1 Flavobacterium sp. | reverse complement strand
AAAAAAGTAGATTATTTACTTTATTTATTATTAGATGCCGTAATGGAAAATTTTTACATTACGATTGAAGATGAAGAAGAGAAAATCGAAGAACTAATCAATTTGACTAAAAAAGGAGCTGATCCAATAATTTTAGAAAAAATTGAAAACCATCGTGATAATTTTAATTTTTTAAAACGTTCAATAATTCCGCTTCGCGATTCTTTGTATTATTTAAAAACCATTAAAGACGATGATACCTATAACGGAATTGAAAAAGAAACTTTCAGCTTTTTCATCAGATTACATCAAAAAAGTCTGGAGCTTTTAGAACAAATTGATTCGGATATGAGTTCATTAGAAAGTGCTTCTAATTTTTATTTTTCGGAACAAAGTCGGAAAATGAATGAGATTATGAAAACGCTGACCATCATTTCGGCCATATTTATTCCGCTCACTTTTATTGTTGGAGTTTACGGAATGAACTTCGAATATATGCCGGAGTTAAAAGCGAGAAATGGCTATTTTATTGTAATGGGAGCAATGGTTTTATTGGTCGTTGCGTTGATTATCTATTTCAAAAAAAGACGCTGGTTTTAGCACTATAATAAATTTAAAATTTGAATAAGTTTCAAAAATATAAATTATGAGTAAAGCAATATATATAGCCACAAGCGATCAAAATAGCGGAAAATCGATTATTACGCTCGGTTTAATGAGTATTTTGATTGGTAAAACGGCTAAAGTGGGATATTTTAGACCTATTATAGAAGATTTTGTCGATGGAGAATCAGACAATCATATAGAAACAGTTTTGTCTTATTTTAATCTTGATATTAAGTTTGAAGATGCATACGCAATCACAAAAAGCAAACTTATCAAGAAGAAAAATAAAGGGAAAATAGGAGATGTTTTAGATTTAATTATCGAAAAATATAAAAAACTTGAACAACGTTTTGATTTCGTTTTAGTAGAAGGAACCAGTTTTACAGGTGAAGGAACTTCGATAGAATTAGATTTGAATGTTTTAATCGCAAAAAACCTCGGAATCCCAACTATAATTATAGGTTCCGGAGTTGGTAAAACATTAGAAGAATTAGTAGATAGTCTTTATTTAATTTACGATTCATTTAAGGTAAAAGATGTTGAGGTTTTATCTGTAATTGCAAATAAAGTTCAGTTTGAAAATATTGAATTGGTAACGCAGGGATTGCAAAAAAGTTTACCTGCAAATGTTTTAATTAATACAATTCCGTTGATTTCAAGTTTGAATAATCCTACGATGCAGGAAATTGTGAATCAGCTTGGTGCAAAAGTATTGTTTGGAAGTGCTTATTTAAACAATGAAATTGGTCATTTTAGCGTAGGAGCAATGCAATTACACAATTATCTGGTTCACTTAAATGATAACGCTTTAGTAATTACTCCGGGAGATCGTTCAGATATTATTTTAGGCGCTTTACAAGCCAATGAATCTGTTAATTATCCCACAATTTCGGGAATTATTTTAACTGGAAATATTATTCCTGAGGAAAGTATTTTAAAGTTAATTGAAGGACTTTCTGCCATTGTACCAATTATTGCGGTTGATGGCGGAACATATAGTATTACTAATAAAATTGGTTCTATCAGATCAGAAATCTACGCAAATAACACGCACAAGATTGAAACATCGATAAGTACTTTTGAAAAATATGTTGCTATAGATGATTTATCTGAACGATTAATCACTTTTGTACCTGAAGGAATGACGCCAAAAATGTTCCAGTATAATATGGTACAAAGAGCAAAACAGCATCGTAAACATATTGTTTTGCCCGAAGGAAATGACGACAGAATTATCATGGCAACTTCAAGATTGCTGGATATGGATGTGGTTGATATTTCGATAATTGGCGATAAAAAACAAATAGAAAGTAAAGTTGCAGAACTTGGAATTACATTTGATTTTTCGAAAGTAAATATCATAAATCCAAAAGAATCTAAGCTTTATGAGGATTATGCGAATACCTATTATGAACTCCGAAAAGCGAAGAATGTAAGTATTACAATGGCAAGGGATTTAATGGAAGATGTGTCGTATTTTGGTACAATGATGGTGTATAAAGGTCACGCTGACGGAATGGTTTCCGGTGCGGCACATACAACACAACATACTATTTTACCGGCGTTGCAATTCATTAAAACAAAACCAAATTCATCCGTAGTTTCATCGGTATTTTTTATGTGTCTTGAAGACAGAGTTTCTGTTTTTGGCGATTGCGCGATTAATCCAAATCCAACCGCAGAGCAACTGGCAGAAATTGCTATTTCATCTGCTGAATCAAGTTCGGCTTTTGGAATTGAACCAAAAATAGCGATGCTTTCGTATTCTTCCGGAGCATCCGGAAAAGGTGATGAAGTCGATAAAGTTAGAGCTGCAACTGAAATTGTAAAACAAAAACGTCCCGATTTAAAAATTGAAGGACCAATTCAATATGATGCCGCCGTTGATAAAGTAGTTGGAAAAAGTAAAATGCCGGATTCTGAAGTAGCAGGACAGGCGAGCGTCCTTATTTTTCCTGATTTAAATACAGGAAATAATACTTATAAAGCAGTTCAAAGAGAAACCGGAGCATTAGCAATTGGCCCAATGTTACAAGGTTTAAACAAACCGGTAAACGATTTAAGCCGCGGTTGTACGGTAGATGATATTATAAATACGGTAGTAATTACAGCGATTCAGGCGCAAGGACTTTAATTAATTGTGAATTATTAATTATTAGTTATGAATTATGAGTTAGTACTTAAAAAATCCGTTTTTATCCGCGTCTTCGCGATAGCGAATCCGTTTTATCAGCGTCTAAAATTTAGAATTACAATTACTGCAAAAAAAACTTAGCAACTTAGAGACTCAGCATCTTAGCAACTTTAAAAAAAATGAAAATATTAATTATAAACTCAGGAAGTTCATCAATAAAATATCAATTAATGATTGTGCCAACAAACGAAGTAATTTGTTCTGGTATGATTGATAGAATTGGCTTGGAAACTTCAAATATTACCTTTAAAACCGCTGCAAATTCAATAGAAGAATCATTACCAATAGAAACTCATAAAGTTGGTCTGCAAAAAGTAGCCGAAATGCTTTTAGATCCTGAAAAAGGAGTAATAAAATCAACTTCAGAAATTGGAGCAGTTGGTCATCGCGTAGTACACGGCGGAAGTTATTTTTCTGACACTACGATTATTACTAAGGAAGTAAAAGAAAAAATAAAAGAACTTTCAGAACTAGCTCCATTACATAATCCTGCGCATTTAGTTGGGATCAATGTAGCTGAAGAAATTTTTGCAACAGCAAAACAAGTGGCTGTTTTTGATACAGCTTTTCATCAGACAATTCCGGTTGAAGCCCATAAATATGCGATTCCGAATTATCTTTTGACCGAAAATAAAGTTCGTGTTTATGGCTTTCATGGAACAAGTCACAAATATGTTTCTGAAAAAGCAATTGAAAATTTAGAAAAAAGCTCGAAAATAATTACCATTCACTTAGGAAATGGTTGTAGTATGACTGCAATTAAAGACGGAAAAAGTATTGATCATACAATGGGTTTTTCGCCCTCAAATGGTTTAATAATGGGAACTCGTGCAGGAGATATCGATCAGTCGGTGATTTTTTATATGGTTAAAAACCTTGGATATTCTGCTGATGAAGTTAATTCGATTTTGTTAAAACAAAGCGGAATGCTTGGACTTACAGGTTATAGTGATTTACGTGACATTGAATCAGAAGCTGCAAAAGGGAATAAAGACTGTGAATTGGCTTTATTGATGAATGCGTACAGAATTAGAAAATTTATTGGTTCATATGCAGCAGCTTTAAATGGTTTAGATGCTATTATTTTTACTGCCGGAATTGGTGAAAATTCATCTTATATGCGTCAACTGGTTTGTACGGATATGGATTACTTTGGAATTGAAATTGATGATGAGAAAAATCAAATTCGCTCTAAAGAAATTAGAGAAATAAGCAAACCAAATTCAAAAACAAAAGTTCTGGTTATACCAACAGACGAAGAATATGAAATTGCCAATCAGGTATATCAATTACTTCAAAACTAAAGATAGTATACTTTTATAAAGCTCCTCAATCGAGGAGTTTTTTTATGTTTTCAGATTAAATATTTGTCAGTACCTTTGGATATAAATCCGAATATTTTGAAATCGATACTTTTAAAACTTCTTTTCTTCTTTTTCATTGCTTCACAAATACAAGCACAAGAATTACTTCCTTTCGTAGAAAATTATAATAAATCAGATTACCAGGGTGACAATCAAATATGGAATGTTGCTCAGGGAAAAGATAATGCCATGTATTTTGCTAATAATCACTATTTATTGCGATACGATGGTGTGATGTGGGAAAAATATACATTACCTAATAAAACCATTATCCGCTCGATTATGATCGAAGGAGATAAAATTTATTCCGGTTCTTATAAGGAATTTGGTTATTGGTACAGGAAAGAAGGTAAGATGAATTATGTTTCAATCACTAAAAATTTACGCTTATTTGATGAAAAAGACAATGAGGAAATTTGGAAGATTTTCAGATTTAAAGGATCTATCTATTTTCAGTCTTTCAATGATATTTTTATTTATGATGGGAAGCATATTCAAAAAATTAAATTTCCTTTTTTAATATCGTATTGTTTTGTTGTTGATAAAAACGTGTATGTAGCGTCGGTAGAAAAAGGTCTTTTTAGACTAAATGGTGCAAAAATAACGAATCCACAAGGCTGGAATATCTTAAAAAACACAGTAGTTCATGCCATTGAAAAGTATCAGAATAAAACTTATATTTTTACTCAGAAAAAAGGAATTTTTATAGTCGAAAAAAATGGTTTAAGACCTTGGAACAATCCATTAAATGAAACTCTAAAAGATGCGACTATTAATGTTGCTAAATTTATTAAGAATAATAAACTGGCTATAGGAACCGGGAATAGAGGTTTATTTATCTATGACTTTACTTCAAATACGTATAAAAATATTGACAGGAATAATGTTTTAATGAATAACTCCATTTTAAGCATTGGTTCTGACAAAGAAAATGATTTGTGGCTGGGCTTAGATAACGGAATTGCACATGTTGAGGTAAATTCGCCAATATCATTTTTTTATGATAATTCAGGACTTCTTGGTTCTGTATATTCCGTAGCAACAACTAATAAAGGTTATTTGATAGCCTCAAATCATGGTGTTTTTGAATTTGATTCGGGTAAATTTCATATGATGCCTAATACACAAGGACAAGCATGGAATATTACTAAAATTGGAAACAAATATATTATAGGACATAACGATGGTACGTTTTGTTATGAAAATGGAACTTTGTCAAAAATAAATAATATTAATGGAGGTTGGAATTTGTCTAAAAGCATCATAAATAACACTTATTTTCAATCTACTTATAGTGGTATTTTAGTTTACGATGATATTTCTAAACTTACTCAAAACCAAAAAATACAGGATCTTTCGAAACCCATAAAATATGTTGCCCAAAATAAAAAGAATGAAATCTGGGCGGCAGATAATTACCGCGGATTGTATCGCGTTTTATACGATGATAATTTTAAAACTAAAAAGGTTGAGAATATCACTCAGCAAAGCAAAATTAAAAATGATTTTGGCGTTAAAATTTTTGAATTTAGAAATGAGATACTTTTTCTAATTAATAATTCCTGGTATACTTATAATTCCATCACAAACAGACTTCAGGAAAATGAACTTTTTAATCTTAATTTCAAGAATATAACCGATGTTGTAAATATTGACGAAGATCATTTTATGGTTCTTCAAAATGGAATTTTATATCACATTCAGGCAAACGGAAATAAATTCGTCTGGAACATTATTCAGGAGAAATATTATAAAGGAACTTTGATTAATGACAACTTAAGAATTTTTAAAACTGAAAATCATTATTTGCTTAATCTCGATGACGGATTTATTTCTCTTCAGTTAAAATATGAAAACAAACAAAATTCTGATGTAAAAATTGAAGCATTTAATGCCGGAAATTTAGCAAAAAATGAATCTAATTAAATACAATACAGAACTTAAAATAAATGTGATCTCGGGGATTTATGGTGCCAGTAAACCTAATTTATTTTATAAACTTGATAAAAATTCAGATTTCATCCAAATTTCCAACGGATTTATTGTACTGAATAATTTAAATAGCGGAAATCATTCTATTTTGATTTACAAGCACGACGGAGCGAGTTATGAAAAAGTTTCAGGTTTTGATTTTAAAGTTGCTGAACCTTGGTATTTTTCTTTTTGGATGGTTTTGTTATATATATTAATAATAGGAGCAGTTTTATTTTTCTATTATAAATGGAACAAACTTCGCTATATGCAAAAATTAAAATTGCAGGCTGAAGAATTAAAACATCAAAGAGAAATTCTTGAAATGGAACTGAAAGCAGAAAATGAATTGAATGTTCAGGAATATCAAAAGCATATTCTGGAGCTTGAATTACAAACAAAATCTTCGGAAGTTGCAGGCAAATCTTTATCAATTGCTAAACAAAGTGAAATGATTGATAATATTCAAAGCATTCTTGATTCTGAAAAGGATTTTAATAAACTGAAAAGTGAAATCAAGAAAGCGATTAAGATAAATGAAGTAAATAAACACGAATGGGAAATCTTTGAAACTAATCTAAATCAGATTCACAATGAGTTTATTATTAATCTTTCAAAAAAATATCCAAATCTTACCCCAAAAGATATAAAATTGTGCATTTATCTTAAAATGAATCTCTCTTCAAAAGAAATTGCGCCTATGATGAATATCTCTTTTAGAGGTGTTGAGCTACACCGATATCGCTTAAGAAAGAAGTTAGGGCTCTCTCAGGAGGAAAATCTCTCAAAATTTTTATTAAGTCTGTAAGATTCGTATTTAAATTTTAAGGATCTTATATTTTTACACTTTATTTTTTACATAATTCTAATACATCATTACTACATCATAAGGTTATGTTAATAAAAATAAATTAACATTTATGATGTTGATTTTAAATGTATTAGATTAATATTTTAACATAATGATGTAGCTATGTTGTAGTAGTAAATGATGTACTACAACGTTGTAATTGTTTAATTTGGCTCTACTAACTTAAACGATTACAAACTGTATGAAAAATTTTATTTTTAGCTTTTTAGCACTTTTGCTACTTCCGGCTTACATGTCTGGACAAGCAATTAAAGGAAAAGTAGTAGACAGTAGCGGAATGGGAATCCCGGGAGCAGTTATTAGTGCTTCAAATTCCAGAACGTCTACTGATGCTGATTTCGACGGAAATTTTACAATAAACGCCAAAGAGGGTGAGATTTTAAAAATCTCAATGCTGGGTTTTGATTCTGTTTCTTTAGCAGCAACTACAACTCTAATGTCAATTACATTAAAAGAAGCTGGTGATACAGCATTAAAAGAAGTGGTTGTTATTGGATACGGAACAAGAAAGAAAATAGATAATACTTCGGCTATTACTTCGCTTAAAGCTGAGGAAATTTCAAAAACAAAAGTATTAAACTCATCTCAGGCAATTCAGGGTAAAGCTGCTGGTGTTCAGGTAATTTCTTCTGATTTACCAGGAAGTACGCCTTCAGTTGTTATTAGAGGTTTAGGTACTGCATTAGGAGGAAGATCTCCTTTGTATATTGTTGACGGAATGCCAACGGAAAATATCAACAATATTAATACAAACGATATTACTTCGTATGAAATTCTTAAAGATGCTTCATCTTTAGCAATTTATGGTACGAGAGCTGCAAACGGAGTTATCATTATTACTACGAAAAAAGGTAAAGGTGATAAAGTATCTGTAGAAATTGAAAGTTTTGCAGGTTTCAGAAAACCGCTTAAAGAAGTTAAAATGGCAAATTCCAGCCAATATGCTGCATATTCTAATGCCGCTTTAGGAACCAATACATTTGCTGCAAATCAGCCGGTTAACACCAATTGGTTAGATGCAATTACCAGAACAGGTTCTTATACACAAAATAATATCTCTATTTCAGGTGCTTCAGAAAATATCAAATATTTTTTTAGTGCAGGAAATTACGAAGAGCAGGCAATATTAAATGGTCTAAACTACAGTCGTACTACATTTAGAAATAATAATGAATTTAAAATTTCTAAAAAAGTAACGTTAACGCAAAATTTAAGCTTTACATCAGCTAATTCTGCTCCAAAACCTTTAGGAGCTTTTACAAACGCATACAAACAATCTCCGTTAGTTCCTGTACGTTTTGCAGATGGACAATATGGTGTGTCACGTGTGGATGCAAGCGGTGTTGCTAATCAAATTGGTTCTTCATTTAACAATGTTGGTAATCCGGTAGCTCAATTGGATTTTTATGATGAGCAACAAAGAAGTGTAACTCTGCAGGGAGGTCTTAGATTAGATTATGAAATCATAAAAGGATTAAAATTTACTTCACAATTTAATGGTGAATATTATTCCTGGAAACAATACAACTATGAAGATAAACAAGGTATCTGGATGGCTGCAAACCCAAATACAACAGCTGCTGATTATGTATCAACCCATGCAAGTGACCCTGTAAATTTATTAACAAGAGGAAGAGAGCAGTATTTTAACTGGAACTTATCGAACTATTTTACTTATAATAAAGTTTTTGGAGGAATTCATGATGTAGAGTTAACTGCAGGTATGGAAGCTTCTGTAAAAGGACCAAGAGAAACTTTGTCTATTGCTAGAAAAAATGTTAGTACAAATTCTAATTACTGGTCTTTATACAATTCTAAAGATGCACATGGAGTAGAATATGTAGCAGATATTACAAGTTTATATGATGTAACCTATAATGAAAGCAGATTAGCTTCATATTTTGGTCGTTTCCAATATAAATTGATGGACAAGTATTTATTAACCGGAACTATCAGACGTGACGGATCTTCAAATTTTGCTAAAGATTACCGTTGGGGAACTTTTCCATCTTTTGGTTTGGGATGGATTATGACAAAAGAAAGTTTCCTTACAAATATTAAAGGTGTTGATTTAATTAAATTAAGAGGTAGCTGGGGTAAATTAGGGAACCAAAATGTACCATTAAACAGTCAGTCTTATGCTTCTGGATTAGATGGTTATTTAGGAGGTTCAATTTTGTATCCGGGAACGACTATTAATTCACAAATCGATCCAAGTTTATCTTGGGAAATTACAGAAGAAGCTTCTGTAGGTCTTGATTTCGAATTATTAAACAGCAGATTAAAAGGATCAGTTGATTATTATGATAAAAATACTAATAACGTAATTTTAAATACAAAACCTTATATTCCTTCAGGATTAACAATTGTAACTCCTGTGCATGTTGGTGAGGTTTCAAACAAAGGTTATGAATTATCTTTACGTTGGGATGATAAAATTTCTGATAACTTAAGTTACTGGATTGGTGGAAATTATTCTAATAATAAAAATAAACTTTCCGGCCTAAAAGATTATGATATTTCATCGCTAATTGGTGGAAATTTAGGAAATGGTCAGGACACAAAAATGTTGAACAAAACTGCAATTGGTCAGCCATTAGGTAGTTTTTACTTATACGAATATGCAGGAATTGATCCGGCAAATGGTAAAATGTTATACTACAATGCTGCTGGTGATAAAGTAGTTCAAACTGCTTTAGATGCTACAAAAGATAAAAAATATGTTGGTTCAATTTTACCAAAAAGCAACTACGGTGTAACATTAGGTTTAAACTATAAAAACATTGATTTCTCAGTAGACGGATACGGTACTGGTGGAGCTAAAGTTTATAATGGTAAAAAAGCACAACGTTTTACAGGTGAAAATGTTGAAGCTTCTTTAACAAATGATTACTGGACTTCGGCTAATCCTACAGCTTCTAATCCTGCACCATTTAATGAAGTTCCTTATGCTTCTACATATTATTTAGAATCAGGTGATTTCTTTAGAATCAATAACATTACTTTAGGATACAAACTTCCTTTACATGATACAAGTTTTATTAATTACTGTAGAATTTATGTAAATGCAATTAATCCATTTATTACACAAAAATTCTCTGGATTTTCTCCTGAATTAAATGGTGATGGTAATCCTTACGGAACTCAGGGAATCGAGCTTGACGCTTATCCTACTCTAAGATCTTTCGTATTTGGTGCTAATTTAAAATTTTAATATTATGAAAAAGATATATATATCAATGTTTGTATTGTCAGCATTGTTTTTTACAGCTTGCCAGGACGACTTTTTAGATGTTAATCCTACGCAGGCGATCCCTACAAGTGATGTCGAATTATATAACAGTGACGGTGGTGCAAAAAGCTTTGTAACTTCAATTTACAGCAAGTTTCTTGATTGGGACATGAGTTCATTTGGTTGGATAGGATTAGCAAGTATTACATCTGATGATGCTGATAAAGGATCATCACCAGGAGATGGAGGAACAGATAAAGATGTTCTGGATGCATTAACTTATAATTCATCAAATCCATCTGCCGAAAGTAATTTTGTTGCTCATTATGATGGTATTAACAGATGTAATCAAGCTTTAAGTATTATCCCAAAATTAGATAAAGCTGATCCGGCTTTAAGAGATAGATTAATGGGAGAAGCAAAGTTTTTAAGAGCGTTCATGTACTTTACTTTAGTGAAATGTTACGGAGGAGTTCCTATTGTAGATCATTTACAAAGTCCTACTTCTGAAGAGGATAAAAAAATGTTGCTTACCCGTAAACCAGTTGCTGAAGTATACGCTTTTATCGAAAAAGATTTAGCTGATGCAATTGCAGTTTTGCCAAACAAATCTGTTTACTCAGCTGACGAAAAAGAAAGAGCTTCAGTAGGTGCTGCTTATGCTTTATTAGCTAAAGTTAGTTTGTACCAAAAGAAATGGCAACAAGTAGTTGACAACTGTAATAAGATCACAGGATATGCATTAAACCCCAGCTATGCTAAAATGTTTAGATTAGAAGGTGAAAATGATGTTGAATCTTTGTTCGAAATTAACGGACATGGTGCAGTACCAACAAGAGGTATTCAGGGATATTCAAACGTTCAGGGTGCTCGTGGTGCCGGTGGATGGGGATGGGGATTCAATACTCCGTCACAAAGTTTGCTAGATGCTTATGAAGCTGGTGATGTTAGAAAAGATGCTACAATTATTTTCAGAAATTCAACTTTATATGATGGAAGAGTAGTTCCGGCAACAGTAGAAAATGCCATGTACAATTTCAAAGCCTATTCTTCCTCTTTCACAGATGCATGGGAAACTGATGCAAACATCAAATATTTGAGATATGGTGAAGTATTATTGATGAAAGCTGAAGCTTTAAATGAATTAGGGCAAACTCCTCAGGCTATTCCATTATTGAATGAAATCAGACACAGAGCGGGATTAGGAGATACTCCTGCAACTTCTCAGGCAGCAGTTAGAACTGCAATCTGGAAAGAAAGAAGAGTTGAATTAGCTTTTGAGTTTGACAGATTCTTCGATTTAGTAAGAACAGGACAAGCTAAAGCTGCTTTTGCTGCTGATAAAAATGAGTTTTTCCCTAACGGAAGAACATTTACAGAAGGTAAAAATGAATTGTTCCCAATTCCGGCAACATTCATAATACAAGCTAACGGTATGTCAGAACAAAACCCTGGTTACTAGTTAAAGTTTAAAATCACTCCTTTCAATTTAGGAGGGAGTGATTTTTATTAATTGTTTTTAAATTTTTTATAATGGTTAGAATTTCAGTTTTATTATTAGTTTTTAGTTTTTTTGGTTGCGGAGGTAATTCGGATAAATCAAAAGAAAATGAAGGAGAAAAAAATGTTACTACAGTAAAATTGACAGATGAACAACTTTTAGCAACTGTTCAAAAACAGACATTTAAATATTTTTGGGATTATGCTGAACCAAATTCTGGATTAGCAAGAGAACGTTTTCATCCGGATGGAATTTACCCGGACAATGATGCAAACATAGTAACAACCGGAGGTTCAGGTTTTGGATTAATGGCAATTGTTTCAGGAATGTCACAAGGATATGTTACAAAAGAAAAAGGAGTTGAAAGACTGAACAAAATTGCTGACTTTTTAGGCAAAGCAGATCGTTTTCACGGAGCATGGTCACATTGGATAGACGGAAATACCGGAAAAGTAAAGCCTTTTGGAACCAAGGATAATGGTGGCGACTTAGTCGAAACGTCATTTTTGGTTGCAGGAATCATTACTGTTCGCGAATATCTAAAAGACGGTTCTGAGAATGAGAAAGCTGTAGCTCAAAAATATGATGCACTTTGGAAAGGAGTTGACTGGCAATGGTATACAAACAAAAAAAATGTATTGTATTGGCATTGGTCGCCAACATACGACTGGCAAATGAATTTTCTGCTTGAGGGATATAACGAATGTCTGATTACGTACGTTTTGGCAGCATCATCGCCAACACATACAATAGATCCAAAAGTGTATCACGAAGGATGGGCGAGAAATGGTAAAATTGTTTCTCCAAAAACAAAATATAACATTCCGTTAATTCTAAAACACAATGGCGCAGAAGAATTTGGCGGACCATTATTCTGGGCGCATTATTCTTACGTTGGACTTGATCCAAATCAATTAACAGATAAATATGCCAATTATTGGGATTTGAATGTAAATCAAACAAAAATCAATTACGAATATTGCGTTCAAAATCCAAATAAAGTTAAAGGTTACGGACCTGATTATTGGGGTTTATCAGCATCTTATTCCAGAAATTCTGATGGATCAATAGGATATAATGCTCATATGCCAAGTAACGATCAGCAGGTAATTTCGCCAACTGCCGCAATAAGTTCAATTGTATATACACCAAAAGAATCGATGGCTTTGATAAGAAATCTTTATGATAATCATAAAGAAGTTACTTGGGGAGAAGCAGGTTTTTATGATGCCTTAAGTTTAGGAAATAATAACTGGGTAGCAAAACGTTATTTGGCAATTGATCAGGGACCTGAAGTTGTCATGATCGAAAATTATCGCACAGGTTTATTATGGAAATTATTTATGAATGCTCCGGAAGTAAAGCAAGGATTAATAAAACTTGGATTTAAATCTGGTAAATACGGTTTCTAATAAGTTCTAAAATGAAAAACAAATTAACCTTCATAATGTTCCTTTTTTCGGTAATAGGTTTTGCACAAACTGAAACAACCGGAACAATTAAAACTGAATTCGTAGTAAAACATGAATTGGGTTATGCATTACACAAACCGGCGAATACAAAAGATAAAAAGCCATTAATAGTTTTTATTTCAGGCGATGGTGAAAAAGGGACAGACATTGAAAAAGTAAAAATTAATGGTCCTTTAAAATATCTTAAAACACATCAATTAGATGCTTATGTTTTAGCGCCGCAATGCAAAGAAAATGAAAATTGGGATATTGAATCCATTAATGAATTGATATTAAAAATTCAAAAAGAGAATAATATAGATTCAAACAGAATTTATGTGACAGGTTTAAGTTCAGGCGGTTGGGCAGCGTGGAATTTAGCATTAACCTATCCGGACAAGTTTGCAGCAATAGTTCCTATTTCAGGTTTTGTTGATTTGATAGCCCTGGAAAGTTCATGTAAAATTGCCAATATTCCAACGAGAATTTTTCATGGTTTGTTAGATGATGTTGTAAAGGTAGATTATGCAATTACAATTTATAAAGAACTAAAAAAATGCAACGCCAAAGACGTTCAATTGACCATTTTTGATGATGCGGGTCACGACAGCTGGACAAGAGTTTATGAAAATCCTGAAATTTATGACTGGATGTTTAAACAGATAAAAACAAAAACAAATAAATAATAGAATGAAATCGCAACGATTCCAAGTCATAAACAGAATGAAGAAAAGCGATTTCATGTTCCATTAAAAATACAAATATTAAATACACATGAAAAACAAATTAGTCTTACTATTTTTAGGATGCGCTGTTTTGGGGTTTGCCCAGAAAAAGAATACTAAGAATACAGTAAAAATTAAACCAAGATCAGAGTTTGTAGCAGAATTATTTTCGAAAATGACATTAGAGGAAAAATTAGGGCAGCTTAATTTACCAACTTCTGGAGATATTACGACAGGTCAGGCAAACAGTTCTGACGTGGCTACAAAAATTGCTGAAGGTAAAGTTGGAGGTTTATTCAATATTAAATCGGTTCAAAAAATTAGAGAAGTACAAAAAATTGCTGTTGAAAAAAGCCGTTTAAAAATTCCGTTGATTTTTGGAATGGACGTTATTCACGGTTACGAAACAACATTCCCAATTCCGTTAGGATTATCTTGTACATGGGATATGGGATTAATTGAAAGAAGTGCCCAAATCGCTGCTCAGGAAGCAAGTGCTGACGGTATTAACTGGACATTTTCGCCTATGGTTGACGTTTCTCGTGATCCTCGTTGGGGAAGAGTTTCTGAAGGTTCAGGTGAAGATCCATATTTAGGAAGCCGAATTGCAACTGCAATGGTTAATGGATACCAACAACACGATTTATCTAAAAATAATTCGATTATGGCATGTGTAAAACACTTTGCTTTATATGGTGCGCCGGAAGCAGGTCGTGATTACAATACAGTTGACATGAGTCATATCAGAATGTTCAATGATTATTTTCCCCCTTACAAAGCCGCTGTTGATGCAGGTGTAGGATCTGTAATGGCATCTTTTAATGAAGTTGACGGAATCCCTGCAACAGGAAACAAATGGTTAATGACAGATGTTTTAAGAAAACAATGGGGATTTAAAGGTTTCGTTGTAACTGATTTTACAGGAATTCCTGAAATGATCGAACACGGAATGGGTGATTTACAAGCAGTTTCTGCTTTATCTCTAAATGCCGGTGTCGAAATGGATATGGTTGGAGAAGGTTTCCTTGGAACTTTGAAAAAATCTTTGGATGAGAAAAAAGTAACTCTCGAAACAATCGATAATGCTGTTAAACTTATTTTAGAAGCAAAATATGATTTAGGATTATTTGAAGATCCTTATAAATATTGTGATGAAAAAAGAGCAAAAACCGAAATCTTTACAGCAAGCAGCAGAAAAGAAGCAAGATCAATTTCAGCACAATCACTGGTTTTATTAAAAAATCAAAATCAGGTATTGCCTCTTAAAAAATCAGGAACAATTGCTTTAATCGGACCATTGGCTGATGCCAAAGAAAACATGCCTGGAACCTGGAGTGTTGCTACAAAAATGGAGAATGCGATTTCGCTTTTAGCAGGAATCAAAGAAGTAGCAGGAGCTTCAACAGAAATATTATATGCAAAAGGAAGCAATTTAGATTATGATGAAACTTTTGAAACTAACGCAACAATGTTTGGTAAAACCTTGCACCGCGATGCGCGTTCAAAAGAAGAATTATTGGCAGAAGCTTTAAAAATAGCCAATCAGTCCGATGTAATTGTTGCAGCTCTTGGAGAATCTGCCGAAATGAGCGGAGAATCAAGCAGCCGTACAAATTTAGAAATTCCACAAGCTCAAAAAGATTTATTGAATGCATTACTAAAAACAGGAAAACCAGTTGTTTTAGTTTTATTTGACGGTCGTCCGTTAGTAATTAAGGATGAAAACGAAACAGTTCCCGCAATTTTAAATGTTTGGTTTGCAGGTAGTGAAGCAGGTTATGCTATTGCAGATGTTTTATTTGGAGATGTAAATCCTTCAGGAAAATTGACTTCAACTTTTCCAAGAAGCGTTGGTCAGCTGCCCATTTATTATGCACACAAAAATACAGGAAGACCACTTTCAAACACAGAAGGTAAATTCGAAAAATTCAGATCTAATTATATCGACGAAAGAAACGAACCATTATTCCCATTTGGATTTGGTTTAAGTTATACTTCTTTTGAATATTCAAACCTGAAAATTTCATCTGATAAAATGAATACAAACGGAAAATTAAAAGTTACAGTTGATGTTGCCAATACAGGAAACTATGATGGTAAAGAAACGGTTCAATTATATATTAGAGATTTAATAGGCTCCGTTACAAGACCGGTTAGAGAACTGAAAAATTTCCAAAAAATAACCCTTAAAAAAGGGGAGAAACAAACCGTGACTTTTGATATCACAGTTGAAGATTTAAAATTTTATAATTCTGATTTACAATTTGTAGCAGAACCTGGACAGTTTGATATTTTCGTTGGAGGAAATTCAAATGCCGATAAGAAAGTTAGTTTTGAGTTAACTAAATAGTTGGTTTATTGATTATTGATTGCCCTTCGTGTTGGTTACAGAGGGCTTTTTTTTAGCTTTTAGTCTGTGATTTGTAGGTAAATTCAATATTTACTAATCCTGAAAAATATATCAATCTTAATTTTTACAAAATGAATTCAATCAAAATATTCTCTGTATTTCTTTTGATGATTACAATCGTTTTCACTTCATGCAATGTCAAAAAAAATACAGTTGTAGCGCATCGAGGCGCATGGAAAAAAAATAATTTACCAGAAAATTCAATAGCTTCACTTCGACACGCTATTGATTTAAAACTTGCCGGGTCAGAATTTGATGTTTGGAGAACCACCGATGATTCACTTATAATCAATCACGATGCGCATTATAATAAGTTACTTATTGAGGAAACGAATTATGCCGACTTAATAAAATTTAAACTTTCAAACGGAGAAAAGCTTCCAACTTTACACGAGTATATTTCAGAAGGAAAAAAGAATAATAAACACACACTTTTAGTCTGTGAAATTAAGCCTTCGGAAATAAGTAAAGAAAGAGGAAAACTGACAGCTTTAAAAACCGTAGAAACCATCAAAAAACTTAAAGCGGAGAAAATAACTTCATATATCAGTTTTGATTATGAGATTTTAAAACAAATCCGAGAGATTGATAAAGTAACTTCTTTGCAATATCTGGAAGGGAATAAATCTCCAAAAGAAGTAAAATCAGATCATATTTCAGGTGTTGATTTTCATTATTCCGTTTTTCAAAAACATCCTGAATGGATAAAAGAAGCAAAAGAAAACAATATTACGCTAAATGTCTGGACAGTAAATGATGCTGATATTATGGATTGGATTGTTGAAAATAACTTTGATTATATCACAACAAACGAACCTGAATTGTTGATTCAAAGAATAAAGAACAAAAAATAAAAATAGAAAAAAATGTATAAACTAATTTCAATACCGCTTTTACTGCTTTTGTTTTTGTGTAATAATACAATTGCACAAAAAACGAATATTCCTGGTAAAACTGAATGGTTTGACCCGAATAAAAAAGCATCAACTTATTGTAATCCAGTTAATATTGGTTACAATTATACTATTGAAAACCATAATGGTATTCCAGAATCCCGTCGTTCAAGTGCAGATCCTGTGATTATTACTTTTAAAGGTGAATATTATTTATTTGCTACAAATCAGGCTGGATATTTCTGGAGTAAAGACATGTCTGACTGGAAATTTGTTTATGGAAGTTTTCAAAGAAAACCAGCCGATGACGATCAATGCGCTCCGGCTGCGTGGGTGGTAAACGATACTTTATTTTATGTAGGTTCAACCTGGAAAAGAGATCATCCTATCTGGAAAACTGCCGATCCAAAATCAGGACAATGGTTAAGACATGTTGGTAAAGCAATGCTTCCTACATGGGATCCTGCGATTTTTCAGGACGATGATAAAAAAGTATATATGTATTACGGTTCAAGCGGAAAATTACCACTTGTAGGCGTTGAAGTAGATTACAAAACATGGCTTCCGAAAGGAAATCAGGCAGATTACGAAAAACTTTATAAAGCCACAGAAGTTGAAGATATTCAGCGTCCGTATGGTCAAATAAAAGAAGTTGTAGGTTTAGATCCTGCATCTCACGGTTGGGAACGTTTTGGACCAAATAATGATATGGAACCTGCGCCTTGGGGAAATTTTATTGAAGGTGCGTGGATGACCAAACACAACGGTAAATATTACATGCAATATGGAGCGCCGGCAACGGAATACAAAGGCTACGCAAATGGAGTTCATGTTGGTAATAGTCCGTTAGGGCCATTTACATATCAAAAACACAATCCAATGTCGTATAAACCGGGAGGATTTGTAATTGGAGCCGGACACGGAAATACTTTTGCAGATAATTATGGAAATTATTGGAATACCGGAACGTGTAAAATCTCGATAAAAGATCGTTTTGAGCGTCGTATTGATATGTTTCCTGCCGGATTTGATAAAGATGATGTCATGTATTCGATTACTTCTTACGGAGATTTTCCAATAATGTTACCAACCAAAAAACGAAATCAGGAAAAAGGAGCTTCATCAGGATGGATGTTACTTTCGTATAAAAAGCCCGTTACAGTTTCTTCATCAGAAGAATGTATGGAAGTTGAAACGCACAGAGTTGACAACGGCGGTAAAAAAGTATACGAGAAATTTTGTTATGGAGCGGCGAATTTAACCGATGAAAATATTCAAACCTATTGGTCAGCAAAAACAGCGAATCCCGGAGAATGGCTGCAACTGGATTTAGGGAAACAAATGCAAATAAATGCATTACAAATTAATTATGCAGATCATAAAGCAACGCAATATAATAAGGCAATGGATATTTATTATCAATATAAAATATACATGTCTGATGATGCTGTAAATTGGAAATTAGTCGTTGATAAATCTAAAAATGCAAAAGATGTTCCGCATGATTATGTAGAATTAACAAAAGCAATTAAAGCGCGTTACATCAAAATGGAAAATATTCATAATGCATCTGGATTGTTTGCTATTTCAGATTTTAGAGTTTTTGGAAATGGATTGGCTGAAAAACCAACGCCAGTTTTAGATTTTAAAGTAAACAGAAATGCATCAGATTCTCGTAACGCAATGATTTCATGGAAAAAACAAACTGACGCAATTGGTTATAATATTTATTACGGAATCACACCAGATAAATTATACAATACAATTATGGTCTATGATGAAACTTCATATGATTTTAGGGGTTTAGATAAAGGAACAAAGTATTATTTTACAATCGAAGCTTTTAATGAGAATGGAATTAGCACAAAAAACGAGTTAATCGAAGTAAATTAATTTTAATAATATTTTTAGAAATCGTTAAATAAAACTAGTTCCAGTTCTTAAGAATTTTGTTCCTTTGCCTGACAACCCAAAATGCTATAAACCATATGAAAAAAACGATTCTTTTAACTGCTTTAGTTTTAAGCGGATTGGCATCTTCTGCCCAATCAAATGATGAAAAAAACATTAAATTATTCTATAAAAAAGCATTAACCGAGGCTAAATGTTATACTTGGTTAGAATATTTATCCAATGATATCGGAAGCCGTTTATCAGGTTCTGCAACTGCTGCCGAAGCGGTACAATATACTAAAAGACAACTTGATGCATTAGGACTTGATAAAGTATATTTACAGGAAGTTATGGTTCCGCATTGGGTTCGTGGTGAAAAAGAAACAGCCTATATTTTAGACGGAAAAGTAAAAACCAATATTCCAATTTGTGCGTTAGGTGGATCAGTTGCAACGCCAAAAACGGGACTTACAGCAGAGATTATCGAAGTACAGGGAATTGAAGAATTAAAGACATTAGGAGATAAGGTAAAAGGTAAAATTGTGTTTTTTAACAGACCAATGAATCCTGAAAATGTCGAAACATTTGTTTCCTACGGAGCTTGTGTAGATCAAAGATTTGCCGGAGCAAAAGAAGCAGCAAAATTAGGCGCTGTAGGATCAATTGTTCGTTCAATGAATTTACGTTTAGACGATTTTCCTCATGCTGGAGCTCAAAGTTATGGCGATTTACCAAAAGAGCAATATATTCCAACAGCTGCAATTAGTACAAATGGAGCTGAATTATTAAGTAAAACTTTAAAAGCTAATCCGGCTTTAAAATTCTATTTCAAACAATCTTGTGAGACTTTGCCGGATGTTTTATCACATAATGTAATTGGAGAATTAACAGGAACCGTTACTCCATCAAACATTATGGTTGTTGGCGGACACTTAGATTCGTGGGATTTAGCCGATGGTTCTCAAGATGATGGAGCAGGAGTGGTGCAAAGTATGGAAGTAATTCGTATTCTTAAAAACTTAAACTACAAACCAAAAAATACCATTCGTGTTGTTTTATTCATGAACGAAGAAAATGGCGGAAAAGGAGGAGCGAAATATGAAGAAGTTTCCAAACAAAATAATGAAAACCATATTTTTGCTTTAGAAAGTGATTCAGGCGGATTTACTCCAAGAGGATTTTCTATAGAAGCTGACGATGCAAATTATAAAAAAATCAAAGATTTCAAAGACCTTTTCGAGCCATATTTAGTTCATAGTTTTACAATAGGACACGCAGGTTCAGATATTGGTCATTTAACATCTAAAGCAATTGTAAAAGCAGGATTGAAACCAGATTCACAACGCTATTTTGATTATCATCATGCTGCAAACGACAAATTTGATGCGGTTAACAAAAGAGAACTTGAACTTGGTGCTGCAACAATGACTTCATTAATTTATTTAATGGATCAAACCGGAATTATAACGCCAACGGCGAATTAAATTTCCCACAATAAAAAATATCTAAAAGCTATGAGTTTATACTTGTAGCTTTTTTTTGTTTGAATACTTTCACAATAGTTTTATTTAAAGCTTCATCACGACTAAATAATACAAAAATGTTATCGGAATATTAGAAAGTAAAATTAAGATTTTAAATGCGATATCTTTTCTATATTCCGGTAAATGAATAAATCTGTCGGCTAAATGAGTAAGCATGATACTATTTAACGCAATACCTGAAAGAGCAAACGGCCACGCAATAACCAAAATATTTGGACTTTCGTTTGAAATGATATAAAGTATAAACAAAAAAGTACTGATTACAAAAGTGCCAATGGCTAACTCCGCATATTGTTTTTCTTTAAAAGTTTTGTCTTGAATCGTTTTCATAAATTTAAATTTTAAAAGATTGTTGAATAGAGTGAATGGGCATAAAAAGCATTTTCGAAAAATCCAGATAATAGAATGTAAGTGCCTCTTTTCCTTTTTTATATTGTTGTATAAAATATTTCATTTGTTTTGGATAAAAGATTGTACCGGACGCAATAACCAGAAACAAATACAAACTCTTCTTTCCGTTTCCTAAAAGGTAATATTGCATTCCTATTTCTTCAATTACAGAAATTCCCGTATTAGTCAGCACATGAATAATATCGTGATCTTCCAGTTTTTCCTGAATATCAAAATGATTATTGTATAGAAAATTTCCTAATCCAAATCCCAAACTGCCTTCAGGATAATTCAGCAATTCGTCCTTGTTGATTTTCCAGGGTTCATTTTTTTTAAAATATTTTTGATAAGGCTTTTTGCTGCACTCATACAATTTTTCGATACAATAATCTTTCATAATTATTTTTTAAAAGTTCTTTGAATTTCAAAGTAAATTATTAAAGAAAAAAGCTAATATATGTGCATTAGCTTTTAATCATTTTGTTAATAGTTGTCTATTATTGTTTTTAATACTTTAGAATTGGCAAGATCAACAGGAGCAACGACTTTTTCGTCAAGCGGAATTTCATTACCATATCGTTCCTTTAATATTTTTTGAACCCTTGCATCACTTAAATTAAAGTCTTTTAAATATCTTAATTTTGAAAGTTCAATACCAGCCGCATTTTTATATATTTTCCAGACAAGTTCAGAGCAATATATCTTTGTATCCGTCCATTCAAAATACGCATCGTATTCCTTCCCATCAAATTGCTGACTGTAATCCTTCATCTTTTGCAAAACTTCAGGAGTCAAAACCTTGTCATCAATTAATCGTTTCACAACATATTTATTGTCTTTTCCGTGTTTGATCCAGTCTTCAAACGGAGTAAGTTTTACCGGTTGAACCGCTTCAAATACAAACCAGTTTCCGTTTACGTTATAAATTATTCCACAATGCGAAAATTTCGAATTTGTAGCAATTCTGACAGCTTCACATTGTGCAGATTGAGAAGTCTGCAAGATAATATCACCATCTTTCAGTTTGCTTTCAATCGTATTTTCTGTTTTTCTTTTCGAAAATGGATTATTCGGAAAAACCGACATGGCTACAAATAAAGCAAATCCAAAACTCAGAAGGAATGTTATTCCCAGAAACAGGTATTTTTGTTTTTTCATGTTTTTATAATTGAATGCTAAAAGTACTTTATTAAGCTTTACGTCAAATATTCTTTTTCAAATGTATTAAAAGAACTTTGAATTACAAAGTAAATAATAAAAAAAATAGCTGCCAAATAAATGACAGCTATTTTTAATATATTTTTTTGTAATAGATTAAATTCTAAAAATTCCACCTACAGCAATAATTCTTTGAAAAAAGAAAAAGTCCTGTGAAGCTTTATCATCATTACTTTGAGTAGTTCTAATATCCTGCATGTTAATATAACCACCTTTTAGCTCGCCTTGCAAGTAGAAGTACTTGAAAAAGGTAAAGTTAATACCCGCTTTTGCAGATAAACCATAACCGGAAACATGAAAATCATCGTGACGTTCTTTTCCTAGAAGAGTTGTATTAGTTTTAGGATATAAAAGTCCTGCACCTAAACCTTCAGTTAAATTGATCTGAAATTTATCAGTATTTGGTAAATTAAATAATTTCGAAATATCATCATGTCGTGAAACCTCAGTATTAATGTAGTTTAAACCATCTGTATGTTCATACATTAAAAAAGCAGTATTAGTTTCTGAATTACCACCTTCCTGAGCACCACCTTGAGACATATCTACAGGTGTATTATTATAAACTCCGTTGTAAATAGATCCAGACTGATCAACAGGTAAATTAATATTACCAGTAACATTAGCCGTTTGATTTTGGGTCATCACATATTTCATGTGGTCCCAACCAATAGAAACGCTATAATGATCGTTAATGAAATATCCCATTCTAAAATTAGTCTGAGGAATCGTCATGTTAGCCGGATTTATATAATCAATATGATATCCTTTTGGTTTATCATGCGCTTTCATGTCTGCTACTGTAAAGTTGTAATCTTTTCCTCTAAAGTTAACATCAGATTTAGTGTAACTATCTCTATTACCACCCCATGAAACAAAGAACTTTCCTTTATTGTGTGCTGTATATTTATCTTGTATTGCAATTTCTTCCTGAGCAAATGTGTTTACAGCGAAACAGATTAAGAAGAAAGGCAAGAATAAAAATTTATTTTTCAATTATTGATTATAAAATTAAAATGAGTTAACTGTTTTTCTAATGGCAACCAATTTAGTCATCAGACCTTCAAAATAGTCTAAATGTAACATGTTCGCACCATCACTTTTTGCATTTGCAGGATCAAAATGAGTTTCGATAAAAATACCGTCAACACCCACAGCAATACCCGCTTTGGCAACAGTTTCAATCATATCAGGTCTTCCACCAGTAACACCAGCAGTTTGGTTAGGTTGTTGCAGCGAGTGCGTAACATCCAGCACCGTCGATGCATATTGTTGCATAGTAGGAATTCCTCTAAAATCAACAATCATGTCCTGATAACCAAACATTGAGCCACGGTCTGTAACCATCACATTTTCGTTATGGCAGTCAAGAACCTTTTGTACAGCGTGTTTCATGCTTTCAGGACTCATAAATTGCCCTTTTTTCAAATTCACCACTTTTCCCGTATTAGCCGCAGCCATAACAAGATCAGTCTGACGAACTAAAAATGCAGGAATTTGCAAAACGTCAACGTATTGTGCAGCCATATCTGCATCTTCATTTGTATGAATATCAGTTACAGTAGGAACGTGAAAAGTTTCAGAAACTTTTCTTAAAATTTTTAATGCTTTTTCATCACCAATTCCAGAGAAACTATCGATTCTCGAACGATTGGCTTTTTTAAACGATCCTTTAAATACATAAGGAATCTGAAGTTTGTCGGTAATACCAACTAATTTTTCAGCAATTCTTAAAGCCATTTCCTCTCCTTCAATGGCGCAAGGTCCCGCCAATAAAAAGAAATTCCCGCTTTCAGTATGCTTAATTTGTGGAATATGTTGTATGTTCATAATATGATTTTTTGACAGTGCAAAGGTAGTTATGATTTATGAATAGCACATGAAGATTTAAGATTATTTTAAGAAGCTAATCCCGCTATTCACTACAATATTTTTCTCTAAACCCTTTTTTTCTTGGTCTTTACAGGAGCTTCCTCCGGTCGCTCTGTAAAAACCAGAAAAAACAGGCTTTCTCAAAAAATGATTTCCGTTGCTATCAGGGCTAGAAGTCAATGTCATAATTAACGAAAAATCAATAATGTGATGCCGAATAAATCTCTCGCAAAATCGGAAAAGTTTGTCATTTCGACGCAGGAGAAATCTCCGTAAGTAACTCCGCGCCGCAAATCAATCTTTGTCGAGCTTCTCGCGGAGATTTCTCCTCCGTCGAAATGACAATATTGTGTTTAAACTTTGCGTCTTAGCGTCTTTGCGAGATTTTTTTTTAAAGCTTAACTTAATTACATTGGGCTAAAACCGTAGTAGAATTATGGGTTTAATTTAAATAGTTCCTTTAAAACAGTTTATTAAATTATACCTTCAAATTAAATTCTGTTTCCAAAATAGTATCCAATTGATTGTCTTCAAAAGAAATAATTTCAGTAATCCCGTTTGTGACTGATTTGATTGAATTTTTAAATAATATTTTTTTGCCCAAAGGATTCTGTAAAACAACAATTAAATTTTGAGTAAAAAAAGAATCCGGATGTGAGTAATTATAATGATTAGCAGGTTTAAAATCAATCCAACGTTGCGGATTCAAATCAAACGAATATAAATTAGACCATTCTTTGCCAATTTTTAATTGGAGTAAATACTCGTCTTCTTCGGTTTTTACCAAAGTGAAAGTTTCAGAATCCTGCATAATTTCAGTTTCAATTTCATTCAGTTTTAAAGGTTCTCGGATGCTGTTACCTCCAAATCCCAAATCAATCAGATATTCTTCATTTTCGATTGTAGCAATTATTGCCAAATGTGTTTTAGCATTTTGACCTGGATTAACCAAGGGGCGTACCGCAATATAATAATGCGGAACACCAATTTCCTGAAGCATTAACGAAAATATGCCATTAATTTGATAGCAATATCCGCCACGATTTTTATGCACAATTTGGTTTACAATATCATCACCAATTAAAGAGATCACTTTACCCGCCTGAACATCAATATTTTCAAAAGGCACATTAAATATTTGGCTTTGCATCAATTTTTTTATGCCTTCCAGACTCAATTTAATTTCTCCCTCAAAATTGATTCTCTTTAAATATTGGTGTAAATCAAAACTTGAAGCTTCAATTTTATAGTTGTTCTTTGATTGTTCCATTTTAATTTTTTTGTATTTTATCACTACAATCAAAATTAAAACAATTATATAAGTAAAGATTTAATTTAACTTATTTTTCAGGGGCTTTATCAAGTGGCTCTGCAAAAATCATATTGAATCTTAAAAGAAAATATTTAATTTATGATGTATAAGTTTCCGGAATTGAATCATTGCAAATTAGCAATACGAATATAAAGCCATAAAAAAATGCGGAAAGTCAAATGATATTTTCGCATTTTTATGAAATTCTCTTTAGCGAAATATTATTTTTCTTTTAGTAATTTTTCTAAATATTCTACTTTTTCTTTTTCAACCTGAACTAAACGTCGTAAAGTTCAAGTGCAATTTTTCGCACATTATATTACGTGAATTAAATTCATTATTAGTTTGATAATCTTTTGGCTTATTAAGTTTTAGGATCTAATACATTAGCAGTTTTTGTGTATTTTATATAATATACAACAAACAAAATTTGTTCGAAAAGAAATAGAATATTGATAAAAGTATTTATGAAAATTACAGTTTGAATTTGAGTCAGAAAACTATCAGAATCAAAAGAATGAAAGTTAAGTAATTTATAAACGCTGATGTTACTAAATAATACTCCCGGAATGCTTAGAAGTAAATGTGTAAAGAACTTTTTTCGATTTATTTCAAATGTAATTGTTGAAAGTTTCCAATACAAAAATGTGATTATTATTAAAATTAGAAATTTAATGAAAGCAGGAATAAAGGAATATATAGTAGTATTCCAAATTGAGATAAATGCAGAAAAATAATCTGAACTTAAAGAAGTCAATAAAGACAAATACGGAAAAGTAAAAGCAGATAAAATGCTGAAAATTATAAATGACGTTTTGGTTTTGATCATAATTATTTACTTTTCGTAAGATCTTTTAATGAAGTATTGGATAATCATAACAATTATTAAAATGAAAGTTAAGATAAAAGACAACGAAATAAGACCAAGAAATCCCATACCGCATCTAACAGAGTCTGGATTTTGCTCTAAAAATTTATTAAAATTATATGTGGCAACAGAAAAAGCTATTAGAGATAATGCTACTTGCGAGATAAAGCTAATAAAACAAACAGTTCGAAATGTTAATGATATTGTTTCGCCAATTGCTTTTCTGCCAACTATAATTTGAAATAGTAAAGGAAGAATAATTAAAATTATAGGCGTTGTTCCGTACATTATTTAATTGTTGGTTTTAATTTTTATTAAAGTTTCTAATTGAAACTTATCCCTTTTTCAAACTCAATCCCATCGGAACCATCAAAATTCCTTTTTCATAAATATTCAAATAAAGCTTGATAGGTTTCTTTTGACCATCCCATTTTAATTCATAAACATTCAAAAATCCCGCACCCATATCGCTTCTTTTAGTTGGGAAAGGACAACAGGTTTCTAAACGTGTAAAAGTAATTTTTTCTCCGTTTGGTCCCGCTAAAGCATTCAAAAACCGACTTTCGTTTAAAGCTTCATCTTTAGTGTTTTTGTAAAAAATATTTACAGGATAATCCGGATCAAAACCGTATTTTTTATCGTTGCTAAAAAGAGTAATTACAAATGTATTGTCTTTCTTCAAAACTAAATCCGGCGCGTTATCATCGACATTTTTCAAAGTCGATCTTGTACTCACACAAGAAGTTGCAGTAATTAACAAAACGATAAAAAGGACTATTTTTTTCATGATTTAAAATATTGGTACAAATGTAAAAGTGTCTGTGTTTTTTTTTGCTACGATCCCTGAATTTTATTTTCGCAACCCAATAGCAGCGCAATAAAAAGATTAAAAAATTTGCTATATCTGCTAAATCTGCGTGAGAAAAAATCAACATAAATAGGTTTTAACTATATATCTTAATTGTTTTTTCGCCACAGATTAAAAAGATTAAAAAGAATCAGCGTAAAATCCGTTCTGTCAGTTTAATCCGTGAGCCATTTCGCAACAAATTAAACATCGAGGCTAATTTTTTTATTCAATTTAATAATACCTATTACAATCAGATATTGTGCCACAAGATAAGTTAACATAATAAAAAAGGAACTTCTTTCAATTGGTGTATAAAATTTATTGATTGCCAGAATACTATCTGAAAGAACAAATACTGCAGCGCCTAAAAAAACATATGACGCTCCGGGTTTTTTCCAAATTAAATAACCATTAAATGCAAATAAAAGCATGGTTGAAATTACAGCTGCATAAACAATTACAGGAACTTTTAACTCGCCTAATTTTGGCATCAAAAAAGAAACCATTCCAATTAAATAGCCTGCAATTAAAAGGCTTCCAAATCCAAAAAGAACTTTGTTAAAATGAATTTCTCCCGAAATTTGTTTGTTAAAAAGCACACAATAACTTAAATGTGCAATTAAAAAACAGACTAATCCCAGAATAAAATAGATTTCGGCAATATCAGCAAAAAGTAAAATT
>NZ_JAYSPC010000164.1:0-22650 GCF_043722275.1 Flavobacterium sp. | reverse complement strand
ATATCTTCGACCGTTATTGGAGTATCTTCGACAACATCATGCATCAAAGCGGCAGCAATAGATGTTGCTCCCAAACCTATTTCTGACGCAACAATTTTTGCAACAGCAATAGGATGAAAAATGTATGCTTCGCCTGATTTGCGACGCTGGTCTTTATGGGCATCAACGGCTACGTCAAAAGCTTTTCGAATCAGTTTTTTATCTTCGGGAGTTAAGGTTTGATAACTAATGCGAAGTAATTCTTTGTATTCTTGGGCAATTGCTTTGTTTTCTTTTTCTATATCAATCTCCATCATAATCTTTGTAGTTCAATTTCTAAAAGCAAGGATAAGTAATTAGTAGTGTAATTAGAATATTTAATTTAGGACTTTAAAAATTTACTATCCAAACTGTATTTACCTGATCCTGTAAAAAACAAGGCTAAATAAATAATAAAATAAACAAAAGCAGTATTAAACTCATACCCATTATCTCCAGAATTTAGTATTGTAAACTGTGCAATTGATACTATTATAAAGCCCATACAAATTAATAATGGTATTAATGCTAGTCGGGTAAACAAACCAATTAATACTAACAAACTGCAAAATAATTCAGCGAAAACTGTTAATGCCAAAGGAACTTTTCCTGTAAATCCTATAAAATTTACGTTTTTTTGCCAGAAATCTGAAGCAGCCATTTCTTCAAAATGAGTTAGCTTTTCGTAGCCATAAAAAGCCATTAATAAGCCAATAATTATTCTAATAAGTAGTAACCCAAAATCTAAATTGATGGGCTGATTTGAATTTAATGCTAATTTTTTCATGTTGATTGGGTTTAAATGATTTTAAAATGGTTTATCCAAATTTACTATTTTAAATACGATAATAAAATATTTTTTTAAGCTCAAAACCCTCTTTGTCTTTTGGCTTCAAAAATTAAAATTGCTGCTGCAACCGAAACATTCATGCTGTCGATTTCGCCTTGCATTGGGATTATAATATTCTGGGTTGCGGCATCGCGCCAATCCTGCGTAAGTCCCGTCGCTTCTGTACCAACAACTAAAGCGGTTGGAGTTGTAAAATCCTGAGTGTGGTATGAAGTTGAATTTTGTAAAGTCGCGCAGTAAAAATTGATCTTTTTTGCTTGTAAAAAAGCAATAATTTCAGCCGTTGTTCCTGTTGCAATTTGGTTCGTAAACAAACAGCCAACGCTTGATCGCACAATATTTGGGTTGTACAAATCACTTTTTGGGTTGGCGATTAATACAGCGTCAAGATTTGCGGCATCTGCGGTACGTAAAAGCGCACCAATATTTCCTGGTTTTTCAGGCGCTTCGGCAACTAAAATCAACGGATTATCAGATAATTTTAAATCAGATAATGACATCGATTTTGTTTTGGCTATAGCCAAAATTCCTTCAGTTGTATCGCGATATGCTAGTTTTTGGTAAACTTCTTTATTGATTTCGATTAATTCAGCTGGAGAATTTACCAGTTTATTGATCTGATTTTCAGTAACCAATTCAGGTAAAAATAAAACCGTTTCAATTTCATAACCGCCTTTTATGGCTAATGAAATTTCGCGTAAGCCTTCAATCAAAAATGTTCCGGTTTGTTTTCTGGCTTTTGCTTTTTCCTGCAGTAAAACAAGCGATTTTATATACGGATTTTGGATTGAAGTAATTTGTTTCATTTTTTTAAAGGGACTAAGGTTCTGAGGCGCTAAGGTACTGAGTTTTTTTTAAAATAGGGGCAGAGGTTCAGAGTTGCAGAGGTTTTTTTCTGAAAGGTTTTAAGCAATACGATAAAAAGGTTGCCACGAATTTTACGAATTTTCACGAATTTTTTTTTCATAAACTTTGAGAGAAGTGTAGCCACAGATTAAGGGATTAAAATGATTTTTAATCTGTAAAAATCATTTTAAATCTGTGGCAAAAAAGAATAATTTGTGAAATTCGTGGCAAAAAACTCTTATTTCTGAAACACTTCCGGAATTTCGTCTGCAACGGGATGAGAAGTTGTAAATGTAAAACCCATTATTTTAGCAATTGTTTGTGCTACTTGTTTTTGATACAATTGCGATACGGTTTTGATTTCGCCTTTTGGTGCAATTTCAGGCCCCATTGCAGCAAACCAAATTTGTGATGAGTCTTCAATACCAGAGCCATGACCCGTCCATTCTTTCTTTTTTTTGTCTCCGCGACCGTGATCAACCGTGATTATTAAAGTCGTTTTGTTTTTATATTGCGGATCATTTTGTACAAAATCCCAGATTTCCTTAATCCATTTATCTACCTGATTTGCAGCGTCAAGATAATATCTGTATTTTCCGGCGTGCGCCCATTCGTCCGTTTCTCCGTAAGCGATATAAAGCACTATTGGTTTGTTTGTTTTTAGTTCGTCAACAGCTTCATAATGAGTAAAAACATCCAGACATTCATCTTCATGAAAAGGCTTAAATGAATTATTGCGCATTTCATTTAATAGTTTTTGAATTTCGGTAGGACGATTTCCGCCAATACTGTCAAAAGCCGAAATTACAGGAAAACCACTTCTTTTTTCGTTTAAAATTCGGTCAAAAGCATCCCAGGCACCAAACGCATTCACTTTTCCCATTAGATTATGCTGGTGGTTCAAAAATTCCAAAACATTGATATTCGGATTTTCTTTGTGTTTGTTTGAATCGATATCACGATCAACATTCCCGGTCATCATTTCGCTATATCCCGGATAACTAATCATGTAAGGATTTGAAACATCCATTTTATTGCCTAAATCGCGATTGCCATAAATTTGACCTTTTGATGCAATTTCCGACCATAAAAAAGGCATTATTTTTTCACGGGATTTTTGAGCATCAGAATTTCCGTAATTTTTATAAATATAACTTCTTTCGTCCTGATTGAATTTTTTATTATCGGCAATTTCAGGATCAACCCCTTTAAAAACTTCCTGCCATCTTAAACCATCTGTCGTTATTATGATAATATTTTCTGTTTTTTGTGCCTGAGACAAAAAGCTTGTAAAAAGTACCGTAAGTAAAATTAATTTTTTCATTTTTTTGAGTTAGAAAGGTTCAAAGAAAAAAGGTTCAAAGTGGCAAAGCAACAAAGGTTCAAAGATTTTTGTACTATTTTTAGTTGATCGTAAGAACTTGATGTTTTAATAATATTCACAAAAAAATACACATCTACAAAATCCCTCTTGCCTTAATTTCTAAATATTTATTAATTGCATCCAAAGTCAGATTTTCCGGTTGTGTTAAAACCGAATGTATTCCGTATTTCTTGAGTTCGTTTGCGATTAAGCGTTTTTCGAACATGAATTTTTCGGCAATTACTTTATCGTAAATTTCCTGAATAGTGTCAGTTTTTCTGTTGATAATTGCATTCAGTTCCGTATTGCTAAAGAAAACAACAACTAATAAATGGCTTTTTGCAATTCCTTTTAAATAAGGTAATTGACGGTTTAAACCGTCCATTGTTTCAAAATTAGTATACAGGATAATCAAACTTCTCTGATTGATGTTTTTCTTGATATCAACATACAAACGGCTATAATCACTTTCGAAAAAATCAGTTTTGATGTTGTATAATGTTTCGAGGATTTTTTGCATTTGCGAAGCTCTTTTTTCCGCAAAAACTCTGTTTTCTACTTTTTTAGAGAACGCAAAAACGCCTGCTTTATCTTGTTTTTTCAAAATTACATTGGATAAAACCAAAGTCGAATTTATAGCATAATCCAGCAAACTCAATCCGTCAAAAGGCATTTGCATGACGCGGCCTTTATCTATCGCCATATAAACCGATTGTGATTTTTCGTCTTGAAACTGGTTGACCATCAATGCATTTTTCTTTGCTGTGGCTTTCCAGTTTAAAGTTCTTAAATCATCGCCCTGAACATATTCCTTAATTTGTTCAAATTCCATTGTGTGACCAATTCGGCGGATTTTTTTGATTCCGTATTGATGAAGGTTATTCGAAAAAGCCAATAAATCGTATTTCCTTAACTGAATATACGACGGATATGTGGGAACCATTTTATTTTTATCGAAAGAAAATCTTCTTGAAATTAATTTTAAAGGCGAAGAAACATAGATATTCAGCGCTCCAAAATTATATTCGCCACGTTCTGTCGGGCGCAATTCATATCCAAATTCCTTATGTTCTGATGCTTTAATAGTCTTCGAAATTTTGAAATCACGTACCTGAAACTGAAACGGAATTTCATCTATAATTTTAATTGAAATTTTAAAAGTATAATGGTTTTTTACAGCAACGGTTATGGGATTTAGATCACCGTTCGAAAGTTTTTCCGGAGTAATTCTTTCGGCTTCAATTCCTGTTTTAGTCAGATATAAAACTAAAATATCTAGTCCTGAAAAAGTGACTAAAATCAAAACTATAAACCAAACGGCATTGTATAAATTAGGAAAAATAAAAGCGCAGACAAACAATCCTATAATGCCTAAAAGCACATAGAAAAAGAAGTTATTGAGGTAAAGGCTTTTTATGAATTTCACGGGTTTTTGTTTAAATTTTCCGGTTCTCCTGCAAGGTTTTCAAAACCTTGTAGGTGTTCTTTGCATTGGAGAGAATTTATACCTGCAAGGTTTTGAAAACCTTGCAGGAACTAAAAACTATCTTGGAATCTCTACGGTTTCTATAATTTGTTTGATGATTTCAGAGCTTGTAATTCCTTCCATTTCACGTTCAGGCGCAACGATAACGCGGTGTTGTAAAACGGGAATTGCGGCTTCTTTAATATCTTCCGGAGTAACAAAATCACGTCCGCGAATTGCGGCGAAACCTTTTGATGCATTCAAAATTGCGATTGACGCGCGGGGAGAAGCACCAAGATATAAAAAGGCATTTTCACGCGTGTTTACTACAATTCTTGCAATATATTCCAATAGATTTTGTTCAACCCTGATTTGTTTTACCAAACCCTGATATTCTTTAATTTGTGATGCAGAAAGTATGGTTTTTATCGCTTCTAATTTTCCGTGATCCTGCAATAAATGCTCTCTTTGAATAATTAAAATCTCTTCGTTTAATTTAGGATAATCGATTGTGATTTTGAATAAAAAACGGTCTAATTGTGCTTCCGGCAAACGATATGTTCCTTCCTGCTCAATTGGATTTTGTGTTGCAATAACTAAAAACGGAGTTTCAAGCTGATAAGCAGATCCGTCAATGGTTATCTGACGTTCTTCCATAACTTCAAAAAGTGCTGCCTGAGTTTTTGCCGGCGCACGATTGATCTCATCAATTAAAATTAAATTAGAAAAAATAGGTCCTTTTTTAAACTCAAATTCGGAGTTTTTCAGATTAAAGATCGAAGTTCCTAAAATATCCGATGGCATTAAATCCGGCGTAAACTGAATTCGGCTAAAGCCAATACTCAACGTTTTAGATAATAATTTAGCGGTAATTGTTTTGGCAACTCCGGGAACGCCTTCAAGCAAAACGTGACCATTTGATAAAATTGCGACCAAAAGCTGATCGATCATTTTATGCTGTCCCACGATGACAGTTTCAATTTCTTTTTTGATGCTGTTTACGTGTTCTAAAAGTGGTCCCAGATTAATTCTGGTTTCAAAATTCACATTTTCGTTTGTGATTTCTGTTTCTGGGGTATTAATATCGTCCATATTTGGTATGTTTTTCTTTTAAATTTAATTTTTTTATTCATCATCTTGTCATTTCGACGCAGGAGAAATCACATAATCTGAATCACGTGATGTGATTTCTCCTGCGTCGAAACGACACGGTATTTCTAATGTAAAATCTTTTCTATTGCATTATTAATCCGGATTAAATCTTCTTCAAGACTTCCGTGGTAACTATTTCGGTGTTCGTTAATTAAAAATATAAGAGCCTGAATATCTGTTTGATTTTTTCCTGTTTTATGCTGCAATTTTTGAATAAATGCATCATCTAATTTCGTGGTATCGATTAAATAATCAGTTCTGATTTTTTCTAAAAAGTAAATGATTTTTTTATCGATAATATTTTTATGATCGCCTTCCTGATAATATAAGTTTCCAATTGTTTTTGTAAAATCAACCGTTGAATTTTGCAATGGTTTGATTATTGGTACAATACGTTGTTTTCGTTTGGCGTTGAAAATCATAAAAATCAACATTCCGATTAAAAAGAAATACCACGCCCATTTTAATCCCGACTGACTCATAATATACCGCAAGGATGATTGTGATAAATCATCTTTTTGTTTGGTGTACCAAAAAATATCGCCTTTTGGCAAATACGATAAAACACTTTCGGCATATTGATAATGATTTGCTTTTAGCAAATTATAATTCGTAAAGGCCACAGGTTGCGTATGTAAATAAAAAAATCCTTGTCGATACGGAACCTTTACATAGTCAATATGTTTTTTTGGGTTTGATTTTGTGCCCTGATATCCCAGAACGGTTGTGTTTAAAGTGTCAATTTTCGAAAAATAATATTCTGATTGTTGTGAGAATGTATATTTTTTAGGATTCGTTTTTTTATTGGCAAGTTCTACAACGGTATTATTTGCGTTCAGGAAATCAGAACTTATTTCGACTTTTAAAGTATCTAATAAATATTGCGGAAAGGTTTTCATGCTTAAAAAAGCATTATTTCCGTGTGATACAAAATAGAAAATCTCTTTAATAGATTGTTCATCAATTGTATTATTTTCGGATATATTAATAAAGTTTCCTTTTATTTTATAGTTTTCTACAAGCGTATCTTCATCATATTTTGAATTTAAAAATTCATAAGGCGTTACTGTTGAAATTCTTTCAACTTTATGATTTTTAAAAAATCCATCGATTTCCTTATCAAAAACATATAATCCGTATGGGATTTTGTCATTGACAGAATAAGTTGGCTGCCAGTCAATTGGCTTTGGCTGATCGCGATCTATTAATAGAATTACACCTAAAATAAAAACCAGAACAGCAATGTAAATTTTGATGCTTTTATCCATTACTAAAGGTTTTTATGGCATTCTTAAATCGGTTTTCGGCTTTTATAAACGAGGTTTCATCAATTTCAAATTCTCCGTACCAGATATAATTGTACAAATAAGATAAATAGGTAAAATCCTCTTTATGATTTGGGTTTTGAAGTTCGTATAAATAATCAGAATTGGTTTTTTCAATATCCCATTCAATATAATGATTTTGCGCCATTACCTTTAATAACCAAAGATAATAGTAGCGAACGGCGATTCTTTTTTCGCCAGACTGAATACTTTCTTTAATCATTTTTTCGAAATCTAAAAGATGTATATTCTTTTCAATATCCGAATAATTGATGTTTCTTTTCTTTGAGTTTTTTCCAAAAATCCATTGTCCTTCCTTATTAATTATAGCTTTTGCAATTAAATAAATCACAAATACAATTATTAAAATGGCAATAGCTCTTAAAAAAAGTTGGATAAAATCTACAGAACTTTGTGCGCTTTGATCTCTAAAAATGCTTCTGTAAATATAAGCGAGCCATTCTATAAAACGTTGCCAAAAACTTTTTTCGGGCGCTTTTTGTTCATATACAAAATCAGAGTCGGTATATTTTTTCTTGAAATTTTTAGAAAAAGTTTTTGCTTCAACAGTTTCTGAATCAACTTGAATATCTTTTTCGGTATATTTTATTGAATTTATTTTTGGAGGTTCGGCTGTAGCCAAAGAATCCTGCGCACGCGAGATACCAGAGAAAATCAGAAACGATAAAATGAGGAGAACTTTATTCATTATTGTTCCCTATTAAATCAATTTCAGCAGCTGAAATTTTATGATCTGCACCTAAACTGTAATATATAATTCCCTGATTAATGACTAAGATATTATTGAAAATAGTACTGATTACAAGTATTAAAACAAAGATTAATGTTATGCCGATGAGTAAAATAGGCGAAGCAGCATCAAATGATTGATTATCAAAATTAGGATTTATTAATGCTGTACCAATAACTAAAAATATTCCAATAAAGTAAATAAACATTGTTATTGATGCCTGAACCATTTGGATAATGACCATTGCTAAAAAAGTGGCGCCGATGCTTGTCCAGAAATTGTCTTTTAATAAAAGATACGCATTATTTAAGGATTGAAAAAAGCTTTTTTCTTCGGTTAAATAGATATAAAAACTAAAATGAATCCAGGTAAACAGCGTTGGAATTGCAAGTATTAATAACGGAATCCCAATTAAAACAAAACAAAGGAAAAACAATATAATTATGGTAATAAAAAGTACCGGAAATATGATGAATATAACTCCTATTGTGAATTTAAATAATTTCCAAATGCTTTGTTTAAAAGCTGATAAGATATCTTTTGTGGTAAAATTGTTTGTGTTTTTTTGCGCTATCAGTTTGAGGTATAAAACCGGATAAGAGGCATTAAATAGCGATACAATCAGGATTATAAGCATTGAAATGGTGATAAAGCCAATCAATGCGGGATCATTATCATTAAAATAATTTAAGATAGAATCTGGTTCTGTCTGGTCTAGATTATTACGGACTAATGATTGAAAATTAAGTTTTAAAAACCAATATACTAATGCGCCAACCACAAGTAGCATACTTGCATTTATGAGAAAAAAAGTTTTGAAAAAGTGTTTTCCATAACTTTTAAAAAAGGTAAATGTGTCTACTAAATAGTCGCCGAGTTCTCGTTTTTTGAAAAGTTCAAACATTATAATGAATTTATTTTTTTGTGAACAATGAATGGATAGACTAAATAATAAAATGAAATTATTGATAATGTAAACAGGATAATAAAACTACTCAGCCAATTAGGCATATCAACGGAATATCGTGTAATAAAACCTTCCAGAAATCCAGCACTTATGGTGAATGGAAAGGTACTAAGAAATATCTTAAAACTGTTTTTGAAACCTATTTTAAGTGAATTTACTCGTGAATATGTTTTAGGAAAAAGAATTGAAGCACCTAAAATAAATCCTGCTGCGGATTCAATTACAATGGCAAAAATTTCCATAGAACCGTGAATCCAGATGCCGCGAACGCTTTTCCAGAAAACATTCTGATCATAAAAAAAGTATTGAAATGCGCCCAACATCAATGAGTTTTGCAGGAATATGTAAAACGTTCCAAGTCCGCCAAATATGCCGTAAATGTAGCATCTTGCACCAACGTACAGGTTGTTCATGGTGATGCCAATAAAACTTCCCCAGTTGCTTCCGGAACCGTAAACCGCCATTGGATCTCCTTTTTTGATATTATCCAAAGTCATGTTTACATAACTGTTGCCCAATATTAACCGAACAAAATTTTGATCGTATATTGCCGAAATTACGCCCATTGCAAGGGTTAAAAAGAATAAAATAAAGGCATACAGCAAATATCTCCTGTATTCATAAAGGAGTAATGGAACTTCGGTTTTAAAGAATTCTATTAATCTGTTTTGTTCGGTTCGCTTGGTTTTGTAAATCTTTTGGTAAATCTGTGAAGCAAGATGATTTAAATAAACAACGATCTTACTTTTGGGATAATACGTTTGTGCGTACGACAAGTCATTCATCATTTGAATGTACAAATTTGCTAACTCATCAGGATTTTTTTTAGCTTTACCAAAAATAGCGAGCTCAAACTCCAGCCATTTTTCTTTATTTTGTTTTATGAAGGCGACTTCTCTCATTATAGGCTAAAATATAAAATATGTCAGAATTATCTATTAATACAACACAAAATGTTAAAATAAATTTTATTGCGGCTTCAGCAGGTGAACGAATAGGATCTTATTTTATCGATCTGGCTATCAAACTAGCTTATGTGACGGTGATTTCTCTTGTTTTTTTTTATTGGTTAAATTTCGATAAATTATTTCAGAAAATAGACGATTGGTCAAAAATTGCGATCGTTTTGGTTATTTATTTTCCGTTTTTTATTTATTCCCTTACTTTAGAAAGTATTTTTGAAGGTCAGACTATCGGGAAAAAATTAGTAAAAATAAAAGTGGTAAAAATAGATGGTTATCAAGCAGGATTTGGCGATTACTTAATGCGTTGGTTTTTTAGATTAATTGACATTACACTTCTGTACGGCATTGTTGCTCTTGTAAGTGTGGTTTCAAGCAAAAAAGCACAACGATTAGGCGATATGGTGGCAGGAACTGCGGTGATTACTTTGAAAAATAAAATCAATATCAGTCATACTATTCTGGAGGAAATAGGCGATGCTTATGTGCCAACTTATCCTTTAGTGATTAAATTATCTGATAATGATATGCGTATTATTAAGGAAACTTTTCAAAATGCGGCAGCAAAAAATGATTATGAGGTTATTTTAAAATTAGTGACTAAAATTGAAAGTGTTACGGGAATTAAAAACCAATCCGGAAATAGCAGCGACTTTTTAAGAGTGGTTTTAAAAGACTACAATTTTTACACTCAAAATATGTAAATTGTCTTAAAATAAAATATTTATTGTGTAATTTTTTATGAAATCCTTTGCTTTTTTCTTTAAAAGCAAAGATGAAAGAATTTCGAAAAACTATAATATTAAAAGTTATCCGATACGGTTTTAATTTCACCAAAACATAAAATTAAATTCATTGAAGCAATTAAAAAAATTAATCCTCAAGTAGAATAGATACAAAGGTTCAAAAAACGAGATAATTAATTCGGTTTTTGAACCTTTCAAACTTTGTACCTCTGTACCTTTGCAACTTAAAAAAGTAAGAATGTTTCATTTATTAGATCTTATCGGTACGATGGCTTTTGCGATGTCCGGCGCTTTAACAGCAATGCATAAAAAACTAGATCCGTTTGGTGTTTTTATCATTGCATTTGTTACGGCGGTTGGCGGCGGAACGCTACGTGATGTTTTAATAGGCAGAACTCCAGTAGGTTGGATGCAGGATTTGCAATATGTTTATGTGATTATTTTAGGTTTTGGACTTGCGATTCTTTTCCGTAAAAAGTTTGACAGGTTAAGAACGTCCTTGTTTTTATTTGATACAATTGGGTTGGGCGTTTTTACTTTAATAGGTCTTGAAAAAGGAATCATGATAGGTTTGCATCCCGTAATTTGCATTGCTTTAGGAACTATGACGGCTTGTTTTGGCGGTGTGACCCGTGATATTTTGTGTACCGAAATTCCAACAATATTTAGAAGGGAAATTTATGCTACGATTTGTATTTTTGGCGGCATTGTATTTTTTGCACTGAAAAAACTGAATCTAAATGATGATGTTTTATATTTATTAACTTCTGTTGTTATTATCAGCGTCAGGTTATTGGCGGTAAAATTCAAATGGTATTTACCTGCATTTGAACACAAGTAAAATTTTTAAACGATATTAGCCACAGATTTCAATGATTAAAAGATTTTTTAGGCTAAAATTATTTAATCATAGAAATCATTAAAATCTGTGGCAGAAAAAATGACAAAGTACACCGTAAAAAAATACGATCAAGACGATTACAAAATTTGGAATGAGTTTATAACTCAGACAAAAAATGCTACGTTTTTATTTCATCGTGATTTTATGGAATATCATAAAGATCGTTTTGAAGATTTTTCGCTTTTAGTATTTGAAGATCAGAAGTTAATAAGCGTTTTACCGGCTAATATTCTTGGAGATTTTATTTATTCACATCAGGGATTAACTTACGGAGGTTTGGTTTATAAAGAGCAAACAAAACTGACGCAGGTTATTCAAATTTTTCAGGTAGTTTTGCTTTTTCTGAATGAGAATAAATTCGAAAAATTACATTATAAAGCGCTTCCTTCTATTTATCATATAAAACCAGCTGAAGAAATTTTGTACAGTTTGTTTTTAACCGATGCAAAATTAGTGCGTCGGGATTCACTTTCTGTAATCGATTTATCTCAGGAAAATGTCACGTCAAAAATCAGAAAAAGAGGTTATCAGAAAGCAATTTCGAATCAATTAGAAATTAGGGAAGAAACTGATTTTGAATCTTTTTGGAACGAAGTTTTGATTCCGAATTTAGATAAAAAACATCAGGCAAAACCCGTACATTCGGTAGAAGAAATAAATTATTTAAAATCTCATTTCCCTAAAAATATTCATCAGTTTAATGTGTATCACTACGATAAAATTGTTGCCGGAACTACTGTTTTTGAAACCGAAACGGTGGCACATTGCCAATACATTTCAAAAAGTGAAAATCAGGAAAATTTAGGAAGTTTAGATTATTTATACCACTATCTAATTCAGGAAAGATTTACCAAAAAGAAATTTTTCGATTTCGGCATTTCAAATGAAAATCAAGGAAAAAATCTCAATGAAGGATTATCATACTGGAAAGAGAGTTTTGGCGCAAGTACGATAATTCATGATTATTACGAAGTTGAAACTTCAAATTATAATAAGTTAAATGGTATTTTTGTTTAAATTTTAAAAAGTAAAATGATACCATTTCTAGATCTTAAAAAAATAAATGAGCCTTATGAAACTGCTTTTCAGGAAAAACTGAAATTGGTTTTAAATAATGGCTGGTACATTTTAGGCAAAGAAGTAGAAACATTTGAAAAGGCTTTCGCCGAATATTGTAATGCTCAATATTGTATAGGAGTAGGGAATGGTTTTGATGCTTTGGTGCTGATTTTTAAAGGATATATTGAGTTGGGAAAACTCAAAAAAGGCGATGAAGTTATTGTTCCTGCAAACACTTATATTGCAAGTATTTTAGCTATTCTACAAGCCGATTTAATCCCGGTTTTGGTCGAGCCAAAATTAGAAACATATAATATAAATCCGGATTTAATTCAGGAGAAAATCACCTCAAAAACAAAAGCGATTTTAGCCGTTCATTTATACGGGCAATTGGCTGAAATGGATAAAATCAACGAAATTGCAAGTCAAAATAATTTACTGATTATTGAAGATGCTGCACAATCGCATGGAGCTTTTGAAAATTTTAATCCCGATAGCTATCAGGACCAATTTCCAAACAACACGCATGTTTCTCTGAGCGGAGTCGAAGAGTCTTTTGGCGCGGTTGCTTACAGTTTTTATCCCGGAAAAAATCTGGGAGCTTTAGGCGATGGCGGCGCGATAACTACCCACGATTCAGAATTAGCAAAAGTGCTTTTTTCTCTTCGGAATTATGGTTCAGAAAAAAAATATTACAATGAATTTATTGGCGTAAATTCAAGATTAGATGAAATTCAGGCAGCTTTTTTGAACGTCAAATTACCCAATTTAAATGCTGATAATGATAAACGCAGAGCGATTGCAAAACGTTATTTATCTGAAATTAAAAATGATAAAATAATTCTTCCACTTTGGGATTTGTCCAATAATCATGTTTTTCATTTGTTTGTTATCAGAACTTCAAATAGAGAAGATTTACAAGAGTATTTGTCTCAAAATAATATTCAGACAGTGATTCATTATCCGGTTCCTCCACACAAACAAAAGGCTTTTCCTCCCGAAACTTCGGGATGGAATAATTTATTTTTTCCTATCACGGAGAAAATTCATAATGAGGTTTTGAGTTTGCCTATGAGCCCGGTTTTGACAGCTGAAGAAGTTGGTTTTGTTATTGATGTTTTAAATAGGTATTAATTTTAATTTAGTAATAATGACAAAATTAAAATTATTCATTAAGAAATATGTACCTGGAATAGTATGGATCTCACTTATCAGGATTTATAATTTAACAAATTTGCGTGCTTTATATAATTTATATCTAATCAAAAAAGCGCCTAAACGACATCAAAAAGCACTTGAAATTGTCAGGCGAAAAGACAAAGTAAAAGTTGCTTTCTTTTTAATTCATGAATCGGTTTGGAAATATGATGTTCTTTTTGATTTAATGTTGCAGCATCCAAGGTTTGAACCTCAAATATTTATTTGTCCAGCTGTTAATTTTGGTATGGAAAACATGTTGTTTGAAATGAATAAGTCATTTGAAACATTTACTAAAAAAGGTTATAATGTTATTAGAACATATGATAATAATACAGGAGAATATTTAGATGTTAAAAAAACTTTTTTTCCGGATATTGTATTTTTTACAAATCCGTATGAAGGTTTACAGGATTACAGATATTATATAAAACAGTTTTCCAGAACGTTAACTTGCTATGTTCCTTATGCTATTATGATGGTCAATTATGACTTTACTTATAATTTACATTTTCACAATCTTATTTGGAAAATTTTTTGTGAAACTCCTTTTCACAAGGAAATGTCAGTTCAAAAGCAAAAGAATAAAGGACAAAATAATATTGTAACAGGTTACCCTGGATTTGACAAGCTGTTAATTAATAGAAAGCCAAATAATGATATTTGGAAGAATAAAAATTCTCCATTAAAAAAAATTATATGGGCGCCACATCATTCGATGACCGATTATAATAAAGTGTCAAATTTTTTAGAATATTATAATGTTTTTCTGGAATTGGCAGATAATTACAGAGATCAAATACAATTTGCATTTAAACCGCATCACTTACTAAGGGTTAAGTTAGAAAATGAATATTGGGGAAAAGAAAAGACGGATATTTATTATAACAAATGGGAAAATCTCACGAATGGGCAATGTGAAAATGGAGAGTACATAGATCTTTTTTTAACGTCAGATGCATTAATTCACGATTGTGGATCTTTTATGGCTGAATATCTCATTACAGGAAAACCATCTCTTTTTATGATTAGAAATGAATCTGTTATGCAATATTGGAATACATTTGGGAATAAAGCTATAGAATCTCATTATCAATCCAGAAACAAAAAACAATTAATTGATTTTATCGAAAATGTAGTGTTAAATGAAAATGATTGGATGAAAACAGAACGCAATAATTTTGTGCAAAACATACTGATTCCAAAAAACAAGTTAACTGCATCTGAGAATATATTGGATTATTTAGGAAATGAAATCTTTCAATAATCTATGGTTGTTTTAATTTGGATCTTAAGATGAGTAGATTTAGTATAATTGGATTGAGGAAGTTTATTATTAAATAAGTTTAATTTTTATAAATGCGAAATACCTCTTTAAAGTCCACCGCAATAAAAGGAGTTGTCTGGTCGGCAGTTGATAGATTTGCTGTTCAGTTTGGACAATTTGTTGTGGGAATTGTGCTTGCCCGAATTTTGCTCCCGGAAGATTTTGGTTTAGTAGGGATGTTGACCATTTTTATTGCCTTGTCACAAACTTTTATTGAAAGTGGATTAGGAACAGGCTTAATTCAACGTCAAGAAAGGGAAGAAGTTGACTTTTCGACTTTATTTGTATTCAATTTAGCTGTTAGTAGTTTTTTTTATTTACTCTTATTTTTTTCAGCGCCATTTATTTCTTCTTTTTTTGAGCAGCCTCAATTAATAGATTTAACCAGGATCTTAGGTTTGATTCTATTTTTAAATGCTTTTGCAATAGTTCAAAGAACGAAACTAACAATTGCGATTGATTTCAAATCTATTGCAAAAAGCAATGTAATAGGTATGATCACTGGTGGATTTTGTGGTGTAATAGCGGCTATAAATGGATATGGAGTCTGGTCGTTGATTATTCAAATGCTTATTGGATCTTTTGCTTCATCTGTATCTTTATGGTTTTTGAGTCATTGGATGCCTTCAATTGCATTTTCAAAAAAATCATTCAGATTATTATTTAGATATGGCTCAAAATTGCTAATTGCTGGGTTGTATGCACAAATCTTAAATAACGTATATAATATCTGTTTAGGGAAATTTTATACAACTGCTTCATTAGGTTATTATACCAGAGCAAAAAGTTTTGCAGATATCTCAGCAGGTACAATTGTAAGCATTTTACAGCAATCGACATTTCCAATCCTGACATCTGTACAGCATGATAAGGAGAAATTAATTTCCATTTATAGTAGACTAATTCGTATGTCGGCTTTTTTGATTATTCCCATTATGTCTCTGATTGCTTTGTTGGCTAAACCAATTGTTATACTATTGCTTACAGAAAAATGGGCTTCTTTAATTCCACTTTTACAATGGATTGTTTTCTCTCGAATTTTTCTTCCTTTGAGTGTTATCAATATGAATTTATTAAATGCAATTGGGCGTTCTGATTTGTACTTAAAAGTTGATTTGTCTAAATTACCTCTAACTATTATAGCTATGATAATAACAATTCCGTTAGGAGTAAAAGCGATTATAATTGGTCATGTTGTTACATCAGCACTTTCATTTATTATTAATGCATATCTCCCGGGCAAGCTTTACGGATATGGTCCTATTAAGCAATTAAAAGATATGTTCCCTTTTTGTTTTGCCACAATAATGATGGCAATTATAGTATTTATTATGACTTGTTTTATAGATAATCTTGTATTACAATTGTTTTTTGGAGTAATACTTGGGCCAATAGTTTATGTATTTCTTTCTTGGTTATTGAAGTTAGAGGAATTAAATGAAGTTTGGACGTTATTTTTGAAGTAGGCAAAAGATAAATCGCTTGGATGAAAGCAAAGTTTTTTTTTGTAATTATAAATGGTTATTATTTTTTGTTGTTAATAAATTTCTGAATAATTTATAAATATGTTTTTTGTAATGTTTTTCTTTAAGTTAAATTTGATCAAATTAATTTAACACTTATAAAAAATAGAATGATAAAAATTACCAAGAAAACGTATTCAATACTTTGTTTTTTAGTAGTATTGGCTGTAGATGCACAAATTAGTACAAGTACTGGGGGAGCTTCAAGTGTACTGGCAAATATTCCAGCTTCAAATACTAATGTTGGTATAGGAACAAATAATCCTGTATCAAAATTAGAAGTTATAGGTGCTGTTAAGGCTTATGCTGAGGAATTCACAAGAGAATTACCAAATGGTTCAACCTTTGTTGATTGGAGGGATAGAAATAATTATTCTAGAGTTTTAAATTTAGGAACTGTTAGGGACCCCTCAGAAGGTGGTAGATTGATGTGTTTTTATGACTTTCCTCAATCAAATGTAATTAATCTGACCAAATCATCTTTTTATTTATCAATTGATGATAGGAGTAATCATACAAGATTTGGTGTAGGTGCAGAAACAGGAGGTAATGGTTTTCTTTCACTTATGGATAAAAATCAAATAGATTATTTCAAAGTATTTGATGATGGTAGTGATAATTTTTCAGTTGTTTTGCCTAAAACAAACTCAAGAATAATAATAGGAGGATTTGCTGATTATGCCAATAGTTTGGGACATAAATTATTTGTTCAAAATGGGAGTGCTAAAATTGAAGGCAATATATTGACAGATTCTAATATTGGTATTGGAACTTCAAATTTTACTGATGGCGCAGATACATATAGACTTTCCGTAAAAGGAAAAATAAGAGCCGAAGAAGTAAAAGTTTATAATACTTGGGCTGATTATGTTTTTAGCCCAGATTACACATTACCTAGTTTAAAACAAGTTGAAAGCTATATTAAAAAAAATGGACACTTACCAAATGTACCATCAGCAAAAGAGATTACTAAAAGCGGACTTGAACTTGGAGAGATGACAAAAATCCAGCAAGAAAAAATTGAAGAGCTAACATTATATTTAATTCAGCAAAATAAAGAAATTGAGGAATTAAAGATTCAAGTAAAAGAATTATTGATGCAAAAAAAGTAATTAAGTCTTAATAAAGAAGTTGAAAGGAGAGGAATTTACTCTCCTTTTAATTTTGATTCCAAACATTAAGATATTCCTGGGCTATTTTAATATAATTATGTTCCTTTTCAACAAAACTCCTCGCACGTTTACCAATTGCTATAATTTCTTCAGGGTTTTCAATTAAAAACGATAATTCATTAACTAAATAATCTACATCTGGAATTGCGTTTATGCAAACTCGTTCTGTTAATTTGTAGTATTCTGTAAATTCGGTTTCTGCTCCTGTAAAAACCACTTTTTCTTTTGCCATGGCTTCTAGCGCATTATATCCCTGATCGTAGGTAAATGCCTGATCTAATAAAATATGAGATTTATTATATAAGTTTATATATTCTGCATAAGGAACGTTTTGCGTTTTAATTATCTCTACTTTATTTGGATATTTAACTTCAATTTGTTTCAAAGCTTTTTCAAAATAATTTATTCCTTTTTGATAATAAGAGTATTGATTTATTCCTAGAAAAATAATTATTTTTTCTTCAATAATTTGTTCGTGAAAAACTAATTTCTCATAATTTATAGGATACGGAATTAGCTTTGTAAATTTAGAATGTGTTTTATTTGCTTCTATATAATCAAGATCTGTAACAATTACTCCATTGCAATTTTTAAAAATAAAATCATGTATTTTTTTGTAATTGGCAGATAAATATTCAGGAATATATTCATAATATTTACCAAGTTCTGTATTTTGTAAATAAGGCTGCAATAAAGATTTTTTGTCCTTATTTGATAAGTCATATTTTAGTGTTTGGTAATCTACTCCACATGATAAAACAAAAACCTTCTTATTGTTGCTGAAGATTTTTTTTATCAGATAAAGTTCAAATCTTTTAGTTGTTTTTATAGGTCGTTCATTAATGAACTGAACAACATCATAATCTTTAAATTTACTTAATAAAAAATAAAATCTCAATCCATGTTCTAAATTTGCTATGTCAAAATTTGATAGTTTATAAATAGCTTGCCGAATGTAATTGACAAATTTTAATCTGCAAAAAGTGTAATCAATCGAGTAATCTGTTGGAAAATTTCTGAAGCCATTACTGTAAGAAACAATTTTAGGATCATGCCCAAGCTTTATTAATCCTTCTTTTAATGAATTATGCAGACGACTGTATTCACCAACAAGTAAAATTTTCATGTTTTTTAAGGGTTAAAGCTTTTGAATGATTGGATACTTTAAAGAAGTTTTTGTTACGAATTAATATTGTAATTTCGGCGTAAATTTAGGTATTCAATAATAATATGCAAGCTAAAAAACACAAAATTGCTTTAGTAGGCTATAGATTAAATAAAGGAGGATTAGAAAAAGTAATGTCTTCTTTATCTGTTTATTTTGGTGAATTAGGTATTGATGTTCATAACATTGTTTTTGTTGATGATATAGGTTATCCATATTCTGGAACTTTAGTAAACATTGGAAAGATGAAGCTTGGTCAAAGAAATTTTTTCCGAAAACTAAATTTGTTTTTGTTTTTTAATAAATACATAAAAGAGAATGAATTTGATTTTGTTATCGATTTCAGATATCGCGTAAAACCTTTGCAGGAATTAATTTTCTCTAAATTTATTTATAGCGCGAAAACAATTTATACGGTTCATAACTCCCATTTACAAACTTATTTGCCAAATTCCAGATTTTTAACGAGACAAATTTGCAAAGGAAAACATAGTGTTGTTTCTGTTTCAAATGGAATCAAAATGTTAGTCGATGAAAAATTTAAACTTCAGAATAGTGTTTTGATCTATAATCCTGTTGATTTGGATAAAATAAAAACAATGGCTATTGATCAAATCGATATTAATTCGCCCTATATCATATCTGCCGGAAGGTTTGATGCTAATAATGTGAAGCAATTTGATAAACTAATAATAGCTTATTCTAAATCTATTTTACCTCAGAAGGGCATTTCACTTGTGTTATTGGGAGATGGAGATCTGATGGATGTTTATAAAGAGATAGCGAATAGAACTGAATTTACCGATAAAATTTATTTTTTAGGATTTAAAGGCAATCCGTATAAATATTTTAAAAATGCATTATTCTTAGTTTTATGCAGCAAATATGAAGGATTTGGAATGACTTTAATAGAAGCACTTGCTTGCGAAACACCTGTTATTTCTTTTGATTGTGTTTCAGGTCCAAATGAAATTATTACGGATCAGGAAAATGGTCTTTTGGTTGAAAATCAAAATTTTGGATCGCTTGTCAAAGCAATGAATTTATTTGTGGAAAATACCGTTTTATATAATCAATGTAAAAATAATTCCCTAAAAAGTATAGAGCATTTTTCAATTAAAAAAATAGGGAAGCAATGGCAGAATGTAATGGGAATTAATATATATTAGTCAAATGAATATACAACTTATAGCTATTCCTAAAATAGAAGAAAGAAGAGGAAATCTCTCTGTAATAGAAAATGATACCGTTCCTTTTGATATAAAAAGAGTGTATTACCTTTATGATGTCCCTAGTGGTGCAGAACGTGGTGGACATGCACATAAAGATCTGCAACAATTTTTGATAGCTTTAAGCGGGAGTTTTGATGTAGTTTTGAAAGATGGAAAAGAAGAACAAATTATTACATTAAATAAACCTTATGAAGGATTATTGATTAATCCCGGGATTTGGAGAGAGCTTCAAAATTTTTCTTCAGGCTCAGTGTGCTTAGTAGTTGCATCCGATGTCTATATCGAAGAAGATTATATAAGGGATTTTAATGAATTTCTAAATTATTCTAATCATAAATAGAGAAATCCATTCCCACTTTTTTTAGTAAATTTTTCATTTTTAAAAATAATCTTAAAAAAAATGGAGGTAGCTTTAATAAAAAATGAATCTTTAAACTGATGTTTTGTTTTTCGACATCTTTGAGATAAAAAGCGCTTTTATTTTTAAATCCAAATGTATAATAACGTAAGGCGTATTCAATTCGATACAAATCGAGGAATTTTTTTAGGGATGGATTTAGTTGTTCAGATATTTTAAATTGCTCGAAATCCATTAAGCTCATCGAACTAATATTTTTCTTGGCAAGACTATCGGGAATATCATTATTATAAATAGCTGTGATTGTATTGGTAATAGCAACGGGATATTTTATTCCAATTTTAGTCCACAACTCTAAGTCCTGACCATTTGATATATCTGGCGTAAATCCTGTAAAATTTTCTAAAATTTCTTTCGGTATTGCCAGACATGAAGTCCATGTAATTCTAAATGGTCTGTTAGAAAAAAAATAATCTGATACAATCCCTTTAAATGTAGTATCTATTCCATAATAAGTCGGAATTTGAAAGTAATTTTTTGCTGTTTTAATTTTATGTCTCGAGCAATATATTCCGCAATTTGGGAAATGATGATATAAATTGGCTAATTCTTCTAAATGATTTGGATACCAATAATCATCAGCATCAAGAAAAGCAATAAGGTTTCCTTTTGATTTTTCTATTCCAAGATTTCTTGCCACAGAAACTCCTTGATTTTTCTGATTGAATATTTGAATTCTTTTATCATTAAATCTTCGTACTACAGCTTCACTTTCATCTGTAGATTCGTCATTAATTATTATAATTTCATAATCTGTAAAGTTTTGGCTGAGAACACTGTTTAGAGTGTCTTCAATATAAAGGGCTTTATTATATAAGGGAATAACAACAGAAAAAAAGACCATAACTAATTGTTTTTTAAATCACTATAGAAACCTAATTTGTAAAAATCCAATAAATATAATTTTGGATTTCCTGATGTTAGATTAGTAAGAACTTGTTTTTTTGTTTTTCTGTAAATTGTTTTTACAATCCAAACCAGATAAAAAGATTTTAAAATTGCATACGCCTTACTTAATTTTACGTCTTTAGAATCAATTTTTTGTGACTGAACTAAATAGTGTAAATTGTTTACGGCTCTTTCAGCTTTTTTAATAAAGTCAATGCTTTCTTCATTATTATGATGAATTAAGAAATTTTCTATGTGAATTATTGGGACGGAATTTAAACGTAAATTTTTTATAAAAATAAAATCTTCATATCCATATTCAGTTACAAATTCTGGAAATGGAAATTTTAAAATAATCTCTTTTTTTAAAAGTAAATTCCAGGTAAAAACAAAATCATAATTGTTTTTAAACCTGTGGTTTATAGATTTGGTTTCTCTATTTATTCCGTATTTCCAACGTAGTAATTTTTTTATTGAAGGTGGAGTTTCAGGATATTTAACGCCGCCAAAAATTACTTTGGTTGATTTTGATATTAATTCTATGAAGTTTTTAAGATAAAATTCATTCTCTGGCATAGAATCAGCTTCCATAATCAAAACATATTCGTATTTTGAGTTATGGCATAATAAATTAATATTTCTCCCTCTGCCTAAATTTTTTGTATTGATAGAAAAATTGCAGTTTGATAATGAATTTATCTTAGTGTTTTCAGGAATAAAGTTTCCACTGAAATCATCCTGCACAATGATTTCATATTCAATTTTTAAATAATCGGCTTGCTGTTTAAGCTCTGAAACAAGCGGAAAAACATTATAATTGTAAACCGGGACAAGGATAGAAAGCATTACACGTTTTTTTTTGAATATATTTGTAAAGGAAATGTTTTTATTGAACAATTTCTTGTGTTACTATAATTGATTCCAAATTTCTTTAAAATATATAAAAAGTCAAAATGAATTTAAGATCTGTTTATTATTCTATTTCACCAAAATCAAGATTTTTAGTTAGAAAGATATATTATTTTCCTGTTGATTTTTTAAATGCTATTATCAAACCAAAAAATAAAAATGTTCCTAATAAAGGAGATATTTTTATTGGCGGAGGAGATTTTTCTGAACAAGGAAATCATCTTTTTAGCATCTTAAAACAATATGCTTCTTTAAAGCCGGAACATGCTGTTCTTGATGTTGGTTGTGGTATTGGGAGAGTTGCTGTTCCTTTGACTGGATATTCTGGATAAAGTGAGCACCTAATTCTGGATAAAAGTGAGCAGTATAAATGAACTCAAAAAGGTGTCTAAAAAGTAGTTTAAAAATATAAAA
>NZ_JAYSPC010000163.1:0-7158 GCF_043722275.1 Flavobacterium sp. | reverse complement strand
TAATCCATCAATTCCTTCTTCTAATTCTACGAAAATACCAAAGTTTGTAAAGTTTCTAACGATACCTGTATGTTTAGAACCTACTGGGTATTTAGAAGTAATGTCAGTCCATGGATCTTGAGTCAATTGTTTGATACCTAATGACATTTTACGGTCATCTCTATCTAAAGTTAAGATAACAGCTTCAACAACATCTCCAACTTTTACGAAATCCTGTGCAGAACGTAAATGAGTAGACCATGACATTTCAGAAACGTGGATTAAACCTTCAACACCTTCAGCAACTTCGATAAATGCACCGTAATCAGCGATTACAACTACTTTACCTTTTACTTTATCACCAATGTTTAAGTTAGCATCTAAAGCATCCCATGGGTGAGCGTTTAATTGTTTCAATCCTAATTGAATTCTTGTTTTCTCATCATCGAAATCAAGGATTACAACGTTTAATTTTTGGTCTAATTCAAGAACTTCACTTGGGTGGTTAATACGACTCCAAGAAAGGTCAGTAATGTGAATTAATCCATCAACACCACCTAAATCAATAAACACACCATAAGAAGTAATGTTTTTAACAACACCTTCTAATACTTGTCCTTTTTGTAATTGACCGATAATTTCTTTTTTCTGTACTTCGATATCTGCTTCAATAAGCGCTTTATGAGATACAACAACGTTTTTGAATTCGTGGTTAATTTTTACCACTTTGAATTCCATCATTTTGTTTACATATACATCGTAGTCTCTAATTGGCTTAACATCAATTTGAGAACCAGGTAAGAAAGCTTCAATTCCGAAAACGTCAACGATCATACCACCTTTAGTTCTGCATTTTACAAAACCATTAACGATTTCTCCTGTTTCATTTGCAGAAATAACTCTATCCCATGATTTAATAGTACGTGCTTTTCTGTGAGATAATACTAATTGACCTGTTTTATCCTCACGGATGTCAATTAATACTTCTACTTTGTCACCAACTTTTAAGTTTGGGTTGTAACGGAATTCGTTTAAAGAAATAACACCTTCCGATTTTGCGTTGATATCAACGATAACGTCTCTATCTGTAATTCTAACAACTACACCTTCAACTACTTCTTCTTGATCTGTAGCGATGAAAGTTTTTGATACTAAGTCTTCGAATTCTTGTAAGTTTTTCTCATCTACTGCATCGATACCTTCTTCGAAGTTATGCCAGTTAAAATTTGCTAAAAACTCTTCTTGTGATTTTAATTGTTCAGACATGCTGATAAAAAATTTGTATTCTGTTTTTCTTGAGTTTCACAAAGCGATAGAAAAAACAGAAGTTGTTTTACATAAATAGTTGATACCTAAAGGAAACTCTTCTCTGCCAAAAGGTTTGCAAAATTAATACATTTATTTGTAATAGCAAAACAATTCTAAATGATTATCAGTGTATTGTTCAGGAGCAGAAAATTTAAGGGTTTTCAAGACCTGAAGTCCCGCTTTCGCCTATATCTTTTATGGCTCCCGAAGCCTCGGGACCGCCATAAAAGGATACCTGCTCTATCGGGGCTAAATTAGAGGTTTAGTAATTTTTAAGAACTTTGTATTTCAAACCCGACAGGTTTTTGAAACCTGTCGGGTTACTTGGGTAATTATCTTTGTCAAAGTTTTTTAAGAAACTTGTAGATTTTGATTTTCAATTTTAACATTAAAGCTAATCTCGGCTTTTAATGCTTTAAAAACTTTAATAATTGTATCTATTGTCGCGCTATTTGTACTGCTTTCTAATTTAGAAATTTGAGCCTTTTTAACTCCAATTAGTTCTCCCAATTGTTCTTGAGTTAAATTTCTCTCTTTTCTGGCAGTTTTAATCATCCTTCCCAGAATTTCCATATTAAGCTCATATTCATATTGATCTCTATCTGTTGTACCAATTTCTCCAATATATCGATCTTTCATTTCAGAAAGAGAGTATGACTTAATTGCCGTCTTTTTTTTCATGATTTTTTTTTTACTTATTTTCAAAATAATGATTTCTTATTTTCTTAGCTCTTTCAATCTCGTCAAGAGGAATCTTATCTACTTTTTTCAGAAAGCCGTGAGTAGCAAAAACAAAAGTTTGTTTATTATCCGTTTTGTCCCAAAATGCCAATAATCTAATTTAAACACCACCAACTCTCACTCTAAATTCCCAAATATCATCTTTAAATTTTTTAAACAATCTTGGATCGTGATTTTTTGTGCTAAATCAATATTATATAAAAGTTTAGTTATCGTTTTTTTTGTCAAGCTTCGACATAAATTCCTCGGCTTCTTTTAAAAACTTGGTTTCAAAGTATTTCATTCAAATTTAGATATAACAAAAACACCACAAAAGTTTCTAAATTTAGAAGCTTTTGTGGTATTTTTTATATTTGTTAAAATTACAGATTTTACAGATCTGTAATTATATTTTTTTAATGACTCAATTTCTCTATTTCCTTAGGATCATGTTTATGTTTAAACAAAACTGCAAAAGCAATAGCAATAACCAAAGCGTAAGCTGCGAATGACAACCAGATCGTATGCCAGTCTTTCATTAAAATTGGATTTGTAAAAATTCCATCTGTTGAAATTGCATTTCCTTGTCCTTTAACAAAATCCAACATTTTAGAGTTTGTCGTATCTGTTTGCAAAAATCCCGCTAATTCAGCGGTATTATGAAATGATTTTGTAAAAAAACGATCGATTGCCCAGCCGGAAGTTAAACTTCCTAAAACTGCTCCTACTCCATTTGTCATCATCATAAATAATCCTTGTGCTGATGAACGTATTTTAGAATCGGTATTGCTTTCTACGAATAACGAACCAGAGATATTAAAGAAATCAAATGCCATTCCGTAAACAATACAAGACATAATAATCATCCATAAACCACCTACAGGATCTCCAAAAGCAAATAATCCGAAACGTAAAACCCAAGCCAGCATACTGATCAACATTACTTGTTTGATTCCAAAGCGTCTTAAGAAAAACGGAATCGCTAAAATAAACAAGGTCTCAGAAACCTGAGAAATCGACATAATAATGGTCGAATATTTAATTACAAATGAATCTGCATATTTGGGAAAATGTTTAAATTCATCTAAAAACACATCTCCGTACGCATTTGTTAATTGTAAAGCGCCTCCTAAAAACATAGAAAATACAAAAAACAAAGCCATTTTATAATTTCCAAATAACTTAAAAGCTTCTAATCCTAAAGTTTCCACTAATGTAGCATCTTCTTTAGTCAATCGCTGTGGTTGACATTTTGGTAATGTAAAAGCATAAACTCCAAGAATTAACGCACCAACTCCAGCAATATAAAACTGATATTCAGTTGCTTTACTTCCGCTTAGATTGGTAATCCACATTGCTGCAATAAATCCAATTGTTCCCCAAACCCGAATTGGCGGAAAATCTTTTACAATGTTTTTATTATTTAATTTAAGCGAGGTATATGAAATTGAATTACTCAAAGCAATTGTTGGCATATAGCAGCACATTGCAGCAAACATTACATATATAAAATTATCCGGTGTAGTAACTTGTGCGATACCAAATAAAACTATTGCATAAATTATATGCAAAAAGCCATATAATTTTTCAGCATTTATCCATCTGTCGGCAATAATTCCCGTTAATGTGGGCATAAATAAAGAAGCAATTCCCATGGTTCCAAAAACAAGACCAAACTGAGTTCCTTCCCAATTTTTAGTTCCAAACCAATAATTTCCAATTGTTATAAGCCAGGCTCCCCAAACAAAAAATTGAAGAAAGCTCATTATAATCAACCTGTTTTTAATTCCCATATGATGAAATTGTCTTTAAAATAAATGAAGCGGTAAAACTACCATTAAAAATGAAATCTGCAAAAAATTAAACTGTTTTAACAACATCATTTATTAATTCTAAAACAGCCGCAAATTGTTCCTCTCTATTTAAGTAGGAATTATCTATTTCTATTGCGTCATCTGCTATAATAAGAGGAGAATCTGCGCGATGTGTGTCAATATAATCTCTTTCAACTACATTTTTCAAAACATCTTCATAAGATACGTCATCACCTTTTTGCTGTAATTCATCAAAACGTCTTTGCGCGCGTGTTTCGGCACTTGCGGTCATGAAAATTTTAAGTTCAGCATCAGGAAAAACAACGGTTCCTATATCCCTACCGTCCATAACTATAGCTTTATTTTTTCCCATTTCCTGTTGCTGTTCTACTAATTTAGAACGCACTTCAGAAATTTCCGCTACTTTACTTACGAAGTTAGAAACCTCAATAGTTCTAATTTGTTTTTCGACATTTTCATCATTCAGATACATTTCAGCAAAACCTAAATCGGCATTGAATTTAAACTCTAGCTGAATTTTTGGCAAAGCCTGAACTAAAGCAGTTTTATCAAAAAAATCAGTTCCTATAAGCTGATTCTGCATGGCATAATACGCAACTGCGCGGTACATTGCTCCTGTATCTACATATACATATTCTAGCTCTTTAGCCAATTGTTTTGCCAAAGTACTTTTTCCTGTTGATGAAAACCCATCAATAGCAACGGTAATTTTTTTCAAAATGGTAATTTTAAATTTTATTGATTTTTATTGTATGCGTAGTTTTTTATTCTAATGTCAACAAAAAAAGCAATTTTAGTATTGCATTTAGATCAACACTAATCTTGTTTCTTATTTCGCTTATTCTCATATTCATTTTTTCTAAACTGAATATCTTCATATAATTATTGGAAATTTAAGATTAGACCAAAAAGACTTGTATTAGCTGCCAATGTATATCTTGAATACGAATAATTAAACTTTAATTTATTCATTCTTAAACCAAATCCTAAAGATATTCCTGAAAAATTACGTTGTTCATCAACTCTTAATTCTTCTCCTCTTCTAAAATTATATCCCAAACGTAAATTAAATGCTTTCTGGGGAAAAAGTTCTAAACCCATAACAACATGTCGCAAAGCATTATTTACAAACGAAACTTTTTCATTACTTGTAGATCCATCAATATTGGTTTCTCCACGAACGGGATTTGAAAATGAAATATTCCATTGCTGCAAATTCTCTAAGGAAAGATGCCAACGAATGGGTACATGTTCTAATTCTTGTGAAACACCGGCAATAATTTCAAACGGCAATTTTTCCTGTATTCCTGAATAGGTCGTAAATTGTGTTCCTATATTACGAATTACCAGTGCTAAATTTATATCATTTTTTTCAATTATATACAAAAACCCTAAATCTACAGCTCCACCAATAGAATTATAACTTTCTAAAGTTGAAGTTATTAACTTGACGTTTGCACCAACATGTATATCTGTGTAAGGAATATTATAAGCATAACCTAATGAAAGCGCGCCTTCACTACCCGTAAAATCTGAAGTTGCCTGACCATTTTCATCATAACCTTCAAATGAACCATAATTAACATAACTTACTCCGGCATAAAATGTCTGCACATGTCTGTCATAAGTATAGGCATATGAAGCAGTTCCATAAGAAGCTTCTCCGTAATAATTACCATAATTCATTGCCAGATGATTGTCCATATCTACGTTTAAAGCTGCCGGATTAGACATCACCTGATTGACATCTTCATCATAAATGGTTATGTTTTTTCCTCCTAACGCTGCCTGCCTTGGAGAAGTCGTTAAATTAAGAAATTGATAGGTGTAGCGCCCTCCAATTTGTCCGAAAGAAACCGAACAAACCAACAACAATAAAAATAAAACAAGTTGTTTAAACATGCATTTCAGGCGTTCCTATATGGGAATAACGCAGTTGCGAAGATAAAATTATATAGCTTATAAAAAAATAAAAAAATGAAATTCCAAATTCCAAAAGCTGCGATTGCAGAATTGGGATTTGGAATCTCATTTTTAGGATTTCCGTTGAAATTTATTTTAATGTTTTTGCATTTTTTGCATTTTGATCTGTCAAAGCTAAAGCCAAAACTTCACTCATTTCTTTTACATAATGAAAAGTAAGACCTTCTAAATATTCTGCTTTAATTTCATCAATATCACTTTTGTTTTCATGACACAAAATGATTTCTTTAATATTAGCTCTTTTTGCAGCTAAGATTTTTTCTTTGATTCCGCCAACAGGTAAAACTTTACCACGAAGCGTGATCTCGCCTGTCATTGCTAAACTTTTCTTTACTTTCTTTTGAGTCAATAATGAAACTAAAGAAGTTAACATTGCAATACCGGCACTTGGTCCGTCTTTTGGCGTAGCACCTTCAGGAACGTGTAAGTGAATATTATATTTTTGGAATAACTCAACGCCCAATCCTAATTTTTTAGCATTTGCTTTGATATATTCTAATGCAATTGTAGCCGATTCTTTCATGACATTACCAAGATTTCCTGTAATAGTCAATGAACCTTTTCCTTCGGATATTAATGATTCAATAAACAAAATATCACCTCCAACGCTTGTCCAGGCTAAACCTGTAACAACTCCGGCAACATCATTGTTTTCGTATTTATCGCGTTCTAATCTTGGTACACCTAAAACTTTTAGGATATCTTCGTCAGTTACTTTTTTATTGTACTCCTCTTCCATCGCAACTGATTTTGCAGCATTACGAATTACCTGAGCAATTTTAGTTTCCAGATTACGAACTCCGGATTCACGTGTATAACCTTCAACAATTTTCTCTAATTGTTTTTTGCCAATCGTTAAATCTTTAGTTGTTAATCCGTGTGCTTCTAATTGTTTTGGGAAAAGGTGTCTTTTTGCAATTTCTACTTTTTCTTCAATGGTATAACCAGACATTTTTATGACTTCCATTCTGTCTTTTAGCGCAGGCTGGATATTTGCCATGTTGTTTGATGTTGCAATAAACATAACTTTAGATAAATCGTAACCCATTTCTAGGAAATTATCGTAAAACGAATTGTTTTGCTCCGGATCTAAAACTTCTAACAATGCTGATGACGGATCGCCCTGATTGCTATTGGATAATTTATCGATTTCATCAAGTACAAATACTGGATTTGATGTTCCAGCTTTTTTCAAACTCTGAATAATCCTTCCAGGCATGGCGCCAATATATGTTTTTCGGTGACCGCGAATTTCGGCTTCATCTCGAAGTCCACCAAGTGAAATCCTAACATATTCTCGTCCTAATGCTTCGGCTACGGATTTCCCAATTGA
>NZ_JAYSPC010000162.1:0-22945 GCF_043722275.1 Flavobacterium sp. | reverse complement strand
TTTAGGAAAAAGGTTCTGAGTTGCTAAGATCCTAAGTTTCTAAGTTTTAAATTGGAGACTTAGAAGCTTAGTAATTTATTAAAAAAGTTCATCTATTCCCGGAATCATCGGTGTTTAAATTATAAAGCAGTAATAAAGGTTTAAAAAAAAGTTTCTTAGACGATTAAGGTCCTAAGTTTCTAAGTTTTTCCTAATAGGAGACTTAAAAACTTAGGATCTTAGCAACTTAGAACCTTAGTACCTTAGTACCTTATTTAAACAAGTCATCCATTCCTGGAATCATTGGCATATCCATTTTTGCAACAGCGTCAAGTTCTTGTTCATTAACACTTGTGGCTTTTTCGATTGCTTTGTTTAATGTTACGATTAAGTAATCTTCAAGTTGTTCTTTATCTTCAAGCAAAGAGTCATCAATTGAGATTGATTGTACCTTTCTATTTGCAGTCAATGTCACTTTTAATAATCCATCAGCGCTTTGTTCGTCAATCAAAACAGTATCTAAACGCTTTTTAGTATCTTCAATTTTTTGTTGGGTTTCTTTAAGTTTACCCATCATTCCCATTAAATCCATTTTTGTTGATTTTTAAATTATTTCATACAAAATTAGTATATTGCTGTATTATAACAATAGAATATTTTATGAAAAAATTAATTCCGTTCTGTTGTCTTTATAGTATTTTTGCTCCTTCGTATTTAAAAACTAATGCTCAATCAATGCAAAACGATATAATGGCTCCAAAAGCCAAAGAAATTCCAAAATCATTAAAAAAACATAAAGAAACAAGAGTTGATAATTATTTCTGGCTAAATGACCGCGAAAACCCTGAAGTTATCAATTATCTGAATCAGGAAAATGCTTATTATACTAATATGACTTCGCATACAAAAGGTCTTCAGGAAAGTTTGTATGAAGAAATGAAAGCGAGAATTAAGGAAGATGATTCATCTGTTCCTTATTTTTATAATGGTTATTATTATATCACTCGTTTTGAAACCGGTCAGGATTATCCCATCTTTTCAAGAAAAAAAGGAAACCTTTCGGCAAATGAAGAAATTTTGTTCAATTGTAATGAATTAGCAAAAGGTCACGTTTATTTTAAACTGGGAGGATTAAGTATTAGCCCTGATAACAAATTTGCCAGTTTTGGAGTTGATATCGTGGGAAGAAGAATTTATACTATTCAGATAAAAAACCTGGAAACAGGCGAAATTCTATCAGATAAAATCGAAAATGCAACCGGAGGATCTGTTTGGGCAAATGATAATAATACCATTTTCTACACGAAACAAGATGAGGTTACTTTAAGAGCTGATAAAGTTTTTAAACACAAATTAAATACAGAAACTACGGCTGATGTTTTAGTTTTTAATGAAACGGACGACACTTTTAATGTTTCGATAAGCAAAGAAAAATCAAGAAAATATATCGTGATTGGTTCAGGAAGTACTTTAACTACTGAATACAGAATTTTAAATTCTGATAATCCAGACGGAGAATTTGTTGTGTTTCAGCCACGTGTTCGTGGTTTAGAATATAGTATTTCGCATTTTGAAGACTCATTTTATATTCTGACCAATAAAGACAAGGCAACTAATTTTAAGTTGATGAAAACGCCTGAAAATAAAACAGGAAAGAAAAATTGGGTAGATCTTATTCCGCATCGCGAAGATGTTTTGCTGGAAGATATCGAAATCTTTAAAAACTATCTAGTTGTTGAGGAACGCTCAAACGGATTAAATCATATTCGTATTATGCCGTGGAATAAAGAAGAAGAGGATTATTATCTTCCGTTTGGCAGCGAAACTTACAGTGCTTATACTACAACTAATATTGATTTTGATACTGATATTTTGCGTTACAGCTATCAATCGCTTGCAACGCCATCGTCTGTAATTGATTTTAATATGAAGACTAAAGCCAAGGAAATCCTAAAGGAACAGCAGGTTTTAGGCGGAAAGTTTGATAAGGAAAATTATATTGAAGAGCGTGTTTGGGCAACTGCCCGAGATGGTGCAAAAGTGCCTATTTCGATTATTTATCGTAAGGGAATGAATAAAAACGGTAAAAATCCGTTATTGCTTTATTCTTATGGTTCATACGGAATCACGATGGATACGTATTTTTCGTCAACGAGACTTTCGCTATTAGATCGCGGTTTTATTTATGCAATCGCACATATTAGAGGAGGTGAGGACTTGGGAAGACAATGGTATGAAGATGGAAAACTGTTAAAAAAGAAAAATACCTTTACAGATTTCATCGATTGCTCTAAATTTGTAATAAGTGAAAAATATACTTCTCCTGAACATTTATATGCTGAAGGAGGATCTGCGGGAGGACTTTTAATGGGCGTTATTATTAATGAAGCCCCGGAGTTGTACAACGGAGTGATTGCTCAGGTGCCTTTTGTAGATGTTATTACAACAATGCTGGACGACAGTATTCCGCTGACGACCGGAGAATATGACGAATGGGGAAACCCAAATAATAAAAAATATTACGATTATATGTTATCTTACTCGCCGTATGATAATGTAAAAGCGCAAAACTATCCTAACATGTATGTTTCTACCGGATTGCACGATTCGCAGGTACAGTATTGGGAACCAGCTAAATGGGTGGCCAAATTGAGAAATCTAAAAACAAATAATAATCTTTTATTTTTAGATACCAATATGGACGCGGGACATGGCGGAGCTTCTGGACGTTTTGAGGCTTTAAAAGACTTAGCAAAGGAATTTAGTTTTTTATTAGATTTAGAAAAAATTAAAAGCTAATTAGAAATTTTTTGTTAAATTTGCAACCTATCAAGGTTATTTAAAAATACCTTCGATTAACTATTTTTTTATGAAAGAAGAAATAAACGCTTATAATAATGTTTTAGAGTTAATAGGTAATACCCCACTTATTAAGCTAAATAAAATTACTGAAGAGTTAGAAGGTAATTTCTACGCAAAAGTAGAAGCTTTTAATCCAGGACATTCCTCAAAAGATAGAATAGCGTTATATATTATTGAAGAAGCTGAGAAAAAAGGAATTCTAACGCCAGGTGATACTATCATTGAAACGACATCTGGAAATACGGGTTTTAGTCTGGCAATGGTAAGCATTATAAAAGGTTACAGCTGCATACTTGCAGTTAGCTCAAAATCATCGAAAGATAAGATTGACATGTTGAGAAGTTTAGGAGCAAAGGTTTATGTTTGCCCCGCTCACGTATCAGCAGATGATGAGAGATCCTATTACAATGTTGCCAAACGTTTGCACGAAGAAACTAAAGGCTCAGTTTACATCAATCAGTATTTTAATCAATTAAATATTGATGCGCACTATAACACTACAGGTCCTGAAATTTGGGAACAAACTAAAGGACAAATCACACATCTTGTGGCTTGTAGTGGAACTGGAGGAACGATTTCCGGAACTGCAAAATTCTTAAAAGAGCAAAATCCAAATATTAGAATTTTAGGTGTTGATGCTTTTGGGTCGGTTTTAAAGAAATACCACGAAACAAGAGAATTCGATAACAAAGAAATTTATCCGTATCGTATTGAAGGTTTAGGTAAAAACCTGATTCCATCTGCTACAGATTTTGATATTATCGATAAATTCATCAAAGTAACCGATGAGGAAAGTGCACACGCAGCAAGAGAAATCACCAGAAAAGAAGGTTTATTTGTTGGATATACTTCCGGAGCTGTCATGCAGGCCATCAAACAATACGCTGAAGAAGGCGAATTTACTAAGGAAAGTAATATTATTGCTATTTTCCCGGATCACGGTTCTCGTTATATGAGTAAAGTATTTAGCGATGACTGGATGAACGAACAAGGTTTCTTTGACAGTGTCAATGAAGAAGAAGTTCAAAAAATTGAATTTGTAAAGTAATAGAATTACTTTTTTAGATATAAAGCTCCATTCGTTTTGCGAATGGAGCTTTTTTTTATGCCATTATTTTTAAATTAATCTGTATTAAGTATTTAGATGAAAACTATTTCAAATGTTAATATTGAAATATATTAGATTAATCCCAAAACCTGTGGAGAGAGAAAAAAATACGCAGAACACGCAAAGACTTCTTACCAAGGAAGATGGATATAAACACACTCTACTATAAAAAACTTTGAGCGCTCCTTTGCGGTAAAATCACCAGTATATATAACTCAAAGAACGCAAAAAAATTACCACAGTTAGTTAAGCTAAAAAATCAGTACAAAAGCTTTACGAACTTTGCCTTTTGTGAAAGTTAAGAGTAAAAAAACATATTGTTCTCCTATGCGGTTAAAATTAATATAGGTCAAATTTTTTTCGTGTAAATCCATATATTTTAGGAATACCGTATTTATACGTAGGAAGTTTTAGTTTCTGTTGAGGTTTGTTTATTGTTTTAATAAATTAGCTAAAACTATAAATAAATGCGATTTATAGATTACAAATGATCAGTTTTGATTATTTAAACGATTATTTAGGTTCGTCATCGAGTTAATTTTTACTGAAAAACATAATAATCTAGTTTAGCAATGTTAAAATAACGGAATGTTTTTTAATCCTAAATTTACTATTATGAAAAAATTGCTACTCACGTTGATGTTTGTAAGTTATTTGAATATGAGTTCTCAGAATCCAATTCAGGAATTTAATTTTGATGGAACTTTAAATAATAACACTCATACAACTTCGTTTATGGGAACCGGTAATTTTGTAACTGACAGAGCGGGAGTAATTAAAGGAGCACAACGTTTGACTAATAAAGCAATGGAAGCCGTTGTTGAAAATCTTCCGCAGGGAAATACTGCACGCTCAGTAAGTATTTGGGTTAAACTGAATGATATAAAATCGGCTAATTATATTTGGGGTTACGGAACTGCTTATAGTTCTCAATACTGTGGTTTATTGCAACAAGGTACAGCATCATCTAACTCAGATTTGAGTTTGGCAGGTTGGGGAGCATCTAATGATGTTATTGTTACGACACCGCTTGCAAAAGATGTCTGGTATAACTATACCATAACATACGACGGAAAAATATCTAAAATATATCGTGATGGTCAGTTATTAAAATCTGTAGATGGAATTACACGTACTACGAAAGGTAATATTTTTAGATTAGGTGAAATAAATACAACAATTGGCATTAATGCAGATATCGACGATTTAAGAATCTATAATGTCGCTTTGACAGACGAACAGGTTGGGTTGTATTATAATGGTTCAAAGCCACTTGTAACCGCTATTGCCAGTACTGAAAAAGTTGCAACTGCAAAAAATGTAAAAAAAGGAACAGTTAAAACAAAAACGGCAAGTAAAAGTGCTCCGTCAAACACAATTATTGCAACCGAGGATGTTAGTGGAGGTGGTAAAAAATGTCGAAGTATTTTCGCAAGGCCAAAAGATTTATGGCAACAGTACAAATGCAGTCAATATTAATGAATTACCTGAAGGAATGTATTTGTTGAAAATAACAAACTCGCCTTCAAAAAAAATAACTTCGAATTAAAAACAAGATTCCGGTTAATAGAAAATAGTGAGTTAATTTTTATTTTATATTGTTTAGTATGCAATTTTTTTGGATAGTCAAAAAGCCTTGAAAGTTTAACTTTATTAGGCTTTTTTGATTTTTGGGATTGTGAATTTGTTAGTTATTTTTAATTTTTGCAATTATCTCATCTGTAAGTAATGGACTTTCCCAGATGCCATGAACGTATGTAATATCTTCACCTAAACTATCTTCACCGGCACTTCTGGGTTGAGATTCAGATTGCCATCTGGTAAATTCAATCATTAGGTATTCTTTTCCGTCTTGTTCTGTTAAAATAATATCTCCAGGAGTATTGTAAAGTTTATTAATTTTTAAAACACTTGTGAAATATCCTTTATGTGACTTATGCTCTTCGATTTCAAATTGATATGTTTTAGATAAAAATAGTAATTCGTTTATAGTAAAATTTTCATTTGAATCTGTGTACGGATTTGCTATTAATCTCTTTCTGAATACTTTGCTTTCTGAAAGGTTAATACTTCCATTAGTATTTAAAATTTTTATACTTGGCCGGAGTAATTCAGTTTTTACTGAAACTACGCTTTCATTACTGTTTTGAGTACCGTTTCCAAAAACTTCGGTTTGAATGCAATAAAATTTCTCGATTAGTTTCATTTAACTTCTATTAGTTTATCTGGATTTAGAATTTTTGATCCAATAAGTAAAAACAAATCTAGTATTATAATGTGATTTCGATTTTATAAACATGTGAAATTTTTGTTTTATAAGATGTATAAAATTATTTGTTGTAATGCTACAGATTTTTTTTGTAAAAATGTATTTACAAATAAGGGCTATTTATATTGCAATGTATTTACTTTTTTAAATTTGATATGAATAGTGTACTTATACGAAAGAATTGTTTTGTAAATTTGAATTAAATTTATAGTTTTAACAAAAAATGCTAAAGTATAAATAAATTTAATTGAGAGTTTAAAATTATCAATTTTGGTTATTTAACGATTATTTAGGTTCGTTGCCGAATAAATTTTTGCTGAAATATATTATAATATAGTTTAGTGTTTGTAAAAACATTTAAAATCCAATAAAATCCACAAATATGAAAAAATTACTACTTACTTTAATGTTTGTAAGTTTTTTTAATTCTAATGCCCAAAATCCAGTTCAGGAATTTAGTTTCAACGGATCATTAAATAACGCCTATAATACAATATCACTTTTAGGCAGTCCTAATTTTGTAAAAGACAGAATGGGAACTCCTAAAGCCGCTTTGCGCATTACTAACAAAGTTTTGCAGGGTGTAGTAGGGGATCTTCCGCAGGATAATAAGCCAAGATCAATATCTCTTTGGGTAAGATTTAATACTATTACTGCGCCAAGTTATATTTTGGGATACGGAAGTGCTGTAAATACTCAATATTTTGGTTTATTGCAACAAATGACCGCTTCAGGAAATTCAGATTTAAGTCTGGTGGGTTGGGGAGATACAAATAACATCATAGTTCCAGTTCCGCTCCAAAAAGAAGTTTGGTACCAATATAATATTACTTATGATGGTACAACTTCAAAAATATATCGTAATGGCGAATTATTGAAATCTGTTGATGGAATTTCCAGATTAACAAAAGGTTATATCCTTAGATTAGGACAATTAAATGCAACTGTAAGTATTAATGCAGATGTTGATGACCTTAAAATATATAATGTTGCTATGACGCAGGAACAAGTTGCAGAGTCTTTTAATAGCTCAAAACCTGCTTTTACCGCCATTGTAGCCGAAAGTCCGGTTGCTGCTCCAGTAAAAAAAGTTGCTGCTGTAATAACTGCAAAACCTGCAGTTGTTACAAAACCTTCACCAGCTGCTGCGGCAGCAAATACAACTGAAAGTGATAGTGGCACTAAAAATGTTGAGGTTTTCTCGCAAGGAAAAAAAGTATTTGGAAGTACTAGCGCCACAAATATTAATGATTTGCCCGAAGGAACATATTTATTGAAAATAACAAATATGCCTCAAAAAAAATAATTTTCAAATTAAAATAAGTTTTGGTTATAGAAAATAGTTAATTAAGTTTTTTATTTTGTTTAGTATGCAATTTATTTTTTTGAGCAGAAAAAAAGCCTTCTGAAGTTTAACTTTAGAAGGCTTTTTGATTTTGTGAATTTTCTGTTTTTTAGTTGATAACACTAAGAACTACAAATAAAATTATCAGAATGATTACTATGTATTTTGTATATTTTGATGCTCTATTTACTAAATTTAATCACTGAATATAATTTTTATAATCACTATAAGTAAAATTCCCAATCAATAATTGTGTATAAGATAGTTCTAATATTTCTACACAAAAAATCATTTCAATTTTATACTGTTCATTGCTTGATTTATTATAATACTCTTTATTGAAAAGTCTATCGTGAATTTCTATATTTTTTTTTCTATCGATTCCTAGTAATTCTTCTAATACACTATTTTTTATATAACCATTCTCTTTCGATATAAATTCAAATGAAATTCCAATGTGTGGAAAATTTGAAATCATGGATATTTCAATTTTCCAAAATTCATTTTCATATATTTTTTCAAATTCTAATACCTCATCATGAATTTCTTTGAAATTATATTCAAGAAGATATTTACCGAAAATTTCACGGCAGTCAATTTCAAAATTCTTATAATTTATTTCTAGCATAACTAATCATTAAATCTGTTTCCTGACAAATATAACCTTTGAGTTTCATTTAATTTATTTTAAAATAAGTACTTGTAAATTGGTTATTTGTTTTTTGAAGTAATTCCATTTCTACTTGATTTGTATCAAAATCTTGCCCTCTGTAAATCCATCTGAAAATATTGGGGTAAAGTGATTCATCGACAATATTTTTTTTATCTATAATTTTTTCTTCGTCTAAATCATATATAAAACAGACATTAGAAAATGACTGAATAACTTGAATTTGCCTTGAATTAATTAAATACGCCCATTCGATATTAATATCGTCTTCAAATTTTATTTTTTTATTTTCTAAAGTTAGCAGATCGGTTAAAATCAAACTTCTGCGATTAATCAACAAGTGTTTGTCTGGATAAAAAAAACTTCCTGATAAGCCATCTGTGGTTGTATTTCCATTTTCTCGGAAATATACTTTTAGTCTTTTTTTTGTATAATCTAAAGTATTGATCAAATAAGAATCAATAGACGGAATGTAAGCAAAATTTTTAGTAGAATGTTCTGTTTCGATTTTCTCATTTACTAAGCATTGAATTGGTTTTCTGAAAATAATTCCTCAGTTTTATCAACTCCGTCAATCAATACCGAATAATATACAATTTCCTGACCTCTGTTAGGTTCTTCCCATCCCATATATTTTAACTCAATTCGTTTATTTATAGTTTTAAATAGACTTAAATGTTCAATTTGCTTTATTTCTATCATATCTGGTTGCGAAAAGTTCTCTTGTAAACTTTGGTTTATGACAAACTTATTGATTTATTTTTGGTAATAATTTTGAGTAGCGTTATTGATTTTTTTAATAAATATCGTTAATATTTTTAGAAAATATCTTAAAATGTTGTTTTTTATGTCTTATTGAGGAAACTTGATATTTTAGATAACTGTTATTTAGCAGTACAATTTAAAGCAAACAAAATGAAAAAATTAATATGTTTATTTAATTCCTGTATTCTTCTCCTGTCGTTATCACCTCAACATACAAAACGATAATATTGAGGTTTTTTTCTGACTAAAAAAAACAAATTTAGAACGAGTAGGTACCTTTTTGTAAGTGTCAGATTTTTCCAGAAATGCATTTCAGTTTTGTAGTGTTTTTACGTTGGTAAAATCGCTTCTTATCGCCTTTGTATATTGGGAAATCATCACTTTTTACTTTAGTAATTTTTTGCTTACTTTTTTTGTAGATATTTATTTGTCAGTTCATTTAAAGTACTATTTTTGTGCTTTTTTTAACATGGAATTAATTACACATTAATGTCAAAAATCAAGCTTCTATTTATATTTTTATTATTCATTTCGTTAGGATATTCACAGGATAAAAAGGCCAGAGTAATGGTCAATGCCAGAGCTCAAAAAGATCAAATCTTGATCAGGTGGGCGCTTAATTCTCCAAGTGAGTGGCAAAAAGCAAATAAAAAAGGCTTTATAGTTACCAGAACTACCATTTTTAGAGACGGAAATGTTCTGCCTAAGCCTGAAAAAATTATACTTACCCCAAAACCATTACTTCCTGAACCTCTGGATGCCTGGATGGATCTGGTACAAAAAGATAATAATGCTGCCATTATTGCACAATCTATTTACGGTGAAAGTTTTGAAGTAACATCTGCTAAAGAAGGTGACTTGTCAAAAATAGTCAATATGGCTGATGAACTGGATCAGCGCTATACTTTTGCTTTGTATGCAGCTGATATGAGTTTTACCGGCGCAGTAAAAGCAGGTTGGGGATATATTGATACCAATGTCAAGAAAAATGAAGTATATGCCTATCAGGTGCGTGTTTTTGAAAGCCCAAAGGTGAAGGAATCTTCTTATATGATAGGTTTAAAGGATTATGGTGCGCTCCCGGCTCCAACGGATTTTATTGCGATTCCAGACGATAAAAAAGTATTGCTTTCGTGGGATTATGAAACCTTTAAAAGAATTTATACGTCATATATGGTCGAGAAATCTTCTGACGGAATTAATTATACTCCAATAGCTACAACTCCATTAGTAAACTTGAATGATAAAGACGAACATCCGTCTAAAACCATGTATTATATTGATACGCTGAGTGTAAATGATAAAGTATATCAATATAGATTATACGGCATAACGTCATTTGGAGAAAAAGGAGAAATCACAAAACCTATTACGGCAAAAGGAATATCGGCAATAGTTACCGCCGCAAGATTGGTAGATTATAATATCATTAACTCAAACGAAGTTAATCTTGAATGGGATTATCCTAAGGAATCTGAAGGTTTTATTCAGGGATATGAAATTTATTTAGCCAATAATGATAAAGGTCCTTATAAAGTAGTTTCTAAAATTATTCCGCCATCTGAAAGAAAACTTAATTTTAAGGAGAATTTATTTCCGTCCAACTATTTTACGATCTCTGTTGTAGGTAAAAATAATCAAAGGTTAACGTCTCAAAGTATGTTGGTTCAACCCGTAGATTCTATACCTCCGGCAAAACCAACAGGGCTTGAAGGTGTAATTGATAGTCTAGGAGTGGTGCGTTTGAAATGGAAACCAAACCTTGAAAAAGATTTGAGAGGATATAGAATTCTAAAAGCAAATAATGCCGATGAAGAATTTGTAGATATATACCATCAATCCTATGTTGGGAATGATTATAAAGACAGCGTAAGTTTAAAAATGACAAACAGTAAGGTTTATTACAGAATTGCTGCCGAAGATATGCGTTTTAATATTTCAGATCTGTCTGATGTTTTGGTTTTAGACAAACCGGATAAAATTCCGCCTGCAGCGCCTATTTTTAAAGATTACGATAATAAAGATGGCAAAGTACACCTTAAATGGATACGCAGTTACAGTGAAGATGTAGTAGGATATAGCTTAAGAAGGAGAGAGAAAGGACAGGAAAAGTGGCTGGAAATTAAACAAATAAATGATACTATTCAGGAATTTACAGATGATAAGGTCGAAAACAGAAAAACATATCAATATGCTATTTTGGCTAAGGATAAAAGTAATCTTTGGTCGTCACTGGATCATTCTACCATAACTGTAAACGTATTGAATTTTACGCCCGTTAAAATAATTACATATTTACAGGGAGTTGCTGACAGAGAAAATAAAAAGATAGTACTCACTTGGGATTATGCCAAAAATAAAGGTAAAGTACTGGGAGTGAGTATTTATAAAAACACTAAAGGATCACCTCCAACATTATGGAAGGAATTAAACAGCAATGTTTTGACATTAGAAGATAAAAATTTACAAATTAATCAGGAACTCGAATATCATTTTGTTCCCAATTTAGAAAGCGATAGTCCTGCAAAAGCAGAAACCTTAACAGTTATATATTAAGCCTATGAAGAATTTTTACTTATTGATAATTTTATTGGTTTCAGGATTTGGTTTTGCACAAAGTATTGGAGATTATAATGTAACAACAACATTAAAGATACGTCCATCTTCGGGAAGTTATGGAGGAAGCTGTAGGAACGATGTAAGAATTAACATGCTGTTTACTACTGGTACACCGGAACTACTAATTAATGAAGGATTAAGTAGTACATCAAGAGATCAATACACAGTCTTTCAAAGTACAAGGATAATTTCCTCAACTAGAAAATTCAGTAAAATTCAAGTTACTGCATCAAGAAACTGGAAAAGAAAAATTGGTGGTTGCGGAGGAAGTGGTTCTTTTAATGATGCTTTAGTAGAAAGTACTCAATTCAATTCCTGTACCAATACTTATTCAGATATTGTAAGATGGTGGGATGATCAATTGACTATTGTCAAAACACCAAATCTTATTGTTGTGAATCCGGGAATTTTTAATGACTTGCCAACAGAAACTAAAATTACAGTAAAATCAAATACAGGATTTTTGCCTACGGAGTATAGATGGCAATATTCTTTTAATCCGCCGGATAATAGAGATCCAAATTCCCCACTTTGGATAAATTTACCCCAATATAATGGTGTTTCCAGTTTTACGGCGAATGCTGTTGATATTTTAGGCAATAATGTAATGAACTATGTAGGTAAGCCAATTTATTTTAGGCAGAAAGCATGTGATATTGTTTCAGATCCTGTGAGATATAATGTACGTTTATCTGCTCCAAAAGTTCTTTCAGCAATAGCTGTACAGCCAACCTGTAGTGATTCTAAAGATGGAGCTGTAAAACTTGTGTTTAATAGAATTTTATTTCCAGATGAACAATTAACGTATACTTTACTGGATCTTAGCACAGGTACCCCTAGTAATTATAATGGGAATTTATTAATTGACAGCAATAAAAATTTTAATATTTCAGGTATACAAGCAGGCAAATATACACTTCAATTAGTTGGGTTTATAAATGGATTAAATACTTCAACGTCTCCTGATAGCAAGGATTTATTTGCAATTGCAACTTTTGAAATAGCATCTCCTCCTATATTAGACTTTACATTAGATGCAACAAATGTTCAATGTTATAATGGAGGTGACGGGACAATAACTATTTCACCAACCGGAGGAACGCGTGCCACATCTGGCAATGATTATTATTCGTTAGACAATGGATTAACCTGGATTCCTTTTGCAAATAATAAAGCGCATATTATTACCGGTTTGACACTTGGTACATATAAGATTAAAGTAAAAGATATGATGGGCTGTATTGCCAAAATACAAACATTGGTTGAGGGAAACATTAAACTTGGTGACGATAAAATACTCGAAAAAACAATATCCCAACCATTATCACCTTTAGCTTTAAATTACACATTAAAAACTGAACCAACTTTTTATGGAGCAGCCAACGGAAAAATAGTAGCTGCAATAAGCGGCGGAACTATTAATGATGATAAAACATATGCTTATGAGTGGAAAAACAGCAGTGGAGTTGTTTTTCCCGCAACCGGACAATATAACACTGCAGATAAAACATATAATATTACGTTAGAAAACGTTCCTCAAGGAGAATATAAACTAACTGTAAAAGACAAGAATTATAATAGTGCTGTAAATAAGGCAAATTGTTCTATTATTGAATCTTCTCAGGTTTTAATTGAACCTGCGAAAATTGAAATAACATTAGAGCAAACTCAGAAAATTTCCTGTAACACAGAAAACCACGATCCGCTTATAGGAGACCCTGCTAAACTATCTGATGCGATTTTAACAGCCACAGTAATTGGAGGAATTAAGTTTACAGGATCTGCAAATAATGGCTTACCCTATAAATTTACTTGGTCAAAATACAATACTGATACAAGTTCATGGGAAAAATTGACAGATTATAAAACAGATACTGCCGCTAACCTTGGAAAAGGAAACTATTCGCTAAATGTTGAAGATGCTAACGGAATTGTTCAGGGAACTTATAATACAATAGATTTAGTAACAGCAACGCCAACAACAAAAGAAATAGCCGAGCCAACAAAATTAGAATTATCCTTTACCTCAGGAAATGTTTCCTGTCACGACGGTAATAACGGTTGGGCTACTGCAAATGTTACAGGAGGTGCAGGCGATTACACCTACATCTGGTATAATACAGGTGGCGGAATTGTTGATGCAAATAAAATTTCGCAATTAGTTGCAGGAACTTATACTGTTGAGGTTAAGGATAAAAATAAGTGTTCTATAACACGCAGCATCGAAATAACCGAACCGCAATCTCCTGTAGTAATCTCCTATAAAAAAATTTTTACCCCTACTTTTTCAGGGGCCACTAACGGACGCATTATAGCCGAGATAAAAGGAGGAACACCTTTTGACGGGATCGAAAATAATGGTAAATTGTATAATTATGAGTGGAAAAATAAAGCTGGAGGAATACAAACTACAACTGCAGCATTAGAAAACGGAATTTATACGATTACCATGAATGGTGTTCCGGCAGATGATTATTTTTTAACCATTAAAGATAAAAATTACAACGAGGCAACGAGTCAGATAGCTAATTGTTCTGTATTAGAGTCACCTGTAACACTAAATGAACCGGATCCTTTAAAAGTTGTTTTTGAGATTGTTCGTACAATTTCCTGTAATACGAGTAACGAATTTGGGAACGCTAAAGATACAACACCCAATGACGGTCAGCGTGATGAATCGCAAGATGGTATTTTAGTTGCTCATGTAACTGGCGGAACTCCGCTTGCTGCAACTATAAATAACGGTTTGCCTTATTATTTTTATTGGAAAAAACAACAGCAGGATGGTACATGGTTACCGCTAACTAACATTACAGGTGAAACAGCTATAAACCTTTCACACGGAAATTATGCTTTAAACGTAGAAGACAGAAACGGCATCAGGTTAGGAACTTATGTAAATAATTTACTTACACAAGAAATTGACGTTGAGCAATTTATGCAGGAACCTCCCAAATTATCTGTTACAATTACTCAGGGAAATGTTTTTTGTAATGGAGGCAATGACGGTTGGGCAACAGCAAATGTAACAGGCGGAACAGCTCCGTACACATACAAATGGTCAAATGGAGTAGAAACTAAGGAAAATACCGTTTTAAAAGCCGGGACATATACAGTATTTGTTACAGATTTTAAAGAATGTGCTACACAAGCAAGTGTTATAATTAAAGAACCTGCAACACCACTTGCTATTAAATATACTGAGGTGCTCAACCCAAGTTTTTACAAAGCCACCAACGGAAAAATTGTAGTAGAAGTTACAGGTGGTACTATTCAACCGGACAATTCGTATTGGTTTGAATGGAAAAATAGTAAAGGCATAAAACAAACTACAACGACAACTGCTTTTAGCAATGGTGTTTATACCATTACATTAAACGGAGTGGGTGAGGAATTGTATAGCTTAACGGTTCGTGATGCTAATTATAATGCTGCAACCAATAAAGCAAGTTGTACCGTTGCAAATTCGGTTACCGCTTTAGATGATCCGGATCCGCTTGAAGTTACTTTTGAAGTTGTTCGTACTATTTCATGTAATGTGAGCAATCAATTTGGAAATGAAACAGATGTTAATCCGCAGGACAGTCAAAGAGACGAATCTCAGGATGGTATTTTAGTTGCACACGTCAAAGGAGGAATTCAATTAGATGCCAGCAAAAATAATGGATTACCATATTATTATACATGGAAAAAACAAAATGGTAATTCATGGGTGATCTGGAACGATCATGATGAAACAGCAGAAAATATATCTAACGGAAATTATGCACTGAATATTGAAGATGCTAACGGAATTAAACTCGGCACATACGTTAACAATCTTTTAGTGGAAGAAAAAGATGTTACGCAAAATATGCCTGAGCCTGCAAAATTACAATTGACTTTTACCAAATTTGATGTAGGTTGTACAACAGGAGATGACGGTTGGGCAGAAGCGCATGTTTCCGGAGGAACCGCACCTTATACATACGAGTGGACCAATGGCGAAACAACATCAAAAATTGAAAATATTACAACAAACAACTACTTTGTAATCGCAACAGATGCAAAAGGATGTATTATTCAGGGAAGTATTTTTGTTGGCGATCCTAACGGAATATTTACAACAGAAACGGTCAAAAATCCTACTTGTTATAAAGGAAATGATGCCGCAATTGAACTAAATGTTACAGGCGGAAACTTGCCATACAGCTATTTATGGAATACAGGAGCGACAACTAAAGACCTCAACAACCTTACAGCAGGAAATTATGAAGTAGCGATTACCTGTCCGGATTGTTGTGTGTATAAAAAGAAATTTATTTTAAAAGATCCGGAACCGGTTATTGTTAATATTGGCGCTGACAGAACATTGTGTATCGATCAAAATCTGGATTTAGATGCCACAATTGCAGATAAAAAAGCAACCTACAGCTGGACATCAACAAACGGATTTACATCGAATGAAGCAAAAATAAAGGTATCAAAATCCGGAACGTATCACGTAAAAGTAACTTCAGGTTTAGGGTGTATTGGTGAAGATGAAATTGTAATAAAAACAAGTCAGACTGCCATTAGTTCTGAGTTTTTATTAAGCTCACAAGCCTATTTAGACGAAGAAGTAATTTTAATCAATACCAGTAATCCTTTTGGCGAAAGCACGAATTGGGTACTTCCTAAAGGAGTAAAAGTGGTAGAACAAAAAGAAAAATACATCACCTTAAAGTTTGATGCTACGGGAGTTTATTCCATTGGTTTAGAACAAACGCAGGGAGAATGTTACGCAGTTTACAATAAAAATATTACAGTAGAGCAACGAAGCACATTGCCAAATGGTGCAACTGCATCACAGTTTATTGTCGATTTTATTGTAACGCCAAACCCGAGTAATGGTAATTTTAAAGCACTTGTAACTTTAGAGAATACTAGTGCCATAAACTTAAGATTATTTTCTACAACGGGTCAAAACACTATGATTCAGAAAAAAGAATCCGGTAAAAAGAAGTACGAAATAGATTTTGAAACTTCATTAGAATCCGGAATGTATGTTTTAGTATTAGAAACGGGGCAACAAACATTGGTTAAAAAAATTATTATCTACTAAAAAATGAAGAACCTTTTTAAAAATATAATACTATTCATATTGTTCCCCCTTTGGGGGCTAGGGGGCTTTGGCTGGGGGGCTTACGCCCAGCTATATCCCGTGCAGTTAACGCCGGTTTTTAATAGTCCGTACAGCATCAAATTAACTGATTACGTGACTAGCATGGATACCAAAATGCAGTTGCTGATCAATCCTACAGATATTGCTATAGCACAAAGGCAGATACGTTTAAAATTGTACATACAAGGTAACGGACTTAACATACAAAGCAGCGATTACATACAAGGACAGCGACCAATTTTTATCAATGGTGGAGAATTGCAAACGCTGACGAATACTGATATTGCGGCACTTTTCAGGCTTGAAAACCTGCAGGGAATTTCTGCTGCACAATATGCGAATGGCTTACCGGAAGGAATGTACAATTTTTGTTTTGAGATGTATGATTTTGTAACGAATCAAAAAATCTCCCAAAAAAGCTGTGCGAGTTTGTATTTGATATTAAACGATCCGCCGTTATTAAATACACCGCAAAAAAACGAACAAATTGCCTCGACAGAATTTCCGAATATTTTATTTACCTGGACACCACGCCAGATAAATGCCACTAATGTATCGTATAAATTTGAGCTAAAACAGCTTATTGATCCTACATTAGATCCGCAATTTGCGTTTCAAATGTCTCCCATTTTGTATGAGGAAACACTTTTTTCGACCGCTTTATTGTATAATTTAAGCATGCCCATTCTTACTCCCGGTTTGCGTTATGCGTGGCGGGTAAAAGCGATTTCGACAACGGGACTCTCAGAAAATGCGGTCTTTAAAAATGACGGGTACAGCGAGATATATTCGTTTAAATATACAGCGTCATGTGCTGCTCCAACCTTTTTGTTAAGCGAAGCCCAGAATTCTAAAAGTGTAAAAATTACATGGGAAGGAACACCGGAACATACACGCTATCAGTTACAATACAAAAAACAAGATGTCCGCAATGCACAATGGTTCTCGACAAACAGTTTAAACACACAAAGTTTAATTACCAATTTAGAGCCAGGTGTAACTTATCAGTTTAGAGTAGGTTCAAGTTGTGATCCCTCAGCAGATGGAGTTCAGTCGTTTACCTATTCCGGAATCAGCACGTTTACAACACCTACACAAACCAATGGTGTTCCTGCATATAATTGTGGTATTATACCTCAAATTAATATTCAGAATAAAAAAGTACTGGATAACTTGATAATAAGCGAAACCTTTAAAGCAGGAGATTTCCCCGTAACTGTTTTACAATTAGAGGAACAGCACAGCCCATATACAGGGATAGGTTATATTATAGTGCCTTACTTAGCCGATACTAAAATTGCAGTCGAATTTAAAAACATATTAATTAATACAGATTATCAATTAATAAGTGGTGTTGTTGAAACCAGCTACAATCCCGATTGGAAAAATATTACTGATGTAGAAGATTTTACCGGTGAAGGTGAGGGCGGACAAATAGAAAAAACTGTTCCGTTTGTAGTAAAAGATATTGTTATTAATGCCAATGGAGATATTCTTGTAAATGGTGTAGACGGGCAACAAGTAACCATTCCCGGAGGAAAAGATACTTTAATTACAGATAGTAAAGGAAATACCTATAACGTTGACAAAAACGGAAACGGAAGTAATGAACCTATAGCTGCTGCCGACGGAGGAAAACCAACTCCTGAAAATACAGATGGTGTAGATAAAACAGGTCAGGCGACAGCATTTACAGCTAAAGGAATCTCAATTGCATTTTCAGGCAATGGCAGTAAATATGCTTTTGATGTAATAGCGGCGAAACCAACTGCTGCTTTAGAAAAATTGTACAAAAAAGTAGGTGATGTTGTGCTGCCTTATAAGGCAGTTTTAAACGGATACACAGATACTGTAGTGGCGACTGTAACTGTTACGGATGCCAATATACAATTAGACAGTATTGTTTTTAAAACGCAAAATGGTGCAAAAATTGACTTTAAAAGAAACGAGAAAGTTTTCGTACTAAACGTTAAAGGAAGTTTTAGTTATGCCGAAGAACAAATATTAGCCACTATAAAACAAGGAGAAAAGTACAAGGTAATTGGTGCTTTTATGTTAGTACATATTTCCTCAAAAGAGGTGAATGTTGCCTTGGTACCTACAGATGATGTTTCTGAAAAGAAGCTAGATGCTATTATTACCAGTACACAGGCGATTTATAATAAAGTAGGGATTAAAATAAACTTTAAAAAAGAAGGAATACTAAATATAGATGGTGTTTCCGGAAGTACCATTCAGACCGAAAAGAATACAATAACATCGACTTACAGTACTGAGCAGCAAAATATAAATGCATTGTATACGAGTACAGACAATAGTTATGTATTGTTTATAACCAATAAACCTTCAAGCAAAGGGCAAGATGGATATATGCGTTTGAACGGGCAGTTTGGTTATGTGTTTCCATCTAAGAGTGAGGCTATCGGGCTTAAAACTCCGGCACACGAATTAGGTCACGGAATTTTTAAATTAGAACATCCTTTTGAAACATATAAAACTTCTGAATCAAGCACTGATTTATTGATGGATTATAGTGCAGGAACGGTTTTAAATCATCAGGACTGGAAACAAATTAACGATCCTGTATTTAAATTGTATGCGTTTCAAAGTCAGGCTAGTGGGGAATATAAGGTTAAAAATTTGACTTATATTTGTGTCAATGATTTTTATAAACATAAATCAACAACAACTTATTTTGATTTAGATGGTTCTAAAATATTGTTGAAGTCAAATTATGCCCCATACGCTTTTGTAGGAGAAGATAAATCTGGTCATAAAGGTCAATTAGCTATCATTAAAAATTTAGATACAGGAGAGCTATATTATCCTATTGATAGTAAAGATGGAACTGAAAAACACGGCTATAGAGGATATGATGCATATAATAAGTTCTCCACTGTCTTTCAAGGATTTACTCCTTCAAAAGAACAAGGAATACTTGTTTATGCAAATTCTAAATGTGAATATTTTGAAAATGAAAAATCTTTGGGGATAAATCAAAATTGTTATGAGTGTGTTGGACTTCCGAAAAACACAGGCTCTGCAAAAAACAATGTTTTCACAATAAATGAGTTAACATTTAAATTACCAGATGAATATTCAGTTATTGCTTCCGATAAAAATGAAATAACTAGCAGTATGTCCATTATTGTAGATAATGATAGACGTGATGGAAGAGAAGATAAAGAAGATCAAAGATCTGATAATGATCTGTTACCCTCAGATAAAAATGCTGAAGATATTTACAAAGAAGTAGCAACTTTGTGGAATAATTATGAAAATATAATTTATAAAGAGCATTTAGAAGCTGGTGTTGATATTGGAAATACGATTGCTTTTACATTAGAAAAAAGAAAGTTAGATGATAAAAAATTATTCATGCCAAAATTAATTAGTGATAAGACATTATCTAAAATTTCAGAAAAATTTCTTCAAGATTTTTTTGAAAATAAAATAAAGGGATTTAAAAGTACTTCAACAGGAATGGAAAGTCTTTATGATCAAGGGAGCGGGAATGCAAATTATGAGCAAGCAGGATCTAATCTTGTACAGCATTTTTATAAGAAAGTGGGGGGATCATATTATAAAACCAAGATAATTGCTGATGCTATCTATAAGACAGAAAAAGGTAAAAATAGTATTGATAATATGATAAAATTAGTGGATCAAGTATTTCAGTATAAAATGAATATGCCAATAGCAGAATGGAATAATAGCAAATTTTTACAAACTCCATTAGATAACAAATGGTTTAGTGATGGGATTGATCCAGAAACGTTTCCTAGTTTCGGAGCTATTAGCGCAGCTCCTTACATAAGTACAGATGAAGAAAAAATAGGTTTGTTTTGTATAGGAGGAACACAAGCGGCAAAAGTTGGAATTAAAGAATTTAAACCGTTAAATGAAGGAGGTAATGTAGGATATGAAGCGACAGTAATTATTCAGTATTTAGATACTTTTGGAGTATCTGAAAGTGATTATACAAAAGATCTACCTTATAACGCAGATGTTGTCAATAATTGGGAGTATAACTATCGAGGAGGCGTTTTAGCACAATGGATTTTACAACATCAATATGGATATAAACCATTCAATGACTATTTGACTTATTCTATAAAAATGAAGAAAACATGGAAAAAATAAAACAAAGGATTAATCATCCTGTTTTTGCTACAATTATTTCGTTATGTATAATGTTTTGTTGCTGGATATTAGTATTGATTGTCAATCATCGTACAATAAAGTTAGACCCAATAATTAGAGATGTAATTACCCCATTTTTTATTTTTATAATAATCTCAAACCTATTACTATCCTATTTTTTTTATTATTTGAATAAAAAGTTAAGATTAGGTCTTTATTTTCTGATTTTTTTCTTTTTTGTTTGGGCAATTCTTTTTTTTATGTCTAATTACTCTAGCCATAAAAGTCAAAATAAAATAATTGATAATATGGAGGGTGTATCTGATGCAATTACGTCAATAATTATATTTTTTATTATAATTAATTTGTTTTCAAATTTCTCGGTATTGCTAATATACTATCTAAAGGAAAAGTATTTTCAAGCTAAATGTAATTTATAAATTCTTACGGTTTTCTCTGATGGCTCGAGTATATCACTCATCAATACAAAAGGTGTAAGCTCATACTAAAAAATATGATACGTTCATTGAAATAAAAAATATACGGGTTACAATAAAGTAACAGCTCATTTTTTCTAAAAGTGTCCAGAAGCAATAGGACTTATGTATGCTGTTGGTAGGAAAGATGCACTTAGTACAGCTCTTTATACTTCTGCTATTGTATTACCGGTTATTGCATCTGGAGAGTTAAGAGCTGGACAAAAATTAGCAAATAAACTTGCTAAAGATTCTAAAATATTCTTTAGAGGTTTTGTATACACGTTGCAAACGGATGGTAAATTAGTTAAGTTGTCTACTAACTATAAGCGTGGTAGGTTATTAGAGTTTTTTAATTTGTCGGATAAATCAGTAACCACAGCTGAACTGGATGCTTTTGCTGCTGCTTTTAAGGAAGGAAAAATAGCTAATGCTGAGATAAAAAATATAATAAACCAATCTGATGCAGTCTTACGCGCGGAAATGTTTGGCAAATTCTTATCCAATGCAGAAGCTAAATATGGGTTAAAGCAAATCAGTACAGAAAATAGGTCTTATTGATTTATTACCTGACCTAATTAAAAAAGAAGGTTGGACCATGGATGATTTTCATTACATTATGCAGACGCCGTCGGATAAGCTAACAGTAACCGAACTTGAAAAAATAACACGAATAAGAAATGCGATTGTAAAACCGGATTCAAAAACTTTAATGCAAAAAGTAATTCCAAAATCAGGGATAGTGAATTATTTAAAAGAAATAAATCCATATAAAACAGTTGGTGGTTTTGTAACTAAAGCTGCAGATGCTAAACATTTGAAAAGTTATGAAGATTTATATTTTGGCTTGCGTTTAGATTATACTGACACTGGTGGTAAATTATATAACTATGTAGAAGATGGGAGTTGTGGAGTTATTAGATTTCAATCTAAAGAAGCAAAAGATGTAATTATACCAGCAAGTAGTACAACAACAGAAAAATTTCCTTTCACAAATCACGGATTTACTTCTGGAAATAATGGAAGAATTGGAGCTCCTGAGTGGAAATTAGATGGTTATAATAATTATTTTGAAGATGGGGCAGAGTTATGGGAAGTATATAATGATGGTAGCGAGGTTTTAAGAGCAGTATATAGTAAAAGTAAAGATAGATTTATAAAAAAATAATAAGAGATGATAAGGAACGATTTATATGCGAGGCATCTGGGAGTTGATTGTAGGTTTTGGGGAACTAGTAATTTCTATGTTTTGCAAACTGATTATAATGAGAAATTATTAAGTAAAGGGTTTAGAAAGTATGATGATATAGAATTAAAAGATAAAGTATATAAAGAAGTTGCTTTTAATGATATCGAAAGTGCTTTTGAGGTAAGTACGTTTTGTACTTACAAAGGATTTAAGTTTTTTCTCGAGATTTTATCTAGTAAAGAACTTTGTAGGATTAGACCTTTGTCACAGGCACAAATTCATTTTAAAGATTTTGCTAGACATGGATATGACCCTGTTTATGAAGTAGAAGAAAATGAATTAGAAGAAATTTGGGAAGAACGTAAAGCGATAGATGA
>NZ_JAYSPC010000161.1:0-10260 GCF_043722275.1 Flavobacterium sp. | reverse complement strand
TCCAGATTTCTCTGAAGCTTATTCTAGTAGCCCGTAGCGGAATCGAACCGCTCTTACATGGATGAAAACCATGCGTCCTAACCGATAGACGAACGGGCCTGTTTTTCTAATGCGGGTGCAAAAATGCAAATAATTTTCAAACACACAAAATAATTACAAAGAACTTTTCCTTAGATATTGCTAAAAATATCATGTTTACAAATAATCTATCCTTAATAATTGGATTAATTACAATGCATTTCTTTGATTTATAATTGATTGTTTTGAATATAAAAAAGAGGTAAAGAATATTTTTTCATTTTTTTATTATTGAAAATATATTGAAACCTATTTGTGTTTATAATAATATTCTTTCAATTTGATACTGCGTTTATGAAAAGCTATTAAGATAAAAGCGGTTTTTACCATAAAGGTTTTTGATATAGGTTTACTTTTCTGCATATTCGCTTGCAATTCTACCTGAAATTATTCCTGCTACTGTGCCTAGCCCAGGCCAGGTATTGTCAACTGCAAGCCAAAAATCTGTCATTCCGATATCTTGTGGAATAGCGTTAAAGTTAGAATTTTTCAAAGTTTGCTTAAATCCTCCAACACTACCATTTATCCTGCTTGTAAATTTTTGATATGTCAAAGGTGTACCTATTTCATAAATAATTGGATCTTTTGCCAGGTCTGGATAAACTTTTCTGGCACATTCAATTAAGTATTGTCCGATATTTTGCTTTTTTGTTTTATATTCTTTCTCAGATAAGTTTTGCCATTCAGAAACTTCACAATGTGTTGAAAGCATTACAGATCTAAAACCTAATGGGGCAGAAATTAGATCATCTTTTGCCGAGATTGAGATAAACATATTATTTCCATTTCCTAATTTAGCGTCATAATCGAGTAATATCTGATGATGAGTTAATCTTTGATTAGAAACTTCTAATTCCGGTACACCCAAAAAAACAACAATTGCACTTCCTTGATATTTTTCATATTTAGTCAAATATCGTTGCAATTTCATTTTTATTGAATCTGGACTAATTTGATATGTCAGGTCGATTGGTAGTGAACTAATGATTTTTTTAGCCGTAAAAACTCCTTTTTTTGACGTGATAACCCAGCTTTCATTAAATTTTTCAAAGCTTGTGATTTTGTTTCCCTTTTTTATTGTTCCTCCAATTTCAAGGTAATAAGTGGATAAATAATTCCAGAAATTTTTCATTCCTCCAGTTGCCCGCATTAAACCCGCACCTCTAATAGTGGTTCCTAAAGCTGAATTAATAAATGGGGCTTCTTCAATACTACTATGAACTGTATCTTCAATTAGCATCGATAACAATCCAATAAGTGGTTTTTCATTTTCTAGTTTAAATATTTTCAGAACATCCAGCATTGTATAATTAAGATATCGCAACAGATATAAATTTGGTATTCCAACTGTCTTTACTGCTGTTAACAAATCTTTTAAATTACGTATTGGCAACTTAGTATTTTGTCTGCTTGCTTTCCAAAATACTTCTGTTACTTTGTCCATAAGTTTCCAAAATTTAATGTGGTTTTCAGTAGAACCTAATTTTTCCAAGCGCTCATTTTTCCATTTTTCATAATCTCGAAATAAAGTAACTTGCCTATCCGGCAACCAGGCGATATAATCCAGATATTCTCCTTTAGGGATTTTTAAATTAATATCATTAAAAAAATTTCCCCCAACACCGCCGTCTACAAAGTCTACCATGTAGTTGCACCAACATCAAATGAAAAACCTTTTTTCGAAAAAAACCCGGCGCAGCCTCCTAATTGTCCATGGGCTTCAAAAACGATTGTATTAAATCCTTTTTTCTGTAATCTTAATGCAGCTGAAAATCCCGAAATTCCACCTCCAAATATTGCTATGTCGTATTCTTCAATCATTTTGTTCTGAAGGTTTTTAAAAAATATTTTACTCCTTAATGGCTAAAATAGAATATTTTTTTAAACTCATTATGAAATTAAATATGTTTCGACTTCCTTGATCTATGTCTTTCTTTTTAGTGCTTAAGCTACGATGTTCAAAAAGATTGTTTAAAAGAATATTTAAATTACGAACAAAGCTCCAGATTTCTCTGAAGCTTTGTTTGTTGTCAGGAAGCATTAAAATATTTAACCAGCTTTTTGAGGATTATTATTCTATTGATACTTACTCAAATCAAGATTAAGAATATTACCAACCCTGCTAAACTCTTCATTAATCTTTGCATTCAGGATTAATTGTTCATTTTTTATTGGATGATTAAAAATTAACTGATGGGCATGAAGCATCATTCCTTTCAGCTCATAATTTTCCAGCCATAGTTTATTTTGTTTGTTACAACCATGTGGACGACTTCCTAAAATGGGATGAAAAATATGTTTGAAATGTTTTCGTAATTGATGCATACGTCCAGTTTCAGGAATTGCTTCTACCAAACAATATCGTGACGTAGGTTTATTGTTAAATTCTAACTCAACTTCGGCATTTTGCAAACGATGAAAGTATGTTATTGCATTTTGTGTAATGTCATCATCATTGGTTAAATCATAATCTATTGTTAGTTCTTCGGGTGACCAGCCACGTAAAATTGCTAAATATTTTTTTTCGACTTCGCGTGTGGCAAAACGATCATTCATAATTTTCAAAATGTCTTTATTCAATGCAAACAACAACACACCAGATGTTTTGCGGTCTAGCCGATGAACAGGATAAACGTGTTGCCCTATTTGATTTCTCAATTCCTGAATAGCATACACTTTTGCATCGCGCGCATAAAATGATTTGTGAACCAACAATCCGCTTGGTTTATTAATTGCTATAATATATTCGTCCTGGTAAAGAATTTCTAACATTTGGCAAAAATAAAAGAGATTTCGGTTAAAATAACTTTTATGACTTATTTATTTCAATACCTCACTTTATAAAAACAGCGCAAATGTCTCCTACTTCGCACCTGAAATCCTGATCAGGTATACAAAAAATGAATCCATTAAAGAATAATTTATACTTTTCAAAATAAACATAAACAAAAAAAGCTCCAGATTTCTCTGAAGCTTGGTTTTAAAGTCAGAGATTTTATGAGTTTTGGTTTTCAATTATATTTGTTAAAATGACGCAATGTCAGAGACATTTGCGCAGCGTAAAGAAGAACACTTCATAGAACAGGAAATAATTCTCAAATCTATAGAATTCTCAAAACAAGTATAAATACCTGCCTTTAATCTTTAATTTATTAGTAGACTTGTAGATAATAAATTAAGATTATGGTTTTCCGTAAAATAATAAGATAATAATTAATAATATTTGTTACAATAAATTATAATTCGTTTTCTCTATTAAATTTTTAACAGTAATTGAAACATTTAATAGAAGATTATTAAATCAAATTATTTGCAATTTTAAAATGATGTAATATTTATAATATTTTCAAAGGTTTATTCATATTGTGAAATTTTAACCAAACTCTTTTCAAACAAATGCCATTTTTTAAATATAATAGAAATTAGATAAAACAAATATGGAAAATCGAAAGTTAGAAGTATATACTTTTATAGCTCACCCTAATAGGAAACCAGACGAAAATTTAATTTTAGAAGATGTTTTTGGCAATGATTTATATGTTAAACTAAAAAGTAAGTTTGCTGATTTTGTTGACACTTTTCCTCCTTTACAAATGGATGGAAAAACTGCAAAAATTGAGAAAAAAGAAGTTGAAGGCCAAAAAAGAACTATTTTTAAGACTAATGATTCTTTACGCTATATAGCTGGTAAAATTATGATTGGAGATGATGATGGTAAAGAACAAGATGTTGTAGAAAGTAATGAAGATAAAACTATTCTATATACCAAAAAAAAAGGTCAATCAGTTGAACGTCCTTATTATTTTATGGTAATTGTTCCTCTAGGTTTGAAATATGGATTTATTGTTTTAGAAAGAGAGGGAAAGCATTCGGCAAAAAGTGTTTTTGACAAACTTTTTAAAAAATTTATACATGAAAATCTATCAGGATTAAAATCTAAAATCAACAATTTTGTTGAATCTGAAATTATTAAAGAATATCTAGAATTTGGTAAATATAACAGCATTACCTTAAGTCAAAAAATTGTTTCAAGCGATAGAGCAGAACAATATTTAGGAACTTATATTGATGGTTCAAAATATAAAGTTGAATTACGCATTATACCTTTAGAAAATTCAATTATTCCTAATAGTACAAAAAAGAAAATTCTAAGTAATTTAGAAAACAACAATGGTTTCTTTGAAGGTATTGATTTTGAAAACATTGGGTTTGATGATAATGCTAATGTTAAAGTAGTTGCAACGAAGGATGGTAATACCAGAACCATTGATTTAGATGATACTTTTAAAATTAGACCCTATTATATTATCGACGTTCCTGATAATGATAAGGGTTTTTCTGAATTTAAAGAAATAAATAAAGAAGCGAAGAAATTACTGAAAAGCTTTGACTTAAATATTTTATAATGTATTCAAAACTAAATATAAAAAATATTATAATAGGTCATGAAACTTCTTTAATAAATGGAAAAAGCAATTCGCATTATAAAAGAGAATTTATTTTAATCCCAATATTAGTGTCTGTTAGTTTAGTTTTACTTAAAATTCCAGATAGTGAAGTGAAAAATATTTTCGGCATTTGTTTGTCAATTTTTATAGGACTTTATTTAAATATTTTGGTACTTCTTATTTCAAGTATTTCATCAGAAAATTTAAAAATAACATCTAAACAAAAAAAAATTAGATTAGAATTACTTAAGGAAACCTTGTACAATGTGTCTTTTTCAGTTTACATTTCTGTCAAGGCTCTTATTGCCTTATTTCTATCGACGATTTTAATTGTTACTAGCAAATCTTTAAATGATCTTATATGTGTGTTTACCAATAGAGACTTTAATTTTTTTATTCAGTCTGTTCTAGGCTTTTTTCTTTATAAATATACAATTGATATTTTTCTTATTTTATTTATGATCCTTAAGAGGATTAATATTATATATACCAAAGAAATTGATATAGAAAATCTTAAATTGAATGAGTTGATTAATAATGAGGATAGTGATGACGATAACGATAATTAGTATTTGATTTTTAAACGAAAATGCATCAAATTAATAAAAGTTATCAATGATAAGTAGAGAAATATTTAAAGCAACATAAAATAAGAAGATGAAAAAAGTATTAATAGTAAATGTAAATTCAGAATTGAAAGAAGAGTTAAGAAATGGAAAGCACACTCTTGAGTTTGAGCCATCTGAATTGAACAAGCACTTAGCGGAAGGATGGGAAATATCTAAAATGGACATTGTACAACCATCAGATTCATTGTTTTCATTTAGTGTGATTTATGTTCTACAGAAATAATGTAGTGTTGAAAAAATAAAATATAAATATTTTTCAGGACAAGACATACTAGTAAAAACAAAAAAAAGCTCCAGATTTCTCTGAAGCTTTTTGTCTTAGTAGCCCTAACGGGACAATTCTCGAACCATTTTATAAATGATTTGCAAAAAATGACTCGTATAAATTATTAAAGTGAAGGTCAATTTTTGAAATTAAACACTCGTTATAAAGTTGAGAAAATTGTTAGTATTGGTTGAATCATTTTCGATTTAACTCTGCATAAAATATCACGTATAAACCCTTGTTTTTCTGTGTTTTATATATTTTTAAATTATTTGTTGTGTTGTCTAACTTGTTCTTTTTAAGTGGTTTATGGCTAATGTTTTTTGTAACCATAAATAAAACAGCTGAAACTACAGAAACAATGTGGAAAACCGTACAATTATAATGTATGAGTAGTTTAGATTTGCGCGTAATTAAATTGCCAAAAACTAAACCTGCTTATGAAAAAACTTTACATATTAACGCTTCTTCTTCCTTTATTTAGCCATTCCCAAGATATTCTTTGGGAAAAATCATATGGAGGAACCCATGCAGATTATCTTTTTGACGCCCAGCCAACAGCCGATTATGGTTTTATTCTGGCAGGAAGTTCCTTGTCGAGTAAAACCGGAAATAAAACCGATGACAATCATGGAGATTTGGATTACTGGATCTGGAAAATGAATGAAAAAGGAGATCTTGACTGGCAAAAAAGCTTTGGCGGAAGCGGTTTTGATTTGCTTCAAAGCATTAAAAACACCAGGGATGGAGGCTTTATCCTTGCAGGAACATCAAGCTCATCAAACAGTTTTCAAAAAAATGAAGATTGCAAAGGCATTACTGATTTTTGGGTCATAAAACTGGATGCTACGGGAGCAGAACAATGGCAACGAACTATTGGCGGTGAGGGACATGATGAATTATTATGCGCTTTCCAGACCAAGGATGGAGGTTATATGTTAGGAGGATCTTCAAGTTCCAGTCCGCCTGTTATTTCTATTGTAAAACCAAACGAAAAATTAGCTACAACTAAGGCTGACTTATTCAATAAATCAGAAAAGAGCCGGGGAAGTATGGATTACTGGATTGTCAAATTAGACAAACAAGGAAATATTGAATGGCAAAAAACATACGGAGGTCAATATGCTGATGTGCTTCGAAGCATGGAACAGACTACAGATAACGGCTATATTTTAGCAGGATACTCCAACTCGCCAATTTCAGGTGATAAAACAGAAGCCAATAAGGGTTTTGGAGACTACTGGATCATTAAAATAAATAATACCGGTGCCATCGAGTGGCAAAATACGTATGGCGCCGAAGGCGATGACCAGCCATATGTAATTCATCAAACGGCTGAGGAAGGCTATATTGTAGGGGGAAATTCTAACAGTAAAAATGCTCTTACTCCTATGGGTGGTATTGTAGGCAACGGAACAGATTACTGGGTTTTAAAACTGGATAAGGAGGGAGGCGTTTTATGGAGCAAAACGTACGATTTTGGAAAAGTAGATATCCTAACTTCTTTAGTCGTAAACAAAGACGAAAGCTATTTAATAGGCGGCTATGCGCAAAGTGAAAGCAAGCGACCAAGAGAAGGAATTGTTGCAAAAGCAATGAACATGGTCAATAAGGAAAAAGAAGGGATCAATGATTATATCGCCTTAAAAATAGACAGCAAAGGCGAGCAAATCTGGAGCAAAACCGTAGGAAGCAGCGGAGAAGATATCCTTAGAAAGTTATTTGAAACCCGTGATGGAGGTTATTTGATGGCAGGAACATCAAACTCAAGCGCGTCAAAAGATAAAAACGGGAGTATTGGCGGTAATGACTTTTGGGTAGTAAAACTAAAGGACAAGGCAAAAGTAGAAAAGGTCAAATCCAGTATTGAGGCGATCCCTAATCCGGCAACCACTTATACCAATGTGATTATAGGGTATCATTTTAAGGAAGGAACAGCAACTTTGGTTGATATGGCAGGACGTATTTTGCAGGAGTTTGATATTGACAGCAGAACCGTGCCCGTTAACTTAAGCAGGTATGCAGAAGGTATCTACATTATCAACATCAGGACTGATGTAAAAACGGAATCTGTAAAAGTGATAAAATCTGTAAAATAAATTAAGAAGATGAAAAATAAATTACTTATAATATTCCTCATACAATTTACCTTTTTAATGGGGCAAAATGGAAAAGACAACTATTTCCCACCAACGCCTGAGGCCAATTCCTTAATTAAATATGTTGATGTACCGGTTAATTACTCAACAGGTGTTACTAATTATTCCATCCCCATACATACTATAAAATTAAAAAATGTAACAATACCCATTACCTTAATGTATCAGTCTTCTGGATTAAAACCTTCAGAAGTTGCAAGTAATACAGGGTTTGGATGGGAACTAAATGCAGGGGGAAAGATCACGCAGAATGTGGTTGGACAAAATGATACCGATAAACGTAGCCCATCTCATCCTTATTGGAACTTATCAAATGATAGAGATTTTAAGCTCCCACAGCCTGTAATGGATATAGCATGGTCTTTAAGTCCCTATACACGAAATCAGTTGGACAGTATACAGGGTGCTGGGACTGATTATACTATGTTTTATGATATAAATTCATCTGACATAGATACAAAACCAGACTTATTTTATTATTCAACACCAAATAAAGCAGGGAAATTTTTCTTTGGTAATAATTATGAAACAAAACAGATACCATTTGGTAAGGAAAAAATTATTTATAATTCTACAAATCGAAATTTTGAAATTGTTGATACAGACGGTGTTAAATATATTTACAATGCATACAGCGAAAATTTGAATTCTACGGAGAATGCATGTCTTACAGTTCCACAGTTAAACGGAATTTCTAATAGTAATTCTTATGCTTTTTATTTAACACAGATTATAACTCCTAATAATGAAACAGTAGATTTTATTTATGATACTGTAAAATATAATCTTACTAACGATAAAGATTATACAAGATATTACAATGGGTTGTACGGAGCTGCTGAAAAGGTCACAACATATTACTCGGAAAACACGACTAAAGTTTTAACAAAGATCAAAGTAAATCAGGATTATGAAATTGATTTCTTGTACACTAATTACAGAAAGGACATAAAAGGAAAAACTCAGGGAACAGCACCCAGGACGTTGGATGATATTACAATAAAATATAAAAATGAAATAGAAAGATATCATTTTGAATATGGTTACTTCGGGATTGCAGAAGGGACTTATAACCCTGGACTTTTTGAAGGAACACAAACTAATGAAAATTCAGAATATAGATTAAAATTAAAAAGTTTTCAAAAAAGAGGAGAAAGCCCTTATGTTTTTTCATATTATAATGAAGCCGCCGTTAGCAGATATGCTGGATGCTTAGATCATTGGGGATATTATAGTGAAACTTGTGGCAGATATACTATGAATACACTTTATAATGATTTAGGAAGCAAAAAAGAACCTAATTTATTGACAACCCGCACCAATATATTAAAGAATATTATTCTACCAACAAAAGGTGAAGTAGAATTTAATTATGAGTTGAATACTTCTGGCAACTATGATATTCCTTACACTTCCTATTCTTGGGAAGGTAGTGCAGCTTATGCTAATGATGACGATATATTTACTGGAGAATGGATTCGCAAATTCGCTATAATTGAGCCTCCCACAAGTTCTATTACAATTCCTTATCTCAATTTTAATCTGGCCAGCCGAGGACCCGCCACAACTTCTAACTATGCAATAGCGACTCTTTATGATGAGAATGGCAATAATATGAATGTTCGCTTTATTGACAATTTAAGTGGGAACAATTTTAAACCTTTGGATGGAGTTGCACTATTAAGTGGTAAGAAATACAAAATGGTTATAGATTTTTACGATACAGAGGAGAATCAGGGTAAATTTGCGGGAGTTTATTTTTTAACAGCGAAAACAGACGTTGTAGGTAACTCTGTTGTTGGGGGTCTGCGAATTCAAAGTATAAATACAAAAGATGCAGATAAGGAAATAACAAAACGTACTTTTGATTATGATGATAACGGTAAATCTTCAGCTGTACTGTATGAAATGCCTCGCTATTTTGATGAATATGGATTTTTTGTTGAGATGACAAACGGCGATCAGAATGTATATAAGACCGGCTGGCAGAACTTTGCTGTTCAGCATTCCAGAATTCCATCAGATTTATTTGGTTTTAACGGATATCATATTTTCTATAAAAAAGTGACAGAAAAACAAATTGACACAAAGGATCCATTAAATAAAATAAAAGTTGAAAAATATTTTACCTTTTATGATGATGTAAGATATGGAGATCAGAGTTATTTTTCTAAGATATCTTATAACTGGAAACGAGGTCTGCTATCTCAAATTAATGAATTTAATAAAAATGATACTATAAGAAAAACTATGTTTTCTTATAAGTTTTTAGATACTTCTCCTTCTGATTCAAACACGTCACGCTATGAAGCAGGTTTTCCGTTGTTCAATCCTTCATTTCCAAATGAATTTCATAAAAGAAGTGTGGATGTCAGCATTCTAAGGTCTAGTCCCAGCTTTTATAATTTATATACTTATTCAAACTATAAAATAATATCAGCGTGGTATTATATGGATAAAAAAACAACAGAAGAATATTTTAATGGAAAGATTTTAAAAATTGAAGAAAATTTTAAATATGACAATCCTGTTAGTGCTCAGTTAACATCTCAAATTACTGAAAATTCTTCAGGAGATCATATTGAAACAAAATATTACTATCCTGATGATTTATTAGGAGAGCCTTTTATGGCAGAATTAAAAGCGGCAAACAGAATTAGTATGCCGGTAATTACAGAACA
>NZ_JAYSPC010000160.1:0-18662 GCF_043722275.1 Flavobacterium sp. | reverse complement strand
TGTTCCAATAACCATTCCTGAGATAATTCCTGTTGAAGCGATTGTTGGTCCTGTCGGATTAAAAGTATATGCTAAACTTGAATCGTAATTTGATATTGTCGAAATTCCGTCAGATGAACATGTTGGAGCGGTTGAAACTACATTTGGAATTGCGGGCGTTATTAGCATCGCATTATTTCTAAATGATGATGTTTGTGCTGAAGTACAAGTTGCATTTCCTGAAGTAATCGTATAATCTGTTCCGATTGTCATTCCTGAGATAATTCCTGTTGAAGATGTACTTGGTCCTGTTGGGTTAAATGTATACGTTAAACTTGAATCGTAATTTGATATTGTAGAAATTCCGTCAGATGAACAAGCTGGAGCTGTTGAAACTACACTTGGAATTACGGGCGTTACCAACATCACATTATTTCTAAAAGTCGATGTTTGTGCAGAAGTACAAGTTGTATTTCCCGAAGTCATCGTATAATCTGTTCCGATAATCATTCCTGAGATAACTCCTGTTGAAGCAATTATTGGTCCAGTTGGATTAAATGTATACGTTAAACTTGAATCATAATTTGATATTGTGGAAATTCCGTCAGATGAACATGTTGGAGCGGTTGAAACTATACTTGGAATTACGGGCGTTATTAGCATCGCATTATTTCTAAAGGCTGATGTAGATGTTGAATTACAATTACTTGTGCTTTTAGCCGTAACAATATAATCTGTTCCAACCGCCATTCCAGAAATAACTCCCGTTGAAGCGACACTTGGACCGGTTGGAGTAAAAATATATGATAAATTTGAATTATAATTTGATACTTTCGAAGTTCCATCTGATAAACAAGTTGGTGCTGTTGAAGCTATCGTTGGTGTTGCCGGAGTTGGATTTACTGTTACCAATACGGATCTTCTGGTACTCTCACAACTACTTGCAGAAGTTTGACTTACATAATAAGTTCCTGTTGCCAATAATTCTGTACCTAAATAAGCTGTTCCGCCTGTATTAGTATTATACCATTTTAACGTACTTCCTGTGGCAACTAAATCATTAACCTTTCTGGCATCTGCAGAGCAGAAACTTTGTGCTGAAGCAGTTGGCGCTGCAGGAGTTGCATTTACCGTTACAACTACTGGTTTTATATCTGAACATCCTGTAGCATTAGTTGCCTTAATATAATATGTACCTGTTGTAGCTGCTGTTGGTGTCGCATATGATGTTGTCGCAGTTGCATTCGTCCAATAAGTAAGAGTTGAACCTGATGAACTTCCTGCTGTAATTGCCGGAGCAGTAATATCTACTTTTGATGGCGAACAAACTGATGCCGGATTAGTAATAACTAGTGTCGGCAATGGATTTGGCGTAGTTGAAACACTGGCTGAATTATTAGTCATATCACTATCTGTTGTTGTAGTGGGTAATGCTGCTGTGTTTGTATAAACTCCTGTAGCATTTACTTTAGCAATAACTTTTAATGTTTCTGTAATTCCTCCGCTTACATCACCAATACTCCAAACTCCTGTTGCTGAATTATAACTTCCAACTGTTTGTGTTGAACTTACAAAAGTATATCCTGTAGGAAGTAAATCATTTACAGAAACTCCGGTAGAATTATTAACTCCCAAATTACTTAACTTCACAGTAAATTCAACATTAGAACTTACACAAGGAGTAGAATTGTCAACTGTCTTTGTAATTCCTAAATCAGTACATAATGTTACGCTGACAGGTTTGGATTGGGTTTGAACGCCACAAGCCAAAGTTGAAGCAACAGAATAAGATCCCGTTTTTGTAGCTATATATGAATTTGAGTTTGCATCTGTTATTGCTGTACCATTAAAATACCATTGATATGGTGCAAAACCGGACGGAGTTGTAAGAGTGGCTGTATTATTTGTACATCCTCCTCCAGAAACATATGCCATGGTTGGATCTTCTGGCTGAGCAGCAAAATTTGAGAAAAACCCTGCCATAGAAAATCCTCCTCCTTGTTGTACAATTGAAACTGTTAGCTTGGATGTACTTGATATCGAAAGAACATTTGGACTTCCTATTTGTGTATCTTCAAAATTAATTATATACCAACCTGTTGATCCTAATTGATGACGTGCATTAATACCTGTTACTGTTTCAATATTTGTTCCATTAACATTTACAACCGCCGTTGCATCTTTCAAAAGAACATATCCAAAATAAGGTAAAGATCCTGTTCCGTAATTTCTAAATTTAGCCGTTTCAATAAAATTTGATCCTCCACATTCTGATACTGGTGCAATGGTCGAAATATCAACCTCACAAGATTGTGCTGTTCCGGAATATACTGCCACATTTTTATCTGCTGAAACTCTGGAAGCTGAAAAGTTAGTGGCTGTAACACCATTAAGAAAAGTAAAAAATTTACCTGCCGTTGCTAATACAGTTGTTTTTGTTCCTACTAATGCTCCTGTAACCGAATAGCTATCAACTGTAACTGTAGTATTATCTTTTGTCGCAACAACCGTAGTTTGCTCCGCTGTATCATTTCCTTTTCCTCTTTCAATAAAATATTCTGAACCTAAAACTGATTCTGGCGGAATCTGATTAAATGCTCCATCTCCACATCCTCCCGGTGTATCAATTGCAGCAGAAGTATTCATTACAGTTGAATTTGATGATTGTACCAAAGTTCCTATAGGCGCTTTAAACAAATAACTTTGCCCGGCATCTAAAGTTGCTTTAACAACGCCATCTATTGTCACCGATGTACCATTTGTTATGGCCATGATACTATAAATAGGGCGCTGATCGCCCAAACTGCCAAAATTCCCTAACGAACCGTCTCTGTAATATCCTACTCTAAATCTAACTCCAATTCCTGCATCACCAAAACTTGTTAATGCAGCATTTCCTTTCATATTAGCATCTACATTTTCTCCGCCTACGTAGTCATCAGAAGCAATATTTCGCATATTGATAGATGTAGGTGCAGTACTTTCTACAATTAATCCGGCAGCATTCACAACTGTATTTAATGGATTCATAGGCAGATTTTTAGAAAGTAACGTAAATCTGTAAATTGCCGGCGCCCCTTTTATAGCCGTTAAATTTGCTTCGAGAGTACCATCACTCTTTTTTAAAGTGATATTTACTGTCGTAGCCGAATTTGTTGCAATAACAATTTCGTTCGCTTTACTAAAATATTGCCAAGGTGCCGGCGCAATGTAATGTTTTGTGTAAAACTGCGCTGATGCATTATAGCTAACCAATAATAAAAACAAAACAAGAAAATTGAATCTAAACAATTTAGATCGACTAAAAGTAAAGTTACACATAGATAACGGTGATTTTAAAGATAGAAATATCAGAGGCCGAATAGCCAGAGGTAGCATTCAACATGTAGAGGAGATACGATAAAACAAGAGAAATGGATTTTAAAAGTCTTAAAAAAAACTTTTTTAGATCATTATAAAAATAAAGCATCGTTTGGACCATAAATTATTGTAGGTTCAAGACACAAAATTGTCTTTTTAGTTAATTAGTAGTTTGGCGTGGCGAAAATATACAAACACCTCTGTACTAGCTACTTTACTCGTTAAACTACATAGATAAACGTTGAATTACACTTTTTTGAGAATAAAATTAACTTAAGAGAACAAAAAAGATAACTATTTGATAACCAAACAACAGAAAATTCTTAATTTTTTGGAGAATTATTCATTTTTTACAGAAATACGAGATAAAAACATAAAAATCTTACAAATGACACAAAAAGTTAAAAAAGAATATTACACAAAAGGAATGAAAAAGGATAAATTTAATTTTAAGAATTATTCTAAAAACTTTACGTTACGACGTAAACCATCGAACTTGGTTCTTTTAATTGGAGAGTTTTTAAAAACTGCACGAAAAGTCTCTTCCGTAATCTCAATCCAATCTTTTTTAGAAAAAGAAAGTAATTCCGGATTCGGATTAAATAGTGGTTCTGAATGAGGTTTCGAGAACCGATTCCAGGGACAAACATCCTGGCAAGTATCACAACCAAACATCCACTCATCAAATTTTCCTTTCATTTCATAAGGAATATTTTCTTTGAGTTCAATGGTGTAATAAGAGATACATTTGCTTCCGTCAACTACATGCGGAGCAACAATTGCCTGTGTAGGACAAGCGTCAATACAAGCAGTACAAGAACCACAATGATCTGTAGTAGCATGATCATATTCTAATTCTAAATCAAGAATAAGCTCAGCAATAAAGTAAAAAGAACCTACTTTTTGAGTTAATAGATTACCACTTTTACCAATCCATCCCAATCCGCTTTTAGCTGCCCAGGCACGATCTAAAACAGGTGCAGAATCAACAAAAGCGCGACCGGAAACATCACCAATATTTTCCTGAATTGAATGTAAAAATTCTTTTAATTTCTCTTTTATTACAAAATGATAATCCTGACCATATGCATATTTTGAGATCTTAAAACTTTCCTGAGTTTGAGTTTCCTCCGGATAATAATTGAGTAGTAATGAAACCACGCTCTTTGCATCATCCACTAACAAAGTAGGATCTAAACGTTTGTCAAAATAATTCTCCATGTAAGCCATTTGACCATGATGATTATTATTCAACCATTTTTCAAGTCGAGGTGCTTCTTCTTCCAAAAATCCGGCTTTAGAAATTCCGCAAGAAAGAAAACCCAGTCGTTTTGCTTCTGATTTTATAAAGGTCGAATATGTCTCTTTAGAATTGATTGTCATCTTTTAGAAAATAATACTTCTACTCCAACGGGTTTTAAGGTAATTAAAGGATTAAAATCAACAAAATCCTTATTCGATTTAATCACATATTTTTTTACTATTTGAGAAATGGTTAAACACATTTCATAAATAGCAAATCCGGACCCAATGCACATTCTGGGACCTGCACCAAACGGATAAAAATATTGCATGGATTGTTTTTTCTGATCTCCAAGAAATCGTTCAGGATGGAAATCCTCCGGATCATCCCAATATTTGGGATTTCGATGCAATTCATAAAAAGAAACTCCAATTAAAGTTTCTTTTTTTATATGAAAACCAGCAAGTGTATCATCAGTAACATTTTGTCTGTCGGTAATCCAGGCTGGCGGATACAAACGCATAGATTCATTTAAAACAGCATTCGTATAAGTCATTTTCTGAAGTTGCTCGACAATATCATCCGTTTGAGATTGAATTTCTACAATCTCATCAAAAACTTTTTGTTGCACTTCAGGATTTCTTCCTAAAAGATGAAGTGTAAAAGTCAGGGCATTCGCTGTAGTTTCATGTCCCGCAATAAAGAGCACTTTAATTTCATCAACTAATTGACGTACTGACATGCCTTCTCCGGTATCTTCATATCGAGTTTCCAAAAGCATATTCAAAAGATCATTAATTTCTTCTATTGAAGTCATTCGATCCTCAATTATTTCCTGAATAATTTGATTATTCTCCTCCGCTAATTCAAGATGTTTTTTAACCTGACCGCTTAATGAAAACCACCAACTTTTATGCGGAAGTCTAATTTCTTTTATTAAGAAATTCTGAACTTCTTCAATAATATATTTTATACGATTTAATTTTTCATCTGAAATTGATAGCTGAAACAATGATTTAGCGACAACATTAAATGCTAACTGACTCATTACAGGAAAAAGATCAATTGGTTTTTCTTCGACTAAACTTCCCAATTCAGAAGTAATAGTTGCATTCATGTTTTCGACCAATTGGTTCATTTTTTGTTTATGAAACGCAGGCTGAATAAGTCTTCTTTGTTTGAGCCAAAAATCTCCATCAACAGTTAAAAGACCTTTCCCTAAATATTTTGACAGATATACAGACTGAAATTTAGACTTATGATAATTCTTCTGATTCTTCTGCAAAATATATTGAGCAACTTCGTTATCCCTTGATAAAATTATATGCTTTGAAGCACCAATTTTAAGAGAAAAGGAATCTCCAAATTGATCAAAATATCTTTTATGAAATGGAATCGGATTTCTGCGCACTCCTTCAGCATCAAGAAGAAATCTTAATATTGAAAGCCTGCGAGGGTAATTATATTTTCTATTTTCAGACATTTATAATAGAATTAAAATAATCCGCCTTGAATATTCGTATTTATTTTACCTAAGTGTTTATAAGCTTTATCTGTAACTTCTCTTCCACGTGGCGTACGCATAATGAACCCTTCCTGAATTAAGAATGGTTCATAAACTTCTTCAATAGTTTCACTACTTTCAGATACAGCTGTCGCCAAAGTTGAAAGACCAACAGGTCCACCTTTGAACTTATTTATAATGGTTAACAAGATTTTATTATCCATTTCATCAAGTCCGTGCGCATCAACATGAAGTGCTTTTAAAGCATAACGTGCAATTTCAAGATCGATAGTTCCATTACCTTTTATTTGTGCAAAATCTCGCACTCTTCGTAACAGCGCATTAGCAATACGAGGTGTGCCACGACTTCTACCGGCAATCTCGATAGCGGCATTTAATGAAATTGGCATTTTAAGAATAGAAGAACTTCTTTCAACAATACTGGTTAAAAGTTCAGTAGTATAATATTGAAGTCGTGATGAAATTCCGAAACGGGCGCGCATTGGCGCAGTCAATAATCCTGAACGAGTTGTTGCCCCTATTAAAGTAAATGGATTTAAATTGATTTGGACCGTTCTGGCATTTGGACCGGACTCGATCATAATATCGATTTTAAAATCTTCCATTGCAGAGTATAAATACTCTTCAACAATTGGACTCAAGCGATGAATTTCATCGATAAACAAAACATCTCTTTCGTCAAGATTGGTCAATAAACCAGCCAAATCTCCAGGTTTGTCTAAAACGGGTCCAGAAGTAATTTTTATTCCAACTTCAAGCTCATTCGCCAGAATATTTGCCAAAGTAGTTTTTCCTAATCCCGGAGGACCATGAAAAAGTGTATGATCAAGAGCTTCACCACGCTGATTGGCGGCAGCAACAAAAATTTTTAAATTTTCTAAAACTTGATCCTGTCCGGCAAAGTCATCAAATGACAGCGGACGCAATTTTTTTTCAAGATCAAATTCTTCAGGGTTGTACCCATTTGTAGTGGGATCTAGGTTCTCATTCATTTTACAAAGATAGACAAAGTAATCAGTTTGTAAAATAGATAAATTCCAAATAAAAAACGAAATTCCAATTTTGAAGACTTTATAAAAATTCCAAATTTCAATCTGATGACAAACATCTTTTCCGTTAATGTAAAAAAAGAAAGATTAAAGATCACTCAATTGAAATCCTAAATTCCAATACTATTTGATAAGCATTTTTGGAATTTGGAATTAAAAATATTGGAATTTATATTAATAAAAAAAAGACCATCTTCTCAGATGATCTTTTTGTTTTTATTTTTAGTGGTGTAAAACTTCTTCACCTTCTTTCATTGGTACATTTTGCGGTACAAAATCTACATCGTGATTTGGGTTACTGTAGTCATATGGCCAGCGGTAAACATGAGGAATTTCACCTGGCCAGTTACCGTGAATATGTTCTACCGGAGTAGTCCATTCTAATGTTGTAGATCTCCAAGGATTCTGAACTGCTTTCTTACCGTAGAAAATACTACTAAAGAAGTTGTATAAGAATACTAATTGGAACGCACCTCCTACAAGGGCAAATGTTGTAATTAAAACATTCACATTTTGTAAATCATCAAATAATGGGAAGTTTGTATTTGTATAATAACGTCTTGGTAAACCAGCTAATCCGATAAAGTGCATTGGAAAGAAAACTCCGTAAGCACAAACTGCTGTTACCCAAAAGTGAATATAACCTAAGTTTTTATTTAACATTCTTCCGTACATTTTAGGAAACCAGTGGTAAATACCAGCAAACATTCCGTAAAGTGCAGAGATACCCATTACTAAGTGAAAGTGAGCAATAACGAAGTAAGTATCATGAACGTTAATATCTAAAGTACTATCTCCTAAAATGATTCCAGTTAAACCTCCAGTAATGAAAGTAGAAACCATTCCAATAGAGAATAACATTGCAGGGTTGAATTGTAAGTTACCTTTCCATAAAGTTGTAATCCAGTTAAATGCTTTTACAGCAGATGGAATTGCAATCAATAATGTTGTAAAGGTAAATACCGATCCTAAGAAAGGATTCATACCTGAAATAAACATATGGTGACCCCAAACAATTGTAGATAAAAATGCAATTGCAAGAACTGACATAATCATCGCTCTGTATCCGAAGATTGGTTTACGAGAATTCGTAGCCATAATTTCTGAAACAAGTCCCATTGCTGGCAAAATTACAATATAAACTTCAGGGTGTCCTAAGAACCAGAATAAGTGTTCGAACAATACTGGAGAACCACCTTGATAATGTAAAACTTCTCCAGCGATATAAATATCAGATAAGAAGAATGAAGTACCAAAACTTCTGTCAAAAATCAATAATAAAGCTGCAGATAACAATACCGGAAATGAAATAACACCAATAATAGCTGTTACGAAAAATGTCCAGATTGTAAGTGGAAGTCTGGTCATAGACATTCCTTTAGTTCTTAAGTTGATAACAGTAACGATGTAATTTAAAGATCCCATTAACGAAGATGCAATAAATATAGCCATTGAAACTAACCATAAAGTCATACCTGTTCCAGAACCTGGAATTGCTTGTGGTAAAGCACTTAATGGAGGATATATTGTCCAACCTGCAGAAGCTGGTCCAGCTTCAACAAATAAAGAAGATAACATTATTACAGCAGATAAAAAGAACAACCAGTATGAAATCATGTTCATAAATCCGGAAGCCATATCTCTTGCTCCAATTTGAAGCGGAATAAGTAAGTTACTAAAAGTTCCACTTAAACCAGCCGTCAGTACAAAGAATACCATGATGGTACCGTGAATTGTTACTAAAGCTAAATAAATATCATTTGCCATTACACCATCCGGTGCAAATTTATCTCCTAATAAAACATTAAAGATTTTAAAAGACTCTTCTGGCCATGCTAATTGCATTCTAAAAAGCAAGGACATTGCAATACCAATAATACCCATGATAATACCGGTAATCAAGTATTGCTTAGCAATCATTTTGTGATCAATACTAAATATATATTTAGTAATGAACGTGTCTTTATGATGATGTTCGTGCTCGTGATCGTGTCCGTGATCGTGATCGTGCGCTTCTGCTGACATATATGTGTACTTTAAATTTTCTTAATAAATATTATTTCATAGCAACTTTAGCTATAGCTGCCTTCACAGTATCAATTACTGCTTTAACAGTATCTTTTGCTGTACTATCTGTAGTTGCTTTTGCTCCTTCAGCTGGTTCTTTAGCAGCAGCTGCCGCTTTAATATCCTGTGCTAAAGTAGTTTTTTCGCTTAACCATTTTTTATAATCTTCAGGAGTATCAACAACTACTTTCATTTGCATGTTGTAGTGAGAAGCTCCACAAATTTTATTACATAATAATAAATAATCAAATGTATAAGGATCTAAAGCTGTACCACCTTTTGCAACTAAATCAATACTTTTTTCAGCTCTAAGTTTGTTGATATTTGCAACTTTCTCTACCATAAAAGGTAACTCTCTATATTCAGAAGTTGTGTAAGTTGGTATAAAAGCAAACTCAGTAACCATTCCGGGAACACAGTTCATTTGCGCTCTAAAGTGAGGCATGTAAGCTGAGTGCAATACGTCTTGAGAACGCATTTTGAAATGTATTTTTTTACCTTTTGGAATATGCAATTCAGAAACTACAATATCATCAGCCGAGTTTTTATCAGACATATCAACACCTAAAGTATTAATACCTTCGATCAAACGTACATTAGCTTTTCCTAAAACATTATCTTGTCCAGCATATCTTGCCGTCCATTTGAACTGTTGTGCATATAATTCGATTTCAATTACATCTTCATCTTTATCAACGAACATAATGTTGTTCCAGGCGTACAATCCGTAAAGGATCAAACAAGCCAAAACTACAGATGGAATGATACTCCAAAGTGCTTCTAATTTGTTACTATCAGCAAAGAATAAGGCTTTTTTATCTTTATGTCCTCTATTTTTAAAAGAAAACCAGTATAATAAACCTTGTGTAATAAACTGAACTACAAAAATTAAAACCCAAGTAATATTCATTAAGCTATCTACTAAAAGACCATGCTCTGAAGCAGGAGTATGAAGTGCTAAATTACCCCATTTTAGTAAACCGTAAATCGTAAAGATATAAATGAAAGCTAAAAAGCCAAACATAATATATCCCTGAATATTATTATCATTATCTGATGCAACCTGAGAATCGTCCGAAGAAGATCCCACTTGAGTAAGATCAAATATCTTGGTCAATTGCCATAATGCAACTGCTAATAAAACTAAAACTATAATTACCAACAAACTTGTCATCTGTTTACTTCTTTAAATATTAATAATGAAAATGTTTACTTTCTTCAATGAAAGGATTTCTTTTTGCTAACAAAGGAGCTTTAGTCAATGCAGTAAACACTACAAAAATAAATAAACCTAAGAAGAAAAGTATAGATGCAATTTCAGAAACTCCAATAAACCATTTATCTCCAACTGTACCCGGCATAATCATATTAAAGAAATCAACATAGTGACCCAATAAAATAACTGTACCAGCCATAACAATAACCCAGCTAAGACGCTTAAAATCAGTATTAACTAATATTAATAATGGGAATACAAAGTTCATAACAACAGCACCAAAGAATGGTAAATTATATAATTGTATTCTTGTTATAAAATAAGTAACTTCTTCAGGAATGTTAGCATACCAGATCAACATAAATTGAGAGAACCATAAGTATGTCCAGAAAATACTGATACCGAACATAAATTTAGCTAAATCATGAATATGACTTGTATTTACATATTCTAAATATCCTTTAGATTTTAAATATATAGTAACTAATGCGATTGAAGTGATTCCGCTTACAAAGAAAGATGCAAAAACATACCATCCAAATAAAGTACTAAACCAGTGTGGATCAAATGACATAATCCAATCCCAAGACATGATAGACTCAGAAACGATAAAGAATACTAAGAAACCAGCAGACATTTTAAAGTTCTTTTTGTAGTAAAGATCATCATTAGCATCATCTTGAGCTAAACAGTTTTTTCTAGAATAGTGACGGTATAAATTCCATCCTATTAAAAAGATAGCGGCTCTAATAATCCAGAAAGGAAAGTTTAAATAACCAGCCTTATTAGCAATAATTTTATCATAGTTTGCACTATTAGGATCAGTAACTCCTTCACCTAACCATACAAATATGTGATTAAAGTGTAATCCACAAAGAATTAAAAGGATAAAGAAAATAACAGAACCAACTGGCAAATAAGACGTGATTCCTTGCATAACTCTAAATAAAACAGGAGACCAACCTGCCTGAGCAACTTGTTGAATAGCATAAAATGCTAAAACCCCCATAGAAAGCAGTAAAAAGAAAATACAAGCAACATATAAAGCAGACCAAGGCTTATTTTGCAATTGGTGCAATACATGTGTTAAATGTTCTTTATGCTCATCAGCAGCACTAACTTTTTCATGCTCGCCACCTTTGTGCGATTCATGTGAAGCTTCAGCAGCTTCGTGATGTCCGGCTTCCTGATGTGAAGTCTCTGCTGTTTCTTCATGTGCAGCACCATGAGAACCATGTGCATCTGCAGCAAGAATTTTTTCAACTTCTTGAATATCTTTAGGAGCAGTTAAAAAACCATATCCAATTCCTAACACACCAAGGGCCATTAGGATGATAGAAAAAGTTTTTAATTTACTTGAAAATGTATACATATCTATTACGATCAGTTTGTTCAACAATTATAATTGGCTTTTTAGTTTTAGAACATAGTCAGCAACTAACCAACGTTCATGGGCACTTAATTGATTTGCATGTGAACCCATTGCATTTAAACCATAAGTTTCAACATGAAAGATGCTTCCTTCAGTGATTTCTCTGTCTTTATAGCTAGGCACTCCAAGAAATTTTTCTCTTTCAACTAATTTACCTTTACCATTTCCAGCTGCTCCATGACAACTGATACAGTAAATTTCGAAAAGTTCTTTTCCTTTTCCGGAATTTCTCTCGATAGAATCCAAAGGCGATTTTAAATTAGCTTTAGCCAATTGATAACCAGCAGTTGAATTTTCATATTCATAAGGTTCAAAACCTCTATTAATACTTCCTTCTGCAGGAAGTTGTCCTTCTTTTCCACCTTTAAATATTTTTGCTTCTGAATAGGTTTCATAACCTACAGACTCATACATATTAGGGAAATACTGATAGTTTGGTGCCGAATTATTGTGGCAAGATGAAACTAAAATAGTTATACCAACTAAAAGTGTTATTTTATATATCCTTTTCATAGCTACAATTAATTCTTTTCAATTACTTTAACTTCAACAGCTCCTGTACCTTCAAAAAATGAAACTAGTTCTGCCTCATTATCATTTACAGCAATTTCCATTAGAAAATGGTCATCTGTTGTTCTTACATCAGGATTCTCAGCTTGTTTGAATGGCCATAATCTACTTCTCATATAAAAAGTAATAACCATTAAGTGGGCAGCAAAAAATACTGTCATCTCAAACATAATTGGTACAAATGATGGCATATTTTGAATGAAGCTAAAACTTGGTTTACCTCCAATATCCTGCGGCCAATCGTGAATCATTATATAACTCATCATGAATGTAGCAAAAGAAATACCAACACATCCATATAAAAATGCACAAATTGCTAATCTTGTTGGTGCTAAACCCATAGCTTTATCCAACCCGTGAACTGGGAATGGAGTAAAAACTTCTTCAATATGATGATGAGCAGCTCTGGTTTTCTTTACTGCATCCATCAAAATATCATCGTCATTATAAATGGCGTATATTACTTTATTACTCATGATGTGTATCTTTATTTGCTCTTTCTCTAATGTAATTATCTCCTGTTCCTTTCAAAATTGTTTTTACCTCTGCCTGAGCAATTACAGGGAATGTTCTGGAGTATAATAAAAACAATACAAAGAAGAAACCAATAGTTCCGATGAAAATTCCAATATCAACAAATGTTGGTGAAAACATTGTCCAAGAAGATGGAAGGTAATCTCTGTGTAAGGAAGTAACAATAATTACGAATCTTTCAAACCACATTCCGATGTTTACAACAATCGAAATAATAAATGAAAACAAGATACTTGTTCTTAATTTCTTAAACCACATAAATTGTGGAGAGAAAACATTACAAGTCATCATTGACCAATATGCCCACCAGTAAGGTCCGGTAGCTCTGTTCAAAAACGCATATTGCTCATATTCTACTCCTGAATACCAAGCTACAAATAACTCAGTAATATACGCTACACCAACGATAGAACCTGTAATCATGATTACAATATTCATTAACTCGATATGTTGTAATGTGATATAAGCTTCAAGATTAGAAACTTTTCTCATAACAATCAACAAGGTGTTTACCATTGCAAATCCAGAGAATACTGCTCCTGCAACGAAGTACGGAGGAAAAATTGTTGTATGCCATCCCGGGATTACAGAAGTAGCAAAATCCATCGATACAATCGTGTGTACAGAAAGTACAAGAGGAGTAGCTAAACCAGCTAATACTAAAGATACTTCTTCAAAACGCTGCCAATCTTTAGCTCTACCACTCCATCCAAAACTTAGGATAGAATATACTCGTTTATTAAAAGGTGTTATTGCTCTGTCACGTAACATTGCAAAATCAGGTAACAAACCAGTCCACCAGAAAACTAATGATACCGAAAGATACGTTGAAATTGCGAATACGTCCCAAAGTAACGGTGAGTTAAAGTTTACCCATAATGATCCAAATTGATTTGGAATAGGTAAAACCCAGTACGCTAACCATGGACGACCCATGTGAATAATTGGGAATAAACCTGCCTGAACTACCGAGAAGATAGTCATTGCTTCTGCAGAACGGTTAATAGCCATTCTCCAACGTTGACGGAAAAGTAATAATACCGCAGAAATTAATGTTCCGGCGTGACCAATACCAACCCACCAAACGAAGTTCGTGATATCCCAAGCCCAACCAACTGTTTTATTTAATCCCCATGTTCCAATACCGGTAGATACAGTGTAAATTATACAACCTAACCCCCAAAGGAAGGCTATTAATGCGATTGAAAATACAATCCACCAATGTTTGTTTGCCGGACCTTCAACAGGTGCAGCTACATCTACAGTTACATCGTGATAAGATTTATCACCTATAACTAAAGGTTTTCTAATGGGTGCTTCGTAGTGAGACGACATAATCCTTTATATGTTTCTTAATTAATAATTTATTCTAAGTATTTCTAACTTTAACATGGTAAACCACATTAGGTTTTGTTCCAACATGCTCCAATAAGTGGTATGATCTATCATCAGCAGCTAATTTAGCAACTTTGCTTTCAGTATCATTAACATCACCAAATATCATCGCTCCTGAAGAACAAGCATTTGAACATGCTGTTTGGAATTCACCATCAGCAACCGGACGACCTTCATTTTTAGCTTTTAGCTTAGTCGCCTGTGTCATTTGAATACACATAGAACATTTTTCCATAACTCCACGAGAACGAACGTTTACGTCTGGGTTTAATACCATACGTCCTAAATCATCATTCATGTTGTAATCGAATTCACTGTTTTTGTTATACAAGAACCAGTTGAAACGACGTACTTTATAAGGACAGTTGTTTGCACAGTAACGAGTACCAACACATCTGTTATAAGCCATATGATTTTGACCTTCACGACCGTGAGAAGTTGCAGCAACTGGACAAACTGTTTCACATGGTGCGTGATTACAGTGTTGACACATTACCGGTTGGAAAGAAACTTGTGGATTATCTCCAGGTTTTTCCATTTCATTAAATGTAGATAATGAACTTGACAAACCAGCAATATTCTCTTTTCTTTCGTTATCACCTTCAAAAGTGCTTTCAGAAGAATAATATCTGTCAATACGCAACCAGTGCATATCACGACTTCTTCTTACCTCTGCTTTACCTACAACAGGTACGTTGTTTTCAGCGTGACAAGCAATAACACATGCTCCACAACCTGTACAAGCGTTCAAATCAATTGAAAGGTTAAAGTGATGTCCTGTAGAACGATCAAATGGTTCCCATAAATCAACTGTTGTAGCTGCAACTTCCTGGTGATCTAAAGATACCATTGGTTGTTCGTTCCAAAACTCAGCATCTTTAGTGTTGAAAATTTCAAGAGAAGTTTCTTTAATAATATCTCCTCTTCCCATTAATGTCTTCTGTCCCTGAACACAAGCGAACTCATGAACTCCATTTGCTTTCGCAATAGAAACAGATTGAACACTATTGAAATTTTTATATAGAGAGTAAGCGTTTAAACCTACCATCATTTCTTCTTTCAAAGCAGCCTTACGACCGTAACCTAATGCTAAACCAACTGTACCAACAGCTTGTCCTGGCTGAACAATTACTGGAACGTTTTCTAATTTTAAACCATCAGCAGTAGTAATTGTAGCATAACTTCCGTTTAAACCTCCGTTTGCAACAATTTCATTTGTTAAGTTTAATTTTTTAGCATCAGCATTCGAAACAGTTACATAGTTATCCCAAGAAACTCTTGTGATTGGATCTGGAAACTCTTGCAACCAAGGGTTGTTTGCTTGTTGTCCGTCACCCATACCTGTTTTAGTATATAATACTAATTCGAAGTCTCCAGCAGATCTTGATTTTGCAACAGCACTTGCAGCCGCACTATAATCAACAGATCCTGCAGCTAATGCAGATGAACCACTAACAAAAACACCATCATGTAAAACTTTGTTCCAAGAAGACCCTACAATTACTGAAGCTGAATTAGCTTTAATATAATCATAGAAATTTCCAGGAATACCGTTTAATGACAATAAAACGTCTTGAAATTGTTTCGTGTTAAATATAGGACGAATAGTTGGCTGAGTCAAACTATAAGTTCCTTTTGTAATTACAACATCTCCCCAAGCCTCTAAGTAATGAGGAACCGGAGCAGCAATTGTAGTTATAGATGCAGTCTCATCTTCTTTTAAAGAAAATGCTACCGAAGTTTTTACTTTTTTCAATCCAGATACAAAAGAAGATGAATCAGCTAATGTATAAACCGGATTAATTCCGCTCATGATTAAAGTATGAATACTTCCAGCATTCATGTCTTTTATTAATTGAGATACAAGTGCATTAGATCCTTTTCTAATTTGTCTTGTACCTACAGTATTAAAAGCTTCACTAGCCAACACCTGGTTGATAGCTAAAACTAATAATTGAGCATTTTTATCTTCAATTCCTGAAACTAAAACACCTTTAGAACCTGCAAGTTTTAATTGCTGAGCAGCTTTAACTACTTCAACTTTAAATTTAGCATCTAAAGAAACAGCAACAGAAGATCCTGTAATTATATTATAAATTTGAACTAAAGCCTGCTTTTGATCCGCAACTCCCATAGGAATACGTTTATCAGCAGCAGCTCCGGACAATGTCATATTTGATTCGAACTGAAAATGGCGAGACATTTTTTTAGCTCCGGTAGATCCTGATGGAATTCTACCTTGTGCATATCCTGCATCATATCCACCACCTTGCCAGTCACCTAATAAATCAGCACCAACAGAAACAATTAAAGAAGCTTTTGAAAAATCATAATCAGCAAGAGCTCTTTCACCATAAACTGTTTCAAATGCATCTAATGCGTCAGATGAAGAAACTGCATCATAGACAACATGTTTTGCATTAGGATTTTTAGCGATAAATTCACCTATTAATTTTTCAGTAGATGGACTCGCTAAAGTATTTGTCAACAATACCACCTGTCCGCCTTTTGCTTTTGCTTCAGCAAGGCTTGATTTAATTCTTAAATCAACAGCAGACCAGCTACCATTTTTTCCATCCAATTTAGGCTCTTTCAAACGCATACTATCATATAATGATAATATAGACGCATGAATTCTAGCATTGGCTGAAAACTTAGCTCCAGAAATAGTATTGTTATCAATTTTAATTGGACGACCCTCACGAGTTTTTACTAATAGGTTAGCAAAATCAAAACCATCAAAAACAGTAGTTGCATAATAATCCGCAACACCAGGAATGATTTGTTCTGGTTGTAACACATATGGTATAGACTTGTGAACAGGACCTTCGCAAGCAGCAAGCGTAACAGCTGCAGTACTAAATCCTACGTACTTTAAAAAGTCACGACGTGAAGTTCCAGATGAAGCTAAAGCATCTGCATTTCCTAAAAATTCTTCAGTAGGAATTTCTTCAACAAATTCGTTATTTCTAAGCGCCTCAACAATAGAACTATTCTCTAGTTCCTCAACACTTTTCCAGTATTTTTTGTTTGATGACATTGTATATAAATATTAAAATCTTAATAATTCGATTAATAGTGGCATTTACCGCATTCTAAACCTCCCATTTGCGCTGCAGTCAATTTCTCTACACCGTATTTTTTAGAAAGTTCAGCATGAATTTTATCATAGTAAGCATTTCCTTCCATCTTAACATCAGTTTTTCTATGGCAATCAATACACCATCCCATTGTTAATTTAGAATATTGCTTCATGATCTCAAATTCCTGCACTGGACCGTGACAAGTTTGACATTCAACTCCTGCAACATTAACGTGTTGAGAGTGGTTGAAGTAAACAAAATCAGGAAGATTATGAATACGAACCCATTTTACAGGCTGCGTTTTTCCAGTATAAGATTGCTTGGCTTTATCCCAACCAACAGCATCATACAATTTTTGGATCTGCGCATCGTAAAACGCTTTGCTGTACTCAGGAGTAGCAGTACTTTCCGCAACTTCAGAAATGTTTTTATGACAGTTCATACAAACATTCAAAGATGGAATACCCGCATTTTTACTCACACGAGCAGCAGAGTGACAATATTTACAATTGATTTCGTTATCTCCAGCGTGGATTTTATGTGAATAGTGAATTGGCTGAATTGGTTCATAATTTTGATCAACACCAACTTGCATTAAGAAAGCATAAACAAAATAACCACTTGCCAAAAGCAAAAATATAGATGTAACTAATACCAGGAATTGGTTTTTAGCAAAAGCTTTCCAGATTGGAGTTCTTGCTTCTCTTGGAGCAACTACAATACCGTTATTACTTGCCACTTTAGTCAATACCTTGTTCACCATGAACAACATAACAACTAAAATTGCCATTACAAGAGCAAGGGCCCCTAAAATAATACTATTAGAAACTCCACTTCCTTCTTGAACACCACCTGTTGGCAATGCGCCCGGAGTTCCAGCAGCACCCGTAGCAGGTTCAGCTTTTACTTCAGAAGTATAAGCAATGATATTATCAATATCACCTGTTGATAATTGAGGAAAAGGAGTCATTACAGACTTGTTATTTTCTTCAAAAAGTTTAACTGCAGCAGCATCTCCTGATTTAATCATTTCAGAGCTGTTATGCACCCACTTGTAAATCCACGCCATCTCATGTCTACCAGCGACACCTCTTAAGGCTGGACCAGTTGATTTAGCATCTAATTTGTGACATGCAGCGCAATTTGCATTAAAAAGTTCCTTCCCTTTTACTGGATCACCACCTGCAGCAGCAGCCGGAGCAGCAGCTT
>NZ_JAYSPC010000159.1:0-1767 GCF_043722275.1 Flavobacterium sp. | reverse complement strand
AAAAAATAAGAGCCGCAATAGTATGGCAATAAAAACGATAGTTATCACTCAAGCTCGAACTGGAAGTACAAGATTACCAGGTAAAGTTTTAAAAGAAATTGGCGGTAAATCTTTGCTCCAAATTCATTTAGACCGATTAAAAAAATGCACAAAAGTTTCCGAAATAATTGTTGCAACTACGAATGATGAAGCCGATACAATAATTTTTGATAAAGCAATCGAATGGGGTTTTAATGCTTCAAGAGGTTCTGAATCCGATGTTTTAGACCGGTTTTATCAAGCGGTAAAATCTAAAAATGCGGATTGGATTGTTAGAGTAACTTCGGATTGCCCTCTTATTGATCCAGTTTTGGTAGACAAAGTGATTGATTTTGTTCAAGAAAATGATAAAGATTATGGGTCTAACGGACTCGTTGAGCATTTTCCTGATGGGCAAGATGTAGAGGTTTTTAAATTTTCGGCATTGGAAAAAGCATGGAAAAACGCCAAATTGTTATCAGAACGGGAACATGTTACCCCTTATATCAGAAATAATTCAGATTTCAACGGAGGGAATTTATTCACGGCAATTAATTTTCCGTGTGAATCTAATTTTTCTAAAATCAGAATGACCGTAGATGAAACTAGAGATTTTGAATTAATCGAAATCTTGATAAATAATTTGGGAACCGAAAAAACTTGGATGGAGTATGTAAATTATATTATCGAAGAAGATTTAATTAAAATAAACGATACAATTATTAGAAATGAAGGACTTTTAAAGTCTTTAAAAAATGATTAATCATGGGAAAAGGTCAAGAATTATATAAAAAAGCAAAAACATTAATTCCAGGCGGAACAATGTTGCTCTCTAAAAGACCAGAAATGTTTTTACCGGATCTCTGGCCAGCTTATTTTTCTAAATCAAAAGGATGTAAAGTTTGGGATTTAGATGGCAAAGAACTCACAGATATGTCTATTATGGGAATAGGAACCAATACTTTAGGGTATGGTAATGATGAGGTGGATGCAGCCGTAATAGAAACCGTAAAAAAGGGAAATATGAGTACATTAAACTGTCCCGAGGAAGTTTATTTGGCTGAAAAATTAATCGAAATGAATCCATGGGCAGATATGGTGCGTTTTGCTCGTAGTGGTGGTGAAGCAAATTCAATCGCTATTAGAATTGCTCGTGCTGCATCAGGTAAAGATCAGGTTGCAATATGCGGATATCATGGTTGGCACGATTGGTACTTGTCTGCTAATCATAACGCTGGTGATGATTTATCAGGGCATTTAATTCCGGGTTTAAGCCCATTGGGTGTGCCAAAAAACTTAAAAAACACGGTATTTCCTTTTCATTATAATAACTACGAAGAACTAGTAAGTATTGTTGAAAATAATAACATAGGTGTTATTAAAATGGAAGTGTTAAGAAATTTTGGACCTGAAGATAATTTTTTGCAAAAAGTAAGAGATTTAGCCACTCAAAAAAATATTGTATTGGTTTTTGACGAATGTACTTCGGGATTTAGAGAAACTTTTGGAGGAATATTTCAAAAATTTGGTGTGGAGCCAGATATTACCATGTTCGGAAAAACCATAGGAAATGGCTATGCATTAACGGCAGTAGTAGGAAGAAAATCAGTTATGGAAGCGGCTCAAAGCACTTTTATTAGCAGTACGTTTTGGACAGAACGTATTGGCCCAACAGCAGCTTTGGCAACTTTAGGCGTAATGGAAAAAATGAAATCTTGGGAGCTAATAACCAAAGTGGGAAATAAAATG
>NZ_JAYSPC010000158.1:0-45767 GCF_043722275.1 Flavobacterium sp. | reverse complement strand
TGGAATCGAAAGATAACCGGATTGCGTTAATTGCTTCGACAAGCCTTCGATCGTAGGATTTGAAAAGAAATCCTTAAAGGATACTTTCTTGTTTAATTGCTTTTGGATTCGGTTAATAACCTGAGCTGCAACAAGACTGTGTCCGCCAAGTTCAAAGAAATTATCCGTGATTCCAATCTTGTCCACTTTTAAAACTTCCTGCCAGATAGTAACAAGATCTTTTTCTATTTTATTTCTTGGCGCTGTATATTCTTTTCTGATAAGGTCTTCTCCGCTTATTCCCGGAAGCGCTTTACGATCCGTTTTTCCGTTAGGAGTTAAAGGAAGATTTTCTAAAGCAACATAGAATCCCGGAACCATATATTCCGGTAATTTTCCCTGAAGATAGGTTCTGATAGCCGATTTATCAAGTTCCTCAGAACTAACATAATAAGCAACCAATACTTTCTCGCCATTGCTTTCTTTTACTGCAACAACTGTTTGTTTTAAATCGGCGGAATATTGAAGCACGGCGGTTTCTATCTCGCCCAATTCTATCCTGAAACCGCGAATCTTAACCTGATGATCAATTCTACCCATGTATTCGATGTTTCCGTCTGGATGCCAATACGCTAAATCGCCTGTTCGGTACATTTTTTCGCGTTCGACAAAAGGGTTTGCAACAAATTTTTCTGCTGTTAGTTCTGGCTGATTCAAATATCCTGCTGACAATCCTGTACCTGAAATACAAAGTTCTCCTATAACTCCTACGGGAGATAATTGTGTACTTTCCGGCGCTACAATATATACTTGTCTGTTAGCGATAGGTTTTCCTATTGAAATGGCGGTTTGTTTTTGTGTAATTGGATAATAAGTCGCACAAACCGTACTTTCTGTTGGTCCGTACGTATTATATATTGCGATATTATCCCATAAATTATTGATGTAATCCGGCTGTAAAACGTCTCCACCACTAATCAGGGTTCTTATTTTAAGATTATATTGTTTATGTGATGCATTTAAATATTGCAATGCATACGGATTTGTACTTAAAACTGTTATGTTCGAATTTTCGCAAAGGCGGAATAATGTTTCGAAATCGCCTTTTGATTCATACACTACCAAAGTTCCTCCGCTTATCAGGATTGGGAATATTTCTTCTATCGAAGTATCAAAAGAAATACTTGCCTGTTGTACGATGCTGTCTTGTGATGACAATTGAAAGTAATCCTTAAATGTAACTGCATAATCAATTAAGGAAGCATGATTTATTTGAACTCCTTTTGGATTTCCTGTAGATCCTGAAGTATATATTACATATGCTAAATCTGTTGGATTTATGTCCGATTTATATTCTTCGGTATAATTATCCGAGGCGTTTTTAAATTCTTCTAATGTAGTATTGGTAATCGTAAACTTGCAGTTGCTGTCTTGTTTTATGTAGGCTTTTCTTTCTTCAGGATAAGCAGGATCGATAGGTATATATACGGCTCCGGCTTTTAATACAGCCAGAATTGTAACAATTGTCCAGGCGTTTCTTTCTAGTTCTATTCCCACAAAATCCCCTTTTTCGACATGAAGATGCTGTTCAATATAATTTGCCAGTTTGTTACTGTATTTTTCTAAAAGTGCATAACTTATTGCTTCTTCCTGATAAACTAGTGCTTTCTGGTTTGGGTTTTCGGCAGCGGTTGTTTTTATAAGATCAACAATAGTCAAAGAATTTTCAGAAGAAACAGATTCATGATTAAATTCTGTAAGTATCTGATTTTTTTCTTCCAAAGTCAAAATCCCGATAGTATGGATAGATTGATCCGGTTTTTGGATTCCTGATTTTACAAATCCTTCAAAATGATTGAGAAGATTTACTATAAAACTTTCGTTATAAATGTCTGTGTTGTATTCAACGCTTAAAGTCAGGATTTCTTCTTTCTCTATAAAGACAAAACTAATATCAAGCTGACTAACTCCTCTTTCGATTTCACTATATTCAGAAGCTATTACTCCATTAATTCCTTTTTGATCGTTGATTTCCAGTCCTTGATGATTTTGCAATAAAACCATAATATCAAACAAAGCAGATCTGCTTTGATCCTTAGGAAGTGTTAAATGATTGACAAGCGCCGTAAAAGGATATTCTTTATTTTCATATGCTTTTATAAGTGTCTGCTTTTGTTTTTGCATCAATTCCAGGAAACTGTCTTGTTTTTCAAATTGCGTGCGTATTGGCAAAGCATTAGAATATAATCCTATCTGGTGCTCCAGATCTGCGTGTTCTCTTCCTGCAACAGTAGTTCCAAGTGTGATATCGCTTTGACCTGTATATTTAGAAAATAACCCGTTTAATCCGCCCATAAGTATCATGAACAGCGTCATTTGCTGCTCTTTGGCGAAAGTATTTAATTCTCCTAAAAACTGTTTAGAAAATTCATGGCTGTGTATTTGCCCATTATAGGTTTTTACAGCCGGACGTTTTTGCTGAATCAAATCAAGAACAGGAGATTTTGTTTGAAATTGCTGTTTCCAGTATTCTAATTTTGCATTATATTCCGGACTTACAAGCTTTTCATTAAGCCATTCGCTGTAATCTTTGTATTGAATATTAAGTTCAGGTAATTCGGTTGCTTTTGCGCTCGCAAGATTGTTATATACAAACATAACTTCTCGTGTAAGCAATTGCAACGACCAGCCATCACCTATGATATGATGCAGAACAAATACTAAAATATGTTCTTCGTCGCTGCTTTTTATTAAGGTTGCGTTTAACAAAAGGTCTTTTTCTAAATCAAAAACTTTTTGATATTCCTCATTAATCTGATTGTGAAGCTGCGCCACAGAGTAATCCTGTAATGCTACAGTTTGAAGTTCAAACTTAGCTTCATTTTTTGTCAGGATGAACTGTTGTATTTCTTCCTGCTGATTTTTTCTAAAAACAGTTCTTAGTGATTCGTGACGTGCTATAACCTGCTGAAATGCTGTTTCAAGCAGCGTTTCATTGATTTTCCCCTGCAATTTCAACGTCGAAGTAATATTATAGGCTCTGCTTCCTCCAAGATATTCATGCGTAAACCACATAAAATATTGTGTTGGCGTTAAGGCGTAGTTTTCCTTTACCTCAGCTTTAGGAATGGATGTGCTGACTGCTATCAGGCTCATCAAATACGCTTTATTTTCTTTAATTTCCTCTAATAATTCTGTTGTCAATATACCTTTAGGAGCATTGACTTTTAGATTACCATCATTTATTTTTAGCTGAACTCCTAATGAAAGAAGTTTGTGTAGAATGTCATTTTTCATAAAAAATTGTTTAACCTGGTATTCCCGGATTTATATTTCTTTTTTTCTTTTTAATGATTGAATTTTTCTTTTTTGAAAATCTTTAAAGAACAATTTCATCTTGATCTTCTTCCTGAAGTACCATATCAAATTCGTTTTTTTGAATGATATAAAAGTTCAGTAAGATGGATAATCCTGCTATATTTAAGGTTTCGTAAAGGTTTGTTATCGAAAACATGGTGTTGTATATTTTGTTTATTTTATTAATCAATACAACTGCCTGTAAACTATTTCCACCCAATTCAAAGAAATTATCTTCGGTACCTACTATTTCAGGATCGAGTTTGAGAACTTCGGCCCAAATATTTACCAATTCACTTTCTATATCATTTTTAGGAGCTACATAAGGCACCGTTTTTAAATCGGAAATAGTAGGATTCGGCAATGCTTTTCTTTCTATTTTTCCGGTTCTCGTTAACGGAAATTCTTCCATGGCTATGTAAATATTCGGAATCATATATTTAGGCAATATTTGTCCTAAAAGTGTTTTGACTTTAGCTGCATCTAAAACTTCAGATAACCTTATATATGCCGTTATATAGTTGTTTCCTTGTAATTCCTTAAGCAAAACCACTGCCTCATTTATAAACTCAATTTGTTCAAGCTGATATTCTATTTCAGATAATTCTATTCGTAATCCGTTGATTTTTACCTGAGAATCTTTTCTTTGCAGGAATTCAATTTCGCCGGTAGGAAGCATTTTTCCAATATCACCGGATTTATAAACTCTTCCGTTTCCTGTTATCGGATCTGTTATAAAGACATTATCTGTTAATTCCTGTCTGTTTAAATATCCTAATGAGAGATAGTCGCTTTTAAAAACAATTTCTCCTGACTGATAAACTCCTTTTGGCAGGTTCTTTTCATCTAATAAAAAGACTCCTGTTTCCTTTACTGCCTGACCCAGAGGTATATTGTTCCTTGTTAATTGAGAACTGTGCGTTAAAAATTTCTGGCTTACAATGGTAGATTCTGTTGGTCCGTAGTCGTTGACTAAAAATGCTCCTTCAAGGAAATATTTTTTAAATAAATCCAAATCTGACTTGTGGCATGATTCTCCTCCCAGATCAATTAATCGTACTGTTGGTAAAACCACACCGTCATCCAGTCCTTTCAAAAAATTTCTGTAAATGGTTGGCACCATATGAATAATGGTAATGTTTTCAGCAAGCATCCATTCTGAAAGTGGATCAAGTCCTTTTTCAACTATATCGTAGAAACTAACTTTGGCTCCGTTCAAAATTGCGCCATAAATATCTTTTACAGAAGCATCAAATGTGTAGGTTGAGAAAACACTTAAATTATCATTTTCTCCAATTTGAACATTATTAGTATATACCCGAATAAAATGAAGTACGTTTTTTTGATTTTGCAAAACCCCTTTTGGCATTCCCGTAGATCCTGAAGTGTACAAAACATAAGCATCTGCTAACGGATTTAAACTTTTATCAGGATTTGAAATTTGAGGAAGAACGTAATTTTGAGATAGCTTTGTAAGTAATAATTCCGGAACTATTTGCTGCAATTGCTGCGCTGTTTCGATTGTATTAGCATTACATATCAACTGGTTACATCCTGAATCTTCAATAATAAACTGAATCCTGCTCAATGGAGTATTTGGATCTATAGGCACGTAACCGTATCCTGCTTTAAGTACTCCCAGCATTCCTATTACACAAGTTTCATCGTGATTTAAAAGCAATGCTATTCGTTTTGTTTCGGGATTTGCTTTTTCATTGATTTGTGCTGCTAAATGATTTACACAATTATTTAGCGCTTTATATGTAAGTTCAATTTGTTTTGAAGCGACCGCGATATTATCCGGATATTGTTCAACCTGTTTTTCAAATCTTTGTGTTATAGTTTGTTGCGTTTCTGTAGGTTCAAAAAATCTGAAATCATTTATAGGTTTTAAATCTTCTTCCTGATAAATAAATTCTTCAAATATTTTTATTTCCTGCAATTGTTTTTCTTCATTAACTATTACCTGATCGATAATTGATAAGTAAGCCGTGATCCAATATTCAATTGTTTCTTTTTTAAATAATTCATGATCATAAACACAGTTAATACTATATCCGTTTGCGAAACTTTTTATGTAACATTCCAAATCAAATTTTGGTGTTGCTTCAACTATTTCATGATTTGAAGTAAATTCAGCTATTATTTCCTGTGCTTTTGCTTCAAAATCAACCATATTTAGAAAAACCGGACTTAAAGGAAAACTATTGTCGTTTTGAGGAGCATCGATAAGTTCCAGCAATTGCTCAAAAGGATAATTTTGATGTGCCAATGCATTTATCAATGTTTCATTAACGGTTTGCAGCCAGGTTTCAAAAGAGGCATTTTCGTCTATTTTATCACGAAGCATGAGCGTATTTATAAAACAGCCTACAAGATCTTTTAGCTGATAATGATTTCTGTTTGCTACCGGAATCCCTACAATAATATCTTCTTGAGATGTAAGCCTGAACAATAAAATTTTAAGAGTTGCAACAAATATTGCAAATACGCTGCTGCCGCTTTTTCTTGACAATTCTTCCATTTTTTTCTTCTTATCTTCTGTAATATATACTGTATAAGACGAAGAATCGTTTGCCTTTTTTAGTTTTGAACTATAATCTGATGGCAATTGAAGATAGCCTAATGGTCCGGCAAATTGTTGTTGCCAATAATTTTCATGAACAGAAATTTCAGACGATCGAAGCTCTTTATTCTGCCATTGTGCATAATCTTTATATTGTATTGATAACTCAGGAAGTTCAGCGGTTTTACCAGTTATAATAGCGGTATAAATTGCTATTAAATCCCTGGATATAATCCCCATAGACCAACCATCACCAATACTATGGTGCATATTAAAATACAATTGATGAGTGGCATTTTGCTCTAAAATTGCGATTTTAAACAACGGATAGGTTTCAAGATCAAACTCATGTTCAAATACGTTGCTTTTAATCTCTTTATCTGATTCAAAAAACGGAATGGAAACGGGCAAATGTGAAATAATTTTTTGCTGCGGAATCCCGGCATTTTCAACAAATACGCTTCTTAAAATTTCATGACGCTCTAAAAGGATATTAAATGCTGATTCAAAAGCTGTTACATTTAAATTATTTGGCAAATCAAATGTGCTGTAAATATTAAATTCTCTTGATTTTCCGTTTATTTTATAAAGCAGCCAATATCTAATTTGTGACGGTGACAAATCATAGAATTCCTGATTGGCTAATTTTTCAATTTCGTTCACTTCTTCGGTCGAATCATTTAAAAGAAATGCATGACTTTTCAGGCTCGTATTTGTATAGAGGTCTTTTAGATCAATTGTTATTTTAAATATTTTCTGATATTCCGTTAATAATTTGGTTAATAATAAGCTGTGTCCGCCAAGCTCAAAGAAATCATCTGTAACACCTATTTTTTGATGTCCTAAAAGTTCCTGCCAGATTATAGCAATCTTTGTTTCGGTTTCATTAGTTGGTGCAGCATATTCTTTTTTAAGGATATCTGCTTCGGTAATAATTGGCAGTTTTGTATTATCTACCTTCCCGTTTGCGTTCAATTGTAATGTTTCCAGCACTATGTAATAGCTTGGAACCATATAATCAGCCAGTTTTTCTTTTAAGTAATTTCTAAGCAATTTTCTGTCTATAATCGCCGTTGCCGTGTAATAAGCAATTATCGAAGGTTCTTTGTTTATTTCTTTCACCAATACAATCGCATTGGTAATTGCAGGCTCATATTCTCTAATAACATGTTCTATTTCACCTAGTTCAACCCGGTTTCCTCTTATTTTTACCTGATTGTCTTTTCTGCCTATAAATTCAAGATTACCGTCAGGCAGCCATCGTGCTAAATCTCCTGTTTTATAGAGTTTTTCATTTGTTTTAAAAGGGTTCTGAATAAATTTTTCTTCCGTAAGTTGCGGTTGATGCAAATACCCTTTTGAAAGTCCAATTCCGGACACACACAATTCTCCCGCAACTCCAATGGGTTGTAATTTTAAATTTTCGGATAAAATGTAAATTTTTGTATTCGATACTGGTTTTCCTATAGATACCTTTTCTTTTAAGGCTTGTTTACAATCATAAAAAGTTGTTACAACCGTGTTTTCTGTTGGTCCATAATTATTATATATCTGTAGAGATGTATTTACGGCATAATTTAAACGTTCTCCGCCGGTAAGTATCGTTGTAGATAATTGTACACTATCATCTGCCATAAGATCCTCACAGATTTTTGAAGGCAAATAGGCATGTGTAATTACATTATCTTGTAAAAACGACGCTAATACTTTTATATTCAGACGTATTTCTTCTTTTTGAATGGGATAAAGTGACGCACCAGATATCAAATATGGATAGATTTCCCAAACCGAAGCATCAAATCCAACTCCGGAAAATAAAGTTCCGTTACTGGTTTCGTCAACATTATAAGTTTCTATATGCCAATGACATAAGTTGACCAAACTTTGATGCGTAATCATCACGCCTTTTGGTTTTCCTGTAGAACCGGAAGTATAGATTACATAAGCAAGATCTGTACTTACGGTTTTTATTTCGGGCTTTAAAGCCGATGTTTTGCTACAATAAAACTCATCTAAAAATGCATCGTCTATTACGACTTTTGCAGCAACATCTTCAAGAATATCATTGATTCTGGTCTCCGGATAATTCGTATCAACAGGTACATAAGCCGCACCGGTTTTTAAAATTCCTAATAATGATATCAGCAGGCGTTCTCCTCTTTCGAGCTTAACGGCAATTAAATTTTGCGGCGCTACTTTATGATTTTCAATAAGATAATTAGCCATTCTGTTAGATAATTCATCTAATTCACGATAACTTAAAGTCTTATCCGCTTCAATGACAGCCAATTTTTGAGGTGTTTTTTCTACCTGGGATAAAAAGTGATCTATAACGGTTTTCTCTGTATCAAAAGCAACATCTGTATTATTGAATGTATGAAGTAAAGTTTCTTTTTCACTTTCAGATACTAGTTCAATTTCTTCTAAAAGCATTTCAGGTTCTTTTACTACCTGCTGAAATAAACTTTCCAGATGCCATGATATTCCCTCAATAAACTCAGGCGTATAAATGGCGGTGTTATAAAGAATTTCTAAGTGAAGTGATTCTTTTTCTGTAAAAGTAAAGACAATATCAAACGGAGAAATACTACTGCTAAGTTCATATTCCTCAAGAACAATATCCGAAGAATTTTTATTTGCAAAATTAGATACCTGATGCTGGTTTTGCAAAACAACCATAATATCAAACAAAGGAGATCTTGAGGTATCTCTTGAAATTTTTAATTGTTCTACTAAAGCATCAAACGGAAAACTTTGATGTTCATAAGCTTCTAAAAGTTGTTTGCCTTCTTTTTGAAGCAATCTTGAAAATCCTTCTTTTTGGTTTATTAGTGTTCGTATTGCAAGCGTATTGATATATAAACCTATCTGCTGTTCTAAATCCGGATGTTCACGTCCTGCTATTGGCGTACCAATAACAATATCGTTTTGATTGGTGTATCTTGATAATAATGTTTTTACTCCTGACATCAACACTGTAAATAGTGTTACCTGCGAATTCTTAGATAGGCTTTTTAATTCGGTAAGCAATTCTGTTGAAAAATTACAACGAAACTGACTTCCGGTATATGTTTTTATAACAGGACGATTAGTATATCCCGGCAATTGAAGCACCGGCGGAGTTTCTTCATATTGTTTTAACCAATATTTTTCTGCTGTCAGATAATTATCTTTTTTCTGCTGATCGTGCAGCCATAAAGTATAATCTTTAAACTGAACAGATTGCTCCGGCATTATAATAGTATCTCCGGTTTTTAAGATCTCGTAATTTTCTAAAACTTGTGCTGTTAACACATTCAACGACCAGCCGTCACTTATAAGATGGTGAATTGATAAATAAAATAAGTACTCATTAGAACCGGTTTTTATTAATGAAGCTCTGAATAAAGGCGCTAATGCAAGGTTATAACTTTGCTTTTCTTTTTCTTTTATATAATTTTCTACATGCTGATATGGTAATTCATAATTTGAAAAATCCTTGTTTTCTACCGTAAAGTGAAATTCGTTATTGGGAACTATATATTGTTTTATTTCACCATCCTGATCCTTTTTAAACGAGGTTCTCAAAATTTCGTGATGCGCCACTACTTCGATAAAAGCTTTGGTAAAATTATCAGCATCAATATTTCCTTTTAAGGTTACTGCTCCTGAAATTTGATAGGCTTCATTGCCACCTTCTAACTGACTTAGAAGCCATAAGCGGTTTTGAGAATGTGTTAAGGGATAAGATTCAGAATAAGAAACTAAAGGAATTGGCAAATATTCCTGATTTTTCAATACTTTTCTTAGTTCATTGATGGTAGGATTGGTATAAAAAACTTTATATGGAACACTTTTATTAAGATTTTTGTAAATAGAATTAATAATTTGCGAAATCATAAGACTATGACCTCCTAATTCAAAGAATTGATCGTTCATTCCAATAGGCGAAATTCCTAAAGTTTGCTCCCAGATTTCAACCAAAGCTTTTTCAACGGCATCAGCCGGCGCTACATATTCTGTTTTAACGATAGCAATATCAGACACTTCGGCAAGGGCATTTTTATCTATTTTTCCGTTTGGCGTTAGCGGAATTGTTTCTACTTTTATAAAAAACGACGGAACCATATACGCCGGAAGCTGTTTTTCTAAACTGGCTCTTAAAGCTGTAATATCTATAACTTCATCCTCTGTATAATAGCCAACTAAAACATCTGCGCCATTACTTTTTCTAACGGCAACAACGGCTTGCATTATATCTTCAGAAAATGAAACTATTGCGTTTTCTATTTCTTCAAGTTCAATACGATAACCTCTTAATTTTATCTGATGATCTTTTCGTCCCAAATAGGCAAGATTTCCATCCGGCATCCATTTTACTAAATCACCGGTATCGTACATCTTTTTTCCCTGTTCAAAAGGATTGTCTATAAATTTTGCAGATGTTAATTCCGGTTTATTAAGATATCCATTTGCAATCCCGTCTCCGGAAAGGTATAATTTACCCATAATACCTACTGGAACTAATTGTAAATTTTCATCTAAAATATAAGCTTGTGTATTTGTAATAGGTTTACCAATAGGAATGGTTTGATATGTTTTATCTGGTGATAATTTGTAGTAAGTACTATACGTTGTATCTTCTGACGGACCGTATAAATTTCTAATTTCTGCATTTGTCTGCAACAACTTTTTAGCGATATCTACCGCAAATGGTTCTCCTGCAAGATTAATTACGCTTACGTTTTCAAACGAATATCCTTCTCCTAAAATATTTCGGATACTTGACGGAACTGTATTCAATAAGATTTTTTTATCTTTTGATAATTCTGAACCAATTTCTAAAGCATTATTTAATATTTTTATTTTTTTTCCTATAGAAAGCGGATAAAACATTTCATAAACAGAAAGATCAAAACAATGCGAAGTCGCAGCATAAGCAATATCAAAACTGTCCGGATTAAATTCCTCTTGTGACCAATTTATTAAGGCTACAGCATTTTGATGTGTAATCATTACTCCTTTAGGATTTCCTGTAGTTCCTGAAGTGTAAATAATATAAGCTACATCATTTGATTTTCGGTTAGATATTGGGTTTTCTACGGAGTAATTAACCTGATTTTCCTGAAAGTCATTGTATACGGCAACATCAATAACCAGTTTACAATTACTATCTATTTCTATATAATCGATTCTTTCATCCGGATAATTAACATCTATTGGTACATATGTAGCGCCCGCTTTTAAAACAGCCAGGATTGCGATTACCAGTTTTTCGCTTCTTTCCATTTTCACTCCTACAAAGTCTCCTTCTGTAATGCCCTGGTTTAAAAGATGTCTGGAAAGTTGATTTGCATGTTCATTTAGTGATTGATAAGTAAGGACAATATCCTTGCATACAACGGCTATATTTTGTGGCGTTTTATTCGCTTGTTTTTCTACAATTCCCGCAAGAGTTATAGTATAGTCATAATCGACTTTTGAAGGGTTCAGAGTTTCCAGCAGAAATTTTTCTTCTTCTTTAGAAATTAACGAAATCTCAGATATCGAAGTATTAATATTTTCTTCTAAATTTTCAAGCCATCTTTCAAAATTCTTTAAAAAATGTAACGCGATATCATTCTCTGCATATTTCTCCACATACGTTAATGAAATCTTTAGATCTTTATTGGCAAGTTTTTCAATGTGAAATGACAATTCATTATTCAACTGATTACGTTCGCCATCCAAACCATAATTAAACGCAAGAGGAATATTATTGACATACGATATCTGCTCTTTGAAAGCATCATCATAATAAGGCGCATATTTATAGATATCCTGAACTTCCTCTTTAGTTACCTGTATAAATTCGCGTATTGTTTTTTGGGCAACAGACTGAAATGCATAACATAACGATTCATTTTGAGTAGACAAAAATGATTTTAACAACAACACATTATCTGTCGCAAAATAGCGCTGAAGTATCATGTTATAAAGTGCAATTAACACGGTAAACTCAGCATCTCTATTTTCAGTTGTTACTTTATAGAAATAAGAAAGTTTACTTGCGTCAATTATAATAAAATCAATTAAGGAGTTTCCTGAAAAACCTTCTTTAGAATAAACAATTCTACTATTTTTTTTATGCCAATAATCCTTAGCTATTTTGTCGTTAATGTGATCCATGTTATTGTAATTCTTTTTACGATTAATATTATTTTGTGAGCTGCTTTGTAAATAATAAAATATTTATTTGTAAGTATACCTTACTTTCTATAGCGAGAGAACTTTTACCTAACTATTTAATTTTCAATATCAAAGCACAATATATTTTATGCTAAAATAGTAGTAACATTTATTTATAAATTACGGATTTTTGAGATAAAAATTACGGACTTATCTATTCTGGAAACAAACCTTTTAGCAAAAACGGGAACAACCGGAAACTACTGAAAAACACAAAAGTTTACATAATTTTACCCACAACAATAGTACCCCCGCCAACCCGACGGAGTTTTGAAAACCCAGAATGTAATAGGATTAAGTTTTAATTTTATCCGGCTTTTTTGTGTTAATCTATATGTTGTTTTAAACCAACTTTATTAAACAACATTTTAAATTAAACTGCTTATAAGCCTTTTTTATGAAAATACCTGGTTTTGAATAGTAGCTTCTAATTTCTCCAGCATTTCTAAAGTCATGCTCGATAAATCAAATTTATTCTTCCAGTTCCAGTCTAACCTTGCAGAGCTATCATCTATACTGTTAGGCCAGCTATCTGCAATTAATTGACGAAAATCATTATCCTTATAAGTAATCACAAAATCAGGAATATGCTTTTGAATTTCGGCAGCTATTTCTTTAGGATTAAAACTCATCGCTGATAAATTATAAGAAGATCTGATTTTTACCAGATTACCTGGTGCCTGCATAATATTTATTGCCGCATCTATAGCATCATCAATATACATCATTGGCAGTTTAGTCTGGGGAGATAAAAAACACTCATATTTTTGCTCTCTGATTGCCGAGTGAAAAATATCTACAGCATAATCAGTAGTTCCTCCACCCGGTGGCGCTGACCAGCTAATTATTCCCGGATATCGCACACTGCGAACGTCTACGCCAAATGTTTTATGATAATACTCGCACCATCTTTCACCCGTTTGTTTACTTATCCCGTAAACTGTTGAAGGTTCCATAATCGTGTATTGAGCCGTTTTTTCGCGAGGTGTATTATTTCCAAACACCGCGATACTTGAAGGCCAGAATATCTTTTTTATTTTTTTTGCTTTTGCAAGATTCAATACATGAAAAAGCGAATTCATATTTAAATCCCAGGCATATGCATGAGCCTTTTCTGCTGATGCAGATAATAAAGCAGATAATAAATATACTTCGTCAATAGCATATTTTTCTACAAAATATTCAATCTGGTCAAAATTGAGCGCATCAATAATTTCAAAATATCCCTGATTAACAATATCATTATCAGGCTTTACAATATCAGAAGCGACTACATTTTCAACTCCGTAAATTTGTCTTAATCTCAAGGTAAGTTCAGTACCTATTTGTCCACAGGCTCCAATAACTAAAATTTTCTTACTCATACTTGTTTTTTTTAAATGATTAATATGGGATGATTTAATACACTTATCGTGTTATATAAACTTGATTTTTAATACAGTACTTATATTTTCCTTATCGAAAGCGGACCAATATCCACATCTAAAGCGATATAACATTTATATTTTTCATCAATTTTTATTTCCTTCAGGAAAAAATTTTGTTTATTAAGAACCGCTGTATCATCCAGGATTTCAAATGTTTTTAGCGATATTGATAAACCATGACCATGTGTTTTAATAACAGCTTCTTTTTGCGTCCAGTAATCAAAAAATGATTCCATCCTTTTACTTGACGAAATAATTTTAGACCATTCATTTTCTGTCATCTGCCACCTAAAATCATCTATTTGAATATCTGATATCATTTCAATATCAATTCCTACTTGTGATCCTTCACATAAAGCACAAATTACAATTTCACCAGAATGTGAAATATTAAACTGAACAGGATCGTCCTTAAAATAAGGCTTATTATACTTTGTAAGCATTATCTCTTTGCTGTGAGGTTCGCAATTGTAAATTTGTTCAACCGCCTTAAACAATATTACCCTCCCTAAAAGTGATAATTGAGCATCTTGCCACCTTATGTAGCTATTTATTTTATCCTGATAATCTGCTGAAAACTTGGGTAGTTCGTTTTTCAGCAAATTCTCAAAATTGTCTGCAGAGATATAAGAATAATAGATATAAATCAAAACGATAAGGTATTACAAAAATTAAAATCAGTTTTAAAAGATCTATTTTGATAAACTAAAATCTGAGATCGCGCAATTTTCAGGGCATCAGTAAAGTTTTAAATTAAAGATATATCCTAAAATTGTCAGATCATCAATCCTACTTCTTTACGAGATTAGTTCAATAGATTCTTATACGAAAATAGCAATGCTTTGCTGATAGATATTACGGACTTTTGCGCTATTATTTACGGACTTCCATTATTTAGATAAATATCTGGCTGGCAGAGCGGTAATGAAGGTATTTAAAGATGGATAATCTTGTTTATAAAGCATTTAAAGTTAAAATAAAGACAAACCCTGAAGCTTTAAACAATTGCCTGATAATTGCTTTTAAGACAAAAAAAAAGGAATACCAAAAGATTTGATATTCCTAAATTATAAAGTTGTGATTTTTTATTTTTATCCAAAATCAGCAAAAAGTATGAGAGTTGTTTTTCTGTGATAACAACGCTTAAAACATTATTCTAATGCATCTATTAAAATCGCATCAAGATCAAAAATGGCTTCTATTTTTGTGCCTTTATTAATTTTTGACTTGATTTTGAATTTGCCTTTTAATGAAGTAATTCTTTCCTTCATATTACTTAAACCAATACCATTTTTTGATGTTTTAACTAAAAAGCCTTCTCCATCATCCACAATAGTTAATTTCAAAAAGTTAGTTTCAAATTTTCTAATTTTAATTTTACAATTATTTGCGTTTGCATATTTATTGACATTTAAAATCGACTCCTGAATAATGCGGTATATATTTATTTTGTAGACATTTTGAACCATAGTCCAATCTATAGAATCATCAATTATGTATTCAAACTTTGTTGTACTAATATCCCTTTGATTATCAACCAAACTTGTTAATAATGTATTATAATCACTTCCTTCAAAAAAAGAATTTTGATTTAATTCATGAGATATCATTCTAATTTCGTTTTCTACATTTTGCAATTCTGCAATATAACTTTTACGTTTTTCAATGATTTCCTTTTCAATTTTTGCGTTGAAAAAGCCTAAATTCATTCTAATACCGTAAATTTTATTCATTACTCCATCATGCAATTCTCTTGCGATTTTAGTTTTCTCGTTTTCCCTCGCAATATTTATTTTTTCGTTTTGCTCAATTAGCAAAAGATAAATCTCTTCATTCGCTTTTTTCTGTTTAATTAAAAACTGTAATTCTTTGTTTTTATATTTAGAATATCTTAAAACAAGAATAATTACAAACAAAAGGATTATTACAAATGAAATTATTAACATGTATAGATTTTTTTTTGTCAAAACTTTATTTTCATCTTCAATTCTCGAAGTTTCGTACTCAATTCTGGCATATTTATCATGTGCGTTTTTTTGCAAAATGTTAATACTGTCACTCAAATTAATATACTGATTTGCGTAATGAATACTATTCTTTTTATCAGAACTGGAAAGAAGTTTTAATGTTGTTAAAATTTCATTACTATTCTTGATTCGAATGGCTAATTGATTCGCTTCTTTAAGTATTTGAATTGCTTTAAGAGTATCTTTTTGCGTTAAAAAATATTCACCTATATGAATTTTTTTATACAGAATATCGGATTCGTCTCCATTTTTTTCCAAAATCTTTAACGATCTTGAAAACATTAAATAGACATTTTTATATTGTCCGTTTTTCATTTTTGAATACGCCAGATTACTTAGAACATTTGCATATAATCTGGGCCAGTTTTTTTCTAAATCTTTTGAAAGCAAACCTTGCAGCTTTTGTATAGATTTTGAGTATTCACCTTTTAAATCATAAATATTACAAATATTGATAGTCGAAGCAACAAAATAATTATTCAGCTCCTCTTTGTCATTATTAGTAAGCTTCATTTTTTCTAAACTATTCAAAGCCATCTGGTGGTACCATAATGCCTTATCATAATTAGTCAGTTTCTCCAGGCAATTACCCATTAATGCATTACAGGAATAAATTAACCGCTGATCTTTAGATTCTTTTAAATGCTGTAAAGCTTTAGAAATTTCAACTTCGCATTCTATATAATTTGCGTCATAAAATAAAACACAGGCTTTACTAAATAACATTCTTGCGGTATTATTATGATCAGATAATTTATAATATAACTTTTCGGCCTGCAAATAATAAAAATAGGCACTGTCCTTTTTTACATTTCCATAACTATCACCTATATAATAAAGTGCTCTGGCCATTCCCTCCCTGTCATTTACCTCCTTTGATAATTTAAGCGCCCTCAAACTAGCCGATAAAGATTTTTTCAGGTTCTTATTATAATAATATTCTGTAGATAACTTAAAATACAGATTTCTAATGACCGAATCATTTTTTTTAACATTTAGCACATTAAATATAGAATCTAAGTGCTTTTCTTTTTTCTTCCCTCCCAGTTGCTTATTACCAAAAGATAAAGTTGTTTTAATTTCAGCGCTGGACAATTCAGCTTTTTTGCATGAAAAAATTACCAGGACCAGGAATAAAGAAATAATTTTAAAAAGAGTTCTCAAAGTTTAAGTATTATTTTACAAATCAAATATAACATTTTGAAATAAAAAGAATGTAAAATTTAAAAATAAATGAAATAATCTCTTTTTTAGAATAAATAAGAAAAGATAATTAGATCTTTCTTGGTGGAATTACAATAATTGGATCACCGTCATCTTCAGGCGAAACTATAACCGAGTCTTTTACTTGTGCATTTATTTCTTTCAAAGTTTTCAATTCATTAGTTGGTACAACTTTTAATTGATTGTTTGTGGTTTCCGGCATTTCATAATCGTCAGTTGTACATGAAAAAGTTAATAAAGAAACAGAAACTAATAATACTGGAATAAGGAATTTGTTTTTCATAATGTGTAAATTTTTAGTTGATTATTATTACAGCAAAAAAACAGCTATATCCAAATTAAAATGTACGGTAAATCCGTAACATTTCACTTATTTCAAAGAAAAAATACACTTTAACTAATTATTAATGAACACTTAAGCCCTCTTGTAAAACTTAAAAAACCAGGTTACGGAAACTCCGTAATATTTCGATTTTTTTTTCAGGAATTAAACCGGTTGATTTCCATTTAAAGAAAAAAAAACCACAAATTTTAAAATTGTACGGAAAGTCCGTAATATTTATTAGATTTGTTTTAAATAGAATTAAACAAATTATGAGTATTAATATTTTGATCGTCGACGACCACCCGATGACTGTGGATAGTTATGTTAATCTTCTATCTGATAGTGAGTTTCAAAAAGACCTCCCAGTCTTTATAAAGAGTCATAACTGTGAAGATGCCTACAATAAAATCATTTTTCAACAAAATCAGAATAACAATCTTGATTTTGCGCTGTTAGATATTAATCTTCCTCCCTTCAAAAAATTAAATATCAGTAATGGTATTGATTTAGCACTTCTGGTCAGAGAAAAATTTAAAAATTGTAAAATAGTTCTTCTCACAATGCATAGTGAGCCATTAACTGTAGACAAAATCATTAAGAGCGTCAAACCAGAAGGTTTCATCTCTAAAAGTGATATCAATTTTGAATTATTTCCTGTGATTTGCAAAAAAATTATGGAAGGAGAAACAGTATTAAGCGAAACTATTGTAGAATCGCAGCGGGATTTATTCAAAAAAAATATAAACTGGGATAATCATGATAATCAAATCCTGATTTTAATTTCCCAGGGTGTTAAAACGGTAAATCTACCTAACTATATACCTCTTTCTATGAGTGCAATAGAAAAAAGAAAGGCAAGTATAAAGGATCAGCTTTTAAAAGAAAAAGGAAGTGATAAGGATTTAATTGAAAAAGCAAAAAAATTAGGTCTTTTATAAAACTTTACTTTTAGAATCATTCTTATAGTTGAACATTAAAAAGCATCATTGCCCCAAATCGATGCTTACCTAATTAAGCTCAACTATTTACAATCATAATTCATAACTAATTTTATCACCTATATATTCAGTAATTTATCATCTTCAAAATAAATTAAAATATAGTATTAAAATTTTGTTCTTTAAATGGATCAACTCATCCGCTTTTTTGTTGCAGGAACAACTTTACTTCTTGCTTTTTTAATCTTTACGAATATAATAAGGCAGACAAGAAAGTAAATACTATAAAATGATTATACATTTAGATAATTATGCATTTAGATTTTATTCTAAAATTCTTATTTTGATTTTTAGATAATATTAAATTGTTATTGTCAAAAAGCTCCGTCTTTAAATCCGTGAGAAATAACATATATTCATATTTTTGGATCTTTTGTCTTAAATTTGCACTTCTTAATTAAAGAAAAAGTGATAAAAGTGGAAAATGAAAAAGCATGCTGGACTATTTGTACGGAATGTCAGGGACGCGGCAAAAAAAGTCAAAGACTCAGCAAAAAAGTGCGGCTTCAATACCAATTAGCACTCGATCAATTTGAAAAAACCGGCGAAGGAAAAGCGCCAATTCGTCCGAAAGCACATTTAAATCTATGCCTGAAATGTTCCGGATCAGGATTAATTCCATCAGAAAATTTCCCAAAACCGGATACAGAAAATTTCCCACACGTTGCTATTATTGGCGGCGGAATAGGTGGCGTTGCTTTAGCTGTGGCGTGTTTACATCGCGGAATCCCTTTTACCATTTATGAACGTGACACTAACTTTGATGCCAGATCTCAAGGCTACGGACTTACTTTGCAGCAAGCGAGCAAAGCCATTGAAGGTTTGGGAATTTTCGATTTGAAAGAAGGCGTAGTTTCAACCAGACATTTAGTTCACACTACAGATGGAAAAGTAATTGGCGAATGGGGAATTAGAAAATGGATTCCATCTAATGAAAAAACAGCTCCAAAACGTACAAATGTTCATATTTCAAGGCAAGCTTTGCGTTTAGCATTATTAGAGCAACTTGGCGGAGAAAATAAAATAAAATGGGGACATCAGTTAACCGATTTTGCACAATCTGAAGATAATGTAAATCTGAGTTTTCAGGTAGATGGAAAAATCATAAATACTAAAGCAGATCTTGTAGTTGGAGCCGATGGAATTCGCAGTTCTGTCAGGAAACTGCTTATTGGTGACGAAGTTACGCCTTTACGTTATCTGGATTGTATCGTGATATTAGGCATTTGTCCGTTAAAGGACCTTCAGGATATTGATAGTTCATTACTGGATTCTGCAACCGTGTTTCAAACTGCGAATGGCAACGAACGAATCTACATAATGCCTTACACAGCAAATTCTGTAATGTGGCAACTTAGTTTTCCAATGCCAGAAAATGAGGCAAAAACATTAAGCGCTCTTGGACCAAAAGCACTTAAAGATGAAGCTTGCCGACGAACGCAATGGCACGATCCTATTCCTCAAATTTTAGCGGCAACTCAGGAAAATAAAATTTCCGGATATCCTGTTTATGATCGGGAATTACTAAGTTCAGATTTATTGGATAAAGGAAAACAAATCACACTTATAGGCGATGCCGCGCACCCAATGAGTCCGTTTAAAGGACAAGGCGCAAATCAGGCTTTGCTTGATGCGCTTGCACTTGCAAGAGAAATTGTAAAAGAATGCAGGCCTTTATCGCAATGGAGAAAAGCCGGAATAAGACAAAGCGTTTTAACTGAATTCGAAGCCCAAATGTTAAAACGAAGTGCTGTAAAAGTAAAAGATTCCGCAGATGCCGCACAATTCCTGCATTCAGACATTGTACTTTATGAAGGCGACGAACCAAGAGGTCGAATTTTAAAGAAAAAAGACGAATAAAATAGCATTCAACACTTTAATTATTGCAAAAAGTAACTCATACTTTTATAATTAAAGTATAGGCCGTGAGTGCAATTAATTTAAAAATACAAACGGTATAAATTAGAACGCGGATAAAACAGATTTGCTTTGCAAAAACGCAGATTTTCGCAGATTTTATATGGAATTTAAAAAAGATCCGTTTAAATCCGTGTCTTCGTGATAACGAATCCGTCAAATCCGCGTCGAAATATATGTTTTTTTTTTAATTACACCCAACGGGTTAACTAAAATCGTATTTGATATTATTTAGCCAATTCTATATAAATACTTCTGTATTTTAAAATCTCTTCCCTCCTTTTTTGTAAATCTTAATATAATTGAGTTTTTATGGAAATTCTTTAAAACACTGATAATTAAAGAACTCTTAATTAAAATTCTATAAAATTAAATTACCCAACAGTTCTTAATTTTGAATGTAACCAAAAAATAAAAGATAATTGGTGATCAAATAATAACCTTAAATACAACTGATATGATAACAGATAATTACAAAAATTACGATCTGCATGAAAGTAATTTTACAGAAGAAAGCAGAATTGAAGAGCAACAATCTCAATACGAAAGCTTTGGTGACGAAAATCAGCAGGAAAATCAATACTTAAATCCAAATGAAGATTCTGATTCTGATTCAAATCAAAATCAAAATCAAAATCAAAATTCAGAAACTGAAAGAAACAATCAATCCAGTCAAACTGAAACTCCTGAAGAAAAATTTGACGAGGATTACAGCGAATCTGAAAATTTTGCGGTAGACTAATAAACAGTAAATAAAGTTTGCTTTTACAAAAAACAATAATTAAAATTTAAAAACATGGGAACTAAATCAGCATCAAAAAGCATGGGGAACGTTTCAACACTGGAACGAATATTAATGATCACCAGCGGATCATATCTTTTATACAAAGGACTTTCACAAGAAAATAAAAGTTTTGCAAAAATAGGCTCCGGCGGGGCAATGCTTGCAAGAGGAATTAGCGGTTATTGTCCGGTTTACAGCGCTGTTGACCATTTAAAAAATGACAAAGCATCAAATGTAAATATTAGAACAAGTGCTGTAATCAATAAACCTATCAGCGAAGTTTATGCGTTCTGGCGCAATCTTGAAAATCTTCCAAAATTCATGAACCACTTAGAATCCGTTAAAACAATTAGCGAAACTAAATCAGAATGGACAGCAAAAGGTCCCGCAGGAATTGGAACAATAACCTGGAACGCCGAAATTATAAAAGATCAAAAAGAGAAACTTTTAAGCTGGCAATCACTTCCGGATGCGACCGTTAGAAACTTTGGAAAAGTACTTTTTAAAGCAAATGGTAACAAAACCGAAATTGAAGTAACGATTTCATACCGCGCACCACTAGGATTAGCGGGCGAAGGAGCAGCTAAATTGCTTAATCCATTTTTTGAAAAAGTAGTAAATGACGACATTAAAAATTTACAGCTTTATCTTGAATCTGTACATTAATACTCCACATTTTATCAAAATATAAAAGGCTTTTAGATTATAATCTAAAAGCCTTTTATTTTGTCTTTAATAATAGTAACCCGTTGGGTGTAATTAAAAAAAACATATATTTCGAAATTCTATATAAAAATCTGCGTTTTTGCAAAGCAAATCTGTTTTATCCTCGTTCTAATTTATACAGTTTGTATTTTTAAATTAATTGCACCCAACGGGTTAATAGAATAGTTATATCAGTTTTACTTTGCCAGTTTAAACAAAGATTCTGCTAATGCCTGAGCGTCCTGTTCGTAATTTTCGGTATAATATTGCAAACATTCTTCTTTTGTTTTCTCAACATTTTTTCCGTGACCTTCCCATATAACCCCAAGTGAGCCATAAGGAGCAAAAGTCACCCCTAAACTGCATAAAAAATTAGCGATATTACCCGTAACATGTTCAGCTCCATCAGAATCCCCCGTTATAATGGCGGCGCCTATTTTACCATCAAGTGGAGAATCTTCACCCGCCTGAATAACATCATAAACTTCGTCCAGTCGTTCAATACATCGTTGAAGTTCAGATGAATGGCTGTTCCACCAAATTGGCGTTGCAAACAGCAGGATTTCGGCATCAAGGATTTTTTGGTAAATCGCAGGCCAGTCATCTTCAACATCCATATGCGTATAAGTTCCGGGAACAATATTGTGATTCGCTAATTTTACAACTTCAAAATCAATTTTTTGTTTGGTAAGATAACCGCCCAAAAATTCTACAAGTGTTTCAGTATTAGACCTTCCTTTATTTTTAAGAGTGGCCAAAAGTATAATCGCTTTCATATAATAAATTTTAGTATGTATCTTTTTATTTCTTCAGCTGTAAAACAACATTATGCTGAATGTAGTCTTGGATATAATTTTATGATAAGACCTTTCAATCGGTTTTGATAATCTTCAATCAGCCAATCCTTATAATTTTTACTCGCATTATCCAGGCATTTCACATATTGTTTTACCCGCCAGTCAATTTCCGGCTGTAAAGCTTCGGCAAGAGTAATCGCGTCAGAAAGCGTTTCGCCATTTTCCAGACACATTTTTGCCTGTTGCCGGATCGATTGCTGAATAACCGTTTTTGGTTTTTTATCGGTTTCAACCGCTTCCTGATATCCGCCTTCGATATCAAAAGTCATTTCAAGTGTATTTGGAAATTGCGCTCGTAATTCTGCCGACATTCCGTGTGATTGTACTGCCGAATTTCCGGTAGCATTATAATGAAGTTCCTTGGCGAAAGATTCCGGGTTTTCAAAAATATTTTTCCAGTCAAGCGGCGCTTCCCAAGCTCCAAAACGCTGAATATTATTTCCAAGATCCGTGATTCCAAAAGTCTTTTTTGACGGAAGTTTTCTCGCTCCGCGGCCAATCATTTGGTGATATAAAGTAATTGATGTTGTCGCTCTGTTCAAGATAACATGCTGAACGGTAGGTTCATCAAATCCTGTAGTTAAAATAGAAACCGACGTTAAAACCGCTCCTTTTGTTTTCTTAAACCATTTCAGGATTTCTTTTCGTTCCTCATCCGGCGTTTTATTGTCCAGATGTTTGATATTAATTCCGGCTTCCTGAAATGTTTCCAATACTTTTTGCGAAGTCGCAATACCATTATTAAAAATCAACGTCTTTTTGCCCAATGCATTTTCCTGATATGCTTTTAGTAATAATTCCTGCATCGCCACAGTGCCGTACAATTCATTTGAAGAACTCACCGTATAATCACCGTGAATTCCGGTTTTGAGCGTATTAAGTTCAACTTCATAAACATACGATTTTGGCTTAGCCAAAAAACCTTCGCTAATAAGCGTTGCAATACTTTCGCCCGTAATCAGCGTATTATAATGATTTTTCATTGGTTTCGCAATATCAGCACTAAATGGCGTTGCCGTTACTCCTATCACGATTGCTTTTTTAAAACTGCCCAAAAGTTTTCTAAACGAATTATGATGCGCCTCGTCAATAATAACAAGACCAACATCATGAGGTTTTATTTTTTTTGATTTTATTCGGTTTCTGAGCGTTTCCACCATCGCAACATAACAATCACAACCAGGTTTAAAATTGCCAGTTTTGCTGGTAATCATACAATTTTGAACCCCAATTCTCCTTAAAACACTCGAAGTTTGTTTGCACAGCTCTTTTCGATGCGTCAGGATTACAACAGTTTTTCCGTGTTGTTTAATAAATCTTCTGGCGATTTCTGAAAACACAACAGTTTTCCCTCCTCCCGTAGGCAATTGATACAAAAGCTTACTTTTAGCGTCACCGTCAATTTTGTCAAAAATCGTGTCGATATCTTTTTCCTGATACGCGTAAAAAGAAGGCGTTGGTTGTATATTCGTTTTCATTGTCTTGATTATTAATTATTTCCAGTATTATTTTCAGCCGGAACAAGCTGCGATTCCATGAATTTTCCGGTTACAATTGTTCCCTCAATATCTTCCCATTCCGTAACCACATTTTCAATTAATTCCGGCTCAAATCCCACTACTTTCATTATTTGGTTACCAAATTCCTGCTGTACATTTTGTCCTTTCTTAAACATCGTTTCTTATTTTTATAAATTTTTACTGCCTTATTTTGCTTTCGCAGAAATGCCACACAAATTCCTGAAAATAAATTTTTCAATTGTCAGCACTCTTTAAAGTTGTTTGAATAACACTAAATTAAAACATCATCAATCATTCAGTTTTATAACATTCAATTGCTTTTTTTATATTATATCAATTATAATCATCCCAAATTATGTTTATGAAACATCAACAAACAACTCATAATAAGATGTTTATATCTGATATTTTTTAGAGCCAAAACTAGAAATGATATAAAACCTGTAAGATATCTTGTAATATTTTGGTAATATGATTTTCTAATTTTGAGTTAATTCTGTCCAGAAAATCTTAGGACAAACTCAATTTAAAAAATAAAAAAGATGGCACCATTACACGATAAATTCAACAGCAGCAATATTACATCAGGCGAAAATGTATCGTTCTGGATTGACTCAACTTCTATGATCGCTTTTGACAAGCCCGAAACAGATATTCAAACCGATGTATTAATTATTGGTGGCGGAATTGCAGGACTTACAACAGCTTATAATTTAGTAAAAGCCGGAAAAAAAGTAGTTCTTGTTGAAGATGGTTTTATTGGCAGCGGCGAAACCGGACGAACAACGGCGCATTTGACCGCCGCGCTCGACGATCGTTATTATTTTCTGGAAGAAACCTTTGGGAAAGAGGCCGCCAAATTAGCCGCAGAAAGTCACACCGCAGCAGTTAATGAAATCGAAAAAAATGTAACAGATCTTAAAATCGATTGTTCGTTTAAAAGAGTAAATGGCTATTTATTTCTTCACCCAAGTGACAAGGAAAAAAATTTACAAAAGGAATTTGAAGCCACACAAAATGCCGGACTTAACACGGGAATTTTAGATCATACGCCTGCAATTTCAGGTGGAGAAAACATGAATTCTCTTGCTTTTTATAATCAGGCGCAATTTCATATTCTACATTATTTAAAGGCTTTAGCCGAAGAAATTATCAATCTTGGAGGTACAATTTTCACCGAAGCCAGAGCAGAAAATATCACTAAAGATGGTGCAATAGTCAACGGTTTTACATTCACGGCAAACCATATTGTAGTCGCTACAAACACGCCTATAAATGATACTTTAACAATGCATACCAAACAAGCCGCGTACAGAACATATGTAATTGCAGGTAAAATTGCCAAAGGAAAATTACCGTATTCGCTTTGGTGGGATACGGGCGATGCCGATTCAAAATGGGTTTCGCAACCGTATCATTATGTGAGACTTGAGAACTTTGATGATGAATATGATTTATTAATTTCCGGTGGAGAAGATCATAAAACAGGTCAGGCAGATGAGGAAGGAATTGCAGAAACTGAACGTTATGACCGACTGGAATCCTGGACAAGAAACTATTTCCCAATGCTTGAAGAAATCACTTATAAATGGTCCGGTCAGGTTATGGAACCCGTAGATTCATTGGGATTTATGGGAAAAAATCCCGGCGACGAAACTATTTATATCATTACGGGAGATTCAGGAAACGGAATGACGCATGCCACAATTGGCGCAATGATTATTAGCGATACTATTTTAGGAATTAAAAATAAATGGGAAGATTTGTACAGTCCGTCAAGAATTACTTTGAAAACCGCTGTTGATTTTGCCAAAGAAGCAGGAAATATGGCGTCGCAATATCTGGATTGGATCGCGGCATCTGATTTAAAAAACACAGCCGATTTAGAACCTGGCGATGGCGGAATTTTATCATCAGGATTGAAAAAAATTGCCGTTTATCGCGATTATGATAATAGTCTTCGCGCATTTTCTGCCGTTTGTCCGCATTTAGGATGTATTGTACAATGGAACAATGACGAAAAATCGTTTGATTGTCCGTGTCACGGTTCACGTTTTTCATGTGACGGAACGGTTACAAATGGTCCTGCCCAAACTGACCTCAGCCAAATTCATATCAAATAAAAATTTAGTAATTATTATTCATTAAACCGTTGGTTGTAATTAATAAAAGTTGAATTAAACAAATAGTCCCGATAGTTATCGGGACATAGATTTAAATGAAAAAAAACGCAAATACATTTCTTTAAATTTTAAATAAATGAAAAGCCTTTTTTAGCGAAAAAATCTATTGTTTTTATGTATTAAAACAATTACTAAACTGATAACTAATACTTTATACATCACAAAATATGATACAAAAAATTGACGCACCGCAAAACGTAGTAGCTTTTAGGGCTCTTGGCGACGTAACGGCACACGATTACAAAACTATAATTGCTCCGGCGGTAAAACAACTCGTGGAACAAATTAACGAAATCAATTTTCTGTTTTTAATTGATACTGACCTTGAAAATTTTTCGGCAACAGCCTGGCTTGAAGATGCTTTTATAGGTTTAAAACATTTTGGAAAATGGAATCGGGCCGCCATTGTAACGGATTCTGAAAATGCTATTTCCTTCACAAACGCTTTTAGTTATGTAGTTCCTGGCGAATTTAGAGGTTACAAAAAAGAATCTTTTGATGAAGCTCTGCTTTGGGTTCAGGGCAATAATCAATAACACCATATTATTTTTAACCTGTTGGGTAATAATTTTTAATATATTAGAAATAATTATAGTCAACAGGTTACTTTGCTTTAATTATGTTTTGAAATATTATGCTTATGCCTTTTATAAACAAAATTATTAAGGTTTGCTTTAAAATTTTTCCAGTCAATAGATAATGCGTGTTCTATACATTCAACAAGATCCTGCATTAAAATGGGTTTTGTCATAAAATAATTGGCTCCAGCCTCAAGGCATTGTTTAATAACCGCATTATCCATAGCCGTTGAATATACAATAACGGGAATCGAAGCCTGATTTTTGTTTGACCGCAATTCTTCTAAAACATCAAAGCCGTTTTTTCCGGGCATATTCAAATCTAAAAAAAGAATATTAGGAATTACAGGCTGGTTTTGAAGTGCTTTCAGCAATTTATCTGCCGAATCAAAAGTTTGAAGTGCTACTTTTTTGCTCACACATTCAAGTGCATCAGCAAACATGCTCAAATCATCATAATCATCATCTGTATAAAATAAGGTGAAGTCACTCATATAGTATCTTTTTTGCGATTAATAGATGAACAAATTTAACAAACAATCTCCTTTTTTGCAAAAAACAAATACTTTTTGTACGAATTTTAACATTTTACTAAATGCCAGATTTTATAATCTATTGCCCTTAATAGCATTTTGCATTTACTATAACAACTAACTCATAACTCATAACTCAAAACTCATAACTCACAACTCATAACTTTTTAATTCTCTCCAAAAAAAAACCTGCGATTTTAATGTCGCAGGTTTTGTATGTTTTAAAGAACTTTTCTATTATTTTTCTTCGCCTTCTGTAGCGTCAAAATTAATAGTATTGTAAGCAGCTTCAGTTAATGTGATATCTGCTTCTTTTTCTTCGTTTAAAGTTTCTGTTAAAAGTGAAACAGCTTCATCTTCACCAAGTGTTTTGGCAAAAGCGGCAAGAGTTCCGTAAGTAGCAATTTCGTAGTGCTCAATTTTTTGAGATGCTGCAATAATTCCTGCATCTCTAACAGCGCCCAATTCTGTTTCTTCCATAATTCCTTCGCCTTCTTTAATAAGACCTTCCATTGCGTCACATTTTTTTGCGGCAGCTTTTTCTCCTACAGATGCAAAAACTTGTTCCAGTCTTGTTACTTGTCCTTGCGTAACAGTCAAATGTTGATTAATGGCATCAATAAGGTTTTGTGATGTTGCATTTTTTGCCATTTTAGGAAGCGCTTTTACAAGAGCTTTTTCTGCCCAATAGATATCTTTTAATGAATCTACAAATAATTCTCTTAAGCCTTCGGCAGCAGATGCTTTCGGTTTTACTGTTCCTTTAGGTGTTGTTGTTTTTGATGCTGTACTTTTTGATGCAGCGGGAGTTTTTGATTTTGAAGCAGCTGTAGTTTTTGATTTAGTTGCTGTTGCAGCAGTCTTTTTACTTGCCGTTGTAGTATTTGAATCTTTCATGATATAGTTTTTTAATTATTAGTTTATCAAATGTACTACTACACCTTTCTTACATTCTTATATTATTCAGCCGTAATTTTATATCATTTAAACATTTAATTATCAGATAGTAAAACGATATGTAATTTTATAACTTACGACCGAAATTATATAAATTTCTTACCCTGATGAAGAAGTAATTTTGAATATTATTTCTAACTAAAGTAAAAACAAAATATCAAGAAAATTATATGAATAAAACGGATCAAAATCTGGCAAATGACCAAATGTCTAATGAACGAACTTTTCTGGCATGGATTAGAACCGGAATTGGTATTATGGTTTTTGGATTTGTAATTGTGAAGTTTTCTTTGTTTGTCAACCAATTGCCGTCGAGACTTTTTCAGGAACCGGATTTGCCTAAAAACGGATCGACTGTCTTTTTAGGAATTGGACTTGTTTTAACGGGCGCGATAACTATTTTGCTTTCATATTTCCGCTATAAGCGAACGTATAAACTTTTACTTGAAGGTAAATATTTGCATTCAACTGTATTGTTGACTTTTTTGACTGTAGTAATTATTGCAATGAGTATTTTGATTATTGCGTATTTAATTTTAGCGGCTTATCCGTTACAATAAGTGTAATTATTACATCGAAAATTTAACATAAATCTCGCGTAAATGACTAATAAAGTGATAATTATGTAACTTTTGCGGGAAATTATATAAATCCGTGCGTCATTCCATTTTTAATTTTGGAGTACTTTAAAAAACTAACAATCTGAATATTAATAATATATAGAACCTTACATACAAACTTAAATATACGATCATGAAAACTAACAACTACACTCACTACGATCAAAACGAAAATTTCTCTACAGAAAATACTGAAAACAATGTAGAACAATATCAGGGAGAACCTATTATTCCGGTGTATAAATCAACCAAAGAGCAACTTTTATGCTGGGGTGAAGATTAAAAATTACATTTTATAATCTTACTTTATGTAAACCATTAGTGAAAACTAATGGTTTTTTATTTTACCTGTTAACGGCAATACAATCGAAAATATTGCGCCTTCGCCGGGAACGGCTTCTGCATAAATATCTCCGTCATGATTCTGAACTATTTTTTTGCACATTGCGAGTCCAATTCCTGTTCCTTCGTAGGAAGTTTTAGGATGTAATCTTTGGAATATATTAAAAATGCGCAGAAAATATTCAGGTTCAAAACCAATTCCGTTATCCTTAATCTGTATTTTGCAATATTCCTGTGGCGAACGGCTTAAGGAAAGTGTTTTAATGTCCTGATCCTGAACCGGCAATACGCTTATGGCAATTAATGGTTTAGTATCTTCCCTAGAAAATTTTAGTGCATTACTAATAAGGTTTCTAAAAAGCTGGGTCATTTGTAACGGATTCGCTTCTATAGCCGGCAAAGGCTCTACGAGAATTTTTGCCTGTTTTTCTTCCATTAAAAGATCATAATCTAATATTAAATTGTCAATGACTTCGTTTAGATTCACAACTTCAAACTCTTCTTCAGATTTGGCAAGCTTTGAATAATTAAGTACATCGTTGATTAAAGTTCTCATACGGATCGCCGAAAGCATAATTTTCTCAATATATTTTTTAGAATTTATGGATGCATTTTCGTCAAGACTTGATTCAAGCAATTGCGAAAAAGTACTTATTTTTCTAAGAGGTTCCTGCAAATCATGTGAAGCAATATAAGCAAACTGCGCCAGCTCTTCGTTTGAATGTAAAAGTTTTACATTCGATTGCTGCAAATCTTCAACTACGGCATCAAGTTCTTCGGTTCTGGTTTGCACCAGTTGTTCGAGCGCCATTTGTACTTCGTATTGAAGAGTAACATCCTGAGCTGATCCATTCATTTGAATAGGATTTCCTGCAAGATCAAAAATCGTTTTTCCCTGCGCATGAAGAATTCTTCTTTGTCCTGTTTTAGGATGAATTACAGTATATGTTGCATCATAAACCCCTCCAGATTCCGGGTTCAAAGCCCACGTCACGGCATCTGCAACACGCTGACGGTCTTCGTCTGCCAGAATAGGAATAACTTCATTATAATTATGATTGGCAGGATTATAGCCAAACCACTCAATTAATCGGTCAGAATATGTCAGCCCATTTGAGGCAACATCAATACTCCAGGTTCCTAATTGTGCGAGTTCAATGGCGTCTCTTAAACTGGCTTCTGCCTGTTCCTGTTTATGTCTTGCATAGACTTTATCTGTAACTTCAACTACAATACAAATGGCTCCGTACGGAATATTATGGTCATCAAATAAGGGTTTAAAGGTATAATCATAATATCCTGTATAAACTTTACCGTTTTTTATAAGATCAATGCGTTCTCCGGATTCATCACAGGTTTCTCCTGTAGTAATTGCTTGTGAATATTTGTCGAATAACAGCGTATTTTTAAGCTCGGGAATGGTTTCCATAATAGGTTTTCCTAATATAAAATCATCATCGCACCCTAGTATTTCAAGCATTTTTTCATTTGCTTCACGCACAATCATTCCTTTACCAACATATACTAATTTAGCTACGGGAGAATTATAAAAAATCTTGCGTGTAAATTCTTGATTTTTCTCCAGTTGTCGGTTCACTTTTACCTGATCCGTAACATCTGTTGCAACATCCAGGATCGCGTAGACTTTTCCGTCAGCATCAAATAAAGGCTTGTAAGTAAAATCAAAGTAAAAAGTGGTGAGCACGCCATTGTTCATCAAATTAGCCTTTGCTCCTTTTTGCTCATACATCTCTCCTGTTTCATATACTCTTTTAAGAATTTCCGGAAACGGCTGATTGGCAATTTCGGGAAATACATCAATCATGTTTTTACCAATTACCTCAGGTCCTCGTCCCCAGTAATTCATAATGATTTTATTCGCAATTTCAATTCGCATATTGGGTCCAACATATAAACAAGTTCCTACCGGAGCTTCTTCAATTAAGGACTGAAAACGCTTTTCGCTGTCTTCAATTCTCCTTCTGGCTAAAACCTGCTCCGTCACTTCGATTACTACAACTAATACACTATTTATTTCTCCGTTACGATCTTTTTGTGCCTGATAACTGTGATCGATATAAATAACTTCGGTTTTACCATCACGTATCAATGTTACAGGAGCTTCTTTGGCATTAAAAGTTTCACCGGTTGCCATTACTTTTTTAAGTTGATTATCAAATCCCTGACCTTTAAGTTCAGGAAGTATTTCCAGTAATGCTTTGCCTGTAAGTTCTTCAACCGTTCGTCCTGCAAGTTTGCCGTAAAAAGTATTTGCCAGATCAAATACAAGATCTTCACCTTTGATAATGGCGATTCCCACAGGAGAATTTTCGAAAGAATTAAGCAGTTTTTGTCTGCTTTCTTCCATTAATTGCTGTGCGATTGTGCTGTCGGTTACATCATAACCCATGTTTAGGACCGCATATATTTCGCCGCTTTCATTATAAAGCGGTGTGTATGAATAATTAAAATATTGTGTGCTAATTTTTCCGTCTTTTTCAATATCTGCTTGTGATCCTGTTGCATGATATTCAATTCCGGTTTCAAATACGTTTTCCAGGATTTCAAAATAACCCTGATTTTCAAGTTCCGGAACGGCTTCTCTGTACGGTTTTCCTATAATGCCATTTCCTTTTTTCCAATAACCTGACATCACATCATTTGCTAATGCAATAACAAGGTTTTCACGTAAAAAAAGCGCAGTTGCAACGGGCGTTTTCTCAATTACGGTTCTTAGTAACCGTTCACTTTCTTCAATTTGTTTTTGTGCTTGTACTTGCGCCGTTACATCCTGGCACATGGCGATAACACCGGTTATTTTACCATCAATTTCTCTGTAAGGCTGGTAAATTACATTTAAATATCCTTCTTTTTTTGTATTGTTGATTTCTATAAAATAGTACGTACTGTATAAATATACAGGTTCAGCTGTTGCTTTAACCTGTTCAATTATAGGTCTGAATACACTTTCGGCTTCCGGTATAACTTCAAATAAATTTTTATCTAATAAATCTTCAACACTGCGGCCTATTAAACTTGCATAGGCATCATTGACAATGTTTACTTTTAAATTGTCTCCGGTAAGTACCACGATTCCAACAGTTGCCTGACGCGTTAAATTAAAAAATCGCTGTTCGCTTTCGGCAATTTGCTGTTGCCCTTCAACAAGCGCCTGAATATCCATGCAATAACCTGCATAACCGCCCAATTCTCCATTTGACATATAAAACGGATCTCCGGCAGCATGACATTTAATTACAGAACCATCCCATTTTTTTAAATGAAATTGTATATCATAATGTGATTTTTCGGCTACAGCCTTAGCAAATGCTTCGATAACGGTATTACGATCTTCCTCTAAAATTACTGCGGGCCATGCATCTCCAAGTACTTCTTTGTAATGCAATCCTGTCCACTCTGACAAGGTTTTATTGACATACGTCATCAAACCATCTTTATCAGCAAGCCAAAGTCCCGCGGGAGACATATTAGTTACATTTTTAAATTTCAAATCCTTTTCAATCTGGATCTTATGCATTGCAATATTATAATCCAGAGATAATTGCAATTCCTTATTAGCCTCATTAAGCTGTTGCAAACGCACGACGGCATCTGTAGTTTCTGTACAGGTAACGAGAACGCCGCCAATTTCGCCTGAATCATCATAAACCGGACTGTAACTAAAAGTCCAGTAAACATTTTCCAGACTTCCGTTTCTGTAAATCGGGATCAGCTGGTTTTCCATCCAGGTAGATTCTCCACCGTCTAAAACCTGTTTGATAAGCGGATAAATTACCGGCCAGATTTCAGGCCACGTATCAACGCCGTTTGCGCCTAATGCTCCGGGATGTTTTCCGTCATTACCCATACTTGGCCTGTAGGCGTCATTATAAAATTGTATAAGATTTTCGCCCCACCATAAAAACATGGGAAATTTAGAATTCAATATTGTACTTACCGTAGTACGAAGGCTTTGCGGCCATTGATTGGGAGAACCAATCGATGTGGCAGACCAATCATAAGTTCTGGTATATTCACCCATTTCTCCTCCGCCACGAAGGAAATTTAAATTTGAATCAGTCAATGGCATCTGGTTTTTTAAAATATAAAGGGTTGTAGTAAAGCAATAAGATCTTTAAAATCATTGGGCTTTGTCAGGAAATCTATCGCTCCCATAGAAAGTGTCATTTCCCTGATAGCATTGTCTGATGAAGTTGTGAATATAATCACAGGAATATCCTTGAGTTTTTCCTCCTGTTTTAACTGCGCCAAAAATTCATGACCGTTCATTAAAGGCATATTCAAATCCAGAAAAATTGCCTGTGTAGTTACAGTTCCCAATCGCAATTGTTCCAGAGCTTTACGGGCATCTGTAAAGTAATTGTATTTTATGGTCGTGGAAATATGGTCAAGCGCCGCCTGGAAAATCTGTAGATCTTCCTCATCATCATCTATGAACAGGATATTGGTAAATTTCATATATCAAATATAATAAAAATAGTTTTTTTTTCAAATCAAAAACACAAAACAAAATTGATAATGATTATGTAAAAAATTAAAAATATCTTGTAAAGTTTTAACAAATTTGGTTCCTAAATTTACAATAACATGGAATTTTTATAAGAAAAAAAAGATGAATCGATATAAAAAAACAGGAATCATAATTACTGGAATACTGGTATTATTAGTTGCGATAAATTTTGCATTGGAGCCTGTCGCGCTGCATTATGCAAATAAAGCCCTGGCAGATTTAAAAGGTTATAAAGGAAGCATTAAAGATGTAGATATTCATTTGTATCGGGGCGCTTACCGAATTGATACTCTAGTAATTGACAAAATTGATAACGGAAAATCCCGACCTTTTTTCCTCGCTACGGGAATTGATATTTCTATCGAATGAAAATCACTTTTTAAAGGTGCTTTTGTGGGAGAATTTTCGGTAGAAAATCCTGTTTTAAACTTCATTAAAAAAGGAAAAAAAGTCGAAGCCGGAGGTGATAATGATTTTATTACAGCTGTAAAAAAACTTTCGCCCGTAAATATTAATTATGTCGAAATAATTAATGGTCAGGTACATTATATTGATCTTACATCAAAACCAAATCTTGATATTGCCGCCAAACAAGTCACCGCAACTGCCCGAAATTTGAGAAATATTGAAGATAAAAACAACAAACTTCCTTCGACAATTGTACTTACAGCAAATACAAGCGGAAACGGAAAAATTAAAAGTAACGCGAAACTAAATGCTTTAAAAGATATTCCTGATTTTGATTTTAATCTGGAACTGGAACGTATGGATTTGACTTATCTAAAAGATTTTACAGATGCTTACGCCGATTTTACTTTTAAACGCGGACAATTATATGTTTCTACCGAAATGGCTATGGCCGATGGAAAATACAATGGTTATGTAAAACCGGTTTTAGAAAATATCAAGATTATCGATTTAACGCCTGATACGCCAAAGGAGAAAAAGCGTCCGTTTTTGAAACGTGTTTGGGAAATTGTTGTAGGTACAGCCGCCGAAATTGTAACCAATCAGCCTAAAGATCGTTTGGCCACAAAAATTCCGCTAAAAGGTGATGTGAATGGCGCCGAAAAATTTACATGGACGGCTATTGTAAATGTGCTCAGAAACGGATTCATCAAGGCATTTGATAAAGATGTTGAAGGATCAATTGACTTTAACGATGCTAAATCCGGTACAACCCAAAAAAAATAAATTGCGGACATTTCGTTTGCAAAACTAAAAAAAACGTTCATCGTTTTAATTAAATACAATTATTATGGAAGATTTTTTTCGTGACATTTTCAAACATGTCGAAGGATATTATTATGGTCTTGTTGACATAACTCCTAAAATTTTACTTGCGATACTGGTAGTTTTAATCTCGTGGTTTATTGCCTCGCGCGTCAAAGTATTTGCTGACCGTAAATTGCAAACCAGAATGCACGATCCTTTGCTGGCAACATTTATTGCTAATTTAATAAAAGCCGTTTTAATTGTAATAGGTCTTTTATTTATGTTTCGCGTTATTGGTTTAACCGGAGTTGCGCAAAGTGTTTTGGCCGGAGCCGGAATTTCTGCTTTTGTGATTGGGTTTGCGCTAAAGGATATTGGCGAAAATTTTCTGGCGGGAATTCTGCTGGCATTCAAAAGACCATTTTCCGTAGGTGATATTATTGAAAGTAATGGTGTAAAAGGTAAAGTTGTGGCTCTTAATTTACGTGATACGCAGGTTAAAAGTGACAGCAAGAATATTTATATTCCTAACGCACTTTTGATTAAAAATACGCTCATAAATTTCAACAGCGGAGGTTATTTACTTCAGGATTTTACGATAGGGTTAGAATATGGATCTGATTATAGAAAAGCGATTGATATTATTACCGAAGTCATGAAAACAGATGACACAATAGTCGATAAAGGATATTCAAACTCTGCTGTAGTTGCCGGAATTACAGGAAGTACGGTTCAGATAATTATAAGATATTGGGTAAAAACAGACCGAACTGTGACGGATGGAAAACACCGGTCTGAAGTTGTAATTAAAGTTGCCGAAGCTTTAAGTCAAAATGGAATTGTATTAAAATAGAAAATGGGAATTATATAAAGGTTTTAGAAAATTATATAAATTCAAAATAGGTTCGAATTTTAAATTTACGTTTATAATCAAATAGTTAAAAACTAAAACCTATGAAAATTCTTAACTTTAAAGTTGTCTTAATCGGATTTATATTGGCGCTTTTAAGCGTTAATTGCGCTCCGCATTGTGACGACGAAGACTACAGACAAGATGAAAAAAAAGCAGCCGTAATCAAGCATTCTGATTCACTTGAAGTGAAAAAAATAGATTAAAAACCATTTTTCAATTTCTTCTAAAGCTTGTTGCAAAAACAGGCTTTTTTGTTTTTTGTCATTTCGACCAAAGGGAGAAATCACATCCTAGATATTCGACAAAGATTGGCAACACTAACAACGTAGTTTCTTGATGAGATTCCTCGTTCCTCGGAATGACAAACTTTGCGTAATTCCGTATGGAAGTTGAGGTCGTTTTTTTGTCATTTCGACCAAAGGGAGAAATCACATCCTAATATTCGACAAAGATTGGCGATAATAGCACCGGAGTTTCTTGATGAGATTCCTCGTTCCTCGGAATGACAAACTTTGCGTAACTCCTTTGTGAACTCTGCGGTTAAACTAACTCTAAAGCCATTTTTTTCTTTTAAACCAAAGAAAAATAACAATAGAAACCACCACCATCACAATCATCGTAATAGGATATCCCCAATAATAATTAAGTTCCGGCATAAATTTGAAATTCATTCCGTAGATTCCGGCAATAAAAGTAAGTGGCATAAAGAAAACCGAAAATACAGTCAATACTTTCATCACATCATTTGTTTTTCTGGCAGATAATGAAAGATAAATATTCAGTAATTCTTTTGCATCTTCCTGAACCTGATCGTTGAGCATCAAAAGTTTAGTATGCAAATCATGAACATCGCGAAGTGCAGGTCTTTCTTCTCCTTCGGCACGAATTGAATTTACAACTTCATTACTTAAAAGAAGTAACTTTTTATAGAGTCCTGCCCTGTTTTTCAGGTAATAAATCGCCTCGATCATATCTGTGGGGATATTTTTTTTCAGAAATAACTTCGATTCATAACCATCAATTTCATTGGATAAATTAATAGCGGGCAGTTCGAAAGAATGTAAAGCATCACGCACAATATGAATCGCGATTCCGGTACTTGTTTTCACTTTTCCGGTATCAACAAAATTTTCTTTTACAGCAGAAATTAATGGCTGAGAGGTACGATGTAATGTGATGATAAAAGAATCGTTATAAAAAATCGCAATTTTACAACTCAGACTCTGAACAGTTTGCAGTTTTTCCTTATTCTCATTAACTACTCTTATAATGATGAAATGCGTATCATTATGGTCCTCAAATTTAGGAAGATGATCCGGATCAAGGCAATCCAGTAACGCGTAGGAATTAAGATTGTACTTTTCACTAATACCCGAAAGTTCCTCGCTTGTTGGGTCAACAACATCAATCCAGGTAATCTCGTTATCGTTTAAAGTACAATTAGTTATAGGCATTTTATTGTTTTTATAATGAATTAAGTCGTAGTTGAAACCTTAACTGAAGATTCTTCGGGAATTTGAACTTTATGAGTAAGAAGTTCATCCAGCAACTCCTGCATTGGGATCGATGCGCAGGCAATACTTTGATCTGCGGCACCGTAATAAATATAAAGTTCGTCATCGATAACGGCAGTTCCGCTTGGGAAACACACATTATTGACATAACCGTTTAATTCAAATTCCTGATCCGGTGAAAAAAGCGGCTGAGGCAATCGTGCGATTTCTTTTGACGGATCTTCTAAATCCAGTAAAGCCGCGCACGCCACATACGTATGACCAATTTCAGAATCATGGACGCCATGATAAATTAATAACCAGCCTTCAGGAGTTTCTATTGGCGGAGCGCCGTTTCCTAAATACGAAAATTCATGATCGTGATCCGGATCAAGTACAATATGTTTGTGAAAATCGAGCATATATTCGCGCCAGAATTCAGGCGTTAAATCATCCAGCGAATCAACACACGCAATTTGAATTCCCGGATGAATCCGATGCAGGAAATATAATTTATTGTCGATTCGTCTCGGAAAAAAAACTACATTTTTATCCCAGACATAACCTTCGCTTCCTGTGCTTGGCGTGAAATATTTATTGTTGAGTTTGGGTTGTCCTTTTAATAAACCATTTAAATCGTAGCCTTTTATTTGTGGTACAACGATTCCGTGTTTATTGAATTTTTTCAAATCTTTTGAAGTTGCAACACATCCAAACGCGTTTTCTCCGTCATAACCGCAATACGAGAGATAAAACAAGTCATCGATTTTTACGATTCTGGGATCTTCAATCCCGTGTTTTTCATTTGGCGATGATGGAGTTAAAATCGGAATATCTAATTGCGTTTCAATTGTCAAGGGATCTTTGAAAACGCAATATCCTAGTGTAGAATGATTGCCTTTTGCTACAGCGCGGTAAATCATATGAATTTTTCCGTTGTCATAAATAACTGCAGGATTAAGGACGCCATCGCGTTCAAAATCCAAATCTCTTTTTGTCAGAACCAAACCGTGTTTTTGTAGCATTTTAAAAATTCATTAGGATTGTATATAAAAATACTGTGGTTTTGTTTCCGTGCTATTACACATAAAGAAGAAAATTTTTCAGAATTACAAGATTATTTTATGTTTTAGCCATTAGATTTTAAGTTTGCCACAGATTACAATGATTAAAATGATTTTCTTAATTCATTTTATAACAATATTTTCGAACAGTTTGTCATTTCGACACAGGAGAAATCACACGAGAAACTCCGCGCTAAAATTTGCCAATCTTTGTCGATTTACATGTGTGATTTCTCCTTCAGTCGAAATGACAATATTGTGTTTAACTTTGCGCCTTAGCGCCTTAGCGAGATTATTTTTTTTGCCACAGATATAATTTTCTTTTTGCCACAGATTAGAATGATTCTCACTGATTATAAAAAAAAATGAATTAACATTGGGGAAAATCATTTTAATCCCTTTAATCTGTGGCAAAAAACGTTTATTTTATACAAGGTAATTGCAAAACATACGCGTCTAACGGTTGTTCCTTTTTACGTTCCAGTTTTTCCTGATTCAATGTGATATAAATTTCCATTGAGCCTGTTCCTACTTTTAAGCCGAGAATATGACCTCCGTAAGCATTAAATTTATCATCCGTGGCAACACCATGAATATGAAGTGACGGTTTTTCTCCGCTCCAGGCAATAGATCCGGTAAGGCTTCCCATTTCTACTTTTTCGAATTTCTTCGGATTGTATTTCTTTTCCTTATTATCAAAAAAACCAAATGTGACTTCACTCGCAAAACCAATTCCGGTAAAAGTTGCTGACGGAACTTTTTCCTGCTGAGCGAGATTTTCAATTAACGCAAGTACATCATCGCCTTCGCGCAAAACCATCAAATATCCTGCTGAAGTTTTAGCGTAACGGCATTTTGAAACATCATTTTGCTGTGCATGCATTAAACTTGATGCGCCGGTAAATAATAAGGTCAAAATTATATTGGTGTTTAATAGTTTCATCTTATCTAATTTATAGAAAATATTCTAAATATGTTTTTTATGAGATCAATTGATCAAAGTGTATGGGTAAATTGTGGATTCTTCGCCCTGTGGCGTGATAAATGGCATTTGCAATTGCTGGAGGCATTCCCACGATTCCTATTTCGCCAATTCCTTTTACACCAAGATCATTGACAAAATTATCTTCTTCTTTTACAAAAATCACATTGAGATCCTGAACATCTGCGTGAACCGGAATATGATATTCCGCCAGATTGGCGTTCATATATTTCCCGAATCTATTGTCTGTAATGGTTTCTTCGTGCAAAGCTTTGCTGATTCCCCAGATCATTCCGCCTAAAATCTGACTTTCGGCAGTTTTAGGATTTATAATTTTTCCGGCTGCAACGGCGGTTACGGCTCTTTTTACTTCTATAATTCCTAATTCTTCATCAACTTCAACTTCTACAAAAACCGCGCTGTGAACGGCTCTCGCCTTTTTTCCGTGTCGTAAAGGATTAGGCATTGAAGTACTGGTTGTTTGTGTTGCTTTTAGATTATTTTCTTCGAATATTTGCTTTAAACTCACTTTTACATTTAAGTCGGTTTTCAGGAATATAAAACCCTGATCAAAAATTACATCGTCAAATTTGGCTTTCGCCAAAGGAGAATTCTTCAATACTTTTGCTTTATTAAACAATCTTTTATTCATTGATTTACAAGCTGCCTGAACGGCGGGACCAACAGTTGCAACGGTAAAAGATCCGCCTTGAATGGGTGCAAAAGGCATTTTACTATCGGCATATAAAAACGCAATATCTTCAATAGGCAATCCTAATTCATCAGCTGCTATTTGCGTCATTACGGTCAAAGTTCCTGTTCCTATATCGGTTACGGCATTTTTAATTTCTACTTTTAAATCCTTTGTCATCGTGATTTCGGCTCTGGCTAAAAGTCGGTTTGCTTCCCAGATTCCCGTTGCCATTCCGTAACCTACAAGTTTATTGCCGCGTTTCATGCTTCTTGGTTCCGGATTTCGGTTTTTCCATCCAAAACTTTCTGCGCCTTGCAAATAACATTCTCGTAATTCCTTGCTCGAATATTCCTTACCTGAACTTGTATCAATGTCTGAATAATTGATTAAGCGCAATTCAAGCGGATCAATTTTTAATTAATAGGCAAGTTCATCCATTGTAATTTCAATGGCATGCATTCCGGTACTTCCGCCGGGAGCGCGCATATCAAGCGGACTAAAAACATCTAACGGAACCAACTCGTGTTCCAGCAAAGTGTTTTCGACAGGATATAACATTGGCGTCCAGTTCACAACGGTTTCTACATAATCTTCAAATTGTGAAGTTTCTCCAATTGCTTTGTGATACGCGGCATTTAGTTTTCCGCTTTCATCAGCGCCAAATTTCGTAGTTTGAAGCGTTGGTGGTCGATGTCCGAAAGTATACATTTGAGCTCTGTCAAGCGTTACGCGAACATTTCGTTTTAATTGAAGCGAAGCCATCACCGTCATAAAAAGCTGGTATTGCGGACGAAGCCCTGAGCCAAAAGCGCCGCCAACAAATGGGGCGATAACCTGAACATCTTTCATTTTTAAACCAAAAACGTTCGCCACATACATTTGAGAATTGATAGTTCCCTGTGTTTTATCGTATATTTTCAGTTTGTCTTTTCCTTCGTAAACAACGGTTGTTGCAAACATTTCCATCGGATTATGATGTTCTGTTCCATGCCTGAATTCGCTTTCTATTTTTGCGAAAGATGCCTGAAATACTTTACCAAAATCTCCTGTTGGCTTTGGCGGAGGCGGTTTTAACATCGATGCCAATCCTTTTTTGGGTTTTCTGGCTTTTCCTTTATTTGCAAAAAGATCCGTTGAAAATTCTTCTTCGGTGTAAACCACTTTTATCAGAGCTGCTGCATAACGCGCCATTTCAAAAGTTTCGGCCACGACCAAAGCAATCGGCTGACCGTTATATTTAATTTCGTTGTCTTTTAAGGGTTTGAAAACTGTTCCCGGCGGCGCATCCATATCTGCATATTGCAAATCAAACCAAGCCGTTGAAGGTCGGTTTTCATGCGTCAAAATCGAAATAACACCGTCCAGTTTTTCAGCTTCAGCGGTATCAATTGACTTTATTTTTCCTTTTGTAATCGTGCTGTTTACAACATATCCGTACAATAAATTGTCAACATTATATTCGCCTGAATATTTTGCAGTTCCGGTAACTTTTTGAACGCCTTCTAAACGGTTTATCGGTTGTCCTATTGAGGGTAATTTTGTCATAACTTTAATTTTAGGTTTCGATGTATTATAAAGAAGGTTTTGCGCCAGGACGCTGTGATTTTGGATCAAGTGCCATCAAACAATTACGGATAATCGCTCTTTTTGCCAGATCAATTTTAAAATCGTTATGTTCATACCCTTTTGCGCCTTCCAGAATAATATCCGCAGCAGCGGCAAAATTCTCTCTTAAAGGTTCTTTATCTTTCAGGAAATATTCGGCTTCAATAATGCGCCACGGTTTATGCGCAACACCGCCAAGCGCAATTCTGGCATTTTTAATAATTCCGTTTTCTAAATCTAAACCTGTTGCCACAGAAACCAGAGCAAAAGAATACGAAGCTCTGTCGCGTAATTTTAAGTAGGAATAATTGTTTGAAAAACCCATTTCAGGAAGATCAATTCCGGTGATTATTTCGCCTTGTTTTAAATTATTATCCAGCTCCGGCGTATTTCCCGGAAGCCTGTGAAAGGTTTTAAAATCTAATGTTCGGTCACCTTCAGGACCTGTAATATTCACCACGGCATCTAAAGCCGCAAGCGCCACGCACATATCTGAGGGAAAAACTGCAATACAATCATCACTTTGCCCTAAAATGGCGTGAATTCTATTGTATCCTTTTATAGCAGAACATCCTGAACCGGGTTCGCGCTTATTGCAAGGCGTGTTGCTGTCATAAAAATAATAACATCGCGTGCGTTGCAAAAGGTTTCCGCCATTAGTCGCCATATTCCTGATTTGTGCCGATGCTCCTGCAAGTATCGCTTTAGATAATAAAGGATAACGTTCTTCAATAATAGGATGATAAGCAGTTTCGGCATTTGTAAGTAATGCTCCAATCCTGATTCCGCCATTATCAAGCTCAATAACCGAATGATTATCGATAACAGGATTTATATCTACAAGCTTTTTTGCCGTAGTTACAAAATATTTTAAAAGGTCATTTATATTTGTTCCTCCCGCAACAATTTTATTTCCGGAATCATTGCTGAGTTCAGAAACTGCCTGACCTATGTCGTTTGTTTTTATATATGAGAAATTATTCATGGTAACTTTCCTGGTTTTTCACTTTCATAATTGCATCGATTATACCTTTACTGGCGCCACATCTACAAAGATTTCCGCTCATTAATTCCTGAACCTCTTCTCTGTTTTTTGCTTTATTTTCATTCAGCATTCCAATCGCGCTGCAAATTTGTCCAGGCGTACAATAACCACATTGAAACGCATCGCATTCAATAAAAGCTTGTTGTACCGGATGCAGATTTTGCCCATCGGCAACGCCTTCAATTGTCGTTATTTCAGCTCCGTCTTTCATAACCGCGAGGGTCAGACAACTTAAAATTCGTTTTCCGTCAACTAAAACCGTACAGGCTCCGCATTGTCCGTGATCGCAGCCTTTTTTTGTTCCGGTAAGATCAATTTTTTCCCGAAGCGCGTCAAGCAACGAAACCCAGGGTAAAAGATTGAGGTGATGATCTTGTCCGTTTACTTTTAATAGTATTGAATGAGTTTCATTGTTTTGAATAATTGTATCGCCCATAACTAAAAGTTTAAAATTTGCATTATTTATTTCTTTACAATGAGCGACATTCCACTCATTTTCAATTTCTTAAAATTAGTTTTTAACTGTACGAAAATTTTATACTATTCATTATTAATATTACAAGAATCCAATAATAGAGATGTTTAAGATTTTTTCTAAACACATTTAAGACATCTTTTTTAAACCATGAAATTCTATGTTTCTATGTCTTAAAATTTAACTGCATATTTTTTTCTAAGACATAGGACATAGGATATTGTAAACTAAAAAAAGGCGTTTCACGTGCATTAAATTCATCCCGATGCTTTGGGACTGTATGAAAGAAACTTGTTTATAAAACTGAAACATTTTCAGGAAAACCAGCTCTTTTTAATTAAAAATGTGGAAAAGTAGAAACAAGTTTAAAAATAGATTTCTTAAATTTGAGAAAATCAATTCTACTTCCGGAAAAGTTTATAAAAACTTCAAGCCCAATAATATGACTACAATTCCCGCCGAACAAAACATAGAAACCACAAAAAAAGTATTACCGATAATTCTGGCAACTTCTATTTTTATGCAGATGCTGGATTCCACGATTCTAAATACTTCGATCACATCCATCGCCAGAGATTTGCATGAATCGCCGCTTGAAATGCAAAACGCAATTATTAGTTATGTATTAACGCTCGCATTATTTATGCCCGTTAGCGGATTTTTATCTGATAAATTCGGAACCAGACGAATCTTTATTTTCGCTTTGTTTTTATTCAGTATTGGATCGTTATTATGTGCGCTTTCGCAGAATTTAACGCATCTTGTAATTGCGCGTGTCGTTCAGGGAATTGGCGGAAGTTTAATGACGCCCGTTGGAAAACTGGCACTTATTAGAACATTTCCTAAAAATGAATTATTAAAAGCCATGAACTTTGCCATAATTCCCGCATTGATTGGTCCCGTTTTAGGACCATTAGTTGGTGGTTATATGGTTGATTATTTATCGTGGCATTGGATATTTCTAATCAATATTCCGTTTGGGTTAATTGGAATTATCCTAAGTTTAAAATACATGCCGGATTATAAATCGCCCATTATCGATTTTGATTTAAAAGGCTTTTTGATTTTTGCCGCCGCTTCGCTCCTATTATCAATCTCTTTGGAATTATTCGGGAATACCGTACGTGTTTCGCCCGTTTTATTGATTTTAATGGGCGAATTTTTAATGTTGTATTGGTATTATCGCCACGCCATAATAGACAATAATCCTATTTTTCCCTTGAATTTATTTAAGGTCAGAACGTTTCGCGTTGGGATAATAGGCAATTTAGCGACACGTTGGGATTTAGTTCCATTCCGCTTTTATTACCCATGATGATCCAGATTGCTTACGGACAATCGGCAGTTACATCTGGCTGGATTGTTGCGCCAATGGCATTAACGGCAATGTTTGGGAAATCTGCCGTTATTGGTATTTTAAATAAATTTGGTTATCGTAAAACCTTAATGGTTAATACTTTTATTATTGGAGCGTTGATTTGCGCGCTGGCGATTCCGTCGATTCATACTTCGATTTATTGGTATATTCCAATTATTTCAGTTTTGGGATTCTTTAACTCGATTCAGTTCACGTCTATGAATTCTATTTCAATTGCCGATTTACGAGTTTATCACACCAGTAGCGGAAACTCTTTAGTTTCTGTGAATCAACAATTAGCAATAGGTTTCGGGATTGCTTTTGGACTTTTGGTTCTTAAAATTTTTCAGGGCGATGTAAAACTGATTCATAACGAGATTCACAATGCTTTTCGATATACCTTTTTGGTCGTAGGTTTCCTGACCATCTTATCCGGTTTCGTTTTCAGACGATTGCATTTTAAAGATGGCGATAATTTAAAATCTGCCAAGTAATTTATAACAATTATTTTTGTGATTTAAATTGAAATGAAGCTATAAACGGTTACGAAAGTTGTTTGTAAAACCGTTGCAAATATTTAGAAATTAGTCTTCAAAATCAATTTACTTTAGATGCTTTTTTTATGATTTGTATTTTGAATATATATCTTATTTATTTTAAATGAGCATCTTTGCATCCTGACAAATAATTGTATTAATGATAAAAATTACACCCGAATTATCTTTTCCGTTAACTGATGTATTATTCTCTTTTGCACTGCAATCTGAAGCAGCGGCTGTTTTTGACGGACATAATGCGCTGATTACCGGAATAGGAAAAGTAAATGCAGCTTACGAATTAACAAAGGCGATTCAGCAAAAAAGACCGGCATTAATTGTGAATCTGGGATCAGCAGGAAGCAGTCATTTTGAGAAAGGTGATGTTATTTGCTGTACAAAATTCGTTCAGAGAGATATGGATGTCAGAGGTTTGGGTTTCGAATTATATGAAACTCCCCTATCTGATTTACCTGTTATTCTGGAATATGGTTTAACAATGGATAATCTTAAAACAGGAATTTGCGGAACCGGCGATAGTTTTGAAATGGGACACGATGTAAAAATATATGATGTTGTTGACATGGAAGCGTATGCCCTTGCTATGATTGCTATGAAAGAGAATATTCCGTTTTTGTGTTTAAAATATATTTCAGACGGTGCTGATGATAATGCCGCTGATGACTGGATTATTCAGGTTCATAAAGCCGCTGTAGCTTATGGAACTATTTTAGGTTTGAATACAATATAG
>NZ_JAYSPC010000157.1:0-5955 GCF_043722275.1 Flavobacterium sp. | reverse complement strand
GATATTAAAATCGTTTTAGAGTATGGAATGCTTTCTGAAGATAAATTCTACGAAAAAGCAGGTGCCTTCTTTTTATACCCAACGGTTGATGATACTTATTTTACTCTTGAAGAATTAAAAGAGAAACTAAAAGACAATCAAACGGATAAAGACGGAAAACTTGTTGTGCTTTATGCCGGAAACAAAGATGCACAACACTCTTATGTTGAAACAGCAAAAGAAAAAGGATACGAAGTATTACTTTTAGATTCTCCTATTATCTCTCACTTGATTCAAAAAATTGAAGGTGCTAATAAAGATGTATCTTTTGTTCGTGTAGATTCTGATCATATTGATAATTTAATCAAGAAAGACGAAAACACAATTTCTAAGTTATCTGATGAAGAAAAAGAAACCCTTAAAACTTCGTTAGAATCTTATATTCCAAAAGCATATAGTGTACAACTTGAAGCTATGGATAGCCAGGCTGCTCCGTTCATTATCACGCAACCTGAATTTATGCGAAGAATGAAAGAAATGAGTCAATCTGGTGGTGGCGGAATGTTCGGGATGGGAAATATGCCTGAAATGTACAATCTAGTTGTAAACACAAATTCTGATTTAGCAACAAGTATTTTAAATACTGAAGATAAAACGCATCAGGAACATTTAGTAAAACAAGCTTTAGACTTAGCTAAATTATCGCAAAACCTATTAAAAGGAGAAGCTTTAACTGCTTTTGTAAAAAGAAGTTTTGAAATGATCAAATAAAAAATAACCACATAAAGTTATTTTTACACTAAGCCCCGTAAGTTAAACTTGCGGGGCTTTTTTTTGTTCAAAACAAATCGCATTTTTTGATTCTAAATCATTTTAAAAAAGGGTGTTTCGCCCCTTTCCGGCCAGAATTTCTTTCTATAATTTTACTCCTCCCTAAATACAAATAACTGATTATCAATATTTAAATGCAAAAATCATGGATAAAAAGAAATTTACTGAGAACGGGGAAATTTTGACGATTATCAGGGAACTGAAAGACCAGATTAAAAACAAGAATTTCTCAGATATTGTAGATGCGAATAATTGCCAATATGTTGATTTAGTACAAGAAGGCGGCGGCGTGTTAGGAATCGCTTTAGTTGGTTATGTATATGTTCTGGAACAAATGGGTATTCGGTTTTTGAGTTTAGCAGGAACATCGGCCGGAAGCATAAATACTATGTTAATGGCGGCGGCAGGTACAAGTGATATTCAAAAATCAGAATGGATATTAGATTGTTTGTGTAATAAAAACTTGTATGATTTTGTTGACGGAGATCACGATGCGAAGGAATTTATTGATGCTTTATTGAGCGATTCAGGTAATCTCAAATTAATTTTGAAAGGATGTCAGGTCATAGATAATTTTAAAGATGATCTTGGATTAAATCCGGGTAAAAATTTCCATCAATGGATGACAAATTTACTTTCGCAAAAAGGAATTAAAAATTATGCTGATTTAAAAGCTTTACGATTAAAAGGGGTTTCGGATGAAAATAAATTATTCCGAATTAATAAGGTGAATTTAGGCGATAAAGAAGAATACAACCGACCGGATCATTGGAGCGAAATGGCCATAATTGCAGCAGATATTACAACAGAAAGTAAAATTGTTTTCCCGAAAATGATTGATCTATTTTATTCAAATCCTGATGTTCAAAATCCTGCTGATTTTGTGCGCGCTTCGATGTCGATTCCGTTATTTTTTACTCCGTTTAAAATTACAAATATTCCGGGCGGAGTTGATGCCTGGAACAAATGGAATGAGGCAACATGTTTAAGAACATCGGTTCCGCCCGAAGTTATGTTTATGGACGGAGGAATTATTTCGAATTTCCCAATTGATATTTTTCATGAGAATTTGACTATTCCCGCCTCTCCTACTTTTGGTATTAAACTGGGATATGATAAAAATGAAATCAATAAAAATGAAAAAATTACCAACGTAATAAGTTCCATGTTCGACACGGCGAGATATGGTTATGATTCAGAATTTTTAAGAAAAAATCCTGACTTTAAAAATTTAATTGGATACATTGACACAGGAAGTCATAATTGGCTGAATTTTAATCTTACCGAAGATGCAAAAATTGATCTTTTTATTCGTGGTGCTCAAAAAGCTTCAGAATTTTTATTGAAGTTTAATTGGGAAGAATATAAAAAAATCAGAAAAGCCAAAAGCGAATATTATAAAACGGTTTAAAAAAATCAATCTTTTGTAAAACATTATCCCACAAAAATGCGTTTATAAATCCTGTAAGCTTTGTTTACAGGATTTTTTTATTGTGATTCAATTTTTTTATTACATTTAAATGCTTTTTTAACCCAAACAAAAAACCAAAACTATTATGAAAAAAACCGCAATTTTACTATTAGCCATTTGCGCAACAGGACTTACCTACGTTTCATGTTCCAGCAATGACAGCGACAAAACAACTCAAGCCGATGTATCTTCGATTGGCGCATCGATTGCAATTGATGCGAGTAACGAAATGGATGTCAAAACCGCATTACAAGTTTCGTCAAAAACATCTGCAACTGGAAAAACAGCCGAAACTTCTCCCGGAATTTGCGGTACAATTACAGTTACGCAACAAAGTGCAGAATCATATCCAAAGGTATTTACAATAGATTACGGAACGACAGGTTGTGTAGATAACCAATTGGCAAGAAAAGGAAAACTAAAAGTTACACTTTCCGGTCCTGTAACTACAACAGGAAGTAAAATGACCGTTGAAAGAATCGACTATTCTTTAAGCGGAATAAAACTGGAGGGAACAATAGAATATGTAAATACCACAACTATTGCAACTGTACCGCAATTTAGCAGAAAAGTAACCAACGGAAAATTTACTGATTTAGCTGGAAGAGTTTTCTTAAACTCAGGAATAGTTACAGTAAAACAAACAGCCGGAGTTGATACGCCATTTGTACTTGAAGATAATGTTTATGAAATGCCCGAAGGAACTCATACTGTTACGGCTGAAAGTGGCGCAACACTAACATTAACTGTTCAGGAAACGCTGATAAAAAAATATTCGTGCGATTTTATCTCTAAAGGAAGATTGAAAATTCAGGGCGGAATCTTAAACGGTGTTGTTGATTACGGAAACAATGATTGTGATAAAGCATATACATACACTAACGAAAACGGAACTAATTTTAATTTATCAATGTAATGTAATAATTAGCTTAAAATCAAGAATCCCAATTTAGAAATAGATTGGGATTTATTTTTTCACTAAAATTGAAACACGACATACTACATTCAAACTATTTTCTTTATTTTGCAGCAAAATCTAAAAAACCAATGAAAAAATCAATTATTGCTTTTGTTACAATTGCACTATTAGCATCTTGCAGCAAAAAAGAATCAACCGACAGTTTACACCTTACAGGAAATATAAAAGGATTAAAAAACGGAACTTTATACATTCAAAGAGTTGTTGATACTGCTCTTGTAGCGATTGACAGTATCAAAATAGACGGGAATTCTTCGTTTGAAAGGGATTTAAAACTAGAATCACCAGAAATGCTTTACTTGTATCTTGATCGTGGTGTAACTAATTCATTAGATAATAATATAATGTTTTTTGCAGAACCGGGAAATGTTAACATCGACACGAACTTAGATAATTTTATTTTTGGTGCTAAAATTACAGGATCTAAAAATCAGGAATTATACGAAGAATATAAAAAGATAAATTCTCGTTTTAACGATGAAAGCCTTTCTATGGTAGAATCGAGATTTAAGGCCATAAAAAGACAAGATCAAAAAGCGATTGACAGCATTAATGTAAAACAAGAATCAAATATTAAACGAAAATACCTGTATGCAACAAACTTTGCACTTAACAATAAAGATCATGAAATAGCGCCTTATATTGCTTTAGCAGAGATTTATGATATCAATGTTAAATTTCTTGATACAATTCAAAAATCTATGACGCCTAAAGTAGCACAATCACTTTACGGAAAAAAGCTAACCAAGTATGTTGCTGATATCAAAAAAGAGCAAAAAAAGATTTAAATCTTTTTTTAATAAAACGAAAACGTCCTGAATCTTCAGGACGTTTTTTTTTATGTATAAATTCCAAATTTTGAATTGGAATTTGGAATTTAAAAAGATTGTAATTTTACTGCTATTATCTTCCTATCAAAGATCCTAAGATTGCAAATACAAAAATTAATCCGTACAATACCAAAATCGCAATCATAAAAATACCAATAAATTTGTAGTGCGATTTTAAGTACTCCAAAGAATTTGTCAATGCTTCAGTATCATTATCTCTAAAAGCTTTTTTTGCATTAGAAGCAAATTTGAATAAATAATAAACCGGAAAGAAATAAATTGCTGCAAGAATAAAATAAAAAACACCCATTATTGCTCCAAAAGAACTTCCCATAGCACCGGCCCCAGGAATTACTGATCCCATTGTAGCCAAAAATGCTCCTGCAAAAACTGCACCTATCATCAAAAGCCCAATCCCGATGAACCCTACAATCGATAAAAAATAAGCCCATTTTGCGGTTTCTCTTAAAAAGCCTTTTGCAGATTCATTGAGCTGCAACTCAAATTTTTCAAAAACTGAATTCTCTTCCATTTATATTATTAGTTTTGGTTAAGAGACAAACATAAGAAAAATATTGTTACAATTATTTTAAATCGCGACTCAGATTTAGTTATTAATTTGTCATTTCTGACAGAAGAGAGAAAATCACATTACGGATTAAAGGTTTGTTATTGTAGTCCCTACGGACAATGTCATTAAGTTAAGCTTTTAAAAAATAAAATTATTGCAAATCAAATCCGTTTTTATCCGAGTTTTTACGAAGTAAATCTGTTTTTATCCGCGTCAAAATTAGACGCTGATTTTACTGATTCGCTAAAGTGAAAACGCTGATAAAAACGGATTTTTCTAATACTTTCTTTGATTAAACCGTTAAGTAATTTTATAGATTTCTCATTAACTTAATGACATTGCCCTACGGGACAAATTTAATACGGCATCATTCTTTCTACCAATATTTAATCTCTACGAGATATAATTTCTAAGTTAATGTTAAAAAAAAAACGCTACTCCTTTAAGAATTGCATGTTGGTAGAAAAATAAAAAAAAAGACTCTAATAGAGCCTTTCATTATTATAATTTCATTTAGAATATTATTTCAAATTATGTAATTTTTCTAAATATTCAATTTTATCTTTTTCAACCTGAACCAAACGTTCATAAAGTTCTACAACTTTATCAAGCGCATTAAATGAGCATTCATGATTTTGACTGAAAGCTCCTTGACTATTGCTAAAATCAGTATCATGAAATGTGTTGAAATAATTAATCATATTTTCTTCCGAGAAATTTTTAATTGCTTCTACACTTACACCAAGAACTTTTGCTATTTCTATAAGTTTATCTTCATCAATTGTTTCGCTGTTTTCAATAGCCGAAACCGCTTGCTGATTTGTTCCCAAAGCTTGCGCCAATGCTTCTTGCTTCATATCCCGAAGTTCACGAATACGGCTAATTTTTCGCCCTATATGATTTGGTTTTGTAAGTGTGCTCATAATTCAAAGATAATGATTAAGTGTAATACGAGCAATATGTAAAAAACATATTTAACGATGTACGATACTAACAAAAATACAATTTTTCAGACAAGTATATTTTGATTTATATTTTAAAGCATAATCTTGTCATTTCTGACAAACTAAGCGAAATTTATACTCAACAAAATCTAATTTGCATCAAGATTGGAATTTGGAATTTCAAAAAATTGGAATTTATTTTTTGATTTTATTCCAAAAAAAAAACCACCACTAAAAAGTGATGGTTTTACGTTGAGCCGGCGGAGGGACTCGAACCCACGACCTGCTGATTACAAATCAGCTGCTCTAGCCAACTGAGCTACGCTGGCGACTCATTACGGGTGCAAATA
>NZ_JAYSPC010000156.1:0-2790 GCF_043722275.1 Flavobacterium sp. | reverse complement strand
ACCATGGGAAAAGCGCCTGATACATTTCAATATGCCGGAAAGCAATTTACCACGAAGTCATTTGCAAATGAAATGATCGGTATCAACCCCGATGACTATGTAGAAATTACTTCATTCAGCCATCATCCTTTTTATACAAAATTTGCGCTGGAGATTGAAGCAAACTGGGCTAATAATTATTATCTCAATCTACCGCTAAACGACTTCAGCGCCGTTATCGACAATGCCCTGATGCATAATTATTCGGTTTGCTGGGATGGGGATATATACGAAGGATACAAAGATGGATTTGCCGTTATGAGTGATAATAAAATTATTACACAACAGATCAGGCAGACCGCTTTCGACAATCGTACTACAGAAGATATACACAATATGCATATTATCGGTATGGCAGAAAATGAGAAAGGTGACAAATTCTATATTATCAAAAACTCAACTGACAACAATGATTGCGGTGGGTATCTGTATATGTCAAAGGAGTATCTACTTTTAAAAACAATTTCTGTGATGGTTAATAAGAATGCCATATCTAAAGCAATTAAAATGAAACTTAGAGAATTGCAATGAAGCAGCTTTGTTTTGAATTTGTTATATCCTTTGTTATAGATCAAATAACCAACACATATTTACACAAATAAATAAATTATTAAGATGAATAAAATATTTGACTTTATGGACTACTTTTTTTCAGTGCTCATATTTCTTTCAGGTGAAGAAGAAGACGATATGATCACAATCGATCATATTTTGTAGCATTTTGAAATACATCATTCGAACAATTAAAATATTAATATTCTAACTGATAATAAATAAATCATGGAAACGATTACAACCAAACAGAAGTTTATAAATTTCCCGTTAACAAGAATTATAATTGGACTTATAGTGTGTTTTATTTCATTTATAATCGCACAACAACTAGCAGCAAAAATGCTGGACTTAACTTCACTAAATAAAGATTATAGAAACCTTATAAAAGGTATCATTGCGTCTTCAGCAGTAATAAGCACCTATATCTACTTTTTTAGGAAATATGAAAAAAGGGAGATCAAAGAATTTTCAAGTAGGGGTATAGCTAAATATCTCCTAGGTGGAACAATGATAGGTGTAGTATTACAATCCCTGACAATGTTGGTGATTGTATTAAATGGAGGTTTTGAAATAGTTTCTGTTAACCCTATTTCCAATGTGATTATTCCATTCACAATAGCTTTTACGGTTGCAGTTTTTGAAGAAATTTTAATTCGTGGAATTATTTTCAGAATTATAGAAGAAAAACTTGGTAGCTATATTTCTTTATTAATTTCAGCAATCATTTTTGGAGCTTTACATTTATTAAATAACAATAGTACCCTAATATCCGGGTTGTGTGTTGGTATTGAAGCCGGATTATTATTTGGTGCTGCTTATATTTATACCAGGAACCTTTGGTTCCCGATTGCTATACATTTTGCATGGAACTTTATGCAATCAGGAATTTTTGGTGCAATTACTTCAGGTAACGAAAAAACATCAAGTTTGCTTACTACAAAATTAACGGGAAACTCATTCATTACTGGTGGGGAATTTGGACCCGAGGGAACAATACAAGCATTAATATTTTGCGTATTGGCTTCTATTGTTCTACTACAATTGAGTAAACATAAATTGATTCATCCTTATTGGAAAAAGAAATAAACCAATAAAATACTTTCAGGGGGGAGTGTAAGTTAGTTTCTATGCTAAAGCGTAGTCTGGCTATTTTAGATCGATATTTAATTAAAACCCATAATACATTATGACAAGCAACCCGGACAAAATTCAAAAGCAAATACGTTACTTAACCGTTTATGCAATCGTCTCTTCTATTTTACTGATTACTGCCTTGTCATTAATTTTAAAAATGGATAGAAAGACAGAAAACTTAACAGTAGAGGAACTAACCGCAAAGCGGATAAATATTGTTGAACCCAATGGACTACCCAGATTAGTTCTTTCCAATGTAGAAAAATCACCTGCAAATTTAAATCACGGAAAACCTTTTGGAATTCCGGGAGGCAATCGTGGTGGTTTAATATTTTATGATGACGAAGCCACTGAATGTGGGGGGCTTGTATTTTCAGGAAGAAAAGATAGTAGTGGAAAATATTTTGCATCAGGGCATTTTTCATTTGACCAATACAATCAAAACCAGGTTCTGTATTTACAATATCTTGATGATAACGGCGACAGGAAAACAGGTTTATATGTAGATGATTGGCATAACAGTCCACCTTACCCCGAGTTTCGTCGCACATACAAGGAAACAGAAAAATTACCAAACGGCCCCGATAGAGATGCTAAACTCAAGCAACTACTGGAACCTGCTAATAGTGACCCTGCCTTCGCCCATCGGGTTTTTATTGGTAAAGACGCAGCCAAATCTGCATTAATAAACTTAGCAGATAAAAAAGGCAAGACAAGGATTCAGCTTATTGTTGATTCTACCGGAGAAGCAAAAATAAATTTTCTCGACTCTATAGGTAAAGTGATTTATAGTTTACCCAATAAAGAGAAACACTAAAGAACAGTATTTATACAGCATAAAAAAATAACAAATGAAAAATATACTAAAATTGGAAGAAATAGGAATGACAGCGATAGGGATTTACCTGTTGATGTGTCATAATCTGAATATTTCAACATGGCTATGGCTTTTATTATTCTTTTCTCCAGATTTAAGTATGGTTGTGTATTTAGTTAATGCCAGAATTGGAGCAATCACTTACAATATTTTTCATCACAAAGGAATTGCAATTGCCGTTGTGG
>NZ_JAYSPC010000155.1:0-118169 GCF_043722275.1 Flavobacterium sp. | reverse complement strand
AATGATTGTCCTAGCCCCGATAGAAGTGAAAATCCTTTTGTGGCGGGGTTCGCCACAAAAGATTGAAACGGATAGCGGGATTAGCTCCTGAAAAAAAGAGTTGGTTTTATCATAGAAATCCGAATGACAAGATTGCGACAGATTGCGATATGGATTGCGAAAAATGGATTAAAATCCATCCCTACAATATAAATCGTTCCTCCGGAACTTTTAATCATTTTATCATCTGTTAACGGAATAAATTCCATCCCTACAATATAGATCGTTCCTCAGGAACTTTATTTTTAATCTTAAAATCCAAGAGTTTTTAATTCAATTCGAAACCTTTGAGCCTTTGTGACTAAAAACCTTTGAACCTTCAAAAAAAACTTAGCAACTTAGTAACTCAGAACCTTAGCAACTTTAAAAGTTACTTTAAAGAAGCCATATCAATTACAAAACGGTATTTTACATCGCTTTTATTCATACGTTCGTATGCTTCATTAATGTACGACATATCGATTATTTCAACATCAGATGTAATATTATGTTCTGCACAATAATCTAACATTTCCTGAGTTTCTTTGATTCCGCCTATTAAACTTCCTATAATACTTCTTCTTTTCATGATTAAAGTAAAAACAGGAATTTCAGCTGGTGCCGGCGGAGCTCCAACAACAATCATGGTTCCGTTTTTTGTTAGTAAATTCAGGTAAGCGTTATGATCGTGTTTTGCAGAAACAGTATTCAGGATAAAATCGAAACTATTTGCTAAAGATTCCATTGTTTCAGGATTTGAAGTCAATGCAAAATGATGCGCTCCTAATTTTTTAGCATCTGCTTCTTTTGATGGAGAATGACTTAACATTGTTACTTCGGCACCAAACGCAACTGCAAATTTAACTGCCATATGTCCTAAACCTCCAAGGCCTAAAACTCCCACTTTATGACCTTTACCAACTTTTAAATATTTTAAAGGTGAATAAGTTGTAATTCCGGCGCATAATAATGGCGCAACTCCTTTTATATCTAATTTTTCAGAAACATGAAGTGTGTAACTTTCATCAACAATAATACTGGTAGAATATCCTCCGCGAGTTGGGATATTGGTTCCTCTTTCAACGCTATTGTAAGTTCCTGTCATTCCTTCATCGCAAAATTGTTCTTCGCCAGACTGGCAACTTGGACAAACTCTGCACGAATCAACAAAACAACCAACTCCTGCTAATTCTCCAACTTTAAATTTAGATACTTCGCTTCCAACAGCAACAATTCTACCTACAATTTCATGTCCCGGAACTAATGGATAATTTACAGGCCCCCAATCGCCTTTTGCAGTATGAATATCTGAGTGACAAACTCCACTATATAAAATATCTATTTGAACCTGATGAGCACCAACTTCCTTTCTTTCAAACGTATAAGGTTTTAACGGATTTTCGGCATCATAGGCTGCATACGCTTTTACTGGTATCATATTATTATTTTTTTAATTAAGCTATTAAAATTACAACAATATTGAACAATAAAGCAAACTTTGAAGTTCTAAAAAATGAATTTAACTTTTAGATTTACATTCCGGTTCTAATCGCTTCAACGGGATCTAATTTTGACGCCGAAATCGCAGGCAAAATTCCCGAAATTACTCCAACCAAAATTGATAATCCTGCTCCAATAACCACATTCCAGAAACTTAAAACAAATTCAAAATCTAATAAATTGGTTAATAAAACAGACATTAGAAAAACAATTATTAAACCAATAATTCCACCGATCAAACAAAGGATAACGGCTTCGAACAAAAACTGAAACAATATAAATTTATTTTTTGCTCCCAGAGATTTTTGAATACCTATTAAGTTAGTACGTTCTTTTACTGAAACAAACATAATATTTGCTACTCCAAAACCTCCAACTAAAAACGAAAAGAAACTTATAAATATTCCGCCAAATCGTAAACTTCCCAGAATTCCATCAACAAAATCAGTAAAACCGGAAAGTACATTAATAAAGAAATTATCAGATTCTCCTGCTTTCATTCCCCGAATTGCTCTTAATTTTTGAGCAACTTCGGCTTTATACGCATCCATGTCTACTCCTTTTACAGGTTTTAAAACAATAACCGGCGTCATAGAATCGCTGTCTCCGTACATTCTGCGTAAAAAATTTGTTGGCAAATAAACCGATGTATCATTACTATCGCCAAAAAATCCTGCGCCTTGTTTTTTAATTACACCTATTACTGTAAAACGCTGCCCGTATAAACGAATATTTTTTCCAATGGGATCACTTGTTCCAAAAAGGCCTTCGGCAATATCATATCCCAGAACAATTACGGCACTTCCAGAATTTGATTCGGATTCATTATAAAATCTTCCTTTATCAAAACTCAATCCTTCAATATCGACCATTTCGCTTGACGAAGGAACTATATTTACATCACTAACGGTTTTTGAATCATATTTTAAAGTTTCATGATTTACAAAAAGCTGATACGCGACCTGATCTGTATTGTTTAGTGAATTTTTTAAACTGATATATTCGTCATATTTTACATTAGGGAACTGCTCTCTTTTCCATTGTGGAATTTCAGAAGGTCCGAAACAATATTTCATTAAATAAATCGTATTTTTATCTAAGCTGCTCAAGTCTTTTGAAATTTTTCTATCTAAGGAATCTACTGCCGCCAAAACCGCAATAATCGAGAAAATTCCAATCGTAACACCTAACAAGGACAATAAGGTACGTAATTTATTATTTCGCAAAGCGTTTATTGCAAAGCGAAAACTTTCTTTTAATAACCTTAGATAAACCAGCATATATGTGTATTTTTCAGTAAAGTAAAATTCAATAATTTAAAATCAAAAACCTAATAAAAGTTAACTTACTCATAAGTAGATTTATTTAGCATAATGTTACATTAATTTTCTTTAAAATAATATTTAAAAAAACTACTTTTGCAGTCTGAAAATCATAACTACACAATGAGCACAACTAAAACAATACAATCTGCATTAATATCTGTTTTTTCGAAAGATGGGCTAGAGCCAATCGTTAGAAAATTACATGAACAAAACGTAACACTTTATTCGACTGGAGGAACAGAAGATTTTATAAAAAACCTTGGAATTCCTGTAGTTCCTGTTGAAGATATTACTTCATTTCCTGAAATTCTTGGCGGAAGAGTAAAAACGTTACACCCAAAAATTTTTGGCGGAATTTTAAACCGTCAGGATAACGAAGGTGATGTTCAACAAATGAAGGAATTTGACATTCCTCAGATTGATTTGGTTATTGTTGATTTATATCCATTTGAAAAAACGGTTGCTTCAGGCGCAAGTGAACAGGATATTATTGAAAAAATTGATATTGGCGGAATTTCATTAATTCGTGCCGGTGCAAAAAATTTCAAAGACACTGTAATTGTGGCTTCGGTAAATGAATATAGCTTGCTTCTTGATTTGATTACAGAACAAAACGGGGCAACAACTCTTGAAAACAGAAGATTGTTTGCTACAAAAGCATTCCACGTTTCATCTCATTATGATGGTGCAATTTTTAATTATTTCAACACTGACGAAACGATATATAAAGAAAGTATTGAAGGTGGTCAAATTTTAAGATATGGAGAAAATCCTCATCAAAAAGGTTTCTTTTTTGGAGATTTTGATGCTGTTTTCAAAAAAGTTCACGGAAAAGAATTGTCATACAACAACCTTTTAGATGTTGATGCGGCAGTAAACTTAATCAATGAGTTCAAAACCGACGGACCAACTTTTGCAATTTTAAAACATAATAATGCTTGCGGTTTAGCTTCAAGAAAAACAATTAGCGAAGCTTATTTAGCGGCGCTTGCTTGTGATCCTACATCTGCTTTTGGCGGAGTTTTGATTGCAAATACTAAAATTGACTTAGCTACAGCACAAGAAATCAACAAATTGTTTTGCGAAGTAGTAATTGCTCCAAGTTATGATGATGATGCAATTGCAGTTTTACAAGAAAAGAAAAACAGAATTATATTAGTTCAAAATGAAGTTGAATTACCTTCAAGACAAGTGAGAACATGTCTTAACGGTTTGTTAATTCAGGACAGAAATAATATTACAGATACTAAAGAGCATTTAAAAACCGTTACAATTAGTGAGCCTACTGCTCAGGAAATAGAGGATTTGATATTTGCATCTAAAATTTGCAAAAACACAAAATCAAATACGATTGTTTTTGCTAAAAACGGAACATTAATTTCTTCCGGTACAGGTCAGACATCGAGAGTTGATGCTTTGGTACAAGCTGTAGATAAAGCAAAAGCTTTTGGATTTGATTTAACCGGCGCTTCAATGGCGAGTGATGCATTTTTCCCGTTTCCGGATTGTGTAGAATTAGCTAAAAATGCAGGAATTACAGCTGTAATTCAGCCCGGAGGCTCGATAAAAGACGAATTAAGCATAAATTATTGCAACGAAAATAATCTTGCAATGGTATTTACAGGAACACGTCATTTTAAACATTAATTTGTTTAACTTTGTTCAAAATAATTTATAACATTTTAAACCCCTAAAAAACTTATGGGATTTTTTGATTTCATGACCGAGGATATTGCGATAGACCTTGGTACCGCAAACACTTTAATCATACATAATGATAAAGTTGTTATTGATAGTCCGTCAATCGTTGCACGTGATCGAATATCAGGCAAAATCATTGCTGTTGGTAAGGAAGCCAATATGATGCAAGGTAAGACGCATGAAAATATCAAAACCATAAGGCCTTTGAAGGACGGTGTTATTGCTGATTTCGATGCTTCGGAAAAGATGATCAACATGTTCATCAAAAGTATACCGGCTTTGAAGAAAAGAATGTTTACTCCGGCTTTACGCATGGTAGTATGTATTCCGTCTGGTATTACTGAAGTTGAGATGCGTGCTGTAAAAGAATCTTGTGAAAGAGTAAACGGAAAAGAAGTTTACTTAATTCATGAGCCAATGGCAGCAGCAATTGGTATTGGTATTGATATCATGCAGCCAAAAGGAAACATGATTGTTGATATTGGTGGTGGTACTACTGAAATCGCAGTTATCGCTTTAGGCGGAATTGTATGTGACAAATCTGTAAAAATTGCAGGTGACGTTTTTACAAACGATATTGTTTATTACATGCGTACACAACACAATCTTTTTGTGGGAGAAAGTACTGCTGAAAAAATAAAAATTCAAATTGGAGCCGCTATCGAAGATTTAGATGGTCCTCCGGAAGACATGTCAGTTCAGGGTAGAGATTTACTTACAGGTAAACCTAAACAAGTTGATGTTTCCTACCGTGAAATTGCTAAAGCATTAGACAAATCTATTCAACGTATTGAAGATGCTGTAATGGAAACGTTATCTCAAACTCCTCCTGAATTAGCTGCAGATATTTACAACACTGGTATTTATTTAGCTGGTGGTGGATCTATGTTAAGAGGTCTTGACAAACGTATTTCGCAAAAAACAGATTTACCTGTTTATATTGCCGAAGATCCGTTAAGAGCTGTAGTTCGTGGAACCGGAATGGCACTTAAAAACATTGCAAAATTCAAAAGCATCTTAATTAAATAAGATTCACATAATCAAATATATTTTTATAAAAGTCAAATTGATCGAATTTGACTTTTATAAAATTTGAAAACTTAATAGCATATCCTGAAACAAAATAACCAAACAAGAAATGCAGCAAATTTTTAATTTTATTATAAGAAACAGTAATCGATTGCTGTTTTTGCTGCTTTTAGGTATTTCGTTGGCTCTCACAATTCAATCTCATTCCTTTCATAAAAGCAGAGTAATCAGTTCCGCTAATTTTTTAAGCGGCGGTGTTTATGAAAAAATTAATCATGTAAATGAATATTTGAATTTAAGAACCGAAAATGACGAACTGGTACTTGAAAACGCAAGATTAAAAAGTCTTTTATTTAATAAAGAAGACACCACAAAAGCACCTTTACCAGACAGCGTTAAAGGTGTAAAACCTGCCGATATTATTGTTTCAAAAGTAATTCATAACTCATACAATACACACGAAAACTTTATTACATTAAATTCAGGATCTAATGAAGGTGTAAAACCGGATATGGGAGTAATAAACAGTTTAGGAATTATTGGTATTGTAGATGATACATCACCAAGATATTCTACTGTAATAAGTATCCTGAATATGAAATCTCAGATTAATGCTAAGTTAAAAAAATCAAATCACTTTGGTTCTTTAACCTGGGATGGTGTTAGTACTGGATTCGTGCAACTTAGGGATGTTCCAAGGTTGGCATCTGTTAGAAAAGGCGATACTATTGTAACAGGCGGACAATCTGTAATTTTCCCGGAAGGAATTAATATAGGAACTGTTGAGACTGTTTATACAGAAGCTAAGACAAGTTTTTATGTTATAAAAGTGAAATTATTTAATGACATGACGAACTTGGGCCATGTTTATATTATCAAGAGTAAGGACAGAGAAGAACTTATTAATTTAGAAAACAAGAAAAAAAATGAATAGCGCTTTGTTAGTCAATATTTTTCGATTTATTATGTTACTAGCAATTCAAATTGTTATTTTCAATAATATGAATTTTTTAGGGTACATAAGTCCCTTTCCATACATCCTATACATTATTTTGTATCCGGTAAACAGCAATAGAGCGGGTTTAATTATCTCTAGCTTTTTACTTGGACTTACAATGGATATGTTTTGCAATTCAGGTGGAATTCATGCAACAGCATGTGTGATCCTCGCCTATTACAGACCGTATATATTTAAATTCTCATTTGGATTGAGTTATGAATATCAAACCATTAAATTAAACGAGTCTTTGACTCCTGAAAGGTTTTCATTTATTTTAGTATCTGTAGTATTACATCATATTGTATTATTTGTACTCGAAGCTTTCCAGTTTAAATTTATTTGGGATATTTTACTCCGAACTTTATTTAGCTCTATATTTACAATAATCACTTCAATTATAATAATTTACCTTATTAAGCCCAATAAACGATGAGAAAAGTTCTGCTGCCCTCTTTAATTATTATCGCAGCATCTTTGCTGGTGATGAGGGTATTCTATTTGCAAATTGTAGATGATTCTTTTAAATTAAAATCAGAAAATAACGCAATAAAGAAACAGTATGACTATCCTGAAAGAGGTTATATTTATGATAGAACCGGCAAATTATTAGTTGCTAATCAGGCTTCTTATGATATCATGGTTATTCCCAGAGAAATCAAGGAAAACCTGAATATTAATGAATTTTGTACTTTACTAAACATCACAAAAGAAGACTACGATAAAAGAATCGCAAAAGCTAAAGTTTATAGTCCGCGATTGCCTTCTGTATTTTTAGCACAATTAAACAAAAATGAATTTGCCGCTTTCCAGGAAAAGATCAGAAAATATGAAGGTTTCTATTTTCAAAAACGTTCTCTTCGTGATTATGAAGTAGATTACGGCGCTAACATTTTTGGTTTCATTACTCAGGTAACCGAAGGACTAATTGCTAAAAACCCATACTATAATAGTGGAGATTTAATAGGTCAGCAAGGAGTTGAGCAAAGTTATGAAGAAATTTTACGTGGTATAAAAGGTGTAAAATACATTCAAAAAGACAAATACAACAGAGAAATTGGTTCTTATAAAGAGGGTAAATACGATACTATTGCTGTTGCCGGAGAAGATATTAATTTAACAATTGATGCTGAACTTCAAAAGTATGGTGAGGAATTAATGATCAATAAAAGAGGAGGAATTGTTGCCATCGAACCTAAAACCGGTGAGATATTGGCATTAGTTACTGCGCCATCTTATGATCCCGGAATTTTAGTTGGAAGACAAAGATCTAAAAACTATACCCTTTTATATCACGATTCAATAGCAAAACCATTATACGACAGAGGACTTTTAGCCGAATATCCTCCTGGTTCTCCTTTTAAAATCTTAACTGGTTTAGTTGCATTACAAGAGGGTGTGATTAACGAGCAAACGACATTTATGTGTCACCACGGATTTAGCTACGGTCGAGGTCGTTTTATGAAATGTCACGGTTTTGGTCCGCATCAATTACATAACGGAATTTACAATTCCTGTAACACATACTTTGCACAGGCGTATATGTTGACTATCAACAAATATAACAATCCGGGTAAAGCAGTTGATGTTTGGAGCGATCACGTAAAAAGTTTTGGGCTTGGTCAGTTTATGGGATATGATTTACCAATCGGTAAAAAAGGAAATGTACCAACATCTAAAACCTATAAAAAAATCTATCCTAACGGAGGTTGGAGAAGCACAACAATTGTATCGAATGCTATTGGTCAGGGTGAAGTTTTGATGACGCCTATTCAATTAGCAAATATGATGGCAACGGTTGCCAATCAAGGTTATTATTATACACCTCATATCATCAAAAAGATTGAAGGAAAAAAAATAGATGCTAAATTTACAACCAAGCACGAAACTACAATCGACAAAAAGTATTTTCCACCGGTTATTAGCGGTTTGTTTGACGTATATAATATGGGAACAGCACACGCGCTTCGTGTAGAAGGTATTGATATTTGTGGAAAAACAGGAACAGCTGAAAACTACGCAAAAATTGACGGAGTCAGAACAAAACTTAAAGATCACTCTATTTTTGTGGCTTTTGCGCCAAAAGACAATCCTAAAATTGCTATAGCAATTATGATTGAAAACGGAGGTTTCGGTGCTACAGTTGCGGGTCCGATTGCAAGTCTGATGATAGAAAAATATCTTAGAAAGAAAATCACACGAAATGATTTAGAAATTCGAGTGCTTAACAAGAGTTTAGTAAGCGAATATGCAAAATTAGGAGGAATGACTGAAGCTAGTGCAATTGAATCTACTCCAAAAGATTCTGTAATGAAAGCCAAAATCGTTAAACCAAAAGTAGAAATTAAAAATATCCCTGTAGACACCACTAAGGAAAACTAATAAGATTATTTCAAATGAAAAATCAAAGTGTAAAAAATAACATTGACTGGATAAGCGTTTTTATCTACATTTCGTTAGTGATATTAGGGTGGCTAAATATCTATTCCTCATCACTATTATCAACGGAAGGAACATATCAAAAACAACTAATTTTCATTGGATGTACTATTCCTTTAATTTTCGTCGTACTTTTTGTTGACGGAAAATTTTATGAAAAATACGCCAGTATCATTTTTGGAGTTTCTTTATTATCATTAGCCGGTTTATTTCTTTTTGGAAAAACTATTGCCGGTCAAAGATGCTGGTACGCAATAGGAAGTTTTACCATACAGCCTTCTGAGTTTGCAAAAGCTGCAACATCATTAGCATTGGCAAAATATTTAAGTGACACACAAATAAACCTAAAAGATGTAAACAGGCAAGTTCAGGCATTGGCTATTGTTTTTTTACCTGTTTTACTGATTTTACCACAACCCGATCCCGGAAGTGCCTTGATATATAGCATCTTTATTGTTGTTTTATATAGAGAAGGATTACCTTCATGGTATGTTTGGACTGGTTTTATTACTATTTTATTATTTGTACTAACACTCGTTTTAGAACCCTATGCCGTTATTTTAATTGCTTTGGGAGTTTTAATTATTATACATTTTAAAGGAAGAGCCGTCGATAGAAACATTCTTTTAAGTGGTATTTTACTCGCTATAATTTCTGCTTTTGTACTATCCGTAGATTATGTTTTTGATAATATTTTCAAGCAGCATCACCGCGATCGTTTTAATATATTATTAGGTAAAACTGTCGATATGAAAGGTATTGGATACAATACAAATCAATCAGAAATCGCTATTGGTTCTGGAGGCTGGATAGGAAAAGGTTTTCTGGAAGGAACTCAAACCAAAGGTGGCTTTGTACCTGAGCAACATACAGATTACATCTTTACCACAGTTGGTGAAGAATGGGGTTTTGCAGGTTCCTTAGTTGTTATAATTCTTTTTGTATGTTTGTTTTTAAGAGTTATTTATTTAGCAGAAAGACAAAAAACAAAATTCAGCAGGGTTTATGGTTATTGTGTTGCCGGAATTTTATTCACTCACTTTTTTGTAAATATAGCAATGGTTATTGGGATTTTTCCAACAATTGGAGTTCCCCTGCCCTTCTTTTCATACGGAGGTTCCGGACTTTGGGGATTCACTATTTTGCTATTTATCTTCCTGAAGATGGATGCAAATAAAGTAAATGAGTGGTAATCTTTTTAAGAAATTCCAATATAAAAAAATTCCAAATTCCAACCAGATCGCGCGTTGTCATTAAGAAAAACAAATAGTCAGTTTTTAATTTTAGTTTGTAGAGCTTTAAATCATTGTTTATACAACCTTTATTATATCTAGACAATCTTTTATAAATGATTTATCAAATCATTTCGAACATAAAAAAGTCCGAAGTTTAAAACTTCGGACTTTTTTTATGCTATATTTTTTTAATTAAATCTTTTCGCTTGGTCTCTTTTTTAAAAGCTTTACCAATACTGGAAATGTAGAAATAATAACAATTATAATAATGATGTATTCAATGTGGTGTTTTAGATCAATTCCTTGTTTTAAAAATACACCATATAAATAATGACCCGCAAAAATCAAGATAAAAGACCATAAAAAAGAACTCAAAACATTAAAAAACATGAACTTCTTTTTATCCATAGAAACTATACCCGCAATAATTGGAGCGAATGTTCTGAATATTGGAAGAAAACGAGCATAAATAATTGCTTTTCCACCATATTTTTCAAAGAAATCTTTTGATTGTAATAAGTACTTTTTCTTGAACCAAAAAGTATCTTCTTTTTTAAATAAGTAATAACCGCTTTTTGCTCCAAACCAATATCCTGTCATATTCCCAAAAACGCCCATTAACGCGACCAAAGTTGAGAGTAAAAAAACATTTATGAAATCAGATGGAATATCAACAACATTGAGCATTAAATCACGACTGTAGATACCTGCCAAAAAAAGCAAACTATCTCCAGGAAGAAAGAAACCTGCAAAAAGTCCTGTTTCAGCAAAAACTATAAACAAAACAATAAATAAACCAATTTGAAAACCTCCGATACTTAATGTTATATAAAATTCGGGGTTGATTAATTGAGTCCAATCAAAATTATTCATAAATGCGTTGGTTATATTTATAAGTTCGTGAAATTAACAATAATTTGCTTCAACACCAATAAAATGCTATATTTTAAAGATAAATTAACTATTGAAAAGCCCAAGTTTTACACTTGGGCTCTCAACATTATTATTCTCTTACATACTTGCAGCAAGAATGTAAATTGTCATAATCGGTTTCTGTTGCCTTAACATCCTTAGTATCATGGCCTACTTTTGCGATCGCATTATTTAAATCTGCCGGAGATGATTTCTCTTCATTTAAAATCACCGCTAATTGATGTGAACTAATATCCCAAGTCGCCGTTTTTACTCCGGGAACACTAAAAGCTGCTTTTTCAATACGCTTTTTGCATTGCTCGCAATTACCATTTACCTCTGTAGTGTATTTTAAATTTTTATTTTTTTTAGTTTGAGCCTGAGCCGAAAATCCTAAAAAAGTTATCATTGCAATTAAAATTAAATTTTTACTCATGCTTTTTATATTGCTTTTTTTGTATTCGTGAATCGCTGATTTCATTTTTATTATATTTATTGTTATTGAAATTGATTTTTGAAATTGAATTATTTTATTTTAAATCGTAAACCTGCATAATACATTTGTCCAAAAATTGGAGCGTATGCAATAGATGCATCAAAATTAGGTCCAAAAGGATCTTCGGAACCTAAAATTGCTTTTTCCTGTTTATAATTCCCAATGTTTTCTCCGCCAGCATAAACTTCTAAAACCGGTGAAATAACTCTAGTAACCTGAACATTCATAACAGCGTAAGAAGGAGAAAAATCATGAAACTGATCTTCAACAGGATTTGATGCCGTATAAGGCAATTGCTGTTTTCCGGACCAATTAAAGGTATAATCAAACTTCCATTGTTTGCCATCGTTCAGATTCGTTTCATATTCCAGATTTCCTAAAAAACGATGTTTAGATTGTAACGGACGCTGAAAAGTTCCGGTTAAATAATCTGTTTGGATATCATAATATTTGTACGCTGTTCTCAAATTAAAATTATGAGCAAGCTCATAGTTAAATTCAATCTGTAAACTATTTGCAAACGAATTTCCTCTTAAATTATAGAAAGAAACCTGCTGTGGACTTTGCATCAAATCAACCACGGCTTGATTCTGAAAATCGGTGCGATAGAAATCAAATCCGGCTTCGGCACTTTTATTGAAAATTTTAAATTTCTGAGAAAAACTTACGCCATAATTCCATGCAATTTCAGGATTTAATCCATAAATTTTTCCGTTTGTATCTAAAATTGAGAACGTTCTTGAACTAGCAAATAACTGTTGATTCTCGGCAAAAATATTGGCAGAACGTTTTCCTCTTCCGGCAGAAAAACGAATTACCCCATCTTTCCACGGGTTGTATCTCATGTGTAAACGAGGTGTCACGAAAAAACCCAAACGATTATGATTATCAACTCTTCCGCCTAAAATCACACTGAAATTATCGGCATTATCATACGTATATTCAAAAAATGCTCCTACTGAGTTATCAATTCTGCTGTAATCATTCACATTTACAAATTCCTGATATTGGTCGTAGGTAAAATTCAAACCGGTTGAGAATTTATGCATCGTGTTGTTGATAATCGAATTGAAAATCAAATTTGAATAAAAGCTATTTTGCTTAATATCATACAAATTTAAACCAAAATAAGAATTTTGATTATGACTATTAAAAGCATTCTGGAAACCAATACTTTGATAAGGCATATCTTTAAAAACATATCCTATTTTTGTAGAAAGATCAAAACGTTCTGTATTGATTTCTGAACCCCAGTAATTTGTTGTTCCGCGATCTCTGTCTTTATCAAAATCAACTTCTCCGGTTTGTTTTTTATCATTCATATATCTGAAATTGATAAAACTCACCACACCGCTATCAGGATTATAATATTGATAACGATTCAAAACATTGATTTGTTTCCCTAACGGATTATCCAGAAAACCATCATCGTTCATGTCATTTTTTGCAACACGGGCATTTCCATGAACAAACAAACTTGTTGCCCATTTATCAGATAATTTTTTATTGAAATGTGTATTTACCTCAAAACGAGCATCGGTTGAACCATATATGTTTAAAAAGAATGGGATATCACTCAAAGGCTTCAAAAGTTCAGTATTAATTTGTCCCGAAATACTTTCGTAACCATTAATAACACTTCCGGCACCTTTAGTAATTTGTACACTTTCTATCCATGTTCCAGGCGTAAATGATAATCCGTAAGCCTGAGAAGCTCCACGAACCGAAGGAATATTTTCTTCGGTAATCATTAAATACGGACTTGTTAAACCAAGCATTTTGATTTGTTTGGTTCCGGTCAAAGCATCAGAAAAATTGACATCGATTGATGGGTTTGTTTCGAAACTTTCTGCCAAATTACAGCAAGCAGCTTTTAGTAACTCTTTGCTCGTAATCATTGTAGTATTGGCGGTAAGCGTATAGGATTTTTTAAGTCCTTTTTGCTTTTTGGTGATTTTCACTTCTTCTAAATCTTCTTGCGAAAAAGCAGAGACAGAAAGTAAAATCATACCCAAAAGCATAATATGTTTTTGCATAAAAAAGATTTTAATGTTAATAGAAAAGCTGCTTTTAAGATAAATTCTCAAAACTGAGAAATAAGCAAACAGCATAATGCAAGCCTATAAATGGCTTGATTCTAAACATTAAAATCAGGAATAAAAAATATATTGACTATATAATTTAAATAATGGAGGTGCATTCGCATCAGAATAATACGATGTGATTTGATTGCTTTTGAAATTCGGGATTGATAAAAAAGCAATTGGTTTAACTTCCTGAATTACGGCTGGAAAGGCAAATTGAAAAAAGAAAAACTTAATAGTTGCATTATCAGATTTTTTCTCAATATGAACCACTTTGTCTTTACAACAAGATGATTTTTTTTGTGATGCGCCACAACATTTCTTCTCAGGAGATGCAGAAACAGAAGTGTTTAATGAAACAGAAGCAATTTTTCCTCCGCAATAATGCACATCAAAAGCAAACCCAATGTTGGAAACCAACAATAGGAACGCTAAAAACAATCCAGTGCACTTTTTAAAATTCATGTTGCAAAACTACCTAAAAGACTTGAAAAAAGATTTAATTATTTGTTATTTTTTAAGATTCTGTTGCTGATAATAGAATGCCGGAATAAATAACAAGACAAATATGGGCTGTATGATGAATCTTCGAACGTAAAAAAGAAGCCAATTTGCCTCAGGGAAATAATTAAGAATGATAAAAAACATTCCTAAAAGTATCACTAAAAAGAATCCATATATTAAGGTACTAAATTTTAAGATTTCAAGATCCTGAAACAAAGTGTAAATTAACAGCAATGATAAAATGGTATTTAATATAAACCGAACTAAAAGTCCGAAAAATAGTTTAAGCGGATCTACTTCGGGAAAAGGCAAGTCTTTAAAATCAGATTCGAAATAAATTAAAAACGGATCATAAAATATTCTATTCTCTAAAGCTCTAATAATTCCAAAACATACTATAATAAGAACCGCAATCAGTATTTTGAATTTATGTTCAATCAGTTTATTTAGCATATTTAGAAAATTTATTTATCCAGATTACCCATAAAATAAAAACTGCTCCATAAATAATTAAGGGAAAAAGAACGCCGTGCAATATATGCTGGTATTGAGGGAAATAAAATAGTAAAACTGCGAGTAAAGCGATTCGGATAACATTAAGGATGTAAATAAACAAAATACCAAACAGGATATAAAGTACTGTCGTTCTTAGTTTTCCTGAAAAAGCAAGTATAAAAGAAAAAAACAAAATAAAAATACTTACTGCATTACAACCTTCAACAATTCTAATGACATATTTTTTATTGTACCAAACTTCTAACCAAGCATTAGAAACACTTTCATGAATTTTGATATCACAATTAAACAAATTCATTAATTGGTATACATTTTTACCAACAACATAAGTTATTCCGTCTACATCAGTTGTTTTAAAAGTATCTAAATAAAACTTATAAACTATTGTAAGCAAAATATATGCGGAAAAAAAAGTACCTATAAATATAAGGAAGGGCTTAAATTGTGTAAGATATTTTTTCAATGGAAATTTTTTTCAAATTTATGTATTTTTTGAGATTTGCTTTAAATACTTTTGTATAAAATTTTCACATCATGACATTTCAGGAATTACAACCAAAAATAAGCGCTATTATAGCTGATAGCAATACTCTTAGAGACGAAAAATTATTAGCCATCTGCCAACTTTTAAACGAAAACATAGAATATTACAACTGGGTTGGATTTTATTTCGCCAATCACGAGGCTAAAACTTTACATTTAGGCCCTTATGTTGGAGCAGAAACGGATCATACTGTAATCCCTTTTGGAAAAGGAATTTGCGGACAAGTAGCTGAAAGTAACGCAAATTTTGTGGTACCGGATGTTGCTGCACAAGACAATTATATAGCTTGTAGTTTTACGGTAAAGTCTGAAATCGTAGTTCCTTTATTTGTTAATGGACAAAATATTGGTCAAATTGATATTGACAGCCACGTAATTGACCCATTCACGGAAGCTGACGAAAGATTTTTAGAATTTGTAAATGAGGAAGTTGCCAAATTATTCTAAAAAAATTGACTTTTAAAGATTCATATAAAAAGATTTTCAGGTCTTAATTGCTAAATCTTCAAATTTTTCAATCTTTAAATTTATTTTTTCGGAAAAAAAGTATTATTTTTGCACCGTCTTACAAAAGATGTATGACATACATAAAAATCATTAAATAATATTGGAATGTATTTAACTAAAGAGAAAAAAGAAGAGATTTTTGCACAACACGGTGAAGCAACAAACACTGGAAAAGCAGAAGCTCAAATCGCATTGTTTACTTACAGAATTAGTCACTTAACTGAGCACTTGAAAAAAAATCGTCATGATTATAACACAGAGCGTTCACTAGTACTATTAGTAGGTAAAAGAAGATCGTTGTTAGATTACTTGAAAAAGAAAGAGATCAACAGATATCGTGAGATTATCAAAGTATTGAATATCAGAAAATAATCAATATAGAAAAGAGGTGCGAAAGTGCCTCTTTTTGTTTTTAGCCCCCTAACCCCCAAAGGGGGAAATATCAAAAGATATTTTTATGATTATAAGCTCCCCCTTTGGGGTTGGGGGGCTAAAAAGTTTGGTTTTTCATTGGGTTTTAGAATAAACAACAACTACACACAACAACTACAACACAACTAAAACCCATTGTATAACCCATAAGGAAAAAAATTTATGATTCCACAATTATTTGTAGAAAGTATCGATTTAGGTGATGGCAGAAGCATCACAATCGAGACAGGACGTTTAGCAAAACAAGCTGATGGTTCTGTAGTAGTAAGAATTGGTAAAACTGTTATTTTAGGAACAGTTGTATCATCAAGAAAAGCAAGTCCTGGTATTGACTTTTTACCGTTAACGGTAGATTACCGCGAAAAATTTGCAGCAGCAGGTCGTTTTCCAGGTGGTTTCTTTAAAAGAGAAGCTCGTCCTAGTGATAGCGAAGTATTAACAATGAGATTAGTTGACCGTGTTTTACGTCCGCTTTTCCCAAGTGATTATCACGCAGAAGTTCAGGTTATGATTCAGTTAATGTCTCATGATGATGAAGTTATGCCAGATGCATTAGCAGGATTAGCAGCTTCGGCAGCACTTGCTTTGTCTGATATTCCTTTTGAAACTTTAATTTCTGAAGCAAGAGTTGGAAGAATTGACGGTAAATTTATCATCAATCCATCTCGTGCACAATTAGAATTATCAGATATTGATATGATGATTGGTGCTTCAACTGATTCTATCGCAATGGTAGAAGGAGAAATGAAAGAAATTTCAGAAGCTGAAATGTTAGAAGCAATTAAATTTGCTCACGAACATATTAAAGTACAAATCGCTGCTCAGGAAAGATTAGCAGCTGCTTTTGGAAAAAAAGAAGTTCGTACGTATGAAACTGAAAGAACAGACGATGCTATTTACGCAAAAGTAAAAGCAGCGGCTTATGATAAAATTTACAACATTGCTAAAGTTGGTTCGGCTAAACACGAACGTTCTGCCGCATTTGATGCTGTAAAAGAAGAAGTACGCGCCTTATTTACAGAAGAAGAATTGGCAGAAAACGGAGATTTAGTTTCTAAATATTTCTACAAAACCAATAAAGAAGCTGTTCGTAACGTAACTTTAGATTTAGGAACTCGTCTTGACGGAAGAAAAACTACAGAAATCAGACCTATCTGGTGTGAAGTAGATTATTTACCATCTGTTCACGGTTCTGCATTGTTTACACGTGGAGAAACTCAAGCTTTGGCAACTGCAACTTTAGGAACATCAAGAGAAGCAAACCAAATTGATTCACCATCTGAACAAGGAGAAGAAAAATTCTATTTGCACTATAATTTCCCACCATTTTCTACAGGAGAAGCTCGTCCGTTAAGAGGAACTTCAAGAAGAGAAGTTGGACACGGAAATTTAGCACAAAGAGCATTGAAAAACATGATTCCTGCTGAAAATCCATACACAATCAGAGTTGTTTCTGAAGTATTGGAATCAAACGGTTCGTCTTCAATGGCTACAGTTTGTGCCGGAACATTAGCGTTAATGGATGCTGGTATTCAAATGATTCGTCCAGTTTCTGGAATTGCAATGGGATTGATTACTGATGGAGATCGTTTTGCAGTTTTATCTGATATTTTAGGTGATGAAGATCACTTAGGAGATATGGATTTCAAGGTAACAGGAACTTCAGTAGGTATTACAGCTTGTCAAATGGACATCAAAATTGACGGATTGAAATACGAAATCATGGAGCAGGCTTTGGCTCAGGCTCGTGATGGACGTTTACATATTTTAGGAAAATTACTTGAAACTCTTGCTAAACCAAATGCAGATGTGAAAGCGCATTCTCCAAAAATCATTACCAGAACTATTCCTGGAAACTTTATTGGAGCATTAATTGGACCTGGTGGAAAAGTAATTCAGGAATTACAAAAAGCTACAGGAACAACTATCGTAATCAACGAAGTAAACGAAGAAGGTGTTATCGAAATTTTAGGTACAGATCCTGCTGGAATTGAAGCGGTATTGGCAAAAATCCAATCTATCACTTTCAAACCTCAAATGGGAGAAGCTTATGAAGTTAAAGTAATTAAAATGCTTGATTTTGGAGCTGTAGTTGAATACAGTGCTGCACCAGGAAATGAAGTATTACTTCACGTATCTGAACTAGCTTGGGAACGTACTGAAAATGTTACTGACGTTGTAAACATGGGAGATGTATTCCAGGTTAAATATTTAGGACTTGATCCTAAAACAAGAAAAGAAAAAGTGTCAAGAAAAGCACTTCTTCCAAGACCTCCACGTGAGGAGAAAAAAGAGTAATCAGATCTTAGTTTACTAAAGGTTTATTCATAGAAAACCCCAATTCATTAGTTGAATTGGGGTTTTTCGTTTTTTGTCTAATGCGGAAATAGTAATAAAATTACAAGAAGATTCAGTACTATATTTTTTAACGAGAATAAAACTAAAAAAATATATCAATTTCACCTTTTATTCAAAGAAAAAAAATAACTTTAACCCACCAAAAATAAAATTATTAACCCTAAAAACCCTATTATGGACTTTAATGTTATCCAAATCACAAGAATCAACGCAGATCCCTTTACCTTCTCAGACAAATACAATCTTATCTTTCCAGTTTCGCCCTTGGCCTCAGCAAAGATTTACAAAAATCAGGGCGTTAGCACGCTAAAAATATGTGCTACTTTATATATTAATTCTAAAGATTCACAAAATCCAGTAGTTGGAAAACTAACAGAAAACGATACTTCGGTCGATATTTACTTTGACTATGACTGGGATGAAGACACACCTGAAACTTATGATGTTTGGTATGTTGAAATAGATTATACTTCTGATACAGTTAGAAATATAAAGACCGTTATGTCTTACTTAAGAGATATTGATCCTGAAACCTCTAGAGGAACAGAAACAGGTGTAAATGGATAGTAAATAATTTTCATGATATGGTTTGATTTAAACTTATAAATCAAACCATATATCTTAAATAAAAAAGACACTTACAAAAAAATGCAAGCAATTAAATTATTTTTTTTGTTAATACTTTTTCAGAACTCTTCATTTCTTTTTTCTCAAGTAAATAACTATGGCAATGTAGATGAGATATTTCATAAAAAAGCTGAGGAATTTAAAACCGAGATAAACTTTAGAAAGGCTCAATATTTTTTTAATAAAAAAAATTGGGATTCTACTTTAGTATATTCTATGAAACAACTAAGCTTAAGTAAAAATCAGGAGTTAATTAATTATTGCCATTATTTTAGAGGATATAGCTTTAGAGAATTAAAACTATTGCAAGAAGCAAAAACTGAATTAAACTTAATTTCAAAAAAATTTGCGCTCTATCATTTAGTAAACTATAAATTAGGAGCAATTTCTTTGGAGTTGAAAGAATTTGAAAAAGCAATAAGCTTTTTTCATAATGCGGAGATTGCATATACAATAAAGGCAAAAGACTATAAATTAAGTTCAATTTATGCAAATTTAGGAACGTGTTACTTACATCTTAATAAATTTAAGTTAGCTGAGATTTATCTCTTTAAAAGCATTAAAATTCAGGAAAAAGAAAAGGATTCGATACCAATCATAAACTCATATTTCAACATTGCAAATCTATATTATTTGCAATATAAAGACAAAGAAGCTATTTCATATTTTGAAAAAGCATATGATTTATCAAAAAAAATAAATGATTTTGACCTAAAAAGAAAAGCTTCAAAAAACATGTCTGCTATCGAAGAAAACAGAGGTGATTTTAAAAAAGCATTAATCTATAGAAAAGAATCTGAACAATGGAAAGATTCTCTCAACAATCAAAATAAAATATGGGCAATTGCCGATTTTGAGAAAAAATTTACCGTTGCACAAAAACAAAAGCAAATCAAAGTCTTGGAAGTCGAGAACAAGCTAAAAAACACTCAGAGAAATAGTTTATTTTTCTCAGCAATTGGCTTATTATTAATTTTAACCGGCGGCGTTTATTTATACGGTCAAAAAGTAAAGAACACTAAAATTATTGTATTACAAAAAAATAAGCTAGACGAACTCAACGCCACTAAAGATCAATTATTCTCTATTGTTAGTCATGATTTAAGATCATCTGTAAATGCCTTAAAAACGAGTAATGCAAAATTATCTGCTACGCTGGAAACTAAAAATTATGATGAATTAAATCAGCTTATTATTCAAAATAGTACTATTGCAAATGGCGCTTACAGTTTATTAGACAATTTATTGCATTGGGCGATGCTGCAAACCAAACAATTGTATTTTCATAAAGAATCAGTACATTTATATTCTGTAGTACAGCAAATCGAATACAATTACAAGCCTTTACTTCTTGACAAATCGATTACTTTTGAAAATTCGGTTTCAAAAAATATTTTCATCTTCGTTGATCTGGATTCCTTAAAAATTATCCTTCGTAATTTATTGGATAATGCTATTAAATTTTCTAATGAAAACGGAAGTATCAATTTCTACACTCAGGAAACTAATCCTGATTTTTGTGAACTTATTATTAATGATAACGGAATTGGAATGAATAAAAACACAATTAAGGAATTACTGCAAGAGGGAGAAATATTAGCCAAAAAAAATAACTCTGAAATTATAGGAACTGGTTTAGGCATGCAATTGTGCAAACAAATGATCAGGAAAAATAGCGGAACAATAGCTATAGAAAGTGAACTTAATAAGGGAACTAAAATGATATTAACTTTTCCAAAAACAAGAAATAATGGATAATATTAACGTTTTAATTATAGAAGACACTCCTGAGCAAAGTGATGCACTTGTCAAAGTTCTGACTGAAAATAATTATACTGTTACAGGAGTTGCGACCAATTTTACAGCTGCATTAAAGCTTTTTTATGAAAGTACTGTTGACATCATTATTATTGATGTTTTTCTGGACGGGAAACCAGACGGAATAACTTTTGCAGAAACTATTAATATTATTCCAAATTCATCTAAACCATTTGTGTTTTTGACGAGCTCGCAGGATCGTCAAATTTTTGAAAGAGCTAAACTTACAAAGCCTTTTAGTTTTTTAATGAAACCATTTAACGAACTTGAAATTTTGTATGCTATCGAAATGGCTGTTGAAAAATTCTATGCGCAAACAAATGTATTTATGAGCGAGGAACAAGACACCGTAATTAGCAATGATTATTTATTTATAAAGAAAAAGAACTCATTAAAAAAAGTAGCTTTAAACGAAATCCTATACATTGAAGTCGAAGAACGTTATTGTAATATTATCACCGAAAAAGAAAAATTTGTCATTCAAATCTCGCTAACCAAAATCAGTAATTTATTGGATAAAAATAAATTTGTCAAAACACATCGAAATACGATTGTGAATACGGATAAAATTGAAGAAATTATCCTGGCCGATAATCTTATTATTCTAAAAGGAGATCACAAAATTAACTTAAGCGATACTTATAAAGATTTTCTAAAAAAAATGAATATTCTATCTTAGAAATCAAATCGAAACTAAATTATACAAATCCTTTCAGTAATCTGAGAGGATTTTTTTTACAAGAGATTAATCTAGTTATTAGTGCCTTAACTATTTCATGACAAGAAAAATGGCTTTCGTGACATTTTTAACTTCAAACTAATAAATCGAAATTACTTTTATGCTCAGAAACCCCAAAATCTAATATACATAAATGAGAATCGCACTAATTAAACAACCAGAAATGAAAATTTTATCAATTTTAAAAAAAATAAAAAATAATCCTTGGGTTGGTATTGCTGTTTCATTAATGCTGATTATTCCGAGTTTATATGAAATTTTAGACGATGTTACTATTCTAAGAAAAGAATATATATTATTAGTTCTTGGATTTCCTCTGTACATAAAATCGCTAAAAAAAATCTTTGACGATATGCTTGATGTATATGATGACCTATCCGAATAAATAAAGTTTGCCCTTTTTTCAATAGACACTTCAACTTATTTTTTTAGGTTGGGTGTTTTTTTGTTTAATTCAGAAATTATTGATCCAAAATCATCTAAATATAAAAAAATAACATATTTAAACAATAATAAGTCACATATTAACATTTTTTTGATATTTTTGAAATGCTTTAATCCAAAACATTCAAATAAACCATTCCTTTGAAAAAAAATCAAAAAAAGCCTCTTTACTTTGTAATAATCGGAATATTGTTAAATTTTTGCACTGCTTATTCTCAAAGCAGCAATGAAATCTTTGTATACAATTGGTTTGATAAAAATCTTGGTGTCGAATCATTAGATTTTGAAAATGGACCAGCCCATTTAAATTTTGACAAAACGATTAACAACAATAATCGCTATTATATTTCGGAAGATTTTAAAAAAGGAAGTATTAATTATAATGGCCAGGATTATTTTGATCTATTATTGAATTATGATACTTATAATGATGAAATTGTTTTAAAACCTTACGGAGAATCGAACACTACAAAAATCAACATCATTAAGGAGAATGTCAGCTATTTTAAATTAGGAAATGAAAGATTTGTCAAACTTGAAACGCTAAATATTCCTAATTTCAGAAAAGGATATTATGAAGAAGTTTTGACGGGAAACGATATAACGCTTTTTGTAAAATATTATAAAGAGAAGAAAAAGATCAATAAAGATGAAATTGATTTAGTTGAATTTATTCCTAAATATGAATTTATATTATTAAAAGATTCCAAATCTTACCTTGTTAATACTAAAAAAGAAATCCTGGCATTATTCCCCAATAATAAAAGAAAAATAAATGATTTCTACCTTTTACATAGAGACTTAAAGACTGAAAATCCCGCACTATTTACGAAGAATCTATTAAAATACATCAATAATTAAAATCAGTAGAAATTATTACAATGAGAATATTTATCATCTTTTTATTATTTTTCGGTTTTAATCCATTCACCTATTCACAAGATCAAAAAAGCAATATTACTGTTAGTTACAGTAATATAAACAGAATTGATGTTTTAAAAAAAATAGAAACCTCTACTAAGTACAGGTTTTATTTTCAGGATGACTGGTTCGACAAGAATGTCTTAATATCCGGCGATTATACAAACAAAACAATAGAGGAAATTTTAAATAAGGTTTTTGCAGATACGGAGCTTAATTTTTACATCAACAAAAACAAAATCATCTTAACGAAGAATAGCATTATTTACGATAAGTTTCAAAACAACAAAACAAAGGATGGCAATATTCCAATCTTTTTTCAACAATATGATTCGGTTAAAAAAAACAAGACAGAAAAAGCAGATCCAATCGCATTAATTGGTAAGGAAACTGTAGATTCTGAAATTGAATTTTACACACTTTCCGGTCATATAACAGATCTGAAAGACGAAAAATCTTTGGCAGACATAACTGTAAAAGTTAAAAACACTGCAATCACAACTATCACAAACAAAGAAGGATTTTATAGTGTAAAACTTCCTGTAGGATTAGCAACGATCGAAATTGAATCGTTATTATACAACAATACTTCCCGAAAAATAATGATCTACAGTAACGGTACTTTAGATTTTTCTATAATTGAAAAAATAAATCAATTAAATGAAGTTTTGGTAAAAGGAAAAAATAGCCAAAACATTAGAACTGCAATAACGGGAGTTACAACAATTGAAGCCGAAGGAATAAAAAACATTCCGCTAGTTCTTGGAGAAAGAGATGTTTTAAAAATTGCTTTAACAATTCCCGGAATAAAAACTGCGGGAGAAGGTTCATCAGGATTTAACGTTAGAGGAGGAAAAGAAGATCAAAACTTAATGTTACTGGATAATGGAACGATATATAATCCTGCGCATCTTTTTGGATTTTTCTCTTCTCTTAATCCTTATACAATTAACAAAGTTGATATTTATAAAGGTGGAATACCATCAGAATTTGGCGGTAGGTTATCATCTGTTTTTGATATAACTTCTAAAAACGGAAACACAGAGAAATTTTCAGGCGAAGGAGGTATTGGTCCGGTAACGAGTAATCTTACGGCTTCGATTCCTGTTGTTAAAGGAAAAGCGAGTTTATTGGTTGGCGGAAGAGCAACTTATTCTGATTGGATTTTAAAATCATTAGATGATGAAAACCTAAAAAATAGTCAGGCTTCTTTTTATGATTTATTCGCAAAATACACGCATAAAATAAACAAGAACAATTCGGTTGAAGCCACAGGTTATTATAGCAAAGACAAATATAGTATCACTCCGGATTCTTTGTACAGCTACAGCAATAGTCTTGTTTCTTTAAAATGGAAACATTCGTTTAACGAAAAAAATAACAGCGAATTGAATGTCACAAATAGTGAATATAAATTCAGTATTGATTATGAATCTGTTAATCCTGAATCATTTCTTTTAAAATATAAGATCAATGAAACTCAGGCAAGTTTAAAATTCAATAGCGAATTTAACAGTAAAAATAAATTCACTTACGGAATTACAAGTAAATTATATAAAGTTAATCCGGGGGAATTATCTCCTAATGGATCATCGTCATTAATTACGCCCATTAAAATTGAGGATGAAAAAGGATTGGAATCTGCTGTATTTTTTTCGGATAAATTTAAAATTTCAGAAAAATTATTGTTAGATATTGGTGCCAGATATTCATATTATTTAGCACTTGGACCTTCAACCCAAAAAATCTATGAAGATGGCGTGCCTAAAACTCCATCAACAGTTACTGAAGAAAAAGTATATGCAAATAATGAAGTTATCAATTCTTCGGGAGGTTTTGAACCCAGAATAGCATTACGTTATATTTTTGATGAAAGTTTATTTGTAAAAGCAGGCTTTGATAAAAACTATCAATACATTCATTTACTGACAAATAATACTACACAATCTCCTACTGATACCTGGAAATTATCTGATATAAATGTCAAACCCGAAAGCGGTTTACAGTATTCATTGGGTATTTTCAAAAAACTGGAATATAATGATCTGGAACTAAGTCTGGAAGGTTATTATAAAACATCTAAAAATATCCTTGACTATAAAGTTGGGGCGAACATACTTTTAAATGAAAATCTAGAGACAGAATTACTTCAGGGTGATGGTAAAGCTTATGGAATTGAATTTTTATTGAAAAAATCAATCGGAAGACTTAATGGCTGGATTGGATACACATATTCAAGAACATTTATCAAATTAGACAGTCAGTTTAATGATGAAAAAGTAAATAACGGCGCATACTTTCCAACTAATTTTGATAAACCTCATGATTTGAGTATTGTAATGAACTATAAATTTACACATCGGTATAGTTTTTCTTCTAATTTTGTTTACCAAACCGGAAGACCAATTACTTATCCTATAGGCAAATACTCTTATAATGGTGCGGAATACACGCTTTATAGTGATCGAAATAAATTTAGAATACCTGATTATTACAGACTGGATATTGGGTTAAACATTGAAGGAAATCACAAAATAAAAAAGTTAGCGCATAGTTTCTGGAATATATCTATTTATAATGTATTAGGAAGAAACAATCCTTATTCTATCTTTTTTGTGACAAAAGAAGGTCAGGTAAAAGCTTATCAGACTTCTATTTTTGCAGTACCAATACCAACTATTACTTATAATTTTAAATTTTAATCGTTATGAAAAAAATCTTTTTAATTAGATTTCTGATAACAATAATTCTTGTATCGGTATTTGGCTGTACAACACCTTACTCCTATCAAACAAACGGAGATGAAGATGTCATTGTAATTGAAGCAACGATAACGAATGAAATTAAAAATCAAGAAGTAAAAATTTCGAGATCTTATAAACTGGATGACAATAAATCAAAATTTGAAACCGAAGCCGTTGTTTACGTAACGGATGATTTAGGCAATAAATATGAATTTGACCAAAGTGACGAATCTTATAAATCTGTAAATACTTTTCAGGCAAATCCAGACAGACAGTATCAATTGCATGTACTTACAAAAGATGGCAGATCGTACATTTCAAGTACAGAAACATTGCCACAGCAAACCGAAATCGAAAGTTTAAATGCTACAGCAATTACTAAAAATGGTCAACTTGGTGTTGAAATTACCCTAAATAGTACAGATCCAACTAATAAATCTAAATACTATAGATATGAGTATGAGGAAACATATAAGGTCGTCGCTCCTAAATGGCTTAATGAAAAAGCGGTCGTTCAACTATTTGCTCCAGGTTCAATACCAAGAGGAAAAGTTACTTTTGTACCAAGAACAGAAGAAGCCCGCGTTTGTTATTTAAGTCAAAAATCAAATGAATTACTTTTGACCAGCACAAATGATATGTCTGAAGATAAAGTAATCAATTTTCCTGTTAGATTCCTTTCAAGTAAAGATCCTATAATTAGAAACAGATACAGCATATTAGTGAAACAATATATACAAACTCTTGCTGCCAATACCTTTTATAATACGTTAAAAGAAATCTCAAATTCAGGAAGTCTACTATCTCAGACACAACCCGGATTCTTTTACGGAAACATAAAATCAATTGATAATCCGGGAGAAAAAGTAATTGGTTATTTTGGCGTATCTTCTTATTCTGAAAAAAGACTATTTTTCAATTTTACTGATCTTCTTCCCGGGCAACCTTCTCCTAAATATCAATATGAATGTCCGGCACCAATTCCTGAAAGCGAAAGCAGTGATTATATCTTCACTTATTGTTTCAGCAAAACAAATCCTGATTGTCAGGGAGATCAGATTTTAAATCTTCTGGAAAGTGGTGTCAAAGTTTATTTTCCAACAGAAGCGCCTGGATCATATATCCTGTATCCAGTAGAATGCGGAGATTGTACTTCATTTTCATCAAATATAAAACCATCATTTTGGATAGATTAATACATATTATACTTATAACTTTGGCAGTTAGTTTTCAGCAAATTTCGTTTGCTCAAAAAAGCAATCCTGTAAGTGAACTGAATGAAATTGACAAAAAACTAAATGAGTCAATTTATATCAGCACAAATGCTAATTCGTTTTTAACGGGAGAAACTTTATTATACAAGATTTTCTGCATCGACAAATCAACAAATATCGGGTCAAAATATAGTAAAATTGCTTATTTGCAACTTGTAGACAGCAATAAAAAAACCGTTTTTGTTCATAAATTATTTCTTGAAAACTTTACTGCTAATAGTGATTATTTTATTCCGACGACTTTAGAAACCGGAAACTATAAATTAATTGGATACACGAACTGGATGTTGAACAAAAAAGCTGTAGAATATTTCGATGTAGACATTTATATCGTAAATCCATATAAAGAAAAATCAACGAATGTGATTTCTGAAAAAGAATCAAGCCCGTTAGAAAATATAACGAATGAAAGTATATCTTTTGATTTAAGAAGTAAAACATACCTAAATAGAGATTTAATCGACTTTAAAATCAATACAACTTCTGAGGAATTCAAGCAAGGTAATTATAGTCTTTCGGTACGAAAAGCAGATGGTTTTTTATCTCAGGACAAAACTAAATTTAGTGAACTTCAAACAAATAGAAATTCTACGACTGAAATAAACAATACAGAATTTGTTCTGCCAGAATTACGTGGAGAAATAATTTCGGGAAAAATATCCGCAACTAGTGCAGAAGTAAAAAATAAAAAAATTGCGCTTTCTATCGTTGGAAAAAATAATATCTTAAAGTTGACTAAAACAGATGCTGAGGGTAAATTTATTTTTAACTTAGAAAAATCGAATTCAGGATCAAATATAGTCGTTCAGGTTATTGAGGACAACAAACAGGATTATTCTATTGAAATTGACAAAACAAAGAATATTGATTTTTCAAATTTAACATTTCCAAATCTTCAATTCAATTCAGCTTTTAAGCAAAATATATCTGAAAGACTAATTTCAAGCCAAATAGAAAATGCGTATTACAACATTAAAAAAGATAGCACACTGGCTGCTACCGACACAGTTCCGTTTTATAATAAATTGTCTGTAGAATTTAAATTAGATCTTTTTACAAGATTCCCAACTATGGAAGAAACGATTACCGAGGTTGTAAAAGGAGTTGTTTTTGCAAAAAACAAAAATAATTATTCGATAAACGTTTACGACTACGATCCTAATTACGAATCTGAAATGCCGGCTTTAATTGTAGTTGATGGCTTAATCATTGAAGATCTAAAGGAATTTTTTACTTACAATCCTAAAAACATTTATAAAATTAATGTTGTAAAAGGAATTTACTATTATGGCGCAAAATCTTTTAATGGCATTGTTTCTTTTACTACCAAAAACGGAGATTATGAGACTAAACTTAATGGAAATTTTATCTTAAGACCTGAACTTTTAAGACCTCAGTCAAAAAAAGAATATTTTCAACCTGATTATGCAAATAATAAAAACGAAAGAATTCCTGATTACAGACATCAGTTATTATGGATACCAAAAGTTGATTTAAACAATCCTGAATCTGCAATAAAGTTCTATGCATCAGACGTATCAGGTAAATACGAAATAATATTAGAAGGATTTTCAGCTAATGGAAAACCCGTATTTATTAAAGAAATTATAGATATAAAAGATTCAAATCTGAATTAAATTTTAATAAAATAAAACTTTTTTCAATATAATTGTAACCTTTTCACATCTCTTTACGTATAACTACTTGTACACTTAAAAATTGAGGAGACAAAAAACATGAGACAACTTAAAATCACCAAGCAGGTAACAAATCGTGAAACTGCATCGTTAGACAAATACCTACAAGAAATTGGAAAAGTTGACCTAATTACCGCTGATGAAGAGGTAGAATTAGCACAAAGAATAAAGGCTGGTGATCAAAAAGCTTTAGAAAAATTAACAAAAGCCAACCTACGTTTCGTTGTATCGGTTGCTAAACAATATCAAAATCAAGGATTAACTCTTCCGGATTTAATTAATGAAGGAAACTTAGGTTTAATTAAAGCGGCTCAACGTTTTGATGAAACTCGTGGTTTCAAATTCATTTCTTACGCTGTATGGTGGATTCGTCAATCGATTCTTCAGGCTTTGGCTGAACAATCCCGTATTGTTCGTTTACCATTAAACAAAATTGGTTCTATCAATAAAATCAACAAAATGTATGCTTTATTAGAGCAATCTAACGAGCGTCCACCTTCTGCTGAAGAAATTGCAAAAGAACTTGATATGACTGTAAATGACGTAAAAGAGTCTATGAAAAACTCTGGTCGTCACTTATCTATGGATGCTCCACTTGTTGAAGGAGAAGATTCTAACCTTTATGACGTTTTACGTTCTGGAGAATCTCCAAACCCTGACAGAGAGTTAATTCACGAATCATTACGTACTGAAATTGAGCGTTCATTAGAAACATTGACTCCAAGAGAAGCTGATGTTGTTCGTTTGTATTTTGGTCTTGGGGATCAACACCCAATGACTTTAGAAGAAATTGGAGAAACTTTCGACTTAACTCGTGAGCGTGTTCGTCAGATTAAAGAAAAAGCGATCCGCAGATTAAAACATACTTCAAGAAGTAAAATTCTTAAAACGTATTTAGGATAATATTTATAAAATAAGTTCCAATATTTTAAAATTCCAAACTCCAACTTTTATATTGGGATTTGGAATTTTATTCGAAAACTATAATATTTGGAATTTTACAGTAAACAACAGTTTGATTGACTGTTCGTTTTTTGATTGATGATTGAAACTCCGGCTGATTACCGGAGTTTTTTATTTTTTGTTGGATTGTTATTTTTTACCACAAAGTTTCATTTAACAGCAAAGCCTACAAAGATTTACGCAAAGTTCGCTAATATTTTTGATATACGTTTTCTTAAAAAATGTCAAGTTCACAAAGCTTTGCGAACTCTGCGTTTTTATAATTGCAAAAAATAAAATAAAACTTCGCGAACTTTGCGATTAAATAAACTTTGCATAAATCCTTGCGAGCTTTGTGTTTAAAAAAATTACCTTTGCAAAAAAAATAACAACACACAACTACACAATGAAGAATACACTTATTGCACCATCTGTTCTTGCAGCTGATTTTGCGAATTTACAACGTGATATCGAAATGATCAACAACAGTCAGGCAGATTGGTTTCATATCGATATTATGGACGGGGTTTTTGTTCCGAATATATCATTTGGAATGCCGGTTTTAGAAGCAATTTCCAGACATGCTAAAAAAACAATCGATGTACATTTAATGATTGTTGATCCGGATCGATACATTAAAACTTTTGCAGATTTAGGCGCAAATATTTTAAGCGTTCATTATGAAGCTTGTACTCATCTTCACAGAACACTTCAGGCCATTAAAGCCGAAGGAATGAAAGCTGGAGTTGCTATCAATCCTCACACTAATATTGACTTGCTTGAAGATGTTATAAACGATATTGACTTGGTTTGTATCATGAGTGTAAATCCAGGTTTTGGAGGGCAATCATTTATAGAAAATACTTATGATAAAGTTAAGAAGTTAAAAGCTTTGATTACTCGTAAAAATGCTTCAACAATTATTGAAATTGATGGTGGCGTAACTAGTAAAAATGCAAAACAATTAGTAGAAGCCGGAGCAGATGTTTTAGTTGCAGGAAGCTTTGTTTTTAAAGCAGAAAACCCAACTCAAACTATTGCTGAATTAAAAGCTTTGACTGCTTTTTAAGTTTCAAACAAAAAATAAATACAAAAGCCGAAGAGAAATCTTCGGCTTTTTTTATAATCAAATCCACACTAATCATAATCGGCTTAAAAATCAATTCAGTAAAATTTTCGCCTTTCTATATCCTGTCAGACTAATATTTCTATGTTTCTTAAAAAACTTATTGAGATGACTTTCGTCAGAAAAACCAAATTCAGCTACAATCTCATTAATTCTCATATCACTAAAACTCAGACGATGTTCTATTAATCGAATTTTATAGTTTGCAATAAAAGACTGAATAGTTTCTCCACAATGACTTTTAAAATAACTTCCCAGATAAGTGTCAGAAATATCAAATTTCTCTGCTATAACTGAAGCTTTTAATTTTTGAGGCTCAAAAATATTTGCCTGAATATAATTAATGATTTCCAGAATTCTTTTATCGGCACTTTCCTTTACACCTGATGGCTTTATTTTGGCAATATTTCTGGCAGCAATTACAATGAGTGCATTTACATAATGAATAGTTAAATCTTCATCATAAATATCCGTATTATCTATAGAATGTATCAAGGATTCTGCTATTGATTTCACCAGGAATTCATCTGCTTTTTGTTTCAAAATACATCCTGATAAATGTGTCGCATAATGCAACAAACACCCTATGTGATCAATACTTCTTGATTTATATTCCTTTACATATTCACTATTAATCTTAACCAGCAAAAACTCTGTTGTATTTACAATATCAAAAGTATGGTAATCATTTGGAGTCAGTAACATTAGATTTCCCGTTTGATACGTTATTGCATTTCCATTAATATGGAGAAATCCATTTCCTGAAAGAACATACACCATCTGAAAAAAACTGAACTGGGAATTTACAATTGGGCATTCGTCTACCTTTTTATAAAGCACTTCTACTGATTGATGCATGTTTTCTTTTCTCATATCACAAAAGTACTTTTTTATCATTTAATTGTACCGAAAAACAAATATTATTCAGTTTATTTTTGCTAAAAAAAAATATGAAACAAAAATTTTATTCAAGCAAAAATAACATCGTTTTAATCGCTATATGTCTTGCAACATTAATGTTTTCGCTCGAAATTTCAAGTGTTCCTGTTATACTTCCAACACTTGAAAAAGTACTAAACGCTAATCTTAACGACATGCAATGGATCATGAATATTTACACAATAGGCTGTACTACTGTTTTAATGGCAGCAGGAACTTTGGCTGATCGATATGGGAGAAAACGCATTCTAATTATAACTTTAATTTTATTTGGAATTTCATCTTTAATTTGTGGCTTGTCAAATAATATAGCTTTACTAATTATTAGTCGCTTCTTTCAGGGAATAAGCGGCGGTGCAATGTTAATTTGCCAGATTGCTACTTTATCGCATCAATTTCAAGAAGGAAAAGAACGCAGCAACGCTTTTAGCATTTGGGGAATTATTCTAGGTATCGGTTTAGGATTTGGCCCTATTATAGGCGGATCAATCATAGCAATATTATCGTGGAAATGGGTATTTCTAATCCATGTTCCGTTGGCTTTACTTGCCGTAATTTTAGTTTATGACTATGTAGATGAGTCGAAAGATCCTAATGCTAAAAAAATCGATATTTGGGGTATGATTACTTTATCTGTTGCTGTTTTTGGACTCACTTATTTTATCACTCAAGGACCTAATTTAGGTTTTTTGAGTCCAATAGCTTTATGCAGCATAACGATTGCAATAATTAGTTTTATTCTATTTTTATGGGTCGAAAAAACAACATTATATCCCATGTTTGATTTTTCGGTATTTAAAATTCGCAATTTTTCAGGTGCTATTTTTGGATCAATTGGTATGAATTTTAGCTTTTGGCCATTTATAATTTATTTACCTATTTATTTCCAAAGCTGTTTAGGATATGATGTTGTTGCAGTAGGACTTTCTTTGCTCGCTTATACACTTCCTACCTTAATCATTCCACCATTTGCGGAACAACTTTCAGATAAATATCGTTCAGGAATTGTAATTCCAGCAGGATTGTTTATAATAGGCATTGGTTTTATAGGTATGAGATACGGGATTATCGCCAAAGATCCTAGTTGGCTAACAATGCTTCCTGGTTCTTTATTAGCAGGAATAGGATTAGGCTTAACCAATACGCCGGTCACTAATACAACCACGGGTTCAGTCTCATCAAGTCGTTCCGGTATGGCTTCCGGAATAGATATGAGTGCAAGGCTAATTACTTTGTCCATTAATATTGCCTTAATGGGTTTTATTCTTGTAGAAGGCATTTCATCCTATTTAAATACTTCTTTTTCCAGAACAATAAATAAAACAACATTACATGCGATGGCAGAAAAAATAGCCGCAGGAAATTTTTTATCATTAAATCAGGACTTTCCTAAACTAGCGATATTAGATTCTTCAGGAATAATTGTGCATAATGCACTTGCTCATGGTTTTGAAATAGTACTTTTTTATGGCGGTATTGGTGTCTGGATCTTAGCTTTGTTAAGCTTTATAACATTTAACACACGAAAAACACAAAGTAGTTTTAAACTTTTATCAGATAAACTTTAAAAATCCTTATCGCTTTTTAAGCCTTTTAAATTCGGGAAGAAATCAATTCCTGTCATTTTTTCCAATGTTTCAATTGGAACCACAAAATCATAAAGTGATTTATCACTATCATTGTTTGGCACTAAAAAAGCAATTGCTTTATGTTGTTTTCCAGTTTTAGTCAAAATGATTTTATAAAAATAGTTAGGGACGGCCACTTTTTCTGTCCCTATTTTTTTATCAGAATCTTTCAAAATTCCGCCGGTTACAACATAAATATCATTGTATTTACTTGCCCAATATCTTGTTTTTTGTTCTAATCTATTCCAGATTCCGCTATTAAAATCATGATTTTGAGGTGAAATATTTGAGGTATAAAATGTATCATTATACGCCTCTTTATCAAACTCCATGTCTCCGGCAGGACAAAGATGTCCTTTATCATATCCTGATTTTTTATAATTTCTCCAATCAGCAGAACCTGTTGTGACTTTTGGATCTTCAATAAAATAAGGACGTTTATAATCCTCGTTTTTTAAATATTCTTTCTTTAATTCATACGCAACCCATTCGGCTTGCTCGAATTTTTCATTATATGAAAGTGTATAATATTTATGTTTTACAATTTGTTTTGTTGTTGACGTAGGCAAATAAGTGTAATTATACAATGAATCAGTACTACTTTGATTTGAAACAAAAGTCTCGTTTTGAGTTTCGATCATTTCATTTTTCCCGTTACTTTCTTTTTTACAGGAAATCAACAGAAAACTTATAACAATTAACACAATAAAATTCTTCATCTATTAAAATTTATATTCGCTAAACTACAAAAAAAATGCTCCAAAAAGGGGAACTTTTTGGAGCATTTCAATAACAAATTAATTCTTGAAAGAACTAAGATTTTACCAATTTATCTTTTTTCATTTTAGGAGAAACAGAACCTTTTACAACACTGCCTTTAGATTGCAAATCATCTAAAACATTCAATGCTTCTTCAACATAAACGTCTTTAGCTAATGCCTGATGCCAAACATCTCTTTTCTCTTTTAATGTTGCATCACTTTTCATTTCAAGTTCTTCGTATGGCAAAGATTTAAAACTCAAATTATTTTTATAATCTGAAATTGGTTTGTATTTTTTGCCTTCATTTTCAACTTGCTCCTGAGTAGCTTTAAAACTATTAATATTTAAACTATAAGTGTTTTCTTTATTTTTAATGTCAATCCATTTTGCATTGTCTTCAATTAATTTGAATTGAGCATTTTGAGCAATTCTTCCTTTACTGTTTTCAACTGCTTTAGTGAAATTCTCATTAGATTTCCATGTGCTGTAATCTGCCGGATCAATTTTATCCCACGGCATTGCATTGTCAATATCACGTTCTCCCATTTTTAAGTAAGCGTAACGATCCGGCATAACCACATCACTATGAACTCCTTCTAATTGAGTTGAACCTCCATTGATTCTGTAAAATTTTTGTCCGGTAATTTTCAAAGCACCTAAATCACCATAATTCGCATTACGAACAAATTGATTTAAATCAAGAACATTTTGAACCGTTCCTTTACCATAAGTTTGTTTACTGCCAATGATAACTCCACGTTTGTAATCCTGAATTGCAGCAGCCAAAATCTCTGATGCCGAAGCCGAGAAACTGTTTACCATAATTACTAATGGTCCGTCCCACTCGATTTTTTTATCTTTATCGTATAAAACTTCTTTCTTTTTTCCTGCTGATTTTACCTGAACAATTGGTCCTTCTTCAATAAATAAACCTGCAATATCAACTACTGTAGATAAAGATCCACCTCCGTCATCACGAACGTCAAGGACAATACCATTAATATCTTCTTTTTTCAGTCTTTCAACTTCAAGAGCAATATCTTTTCCGGCATCACGACCGTCTTTATTTTCAAAATCGATATAAAATTTAGGTAAATAAATCACACCATATTTTAATCCGTTTCTTTCTACAATACTGGATTTAGCATACGTTTCTTCAATTTCAACAACATCTCTGATAATCGAAATCACCTTAATTGTACCGTCTACTTTTTTAACCGTAAGTTTTACTTCAGTTCCTTTGTGACCTTTAATTTTTTTCACAACATCGTCTAAACGCATCCCTACAACATCTACAGGCTCTTCGTTTCCTTGTGCTACTTTCAAAATTAAATCTCCCGCTTCAAGTTGTTTTCCTTTCCAAGCCGGTCCACCGGAAATTAATTCATCTATTTGAGTAAAATCATTTTTCTTAGTTAATCTCGCTCCAATACCTTCCAGTTTTCCGCTGATATTAACATCAAAACGATCTTTTTCTTCCGGAGCAAAATAACTTGTATGCGGATCAAAACGAGTCATGATTGAGTTTACGTAAACAGAAAACCAATCTTCTTTATTCAAATCTTTAATAAGACTAAAATTATCATCTAAAGATTTTAGTGAACTATCACGAGTTTCTTTCTCTAAAGTTTCAAAAGATTTTACTTTATAAGCAGGATCTGTTTTCTTTTTATCTTCTTCTAATTTTTGCTTGGTTACAAGCGAAGAAAGAGTAGATAATTTAATTTGTTTTCTCCATCTTTCGTTGATTTCTGTTGCATTTTTTGCATAAGGCAACTTATCATAATCAGCATTAAATGTTTCATCAACATCATAATTGAAAGGTTGGGCTAAAATAGTTTTATAACGTTTTTTGCTTTCTTCCATACGTTTCATCAACCTTGTATAAGTAAGGTTGAAAAATGTCAAGTCTTTATTCAAAAACTGATCGTCTAATTGCAGCTCATATTGTTTAAATTCATCAATATCAGACTGCAAAAAGAATCTTTTTGAAGGATCTAATGCATCAATATAATCTTTAAAAATTCCTTTTGAGAATTCATCGTTTATTTCAGCGGGACTATAATGTCCTTTTTCAATAACAAATGCAAGCAATTCTAAAAGCGTTTTATCTCTATTCGGGTCCGGATCAGCACTCTTATCTGCATTAATTTTAAAAGCAAATAAGGTTAAAGACAAGCATAATACGGCTATAAGTATTTTATAATTTCTTTTCATAAACTTAATAATAGCATTCATCAAATTTTTTAATCTAAGTTAACGGTAAAATTAATGTCGACTTGCCAAGTTCTCTATAATTTTTTGTTAAAGATATAAAAATGTTTGATGCCTAAAAGTCTTCTTGAATTTAGTTTATAATTTTTATCTATTTGTTAGTATTCTACCAAAATCTGTTATTACATTTGCTTTTACAAGCTTTAATTTTGATAAATCAGAATAATATCCCCAGCAATGAAAAATGAAAAACCTTTAATATTAGTCACCAATGATGACGGAATTCTTGCACCGGGAATTAGAGCTTTAATCAGCGTTATGGAAACAATTGGAGATGTAATTGTTGTCGCTCCGGATAAACCTCAAAGCGCAATGGGACACGCAATTACAATAAATAATACTTTATTTCTTGACAAAATTTCAAAAAATGAAGATGTAATTACTGAATACAGCTGCTCCGGAACTCCTGTTGATTGTGTAAAATTAGCTGTAAATGAAATTTTAAAACGAAAACCTGATTTGTGCGTTTCGGGAATTAATCACGGTTCAAACTCCTCTATAAATGTAATTTATTCAGGTACAATGAGCGCCGCTGTAGAAGCTGGAATAGAAGGTATTCAGGCAATTGGTTTCTCCTTATTAGATTTTGACTGGAATGCAGATTTTGAGCAAATAAAATCATTTGTAAAAAAAATAACCTTAGAAACGCTAAAAAACAAATTACCTCCGGGCGTAGTTTTAAACGTAAATTTTCCGAAATTAAAAGAAAAAGAAATCAAGGGAATAAAAATTTGCCGTCAGGCGAAAGCCTATTACGCGCAGAAATTTGACAAACGACAAACCCCGTACGGCAAAGATTATTACTGGCTTACCGGAAAATTCACAAACGAAGATCAGGGCGAAGATACTGATGAATGGGCCTTAGAAAACGGATATATTTCTGTAGTTCCTGTTCAATTTGATTTAACGGCGCATCATTCTATGCAACAACTTAATACCTGGAATTTAAATGAATAAAAAAGACCTACTTATTGGATTTATAATCGGGATTTTTACCGCTTTACTTGGGAGTTATCTGTTCGTTACTTTTTTTACAAGATTTGATATTTCAACAGGAATTCAAACCATAAAACAACAAGGTTATATGGGAAAAGTAATTACTATAGGTACCGTTTTAGATCTTGCTGTTTTTTGGCTTTTATTAAAAAGAAATGAAGAAATGAAGGCAAGAGGTATCATTTTGGCAGTGATTGTTCTGGCAATTTCAACTTTATTTATTTAAATCTTATCTTTGCTAAGCAAAAAAAATGTTGTGTTTAAAATTGAAACACACTTTCAATAAAATTCATATGAAATATTACATAATCGCAGGTGAAGCCTCTGGAGATTTACACGGTTCAAATTTAATGAAAGCTATTTATGAGGAAGATCCTCAGGCTGATATTAGATTTTGGGGAGGTGATTTAATGCAAAAAGCCGGAGGAACTTTAGTAAAACACTATCGCGAATTAGCATTTATGGGTTTTGTGGAAGTGATTTTTAATCTAAAAACCATTTTAAGCAATATCAAAATCTGCAAAAAAGATATCTTAGAATTCAAGCCGGATGTTTTGATCTTTATCGACTATCCCGGTTTTAATATGCGTATTGCAAAATGGGCAAAAGCTTTAAATTATAAAACCCACTATTATATTTCGCCTCAGATCTGGGCATGGAAAGAAAACCGAATTAAAGCAATCAAGGAAGATGTCGATAAGATGTTTGTGATTTTGCCTTTTGAAAAAAGCTTTTATGAAGACAAACACCATTATCCGGTAGATTTTGTTGGACATCCTTTAATTGATGCAATTCAGAATCAACCTGCTTTTGATGAAACTGTATTTAGAAAAGAAAATCAATTAGGTGACAAACCTATTATTGCCGTTTTACCCGGTAGCAGAAAACAGGAAATCACTAAAATGTTAAGCGTGATGTTGAGCGTTGTAGATGATTTTCAAGAATATGAATTTGTAATTGCAGGCGCTCCAAGCCAGGATTATGAATTCTACCAGCAATTAATCAGCAATAAAAACATCAAATTTATTTCGAATAAAACGTATGATTTATTGCGTTCTTCGACTGCAGCTTTGGTAACTTCCGGAACTGCAACTCTGGAAACTGCTCTTTTTAAAGTTCCTGAAGTGGTTTGCTATAAAGGAAGTTCGATTTCGTACCAAATTGCAAAACGCATTATTACTTTAAAGTATATTTCGCTTGTCAATTTAATTATGGATCAGGAAGTTGTAACCGAATTGATTCAGAGTGAATGTAATACCAAACGTATTAAAGAAGAATTACAAAAATTATTAGAACCTGATTATCGTGAAAAACTACTTAAGAATTATGATATTCTGGAGCAAAAATTAGGCGGAGTTGGCGCAAGCAAAAAAACGGCAAAACTTATTGTAGCTGATTTAAAACAAGTTTAAATATTTTTGATTTGAAAAAAATATTCATTTTACTGCTTTTAGCAATCACTTTCATTTCTTGTAAATCAACTTCAAGTGCAACCGTTGTCAGCAAAAAGGAGTCGAAAAAAGAAAACAGATCTGTCGTTAAAAACCTGATTGAAAAAGCCACGGATAATATTGGCGCACCTTACAAAGCTGGCGGAACAACAAAAAGTGGTTTTGATTGTTCAGGATTGGTATTTACTACATTTGCCTCAGAAAATATCAAATTGCCAAGACCTTCTTATGAACAAGCAAAAGTGGGTAAAATAATTAAATTTGGCGATGCTGAAAAAGGTGATTTAATCTTTTTTAAAACCAATAACAGCAAATCAATCAATCACGTAGGACTTATTACAGAAGTCAATTCAAATGAAATTAAATTTGTTCATTCTTCCACTTCAAAAGGAGTTATAATATCTTCGACTAAAGAACCGTATTATCAAAATTCGTTTGTTCAAATTAATAGAATTGTCGAGTAAACAGAATTAATTAAAATATATAATTTTTCTTACAAAATATTTAATACTTTTAAACCATGAAAGTATTAGATTTTCCTTTAGCCAAAATTACAATTTGGTTTCTTATTGGTGTTTTATTTTGTTATTATAGTCAGCCATCACTTAATATCGCTTTATCAATATTTATTATTGGTTTAGCTGTTTTTGTACTTTCTTATTTTTTAAATAAAAGAAATAAAAAATTCAATTCGTTTTTTGGATTGAGCACTTATTTCGTTTCTTTTTTCATTGGTGTTTTAACTTTATTATTTCATACAGATTCACTTCAAAAATCAAATTATATTCATTGCACAAAAGCATTTGAAACTCCGCAAACCATAACATTTACTTTACGTGAAAAACTTAAAAGCAACAGTTACAATGATAGATTTACAGCCTTAATAAATACTATTGACGGGAAAGTGTATTCCGGAAAGATAATTGTCAACATACAAAAAGACAGCGCCGGAAATCCTATAATTGGCGACATAATAAAGATTAAAACTACTCTTCAACGCAATAGTATTAATAAGAATCCTAACCAATTTAATTACAGTAAATATCTGGCAGACAAGCAAATTTTCGGACAAGTTTACAGCAACAAAGTCGAAATTAGCATTAATAAAAACGTAAAAAAAAACATTTGGTATTATTCAGGACGACTACATTCGAGAATAGTCCGTAATCTTGAAAAATCGAATTTTAACAAAGGAGAAATGAATGTTGCATTGGCGCTTATTTTAGGTCAGCAACAAGACATTTCGACCGAGATTATTCAGGATTATCAGTATTCAGGAGCCACACATATACTTTCTGTTTCCGGATTGCATGTTGGTTTTATTATGATATTTATTAATTTCATTTTAAAGCCAATTCCAAATACCCGGAAAGGATCTTTTATAAAATTAATCTCAATCCTGATTTCATTAACCTTTTTCGCTGTCATTTCTGGTTTATCACCATCTGTTTTGCGATCTGTAGTAATGTTTTCATTTTTAGCAATTGGAAATCATTTACGCAGAAGCGGAAGTATTTATCATACTTTATTAGTTTCAATGCTATTAATCTTGCTTTTTGAACCTTATTTTCTATTTGATGTTGGTTTTCAATTAAGTTATTTAGCATTATTTTTTATTGTCTGGTTGCAGCCTTTATTAAAAACAATGTGGACTCCAAAATATAAAATCCTAACCACAATCTGGAACGCATTAACCGTTTCATTCGCAGCGCAAATAGGTACGCTGCCATTGTGTTTGTATTATTTTCATCAGTTTCCCGGATTATTCTTTGTCACAAACATTGTGATTATTCCGTTATTGTCATTCATTATGATTGCCGGAATTATTGTAATGATATTTGCCGTTTTTAGTTCTCCTCCTATCTTAATAATTGGAATTTTCGAAAAAAGCATTTATCTCTTAAACAAAACAATCCATATCGTCGCTTCGTTTGAATGGTTTGTGATACGTGATATCAGTTTTAATTCTTATTACCTGCTTACTTTCTATTTGTTTATTATTTCAGTAATTATTTGGAATAAAAAACGTGATTATAATAAATTAGTATTTTTCCTGATCTCAGTAATCCTGCTACAAATTTCAATTATATACACAAAAAAAGAAGTTGAAAACAAACACGAATTAATTGTTTATAATACGAAAAGAAACACTTTAATCTCCGAAAGAAAAGGTAAGGAAATTACACTTTTTACAACCGATACTATTTCAAAGAATACTATTTTAAACTCCTATCTGGTTGGAAATTTCAGCAAACTAAAATCAACTCAAAAAATTAAAAACGTTTTGTTTTTTAACGGAAAAAAAATAGCTGTAATTGACAGCACAGGTATTTATGAGAATAAAATTCAGCCCGATATTCTTATACTTACTCAATCTCCTAAAATAAACCTGGATCGAATTTTAGAAAATTTACATCCTAAAATAATAATTGCCGATGCTTCAAATTCATATGCGGTATTGAAAATCTGGAAAATCTCCTGCCTTAAAAAAAATATCCCTTTTCACTCAACAAGTGAAAAAGGATATTACAAATTAAACTAGGGAAATTAATTTTATTCCTCTCCGCGCAACATTGTTTTTGCTTCAGAGATCCATTTTTTCACACCTCCCATTTTATATTCTAATAAGCCTAGTTTATTTATGGTAGGTTTATTTCGCCTGATAGAAGCTGTCGCAAGACAAACCTGTGGTAATTCGTCAACCCCTAAAGCTTCTTTCAATTTGACATTCTGCTCTTTCTCTTCACTGGATATTGAAGGATCAGACAAATCAAGTTTTAGTAAAATGATGTTTTCGCTTGACCAATCTATAAAATCTGATGTCGCAAAAATTTCGTTCTGGATTTTTTGTGAAGTTCCGGAAGCAGTAAAAAAAATCAATAAAGGTTTTCGTTCATCATCGCACATTTTAATAGCATCATTCATATTGGTCTTCCAAACTAAATTTTGCGCTTGCAGAAAAAATGAACCTAAAAAAAACAGTAAAATTAGTAGTTTTGGTGTCATGTTCGTTTTTGGTTTTAGATTGTATTTATTCAACCAATTTAACACAAATACATTATAAAACAAACATAATAAAACAATTAAATGATTAATACATAACACAAATGATATTAAATCAATAAATTGATAATATTTTTAACAAAATAAAGAAAAAACGCCCTTTAAATAGTAAAGTACTGATTAACAGCTAAAATATACCACAAAAAAAATCCCTTATCGCTCGTGAGAGATAAGGGATTAATAAATAGCTCGATTTAAAATTTTATGGATTCAAAATTAAATTTGCATCAGCAATCCAGCCTTTAGCTCCGCTTTGTTTAAAAGGCACTATACCTAAGTTATTAAAAGTCGTTTTGCCTTTTTTAACAGATGCTAGTAAAAGGCACACCTGAGGTAATTCATCAATACCCAAAGCATTTTTTAACCTTACATTTTGCTCTTTTGCAGTGTCAGACATGTTTGTGTCAGCTAAATCAAGTTTAACTAAAATAACATTATCACGTGACCAAACTGCAAAATCCGGCGTTGCAAAAATATCATTCTGAATTTTCTGTGAAATACCGCTTGCAGTAAAAAAAATCAATAATGGTCTTCTTTGAGCATCACTTGCAATTATAGCGTCATTCATATCGGTCTTCCAAACTAAATTTTGTGAATGTAGAAAAAATGAACCTAAAAAGAAGAATAGGATAAGTAGTTTTCGGGTCATATTAAATTGGTTTAAAGTAGGTTTACGCGACTAAATTAGCATAATATCTTTATGAAACAAATGATATTCAAACAAAAAATACTAAAAAAACAATAAAAACGATAATTCATTAATAAACCCTTAATTTTTTAATAAAATCATAAAAATATATCTCCTAAAATAACAAAAATCGTTATTTGACATGGCACATATTTACTACAAAAAAAATATCCCCTTCCGCACAAGGCGAAAAGGGATCTACAAATTAAACTAAGAAACTTAATTTAAATTTAAATTATTCACTAGGATGTAAAATCAAATTAGATTCTGCGATCCATGCTTTTGCTCCTCCCGGCTTATAGGCAATTTTTCCTAAAGCACTAAATGTTGTTTTATTTTTTCGAACTGAAGCACTTGCAAAACATACTTCGGGTAAATCCTCAACACCAAATGCATTTTTCAGTTTTATATTCTGTTCCTTATCACTTTGATCAGCAGAAGCATCAGATAAATCAAGTTTGACAAGAACTACGTTGTCACGCGACCAAACGGCAAAATCAGGGGTTTTAAAAATTTCGTTTTGTAGATTATCCGATACGCCTGAGGCAGTGAATAAAATCAACATTGGTTTTCTTTGTTCATTACTTATTGCGATAGCATCAGTCATGTTTGTTCTCCAAACTAAGTTTTGCGAGTGCAGAAAAAATGAACCTAAAAAAAACAGTAGGATAAGTAATTTTTTAGTCATAATACAATTGGTTATGGTTAGTATAGTATGACGAAATTAACATATTATTTTAATTTTCCAATTTTTATTAATATAAAAAATACATTATATGTTTTTTTAACCGTAATTAAATATCAAAGTCTTAAAACAACAAAAACAACCAAAGAACTTTTCTTACTAAACAAAAAAACTCCTTACGTTGCCGTAAGGAGTTTTTGAAAATATTTTAAAATTTTTGTTTTAAGATTTTTTAGGATGAACAATTCCTTCTGCAACTGTCAACCAAGCAGATGGTCCACCTGCAACGTAACCAGTTTGACCAAGTCCTTTAAAATTTACTTTTCCGTCCTTAGATTCTGCACTGGTAAAATAAACAGTTGGAAATCCCTGAATCCCGAATGCTTGCTGCAGCTCATTATTCTGATTTTTTATTTCAGGAGTCTGAGGCGTTCTTCTGGGATAATCCAGTTCAACTAAAACAACATTATCTGTAGCCCATTTTTTAAATTCCGGAGTTTTCAAAACTTCATTCTGCAAACGAATACACCATCCGCACCAATCACTTCCCGTAAAAAACATCAACATTGGCTTTTGTTCCTTATTACTAACTGTAATTGCTTCTTTTACATCAGTGTACCATTTTAATTCTTGCGCTTGTGTTGCAAAGGCTCCAATTAAAAACAATGCTATTATGTATATTTTTTTCATTTTATTATTATTTTGGTACAAATTTAAACAAAAAAAGAATTGGTAAATGTCATCTATTTTACTTCTTGCATTAATTTTCTAATAATTGGCGAAATTGCTATTAAAATAACTCCGGCAATAATAGAATAAATGGCTAATTGATAATATCCTTCAGTATAGGATTGCAGCTTAGAAACTAAATCAGTACCTGTATTTGACCTTGATATTTCTGCACCTAATTTTCCTGCAAACAATTGTCCAAATGCACTTGCCAGGAACCATAATCCCATCATCATACCAAATAATCTTTTTGGAGATAATTTAGTAATGATTGACATCCCAATTGGACCTAAACAAAGTTCTCCAATGGTCGTTATCAAATATGCAAAAGTAAATACATTTAAAGAGGCAATACCTTTAGAATTTGCAAAGAATTTAGTCAAATAGAAGACATAAAATGAAGCTCCTAAAAACAAGAATCCAATTCCGAATTTTATTAATGTATTAGGTTCTATTCTTCTTTTCCCCATCCAAATCCATAACAAACCAATCAGCGGACTTAAAACAACTACAAAAAAAGTATTCGAACTATTATTTACAATGTTTGGATCAATGGAGAAAAACAATAATTTATCATTTAGATTATCTTTTGCAAAAAGCGACAACGATCCACCACTCTGCTCATAAATTGCGTTGAATAAAAGATAAAAGAATACAAACAAAAATGCTGCAAAAAGCTTTTTCTGTAATTTCACGTCACCTAACTTAATCAATTCATAAGCAAAATAAGCAACAGCAACTATTCCAATTGTGTACATGAAATAATCTGTATAATCTGTATTTTTTACCATTATAAAAATAAATGGTAAACTTAAAATTGATAAAGTATATACGGCAATCTCACGAATTCGTCTTTTCCCTGGCGCTAAATCCAATAAGGGAGAATCTCCAATTGGACCTAAATATTTTTTGGTAAATAAAAACGTAACTAAACCTAAAAACATTACTATAGCAGCAGATAAAAAGCACAATTGCCAGGAATAATATTTTCCTAAATAAATGCATAAGGCACCTCCTAAAAGACCTCCAACATTTATTCCGGCATAAAACATTCCGTAACCCGCATCTCTTCTGCCATCATCTTCATGATATAATTCTCCAACCATTGACGAAACATTTGGCTTAAAAAAACCAGTTCCAATAATTGAAAATGCAATACCATAATAAAACAAAGTTTGCGGAGAAAAAGCAATCAATAAATTCCCCAGAATCATAACGATTCCACCAAAAAATAATGACTTTTTAAATCCTAAAACCTTATCTGCAAAAATACCTCCAATAAAGGTAAAAGCATATACAAAAGCCTGAATAGCCCCGTATTGTAAATTGGCGTGTTCATCTTTTAAAAAAAGCTGATCTACCATAAAAAATGTAAGCACTCCACGCATTCCGTAAAAACAGAAACGTTCCCACATTTCAACAAAAAACAAATACCACAATTGTTTTGGATAATTGCCTTTAAAATTTTGAATTTCTTCTAAGGTAATTTTGTGTTCCATCTTATCTAACACCATGCATCATTTTTTTCAAGAACGGAGTCAAAGCAAACAATACTATTGCAGCAATACCTGTAAGAACTACAAATACGATGAAAAACTCATATAAGTTATGGATTTCAAATCCTGCAAAAAAGTGATTATGAGCACTAATCTGATGTTTTTCTAAAAGTGATAATTGCTCAGTCGTTGGTACAACTTTATTATCTAAAACTGCCTGAAGATCGATTCCTAATTCTTTTGCTTTTGCAAATTTATCTCCAGTTGCAGGTAAAATAGAACCTAAAGTTCCTCCTAAAGCATAACCAGATGCATTTGATAAAAAGAATACTCCGTATAATAAGGATGCAAAACGTTTTGGAGATAATTTCCCTACCAATGATAAACCAATTGGAGATAAACATAACTCAGCACAAGTATTTAAGAAATATAATAAGATAAGCCATTTAACCAATAACAATCCAGAAGTTCCAATGTATGAAACCTGAGTAGCAATCATGAAGAAACTTATAGAAATAACCACTAAACCAACAGCTAATTTTACCGGTGAAATTGGCTCTTTATCTTTAGCTCTTAAAGTATCCCAAAGTATACTAAAAGGCACCGCCAATAAAACCACAAATAATCCGTTAAAAATTTGAACCATTGACGGCGGCATTAACCAGCCAAAGAAGTTTCTATCCGTTTGATTGTCTGCAATAAAAGTTAATGATGAACCCGCTTGTTCAAAAGCCGCCCAAAAGAAAATAATAAAGAACGAAACAATATAAATTACAATAATTCTGTCTCTTTCGATTTTAGTCAAAGATGTATCAGAAATAATTAATCCGGCTAATGAAATACCACTGGAATAAATCAATGTATAAATTAAATTCTGACCTACTAAATAATGAAAAATGAATCCTAAACCAATAAATGCAATTCCTGCAATTGCTAAAGATTTACTAGAAAAATTAGCTTTTTGAGCTTCTCCTTCTTCAAAATCAGAAGCTTCATTTTTAGATGGTAAACCTCCCAATGGTCTTCCTTCCGGAGTAACCACATATTTATTTTTCAAAAAGTAAAAAAGAATCGTTCCTAAAAGCATCGCAACAGAAGCCGCCATGAATCCCCATCTAAAAGCATGGATATCTCTAATTCCGCCAGCATCTTTAACATCTCCTAATAACGGGCAAATAGACTGACCTAAAAATGCTCCAATATTAATTCCCATATAGAAAATAGTAAAAGCACTATCTAATTTTGTTTTTTCCTGTTTAGGATATAAACTTCCAACCATACTGGAAATGTTTGGCTTGAAGAATCCGTTACCAAAAACAATAACTCCTAATGCAGAATACATGATAGTTTTAGCTAAAGGCAAATTCCCCTCAAAAATACTACCACTTGTAAACAATAACATTTGTCCAATCGCCATTAATAATCCACCTAACATGATACAGTTTCTGTTCCCTAAAAAACGATCGGCAACAAAACCTCCCAACATTGGCGTTAAATAACAAAGTCCAAGGAAACCTCCATATATTAAAGAAGCTTCTTCTTCCTTCATCAATAATGAATTCACAAGAAATAAAGTTAATAAAGCTCGCATTCCATAAAAATTGAATCGCTCCCACATCTCCGTCCCAAACAATACCCAAAGTCCTTTTGGATGCGCAGTTTTTACTTGAGTTTCTCCCATATTCTTCATTATTTATTTAAGGTTTAAAGATTTATATTATAAATTTTCTTTGATAAAGTTAGTCATTTTATTATAAAGCTGAATTCTGGTTTGACCACCAAAAATACCGTGGTTTTTATCCGGATATATCTGAGAATCAAATTGTTTGTTCGCCTGAATTAACGCTTCCATCATCTGCATTGAGTTTTGCACATGAACGTTGTCATCACCAGATCCGTGAATCAATAAAAACTTTCCTTTTAATTTATCAACGTGGTTTATTGGCGAGTTTTGGTCATAACCGCTTGCATTTTCCTGAGGCGTTTGCATATATCTTTCCGTATAAACACTGTCATAAAAACGCCAGTTCGTTACCGGAGCAACTGCAATTGCCATTTTGAAAACATCGTTTCCTTGAAAAATACAGTTTGAAGCCATAAATCCACCATAACTCCACCCGAAAATTCCAATTCTTGAAACATCAACATACGGATAAGCCCCAATTACTTTTGCAGCATCAATCTGATCTTCAACTTCGTATTTTCCTAATTCTTTTTGAGTCACTTTTTTGAAATCAGCACCTTTAAAACCAGTTCCTCTACCATCAACACAAGCTACAATATAACCTTGTTGCGTAAGTGATAAAAACCAATAATCATCAGAGTTGTTCCAATCATTATTTACCTGTTGAGATCCCGGACCAGAATATTGGTACATGAAAACAGGATATTTTTTTGAAGGATCAAAATCTTTTGGCTTCAAAATCCATGCATTTAGTTCGTTTCCTTTAGCTGTTTTTAAAACAAAAAACTCTTTTGCCGGTAAATTATACGATACTAATTTTGCCGAAAGGTCTTTATTGTTTTCAATAACCTGAATTTCTTTTCCTGTTTTTGACTCATTCAAAGTATAAGTCGTAGGTTGTAAATTACTAGAAAAAGTATTGATGAAGAATTGGAAGTTCGGACTAAAAGTTGCCGTACTAGTTCCCACTTTCGAAGTTAAACGTACTTTGCTTTTTCCGTCTAAACCAATTCTGTAAATATCTCTGTTAATAGAACCATTCTCTGTAGATTGATAGAAAATAGTTTTGTTTTTTTCGTCGAAACCATAGTAAGATACTACTTCCCAGTTTCCTTTTGTAACCTGATTTTTAAGTTTTCCTGTTTTATCATACACATAAATATGATTAAAACCGTCTTTTTCGCTTGTCCAGATAAAACTATTGTCTTTTAAAAAGGTTAAATTATCTGTAACATCAACGTAAGCTTTATCTTTTTCATTCAAAACTACTTTTGCCGCAGCTGTAGTTCCGTCAACAAATAATAAATCAAGATTATCCTGATGGCGGTTTAAAACCTGGGCTGATAATACGTTATTATCATTTGTCCATTGTAATCTTGCAATATAAAAGTCGTTGTAATTCCCTAAATCAACTTTTTTAGTACTATTTCCAGCCGGATCATAAATATGTAATGAAACTACCGAATTTTTTTCGCCCGCTTTAGGATATTTAAACGTTTCAATTGTTGGATATAAATCTTTATGAAACATAGACATTGAAAATTCCGGAACAGCGCTTTCGTCAAAACGAATATAAGCTAGTTTTTTACTGTCTTTACTCCAGTCAAAAGCCCGGACAAAAGCAAATTCTTCTTCATAAACCCAATCCGTAATACCGTTAATGATGGTATTTTTCTTTCCGTCAGTTGTAACAGCCGTCGATTTTTTTGACGCTACATCATAAACATATAAGTTATTTTCTTTAGCATAAGCAATTTTAGTTCCATCAGGAGAAAAAGTTGGTTCCTGAACCTGAAAATCAAAAAGCTTAGTCAATGACTTTGTCGTTATATCATATAGGAAATAATCCGCAGTAAATGAGTGACGAAAGATTTTATTGGAATTACAGGCAATCAGAATCTTTTTTTCTGAAGCATCAAACGTATAACTATCAATTCCCTCAGAAAGTTCTCTATGATTTTTAGTATCAATTAAGTTTGAAACCTTTTTTAGAGTAGCAAAATCATATAAATCAATCTGCATACTTCTGCTTGCCTGATCTATGTTTAAAACAGTATATTGATCCGTATTTTTTAATGATTGCAACTCATCCATTCCTTTTGCACGAAATGTTCCATTATAAATATCTTCAACAGTAATTTTTTGTTGACCAAAAACAGTAGCAATTAAAAATAAAAATATTACAGTAATTTTACTCGTATTCATTGAGAATTATTTTAAATATAAAAAAGACCCCAATTTTAGTAAAAAAAATGAACATAATACACATTTCATGTGTTAAATGTTAAAAAAAATAACGATTGCGTACTTTTCAAATTTCAAATACATTATAAACAAAACTCTTAAAATGGTATCTTTGCCGCAACATTATTATTTAAAATACTGAGAATGAACAACGCCGTTGCCGGATTTTCGAAATTATCCAAAAAAGAAAAAATAAACTGGATCGCAAATACCTATTTTTCAAACCCTGAAGAAGCGCTTACGATTATAAGAAATTACTGGAATTCAGACGAAAAGCTACAAAAATTGCATGATGAATTCATCGAAAACACCATTACAAATCTTTATATTCCACTAGGAGTTGCTCCTAATTTTTTAATCAACGGAAAATACAAAACAATTCCAATGGCAATTGAGGAAAGTTCAGTGGTTGCAGCAGCATCAAAAGCAGCAAAATACTGGTCAACTCGCGGAGGTTTTAAAGCAACCGTAATTGACACTCAAAAAATTGGCCAGGTGCATTTTACCTATAATGGAGATGCCGAAAAACTACAATCTTTTTTTGACCAAATAAAGCCAAATTTTTTATCTGACACGCAAAGCATTACTAAAAATATGCAGCAACGCGGTGGCGGAATTTTAGATATTAAACTAAAAGACAAAAGAAGTTTACTTGAAAATTATTTTCAGCTTCATGCTACTTTCGAAACCAAAGATAGTATGGGCGCCAACTTTATCAACTCATGTTTAGAGCAATTTGCGACAACTTTAAAAGATGAATTTCAGAATTCTGATTTATTTTCAGAAGATGAAACACTAAAAGTTGTCATGAGTATTTTATCTAATTATGTACCAAATTGCATTGTTAGAGCCGAAGTTTCCTGCCCAATAGAAGATTTAACCGATAAAAACATTCAAAATCCACAAGAATTTGCCGAGCGTTTTGTGCAAGCTGTTCAAATTGCCGAAGTCGAACCCTTTAGAGCCGTAACCCACAACAAAGGAATCATGAACGGAGTTGATGCCGTGATTCTCGCCACCGGAAATGATTTTAGAGCTATCGAAGCCGGAGTTCATGCTTACGCTTCAAAAAATGGTCAATATGCCAGTTTGTCCCATGCAAAAATCGAAGACGGAATTTTTACTTTCTGGCTTGAAATTCCTCTGGCTTTAGGAACCGTGGGCGGATTAACCTCTCTGCATCCTTTAGTTAAGTTATGTTTTGAAATACTCGAAAAACCATCCGCCAAAGAGTTAATGGAAATTGTTGCCGTTGCAGGTTTGGCGCAGAACTTTGCGGCTTTACGTTCCTTAACTACCACCGGAATTCAGGAAGGACACATGAAAATGCACTTAAACAACATCATCAACCAATTTGAAGCCAACGAAGAAGAACGACGTTCAATTAAATCACATTTTAAGAAAAATGTCGTTTCACACAGTGTCGTAGTTGAATTTATCGAGAATCTTAGAAAATAAAATTAGTCATCCTGATCAATTCCTAAACTTGGGGATAATAATATGGAGCTATTCCCGCTATTCGTTGCAATCTTTTACTTTTTAAAGAAAAAAGCAAAAGGATTTCCACTTCTATCGGGGCTAAAAAACACAGAATGAAAACAACCTTTTACAGTAACGGAAAACTTTTAATTACAGGTGAATATTTAGTTTTAGATGGTGCCAGAGCTTTTGCGTTACCCACAAAATTTGGACAGAATTTAATTGTAGAAAACGGTTCAAACCAGGAAATACAATGGAAAAGTTATGATTTTGATGAACATCTTTGGTACGAAGACACTATTTCATTTTCTGAAATTATAAATAATACAGATTCAAAAATAGAAAGCGTAAAAACAACTTTAATAAACATTCTACACGAAGCGTATCTTTTAAATCCTGATTTCATCAATAATTCCGATGGATATATAATTAGTACACAACTTACATTTCCAAAAAACTGGGGATTAGGAACATCTTCTACCTTATTAAACAATATTGCTCAATGGACCAATATTGATGCTTTTACGCTCTTAAAAAACAGTTTTGGAGGAAGTGGTTACGATATTGCCTGCGCACAAAACAATACACCAATTGTATATCGTTTACAAGAGAATTTACCAATCGTTGAAACCGTTGAATTTCATCCTGATTTTACAAAAAACATCTATTTTGTCTATTTAAATAAAAAACAAAACAGCAAAGCTGCGATAAATGCGTATTACAATAACAGAAATGGCAATCTTGAGAAAATCATTTTAGATAATAATAAAATTACGGATTCAATTTTGAATGCACAAACTGAAAAAGAATTTGCATTAGCTTTAGAAAAACACGAATTACATTTGAGTAACATTCTGGAAATGCAAACTATTAAAGAAGCTTCTTTTTCGGATTTTAATGGCGTAATTAAAAGCCTTGGCGCCTGGGGCGGAGATTTTGTAATGGTAATTTCAAAAGAAGACCCAACAATATATTTTTCTTCAAAAGGATACAAAACTATTCTTTCTTATGATGAAATGATTTTACAGAAATAAATTAGTTATTTACTAAATCGTCTTAAAACAAAAAAAGCAAACTTTTCAGTTTACTTTTTTGTTCTTATTATGATGATTTTTCAAGTCGTCGAACTTTTTGCGTTTCTAACTCATTAGATTCTATAAGCGTATTATGTAAACGCTCCGCCATTTTTTCAATACTATTTGTAATAGAATCATACACCACTTCCATTCTGCGGTGCTTCTCCTCTTTTACAGCTTTCAGGACATCTTCAACAAAAAGCTTGTCATATTTTTCAGCTACAGAATCGCGAGTATTTGTTAACCTGATCACATAATCGTTACTCATAATAGTAACTTTAAAATGCTGTTCTTCGTTACTTAAATAATACTTCCCTCCCAATTCATCACTATTGATTTCAGTACTGCCGAGTTTTAAAAGCTCCGTAATTATTCCAAAAATATGATTTTCAATTTTAGAATACACTCTCGGTCTTTTCTTTAATAAACTAAACATAAACATTTAATTCCCCATAATTAAAGTATTCACTCATAGCTCTTTTGGTCATTTTATTTAAATGTTAAAATAAAAAATTTTAACAAATTAACTGCAATATTTTGAATATCACAAATTTTTTAATTGTATTTCGATTATTCCTATATAATTAAAGAAAATACGTAGATTATTATTACAAAAACAATTAATATTTTAGCAAAAAGAAAACCCGAAACATCGATAAGGACGTTTCGGGTTTTTATATTTAGATTTTTAATCTACTAAAAACTAGTAGTTAAATTGTAATCTGTTATCTTCAATTTTAGCATTGCTTTTCAAAGCCGGTAAAATTCTGCTTGCGTCAGATGCGCTTTGAGCTTTTACTTTAGCAACATACTCAGCGTGGTTTGTTAAAGCAGGTGCTTTTACAGTACTAATATTTTTTACAACATAAACTCCTGTGTTTCCTTCAATTGGAGCAGAAATTTTATTTGCAGCTAATGCAAATGCATTTCCAACAACTTTAGGCTCTTGTCCAACTCCACCAGGTAAAACCGGATTGTCTAAAGTTACATTAGTTGCTTGTTGAACTGCTACACCAGCGCTTTTAGCAACAGCTTCGATTGTTGAACCTGTTAATTTAGCTTTTAGCATTTCAGCTTTTTTCTTGTTTTTCAAGATAGACTCAACATACGGTCTTGCCAATGTTACAGATACTAAACCTGATTTGTTTTCGCTTTTGTACTGAGCAATTACGTGACCAACATTAGCAATCTCAAAACGTTTAACATCTCCTACATTAGTTTCTTTATCATATGCCCATCTTACAATGTTACGTTGATTTCCTAAAGGACCAAACGCTTCATCCATAGCTTTTGCAGTTACTGGAGGAGATACTTTTAAACCTAATGCTTTTGCAGTAGCATTAAAATCTTTATCAGCAGCATCCATTTCAAATTTAGTTGCCAATGTAAATACTTTATCAGAAGTAGCTTCAGAAGGCTCAATTTTTTGAGCAATTGTAGCTAAACGAATTCCGTCTTGTTTATCAGTAATTTTGATAATGTGAAATCCAAAAGGAGTTTCAACTAAACCAACTTTTCCAATTCCGTTATTGAATACAAAATCATTGAATGGTTTTACCATTTGGTTTGGACTAAAATATCCTAAATCACCACCTTGTTGTGCAGATGAATCATCAGAACTTGTAAAAGCCAACATCATGAAACTATCCGGATTTGCCTGAACCTGAGCAAGAATTTCTTCTGCTTTTGCTTTAGCTTCTTCTTTTGTTCTTTTTTCTTTTGCATTTGGAGTCTGTGATCCTTCGTATGCAATTAAGATATGACTTGCTTTTGCGTTAACACCAGCTTTAAATCCTAAAGATTTAGAAATAGCATAATATCTTCCAAAAACATATGGACCGTAAATTGAACCGGCTGGCAAACTGAATAATTTATCAGCATCTACTGCAGGTAAAGAATTTTTAGCTACGTAAGTTGAATCGTAAGGAACATCAGAATTTGAGTTTACAAATTCAGCAATGTTAGTTGCATTTCTAAAACCTGGCAAAGTATCATTTTGTTTGGTTTTTGCATTGTATTCTACTCTTCCGTTAAGTAAACCTGTAATTTTAGCTTTGATTTCAGCCTCGTCTTCTTTTGACGCTTTATCTTCAACTAAAACATATTGAATTTCACGAGTTGCATCCGCTTTGAATTTTTTCTCGTTTTTCTTCATATAATCAACAATGTCAGAATCAGAAATTTTAACATCGCTGTCTTTAATAGAAGAATATAATGCAGCAGCATAAGCAAAGTTTACTTTGTTAGCTTCCATTTCATATTTCAGTTTTCCTTCACTAGCTGTAGTATAAAGACCTGATTTTACTAATGTATTGTAGATTTGAAATTTTGCATTTAATTCAGCATCTTTTTCTTTTTCAGAAAGATATTGAGCTGCTTCAGGATTAGTTTTGAAGTATTCTTTAAATTTCACAACATCAAAACCGCCTGCTGCGTTTAAGAACATTGGGTTTTTACCAATATTTGGATCTGATTTTAAAACTTCAAGTAAGTGTTTTTCACCAACTCTTAATCCTAATTTATCAAATTGAGCTGATAATAATGCGATTGAAACCTCTTGGTCCCAAACTCTGTTTGCAGCTTCAGTGGAAGTAATTCCTTGCCCACTTTTTTCAACATTACTAACTTTAACTCTAAAGTCTTCAAATGAAATATCTTTTCCATCGATGCTTCCCACATCTTTTGAACTTTGACCGAAACTTCCTCTAGTGAAAAGATCTTGTATTATAAATGCAAATAATGCAAGTGCAATAACTCCTATCAATAAAGCGGAACGCTGTCTAATTTTTGCTAAAACTGCCATTTTTATTATCGTTAATTTTATATTCAGTTTGCGAAAATACAATTATCTAGTTAATAACAATACAACTAGCGTTTTATTTTACACAATTTTTTTTATTAATTTAAAAAATCACTCTTTTATTGTCAATTTAACCAATTCGATTTTCTTATTTGTTGCCTCTTCAATTACAAAATGATAGCTGTCAATCACTATTTCCTCTCCTTTTTGAGGGATTTCCTTAGTAGAATTTACAATAAATCCTCCTAATGTTCCGTAAGAATCTTCTTCAGGAATATTCAATTTATAGGTTTCGTTTAGGTATTCAACATCTAAGCGCGTTGAAAACAAATATTTACCTTCGCCTAACTCCTTTTCAATCAGCTCTTCTTCTTCTGAATCGTGTTCGTCTTCAATTTCACCAAAAAGTTCTTCGACTATATCTTCTATTGTAATTATCCCCGAAGTTCCTCCATATTCATCTAAAACAACAGCTACGTTTTTTCGTTTTTTGATTAATAAATTCAACGCGTCTTTAATCAAAATGGTTTGCGGAACAAATTCAACGGTCATTAAAACCGATTTTATTGTTTTTGGCTTTTTGAATAAATCAAATGAATGTACATAACCCACAATATTGTCCAGCGAATTCTGACTTACTACGATTTTAGAATATCCTGTTTCTACAAATAGTTCTTTTAAGTCGGCAATACTATCAAATAAATCAATATCTACTATTTCAGTTCGTGGCGTCATAATGTCGCGCGCTTTTACGCCTGAAAATTCTAATGCATTCTGGAAAATCTGAATTTCTGAATCTACTTCTTCGTCATCTTCAACAGAATTCATTTGTTCTGTAATATAATTTCCAAGTTCTATTTTACTAAAATACAATTGTACCTGATCGCCTTCTGTTTTGAAAAATTTTCTCAAAACAAAATCCGAAATCCAGATAAAAAAAGTGGAGATATAATAAAATAATCTGTAAAAAAGATATGCCGGAATTGCAAAAATCTTAATTAATGAATTGGCATAAATCTGAAAAAATACTTTCGGGAAAAACTCTGCGGTTATTAAAACGATAAAAGTCGAGAGAATCGTCTGAACCAGTAAACTTGTCAAATTAGAGAAATGAAAGCCCAATTTAATAATGCATTCCAGAATCAAATCTCCCATATAAAAACCATAAACTACTAATGCGACATTGTTACCAATAAGCATTGCAGCAATAAATTTTGAGGGATTCTCTGTAAGTTTGGTTAGAATTTGGGATAAAAAATTATCTTGTTTCTTTTCGATTTCAAGATAAATTTTATTCGAGGAAATAAAAGCTATTTCCATTCCTGAAAAAAAGGCTGATAGTATTAAACATAGTATTATAATACCAATTTCCATTTTTATTGTTTTTTATAATGGTCATCAAATTTCTTGGCATATTTTCTCCTGAAAAAAAACATAAAAACACTCACACCTGCAATTATAAAGCTTAACCACGCATTTTCAGCAGGTGAATTTAGCTTTGTAACTCCATCATAAATGAAAGCAGCTGCAATTAATAAATAAAGATATTGTGTATATTTTAAAATGCCCATAATTATATTTTTTCGTCTGATTCTATTTCACCGCTTACACGCTGCGAATTAATCACTTTAAAATCTTTACTAAAATCAATTCCCTGACCGTAAGAAACGCCTTTTGCATCAGTAAGCTTGAACTTTCTTTCGGTGTAAAACCATTCGTTTTTCTGATCAAAAAACAATTGCTCAGTTTCGAGCATTTGTCCAGTTTCTGAGGTAATCTTTACCTTTCCCTGCAAATCTATTATACTGGTTGGTTTATATGATACAGCATAATTTGACACTATAAAAGTACGCTTTTGTTTTTTATCATATAAAGTAACGTCAATTCCTTTTGGAAATTCGGTAAAAGGAAAATCCAGATTAGAATAATCCAGCATCTTCGGACTTTTTAAAACTCCTGTAATGCGGCCGGAATCGGTATATTTTATATTAACGGTATCTGCGTCACTTCCCGGAACAAACTCTGAGAAGTTGATTTTTTGAACATCCTTAAAATTACTTTCGCATCCAAAAAACAGTGTCACAGCAATAACTGTGACAACGCTTATAATATATCTCTTTGGTAAATTCATTTGCCAAATGTAGTAAATTGTAATGAGCTTAGAAAAACATAAAAACGTATGCTTAGTTGAATTTACTTTTCACGAACCATCTGTCGTTAAAAGAAAAACTCAAACTAACATTGAAATAATTTTCCTGAACTAAATCGGCAGACATTGTTCCTCTTTTTCCAAATTCCAAACCTATGTTTACGTTTGAAAAAGAACCATTCCCAAGAGGGATTCCTGCTCCTAAATTCATTCCAATATCATTGATTGATTGATTATTAACCACCAAACCAAGTTTTTCATATTTAAGTCCGGCTCTGTATGTAATTCTGCTTAAATAACTGGTAAATGATGCATAATTAGGAATAAAATATCCACCTACTGCATATTTTTGATACTTTTCATAACTTACATTATCTGCTGCATTGTAATAATTTGCCAGTTGTCCGTTACCCTGAAATGAAGCTGTTGTACCTACTAACCATTTTCTTGGCTCACCAATACCTACACCAAATGTGACTTTATTAGGCAACTTTAATTTATCCTCGTGCGGATCACCTATAACAGGATCTGCATCACCATCTACTGCAATAACTCTTGTATTATTTGAAGTTAAATTAGTAGCAAAAGCATAACTTAAACTAGTAAATAAGGTTAATTTTTTATCAATCTTAGTCTGATACATTGTACCAAGGCTAAAACCAACACCAGATAATTCAGACGTATTTGTTTCTGCGGTAGCATTTTGAACTCCCGTAACTAACTCTACGCTTGTTGTTGTGATTTTACCAAAGTTATATTGAGCATCAGCTCCAATAGTCCAGTTTTTTTTAATTTTATATCCTAAACCAAAATACACTTTATTAACTCCGCCTTTTCCCTGAAGTTGTGTACTTGTAGCGCCGTCTGTTCCTGTATTGTCATTTTGAATTTTATATCCAACTGAAGTTACGGGAATCAAACCAAATGATGCTCCGAATTTTCCCATTGGAATTCCTATCGCTAAATAATCAAAAGTTGATCTTTGCGCTTTAGCAGATCCTTCATTAGTTTTTAATGTAGATGATCCAAAAGTTCCTCCAATTGTAAAAGTAGTCTGTCCCAAACTAGCATAACTTGCCGGATTTTCAATATTCAAATGGATACTATCCTGCTCTACCGAAACTCCTGCCATAGACCTGTTTTCAAGAGTTCCTTTAAATCTGACATCACCAATCCCGAAGAAAGAATAAGGAGAAGCAGTACCCTGTTGAGCAAATGAAACGAACGAGATAAGCAAACATGCGCTTACTATAATTTTTTTAATCATTGTCGATTTTATATTGAAATGTTTGGTTCAAACTCTCTAAAAGAAAATTTGAATTGGCAAATATGGTATTTTTTAATCGTTTAGCCAAAAAATCTGCATCTCCTCCCGTTAAAATTATTATAAAATTTGCAAAGTTTGCTCGATATTCATCGATAAAACCGTCAATCTCATAGACGAAGCCATTGACAACTCCGGAATGAATCGCCTGTGCTGTGGAGTTTCCTATATATAATTCTGGTGTTTCAAAAGTCAGTAAGGGCAGTTTAGCCGTATAGTTGTGCAAAGCTTCATAACGCAATCGTAAACCCGGAGAAATCGCTCCGCCCAAATAATTGTCGTTTTCGTCGATGAAATCATAGGTTATGCAAGTTCCTGCATCAATTACTAACCTATTTTGTTTGGGAAATTGCAAAGTAGCTCCCGAAGCCAAAACCATTCTGTCAATTCCTAAAGTTTTTGGGGTTGCATATTTATTTACAAAAGGAAAAACATCTTCGTGAGTTAAAAAATGAATATTCAATTGTTTTTCGAAAGCTAAAAAAGATTGTTTTTCAATATTTCCTACCGAAGCAACAACCAAATCTGAGCAGTTTTGAAATTTTTTTAAAATATTTTCTATTTTTTCCTGAAGCTCATTTTTGTAAAAAACAAAATTTTCAAGAACAGTATTTCCCTCAAAAACAGCTGCTTTAATTCTGGTATTCCCAACATCGACAGTTAAAATCATGTTTCCTATTTTGAAACGCAAAGATACGAATTGATTTTTTTTTAAAAATGTTTTGGATAAACGAAAAATGATTCTATCTTTGCACCCGCAATCAGCACGGTGCCTTAGCTCAGATGGTAGAGCAATGGACTGAAAATCCATGTGTCCCTGGTTCGATCCCTGGAGGCACCACCAAAACCCGAATAGTAATATTCGGGTTTTTTGTTTTTAATATTTTCCTGCTCCCAAAGTTTTTTAAATTCTATTTTTTGCTAGCAGATTTAGCAGATTTTCTTTTTTAGATTTTAACTTAATAAAAAAACAATCTTTGCGACTTTGCATCTTTGCGAGCAAAAAACATCGCAAACTTTGCGTTAAGTAAAAAATCGCGCAAAGACGCAAAGTTTTTAAACTCTAACTTTTTTTTTGCTCGCAGATTGAGCAGATTTTCTTTTTAGATTTTGACCTTAATAAAAAATCATTTCTATTTAAATTCATTTACTTCATAAAGTTTATAATTATATTTTGTCAACTTTGTAGGTTGATACTTAATTATTATCTTTGAATTATGAGCACACTAACAAAACCAATTCATATAGGGCGAAAGATAAGCCGTATTCGTGAACTTCGTGATATGAAACAAGAAGCTTTGGCGCAGGCTTTGGGAATTAGCCAGCAAACAATATCGGCTATTGAAAACAGCGAAACCATAGAAGAAGAAAGACTTATTGAAGTTGCAAATGCACTTGGGGTAACTGTTGAAGCCATTAAGAATTTTTCGGAAGATGCGGCTATTAATTATTTTAATAACATACATGACAATGAAATTACCGGTGGCGTCACTAATCAACCTAATCATTGCTCATTCAATCCATTAGACAAAATGATGGAGATTGTTGACGAAAATCGAAAGCTTTACGAACGTTTATTGCAAGCCGAAAAAGAGAAGAATCAATATTTAGAAAAATTATTAAAGGAAAAATAATCTTTTGAAATTATATCAATTAAAACATTAAGAGACCCAAATAGAGTCTCTTTTTTTTTTTGCTCGCAGATTTAGCAGATTGAGCGGATTTTCTTTTTTAGATTTTGACTTAATAAAAAAATCCAACCTTTGCGTCTTTGCGAGGAAAAAAAACATTTCGAACTTTGCGTTAAGTAAAAAATCGCGCAAAGACGCTAAGTCGCAAAGTTTTTAACTCTAACTGTTTTTTGCTCGCAGATTGAGCAGGTTTTCTTTTTAGATTTTAACTTAATAAAAAAACCAACCTTTGCGACTTTGCGTCTTTGCGAGCAAAAAAACATTGCGAACTTTGCGTTTTTTACTTTGCGCTCTTTGCGGTAAAATCAGCCCAATCTTAAAATTTGTAAACTTTTAATTACCAAAAAATTCAAAGCCAATAATTAAGTGATATTTGTTAAAAAAGTATCAACTAAATAAAAAAATATCTTATATATTCGTAAAATGATATTTAATGATTTTATTCATTGTTAATAACACATCGGATTTTATGGGTAAAAATTCTACAAAAGGCATTTGGAAAGTAATTTCGGCTTCTTCAATGGGTACAATGATCGAATGGTATGATTTCTATATTTTTGGAAGTTTGGCCGTTGTAATTTCCACAAAATTCTTTCCGAGCGATAATCCAACAGCAGCATTTTTATCTACTTTGGCAACCTTTGCCGCAGGATTTGTAGTACGTCCTTTTGGTGCATTATTCTTTGGAAGACTTGGCGATATCATTGGCAGGAAATATACTTTTATGGCGACTTTGCTATTAATGGGAGGATCAACTTTTTTAATAGGCTGTATTCCCAGTTATGAAACCATTGGCTTTCTTGCTCCATTATTAGTTTTAATTCTGCGTTTATTGCAAGGACTTGCACTTGGCGGAGAATATGGCGGAGCGGCTACTTATGTCGCTGAACATGCGCCTGTAGGACAAAAAGGATATTGGACTTCCTGGATTCAGACTACAGCCACAATTGGTTTATTTATTTCCTTAATGGTTATTCTGGCAACAAAAAATATACTTTCGGCTGAAGATTTTGATTCATGGGGCTGGCGTGTTCCGTTTTGGGTTTCTATTGTAATGGTTGGAGTTTCGTATTTGATTCGGAAAAATATGGATGAATCTCCGGCATTCGCCAAAGCAAAAAAAGAAGGAAAAACAAGTACGAATCCGTTAAAGGAAAGTTTCGGCAACAGATATAATCTAAAATTTGTGTTGCTGGCTTTATTTGGAGCCACAATGGGACAAGGCGTTGTATGGTATACAGGACAGTTTTATGCCATGAGTTTCATGAAAACGGTTATGAATATCGATTCATCCCAAGTTGACGGATTGTTGGGAATTTCATTATTATTAGGAACTCCGTTTTTTATTGTTTTTGGATGGCTGAGCGATAAAATAGGACGAAAATATATTATGATGACCGGAATGTTGCTGGCTATTTTGTTCTACCGGCCTATTTATAAAATGATGTACAACACGACTGATGTCAACCATAAAACCGAACTTACTCAGGCAACAAAAGAAACAATTGAGATCACAAACAATAAGGATTCTATTTACACGACAAACAAGGAATATAGTGACGGAACTATTTTTATAGAAAAAAAGACGCATTTTGCGAATAAAAAAGAGGCTCAAACTAATATTTCCATAACCATAAATTCAAACGATGAATGGACTTTAATTTTATTGGTTTTCATTCAGATTTTATTTGTAACGATGGTTTACGGACCAATCGCGGCATTTTTAGTGGAAATGTTTCCAACAAAAATCAGATATACTTCGATGTCGCTTCCTTATCATGTGGGGAATGGAATTTTTGGAGGTTTACTACCTGCTATTTCAACTTATTTTGTAACACATTCTAAAGAAGCCGGGAAACCTGAGTTTTATCTCGACGGACTTTGGTATCCTATTATAATTGCTTCGGTTTGCTTTGTAATTGGAATGATCTATATCGATAATAAAAATAAAACTAATCACCTTTAATATTATATAATTATGAATGCGATCAAACAAATTTTAGGTGTTTTATGGATTATTCTTGCGGTTGCAGCTGCTTATTTTTGTGTATTTGAATTTGGCTTACCCAAACTTCTTTCAGACAAACAGGATGATTTAGTCTTCGGAATAATTATCCTTTTTATTCTTACTCCGTTGATTGTTTTAGGATTGGGAACTTTTGGCTATTTTGCTGTTATTGGCGAATATAACAAAGAAAAATTGTAGAAAATAAAAGGGCTGTCTATTACAGACAGCCCCTTTACATTACTAACAAAACCATTCTTCTACCTTTGTCAGGTGTATTTTTATCCGAAATATTACTTCTTAATAAACTTCATAACCTGAACTTTACCATTTTCATCATTAGCTTTAACTACGTATAAACCGGTTTTTAATTCGCTTACGCCAAATTGAAAATCTGAATTTTTATTGGCATTAAAACTTTTTACCAATTGACCAGAAATACTATAAATCTGAACCTTAGTTGTGGTTATATTCAATGTAAAATAATCTGAAACCGGATTTGGATATAGATTAATTGAGCTTCCTTTTTCGAAATCGGCGATTGCTAAATTGGCTTGTTTATTTCCGTAAATTCTGTATTCGCCGGCAGGAATATTTATAGGCGAATTTACATCTGTAACATTAATCGTTGTATTATCCATTAAATCATACCAGGTTCCGGTATATTGAAATCCTGTTGGAATATTTTGTGCAATTACATCAAAATTTGCTACGATTAAAACATCTTTTAATTGTGTTGCTGATAAATTATTATCGCTGATTTTTATGTTAATAGCTAATGAACTTACGCTTGCCATTGTAGCAGTTCCTGAAAACACAGGCTCTTTTATTTTAAGCGTAATCATTTTTGCCCAATCGTTGTAAATCTTATTTCGGTTTGAGTTTCCTAACCAATTATTCACCCATTGAGGCTGTGGTTTTTTATCTAATTTACAATCTCCTGAAATAGCATCAAAATCTGAATTTACAGTATTATCATTACAAGTAAAAATGGAGTTTTCCCAGCCTAATTCTCCAAAATGCCAAATCATTTTAGGCCCCGGAACTAATAATGAAACCGCGCCAATTGCAGACATTCTTGACAAAGCTGTATCTAAATTTTTTACATTATAGGTTCCGCTTGAATTTCCGTATTGCACGTTTTTATACATCAAACGTTCTTCGTCATGACTTTCGGTATAACCCATTAAACGATTTGCTGTAAAACCGCGACTTGTACTCGTCATTCTCGAAATATCACTGTCAGATGCATATCCCATTGATAATTGATTGTACTGATTTGTCATTTTTCCCCACATCATAACTCCTTTACTTGGCGTTTCGGCAATTCTGTAATTTGCCCATTGCTGTTCTTCGGGATCAGAACCTAAATGTTCAAAAATCGTGTAATGTGTAGGATCTAAACTCCATGAATAATCAGCATATTTTTTTAGTATATCTACTCGATCTTGTTGATATGCATCTGTACATGAACCATCATTTGCCGTGCAATTTTGCGTAAATCCTTTGGTTAAATCCCATCGGAAACCATCGATTTTATATTCCTCAATCCATTGTTTTACTACGCGTTCTACATAATTCTGCGTTTTTAATGATTGATGATTAAAATCTTCACCTACATTATAAGCATGTTTTGCAACTGTATTGAAATACGGATTTTCAATTGTTGGCGAACCAAAACCATCTCCATCAGGATCATTCATCCACATTCTTACCATAGGATTTCTTCGGAAAGCGTGATTTAGCGCCACGTCAAGAATAACAGCGATTCCGTTTTGATGACATAAATCAATCAATTCTTTTAATTTATCCGATGTTCCGTAAAATTTATCCAAAGCCATATGAAACGACGTATTATAACCCCAACTTTCATTGCCTTCAAACTCCATTACTGGCATTAATTCGATTGCATTTATTTTTAATGTCTTAAAATATTCGATCTTATCAATTAAGCTTTGGTAATTTCTGGCTGCATCAAAATCCCGAACTAAAACTTCATATACTACTAATTTTTCCTTTTCAGGTTTTGTAAAATTAGTTACTTGCCAGTTATATGGTGTTTGTCCTGTTTTTAATACCGAAACTTCAAAATTTTGTCCTGCCGGATAAACAGGCATATTTGGGTATGAAGTTGCCGGAATCGAAGCATCATCATAAGGAGACAAAACTAAAGTGGAATAAGGATCTGCGGTTTTAACCAATGAAGGAGAATTTGCTATTGGCGTTGTCTCGACCACCCAATATTGATAGGTATTATTTTCCCCCGAAACCAATCCCGTTAATTCTAACCAGAATTTACCCGAAACAGGATCTTTTTTCATGGCATAAGCCGATGAAGGATTCCAGTTATTGAAACTTCCGGCAACGTAAACAAAATCTTTTAAAGGCGCATCCAGAACCAACGTCGCTTTTGTAATATCGGCAGCATTATAATTGATTCCGTCAACTAAACCTGATGGCATAGTTTCTGAAACCGTATTGGGATTTACAACAACCGAAAACTTTTTTACAACCGTCGTCGTTCCTTGCGTTACCGATAATTCATAAGTTTGGTTATTGGTAATATTAATATGAGAATATGTGTAATTTGAAGTGCTTGCGTTTGTGTCGATTACATTTCCGTTTGCTTTTAATGAATAACTTGCTGTTCCATTTGTATTGGTAGCGGTAATATTAAAACCTGAACCCGAAGTTATAATTGAAGCACTATTTTCAGCAGGATTTGTTAAGCTTACCTGAAACGATCCCACTTTTACAAAAAAATCAGAACAGGAAGGAGCTTGCTTTAATGTTTGAGAACCAGCTGAATTTCTAAACACTAAACCCATTTTCGTAGCTTCGTTTTGCTGAGTAATTGTCAGTCCAAAATAAATACTTGGAGTAATTACAATACTCCAGGTATCATCTGGATTTCTGGTCATTAAACCAATTCCGTCATCAGCGCCCCAATTTCCTTTTGCAGATGCCCACGGATTTGCTTCTGATCCAATTCCGGAATGCATATATACTTTTGCGGGATTAGTTCCCATTTCATTACAAGTTGGTGACGCAAATGAAACCGTAATTGTAACAGGTTCATCGACCTGAAATATCGCTGGTGAAACTGTAATTTGCTGCGAATTCGCAACAACCGACAGTAGAAGTAAAAATAATAGTACAGTTTTTTTCATAATGTGGTTTGGTTGATTGGTTAGTTGGTATAAAAAAGGGCTACCTCACAGATAGCCCTAATTAATTTCAAGAAAAAATTACTCTTGATTTGGAATCATTAAATAGCTTCCGTCTAAATCATTGAAATAAACAACATATTTAGATTTTGAAACTAGTATATTATCACCTGTTCCTCCTCCTGAAAATGGAGTATTTCCTCCCCAGGAAACGTCCCAGTTGTCATTTGCTCTAAATTTAAGTCCGCCATCTTTTAGAGATGTTATGCCTAAACTCCAGATATGACCATTAAAAGAAGATTTTGTCATAGCTGTTGATGCATCCCAGCCTCCTGGTGTACTATCTCCAATAATACCAACTGTTGTAAATGATTTTGCAGCAGTGGCATCATAAGAAACTAATTTATAAGTTAGTTTTTGCACATCCATTGTAAAGGTGTAATACCCATCAGCTGCAATGACAAAGCTAGCCGGATCAGGATCAGAATCTTTTCCTCTATATGCTAAAGTACCATCTGCACCACCATACATTGGAGCCCAGCTGCCTAAAGTATTAATAGTTTTAAAAGCTCCTGCTTTAAAGAATCCTGTAAAAGTATATTCGTTAGCATTTTTTGGACTTCTGAATAAAATTTGGTTTCCTTTATTATTATCCCAACCAGAAACTGTTGCATCACCTACTAAATACCATTCAATAAAGTTATAATCAACTTTACCTGTATAAGGAGTTACACTTATTGTTATTACTGTTTTAGAAACTTGCGGAACTCCTCCGGAAACACTTGAAGCAATTTTTACATCAAATAATGAAGCAACTTCTGTTGCTGCTCCCAGATCAATTGCAGCCTGATTTAATTCTTTAACAAGTATAGAAGCTTCAGTAATGTTACTTGTTGAAGCAAGAGTTTTTGCAGCTGTAAAATCTCCACCTTTTTTATCAATTAACAATGTGTATTTTACTACTACAGCAGCAGAATATTCTGCTTTTGACCAAGTAAATTTAGCAGCTTCTTCTAAACCTTTATCTACTTCCAGAACAAAAGCTTTTCCTGTTGCAGGCGCAGTAATTTCAGGTGTTACAACTGCCGAAACAATTTGTCTGTTCTCCACATCATCGGCATTACATGAAACAGCTAAAACACCAATAAATGCGATTAAAATTTTATATATATTTTTCATTTTAATGTTTTATAAAGTTAGTATCCGGGATTTTGTTTCAAAGTTGGATTTGCCTGGATATTTCTTGCAGGAATAGGCATTAAATCTCTGAAAGATTCTGTTGCGTTACCATTTACAGAACCACCTTTCCATTGCCAGATTTTAGAAGCACCACTAAATTTTCCAAAACGAATCAAATCCGTTCTTCTATGACATTCCCAGAATAACTCTCTTCCTCTTTCATCTAAGATAAAATTAAGTGTTAACTCAGGAAGCGTAATTGTTGTTGCACCGGCTCTTGCTCTAATTTGGTTTATATAACCTAAAGCTGTATTAATGTTTCCGCTTGAAGCTCCTCTAAGCGTTGCTTCAGCATACATTAAATAAACATCAGTTAATCTGAACATTGGGAAATCGATATCCGGAATATCATTTCTTTGTGCTGCAGAACCATCAGCATTTTTATTGATGTATTTTGTTACAGCATAACCATCTGTAAAAGTTCCTACGTTATTAATGTCTTTTGATTGACCATCTGTGTAAAACGTTCCTCTTTTATCTCCGGTTGCAGTAGCATCAGGAAAAAGATTTACAAACTCTCTACGAGTTCTAATCCCTTGCCATCCACCATCCATACCTCTTGAAGCAGCATCCATGCTGCCTCCAATAGAAGCGTGCATGATAAAACTCATTCCTCCACCTGTTGCTCTAATTGCGTTACCATCACCAACAATTGGGAAAATAACTTCAGACTGAGCACCATTTCTATTATTATCCGCAGAGAATAAATAACGGTAAGGAACATTTGCAAATGTATATTGTGAACCCGTAATAATATCATTACATACTATCGCAGCGTCATTATTTCTGTCTACACCTGTATATACTTTAGAATTTAAATAAATTTGTGCCAATAAAAATTTAGCAGCAGTTTTATCAACTCTTCCGTATTCATTTGCTTTTGAAGCCACTAAACTATTGTCTAAGTCTTTCAATTCAGATTCAACAAAAGCAAAAACTTCTGCTCTTGTTTTTTGTTCCGGATAAAAGAATCCAACTGGATCTTTTTCGGTAGTAATTGGCACATTCCCGAATAAATCCATTAAGTTATAATAAGAGAAAGCTCTTAAAAAACGAGCTTCGGCTCTAAAATTAGCGATTTCAGTTTTTAACCCTGCATCAACTCCTCTTGCAGTTAATTTCTCATCTGTAGTTTGTCTTAAAAACTCATTAGCAACACTAATGTGGTAAAATGCTCTTGAGAAAGTTCCTTCTAAAAATTCATTAGCCGGAGCCCAAGTCTGCGCGTTTAATGTTGGTAAAGTACCATCAGCCCAAGCAATAATTGCTTCATCTGTAGTAAATTCCTGTGTTACAAAAAGTAATCTTAAGTAACTGCTAAAGTCACCGCCAAGTCCTGCAATATCAGGGTTTTTTCCAGGGGTCAAAGGATCACCATCTCCATCATTACCACCCACGTACAAACCTGCGTATAATTTAGCCAATACTTCTTTGTACGACTTAGGATCTTGAAAAAAGGTTTCAGATAAAAATTCATCATCATCCTTTGGCGTCACGTTTAAGTCGTCCGTACACGAAGTAAGCGTCATACTTAATCCTAAAACGAATAGGAAAAAATAAGATATATATTTAAATGATATTTTCATTTTGTTTGTTTTTAAATTTTTGATTTCAGTCTACTATTAGAAATTCGCATTTACTCCAAACAAGAATGTTCTTGCTCTTGGATATACATTATTATCAATTCCGTTGAATTTCTCAGGATCTAAACCATTGTATTTTGTTAGAATGAAAACATTCTGAACTCCAGCTGTAAATCTTAAAGAAGCAGCTTTTATGATTGTTTTATCAAAAGTGTATCCAAGTGTAACGTTATCTAATTTTATGAAAGAAGCATCTTTTACAAAATAGTCAGACAAGTAACGTGATGTACCATTATCTTCAAAAGTAAAACCAGTATTATAGTAATCTGAACTTACGTTAGATAAATCAGTTTGTCTTCTTAACCCTGCATCCGAATAACCTAAATTAGAACTTACGTTATCAAAAATCTTGTTTCCAACACTTGCTCTCCAGTTCATTGTAAAATCAAACTTTTTGTAGTTTAAAGTAGAGAACAAACCAAAAGTATAATCCGGTGCAGCTTTTCCTGCTCTGTAACGGTCAGCGGTATCAATTTTTCCATCTCCGTTTCTGTCTACATAAGCTCCCGCAATTGGTCTTTTGTTTGCATCGTATAATTGCTCATATACAAAAAATGAATTTGGCGAATATCCTACTGAGTTGATCAGGATTTTATTTCCGTTACCACCAGCGATATTATCTCCGGTTAAATAACCTTGAAAGCCAGGAACCGTAATTCCTAACTCAGAAATATTCTGATCAATATAAGTTGTATTAAAAGCTACATTCCAAGTTAAATTATCGTTTTTAACAATATCAGAAGCAATACTAAATTCAACCCCTTTTGTTCTTACGCTACCAATATTAAAGAAACCTTGATTTCTAAGATTCGCACCATCAGGAACTGCAATATCTGCTAATAAATCTGTCGATTTTTTATCAAAATAGTTAATAGATCCTGTAATTCTGTCGTTAAGGAATCCGTAATCGATACCAACGTTACCTTCAGCCAATTCTTCCCATTTGATATTTTCGTTATATCCTTCTGGTCTTGCAGTTGAATAAACAGTATTACCAAAAACATACTGTGAGTTAATTGTTCCTAAAGTTACTCTTTGTAAATAATCATACTGAGCAGAAATATCCTGTTGACCAGTTGTACCGTAACCAACTCTTAATTTTAAAGTCGAAATAGTAGCATTATCTTTTAAGAAAGCTTCTTCAGACAAATTCCATGCAAAAGCACCACCTGCAAAATTTCCCCATCTGTTATCTTTAGAGAAACGGGAAGTTCCATCTCTTCTATAATTTAAAGTCAGTAAATATCTGCTGTCATATCCTAAATTCAAACGTCCGAAGAACGATTGTAAGTTAACGTCCGGATCTGTAGCAACATCCTCATTAGGATTTGGCTGTCTTGTTTCACCAGATGAATATTTTTGTTTTTGAAACAATTGGTAGTTATAACCCGCAGTTGCATCAATTTTAATTTTTCCTATATCTTTAGTATAATTAAAATAAGCATTTAAGTTTTTATTTTGAAGTGCATCTGTATAGCTTGAGTAGTTTCCTAAATTCACATAAGCCGGATCACTAAACGCTTTTGGCTGATATCCTAAAGCACTTTGAGTACTTACTTCTGTATAACCGCTACTGTCAAATCTATCAATACCTGCTTCAGCAACAACTCTTAAATCTTCAAAAAAGTGAAGTTTATAATCTACTCTAACATTTCCCCATTTTCTGGTAGAAGTTGCTCTGCGGTCATCCTGATTTAATCTTGCAACAGGATTTCTTGCCGGTAATAATGGTAAGTTTCCAGTTGGCTCTAACCATTCATAATATCCTCCGTAACGAGAACCTGCCTTATATACAGATTGAGTAGGATCAAATCCGATAGCGCTTCCAATAATTGCACCTTCATCCTGAAATTGGTTTTTACCAAAAGATAAATTTCCGCTAATATCAATTTTTAAATGATTATCAAATAAAACAGGATTTAACGATATCGATGTCGTAGTTCTTTCAAAAGAAGTGTTTCTCAGGATTCCGGGATTATCAACATTTCCAACAGATAAACGTACCGGTAATTTGTTAAACAAAGCACCACTTACAGAGATATTGTTGTTAGTCGTCAAAGCAGTATGAAAAATTTCATTTTGCCAGTTTGTATTTGCAGTTCCCAATAAAGCTTGTTGTGCCGGAGATCCTTTTGTTTTTACCAATTCACGGAATTGGTCTGCACTCATTACATCCACCGTATTAGCTACAGTATTGATACCAATTTGAGAACTAAAATTAACTTTTACAGCACCTTTTGATCCTTTTTTAGTTGTAATAACAATTACACCATTTGCAGCACGAGAACCATAAATTGCAGCAGCCGAAGCATCTTTAAGAACAGTAAATGATTCAATATCATTAGGATCAATTGTAGATAAAATACTAGTTGCACCACTTGGAACCGCATTACTTAACGGAAGTCCGTCTAATACAATCAAAGGCTCATTTGAAGCATTTAATGATGATCCGCCACGAATTCTAATATCAGCTTTTGCTCCCGGAGCTCCCCCTCCAGTTACATTAACACCCGAAATACGACCGCTAATTAAACTTTCAGGAGTAACATTAATTCCTTTATTAAAGTCCTTAGCCGCGATTTGTGATACAGAACCTGTTGCATCTTTTTTCTTAACAGTACCATAACCTACCTGTACAACAACTTCTTTAAGTTGGTTTGTATCTTCTTCTAAAGTAACCGGTAATGTTTTTTGTCCGTTAAAGACTATAGTTGACGTTTTATATCCAATAAATGAAACCAAAATTTTGTCTCCATTTTTTAAATTCGATAACTGAAATTTACCGTCAAAATCTGTTGATGTCCCGCCCGGAGCACCTTGTACACTTACATTTACCCCTGGGATTGGTTGTCCCGTTGCCAAGTCGGCAACTGTTCCGGATAAAATACTTTGAGCTAGTACACTAAACGGTAACAGAAGGAATAAAAATAACAACTTTTTGTAAATTGTTTTCATACTTTTTGTTTAAATTAGTTTGAGTTTTTGATTGTTAGTTAAGTTTTTAATTTTACTTCGAATTTCAAAATTAGGAATTTATTAACATGGTCAACCACTTACAATTTTTAATGAGTTACGAAAACGTGATAGTGTTGAAAACTTTCTATATTTTGTAATCTTTTCAGTCAAAAAATGACAAATCGAAAAATAAAAGATACCTTTATTAACAATTAGATTTTTTTCAATAATAACTATGAAACGCAAAATAACCTTAAAACAGATTGCAAGGGAACTTGACGTCTCTATTTCAACTGTCTCAAAATCACTTAGAAACAGTCTGGAAATAGGAGAAGAAACACGTTTAAAAGTTCAGGCTTTTGCAAAGTTTTACAACTACAAACCCAACAATATTGCCCTTAGTTTAAAAAATCGAAAAACCAAAAGTATTGGTATTATCATTCCGGAAATTGTACATTATTTTTTCTCTACCGTAATCAACGGAATCGAACAAGTTGCAAACGAAAACGGATACAGCGTTGTCATTTGTTTATCTGATGATTCATTCGATAAAGAAGTCTTAAATATGGAAATGTTAGCCAATGGAAGTATCGATGGTTTTATCATGTCGCTATCAAAAGAAACCCAATACAAAGGTGATTTTCACCACATTACCGAAGTTATAAATCAGGGAATGCCCGTTGTAATGTTTGACCGTGTTACCAATGATATTTTATGTGATAAAGTAATTATTGATGATAAAGCTGCCGCTTATGAAGCCGTACAAAGTTTAATTGATAATGGCCGAAAAAAAATCGCTCTTGTTACAACGGTTGATTATGTAAGCGTTGGAAAACTAAGAACCGATGGTTACGAAAAAGCGCTGCTGGACAACGGATTACCATTCAATGAAGATTTAATTATAAAAATTGAAGACGTAGATACTTGCGAAATCACAATAAGCCAACTTTTACACGACAGGGCTTTTGATGCTGTTTTTGCAGTAAATGAACTTTTTGCCGTAACAATTATCAAAACAGCCAGCAAAATGGGACTTAAAGTTCCTGAAGATCTTGCCGTAATTGCTTTTACTGACGGAATTATCTCGAAATATTCAACGCCAAGTATTACAACCGTAAGCCAAAGTGGTGAAAAAATGGGAAATAAAGCCGCTAAAATGCTGATCGAAAGACTGGAAGCCGGACATGATGACGACGAAGAAGAAAACGAAAATTACACTACAGAAGTTATAGAAACACATTTGATAAAAAGAGAATCTACTGATTAATTTTCTAAAAATCAACACATTCTAAGACCATAAATTTTATTTATGGTTTTTTTATGATTTGAATTAAAAAAATAATTAATACTTTTACGCCTGCTCAAAGCTTTTACTTTTACTTCGAACCATAAGTAAGTTTTGATAAGCAAAGCGCTTATCGTCTAATTAATTTTTTAATTACGATAATGGAAAAGCGTAAATTAAGTTTCTGGGAAATTTGGAACATGAGTTTCGGTTTCTTGGGAATACAAATGGGGTTTGCACTTCAGAATGCAAATGCCAGCAGAATTCTTCAAATTTTTGGTGCCGACGTACATGAACTATCATGGTTCTGGATTATTGCTCCCCTGATGGGATTAATAGTTCAACCCGTTATTGGTCATTACAGCGATAAAACCTGGGGACGATTTGGTCGTAGAAAGCCCTTTTTTCTTGTTGGTGCAATATTAGCTTCGGTAGGATTAATTTTAATGCCACAAGCTAATATTTTCATTTCAGTATTGCCTGCTTTATGGGTTGGAGCCGGAATGTTAATGATTATGGACGCTTCTTTCAACATTGCAATGGAACCTTTTCGTGCATTGGTTGGAGATAATTTAAGAACAGATCAGCGTACAGCAGGTTTTAGTATTCAAACTTCATTAATTGGTTTTGGAGCCGTAATTGGTTCGGCTTTGCCTTATGTTTTAACCAAGTATTTTCATGTTTCAAATAGTACAGTTCCGGGAAGTGTGCCATTAAACTTAACGCTTTCTTTTATTATTGGAGCGGCAGTTTTAATAGCCTCTATTCTGGTAACTTTATTTACAACAAAAGAATATACTCCTGAAGAATTAGCCAATTTTGAAGATCCTCAAAGTGAAGTCGATATTCCATCTGAAGAAAAATCAAAGCTTTCAGACATTTTTACTGATTTTGCAAAAATGCCAACAACAATGCGTCAGCTAAGTTGGGTACAATTTTTCTCCTGGTTTGGATTATTTGGTATGTGGGTTTTTACAACTCCTGCAATTGCACATCACATTTACGGATTACCATTAAGCGACACTTCAAGCCAGCAATATCAAGATGCCGGAGATTGGGTTGGAATTTTATTTGGAGTTTATAACTTAGTTTCTGCTATTATCGCACTATTTTTCCTTCCGTACATCGCTAAAAAAATCGGAAGAAAATCAACTCACGCAGTTTCATTAATCATTGGAGGAATTGGATTAATATCGATTTATTTCATGCCAAATGAAGATTGGGTTGTATTACCAATGATTTTAGTTGGAGTTGCCTGGGCTAGTATTTTAGCGATGCCTTACGCAATTCTTGCCGGATCAATTGCCCCTAAAAAAATGGGGGTTTACATGGGGATTTTCAACTTTTTCGTTGTTATTCCGCAAATTGTAAATGCACTTATTGGCGGTCCAATTGTAAAATATCTTTACAATGGAGACGCAATTTATGCCTTAATCACAAGTGGAGTCAGTTTTTTAATCGCTGCTCTTTTAGTCTACAAAGTAAAAGATGTAGATGATACTATTCAAAAATCATAAAGAACAATTTCTAATATAATGAACAAAAAAGCATTCATATTCGACCTTGATGGCGTAATTGTCGATACCGCTAAATACCACTTTTTAGCATGGCAGAAAATCGCTCAATCATTAAATATAAATTTTACACACGAAAATAACGAATTACTTAAAGGAGTAAGTCGCATACGTTCGTTAGATATAATTCTTGAATTAGGAAACGTTCAGGCTTCGCAGGAAGACAAAGACAAATGGTTAATTCAAAAAAATGACGATTACTTAACTTATTTAGTTGACATGGACGAAAGCGAGATTCTTCCCGGAGTTTTTAAAATTCTGCAACTATTAAAAGAAAAAAATCAAGGAATTGCGTTGGGATCTGCGAGTAAAAATGCCCGACCAATCCTTGAAAAAACAGGAATCCTTTCGTATTTCGATGTTATTGTTGACGGAAACGACGTTACCAATGCCAAACCAGATCCGGAAGTTTTCCTGAAAGCGGCTCAATTATTAAACATTGATCCAAAAAATTCAATTGTATTCGAAGATTCTGTTGCCGGAATTCAGGCAGCAAACATAGGCGAAATGGTAAGTGTGGGAATTGGTGAGGAAACAATTTTACATGAAGCTAAATACATCTTTAAAGATTTTACCGTAATAGACGAAAACTTTATCGACAAGTTGATTAATTAAAAAATGTGTCAATGAGGCAATTAGAAAATTAGATAATGACTAATTGCACGATACATTTTTCAATTCGTAAAATAGTAAACAACATCAATCAAAGGATAAAACAATTAAAAAATTCAATAGGAAAATAATTATCTCATTTTTCTAATTGACACATTTTCTAATTATCCAATTATCTAATTAAAGAAAAATGAATCAAGATTATATAAAACCAGACAACTGGTCCATCATAGAAGAAGGATTTGATGTAGAAAGAGTAAAATCGTCTGAAAGTCTTTTTAGTATCGGGAACGGTGCTATGGGACAACGCGCGAATTTTGAAGAAACCTATTCCGGAGAAACTTTTCAGGGAAGTTACATTGCCGGAATTTATTACCCGGACAAAACAAAAGTGGGCTGGTGGAAAAACGGATATCCTAAATATTTCGCAAAAGTATTAAATGCTCCCAACTGGATTGGAATTGACGTAGAAATCAACGAAGAAAATCTTGATTTAAATACGTGTACCGAGGTTAGAAATTTCCGTAGAGAATTGAATATGAAAGAAGGATGGTACAATCGCTCTTTTGAAGCTACGTTGAAAAACGGAACTGAAATTGCCGTAAACATTCGTCGTTTTCTTTCTCTTGATTTAGACGAAGCGGGAATTATCAAATATGAAATTACGCCTTTAAACAAAGACGCTAAAATTGTTTACAAACCTTATATTGATGCAGGAGTAACCAATGAAGATGCAAACTGGGAAGAAAAATTCTGGGAACCATTAGAAGTAAAAAAATCAAATAGTGATGCATTTGTAACCGCGCAAACGTTTAAAACGCATTTTAAAGTTACGACTTTCATGCACAATACGATTTTTGCAAACGGTGAAAATGTGAATATTTCACCTTCAACAATAGATTCAACAGCTGATAAAGTTCAGTTTACTTATGGAACTATTATCGCAAAAGGACAAACCTCATCAATTCAAAAAATTGGAGGATATACCGTTTCTTTAAACCACGATAATACTTTGGCTGCAGCCGAAAAATGTATAAAAGCTGCCGTAAATTTAGGTTATGAAACTTTGCTTCAAAATCAAATTGATGCATGGGCAAAAATCTGGGAAATGTCAGATATTACGATTGATGGTGATGTAAAAGCACAACAAGGAATTCGTTTCAACATCTTTCAATTAAACCAGACTTATTTAGGAAAAGATTCCCGTTTGAATATTGGTCCAAAAGGTTTCACCGGAGAAAAATACGGCGGATCTACTTATTGGGATACTGAGGCATATTGTATTCCGTTTTACATGGCAACTAAAGATCAGCAAGTTGCGAGGAACTTATTGACGTATCGTTTCAATCAATTAGACAAAGCGATTGAAAATGCTAAAGACAATTTAGGTTTCAAAAATGGCGCAGCATTGTACCCAATGGTTACCATGAACGGTGAAGAATGCCATAACGAATGGGAAATCACGCACGAAGAAATCCACAGAAATGGTGCGATTGCTTTTGCGATTTTCAATTACAATCGTTTTACCGGAGATTACTCTTATATTCCTGAAAAAGGTCTGGAAGTTTTAATTGGGATAGCGCGTTTCTGGCACCAAAGAGCTTCGTTTTCTAAAGATAAAAATCAATACGTTATTCTTGGCGTTACAGGTCCAAACGAATACGAAAACAACATTAATAATAATTTCTACACCAATTATATTGCAAAATGGTGTATTGATTATGCATCGGAACAAATTAAAAAAGTGGCTGTAGAATATCCTTCAGATCACAAACGTATTTTAGAAAAAGTAAATCTTTCGGTTTCAGAAATTCAGGAATGGAAAAAAGTAGCGGATAATATGTATTTCCCAAAATCAGAAGAATTGGGAGTTTATTTACAACAAGATGGCTTTTTAGACAAAGATTTAGTTCCTGTAAAAGATTTAGATAAAGCACAACGCCCAATCAATCAAAAATGGTCTTGGGATCGTGTTTTACGTTCGCCTTACATCAAACAAGCCGACGTTTTACAATGTTTTTATTTCTTCGAAGATCATTTTTCTAAAGAAGAATTAGAAAGAAATTTCGATTTTTATGAATCATTTACCGTTCATGAAAGTTCACTTTCGCCTTGTGTGCACTCGATTCAGGCAGCCCATTTAGACAAAATGGATATGGCATATACTTTCTATTTAAGAACTTCTCGTCTTGATCTTGATGATTATAATAAAGAAGTTGAAGAAGGTTGTCATATTACCTCAATGGCAGGAACATGGATGAGTATTGTAGAAGGTTTTGGTGGAATGAGGGTTAAAAATGACCAACTTCATTTTTCTCCAAAAATTCCAAAAGAATGGGAAGGTTACTCTTTTAAAATCAACTTTAGAAATCAAATTTTAAAAGTTTCCGTGAATCATAATGAAACCAATTTTACTGTAGATGGAGATCAGGATTTAACAATCATAGTTAACGGAAATCCCGTAATCGCAAGTAAATTGTTACAAATAAATTAAATTAAAATACTCTAAAAACTAAAAAACATGAAAAACTTATTTTTCGCAAGTTTAATCTTGTTTGCTTTTAGCTCAATTGCAAAAGCGCAACAATTAAAATCACCCGAAGGCAAGTTTGTAATGGAATTTTCTCTTCAAAACGACGGAACTCCAACTTACACTTTAAAATACAAAAATAAAGACGTTATCAAAACCAGTAAATTAGGTCTTGAACTTAAAGATGATAAAAAATCTTTATTAAACGATTTTACAGTTGTTGACACAAAAACTTCGACTTTTGATGAAACCTGGAAACCGGTTTGGGGAGAAGTTGACAACATTAGAAATCATTATAATGAACTGGCGGTTACTTTAAATCAAAAAGGAACTGAAAGACAAATCATAATTCGTTTTCGTTTATTTGATGACGGTTTAGGATTTAGATATGAATTTCCGGCTCAAAAGAATCTTACTTATTTCGTAATCAAAGAAGAAAGAACTCAATTTGCAATGGCGGGCGACCACACGGCATTTTGGATTCCAGGAGATTATGACACGCAGGAATACGATTATACAAAATCTAAATTATCTGAAATTAGAGGTTTGTCTGAAAAAGCATTTACAGCAAATGTTTCGCAAAAAAACTTTTCACCAACAGGAGTTCAGACTTCTTTGATGTTGAAAACAAATGATGGTTTATACATCAATTTACACGAAGCGGCACTGATCAATTATTCGTGTATGCACCTGAATCTTGATGATAAAAACATGATTTTCGAATCTTGGTTAACGCCGGATGCAAAAGGTGATAAAGGTTATATGCAAGCGCCAAGTCACTCGCCTTGGAGAACGATTATGGTAAGTGATGACGCGAGAGAAATCCTGGCTTCAAAAATGACTTATAACTTAAACGATCCATCTAAAATTGATGATACTTCGTGGATTAAACCCGTAAAATATGTTGGTGTTTGGTGGGAAATGATTACAGGAAAAAGCTCTTGGTCGTACACAAACGATTTCCCAACAGTGCAATTGGGCGTTTCTGATTTCTCAAAAGCAAAACCAAGCGGAACTCACGGAGCAAACAACGCAAACGTAAAAAAATACATTGATTTTGCTGCTGCAAATGGTTTCGACGCTGTTTTGGTTGAAGGCTGGAACGAAGGTTGGGAAGATTGGTTTGGTCACTCAAAAGATTATGTTTTTGACTTTGTAACACCTTATCCTGATTTTGATGTAAAAGGTTTGCACGAATATGCAAAATCTAAAGGAATCAAAATTATCATGCACCATGAAACTTCTGGTTCTGTTAGAAACTACGAGCGTCATATGGATAAAGCATACCAATTCATGAAAGACAACGGATATGATGCTGTAAAAAGCGGATATGTTGGAGATATTTTGCCTCGCGGTGAAAATCATTACGATCAATGGATTGTAAACCATTATCAATATGCGATTGAAAAAGCAGCTGATTATAAAATTATGGTAAACGCTCACGAAGCTGTTCGTCCAACCGGAATTTGCAGAACATATCCTAACTTAATTGGAAACGAAGCAGCAAGAGGAACAGAATACCAAGCTTTTGGAGGTTCAAAACCAAATCACGTAACGGTTTTACCATTTACACGTTTAATTGGTGGTCCAATGGATTATACGCCTGGAATCTTCGAAATGGATATCAGCAAAATGAATCCTGATAATAAATCTCATGTAAATAGTACAATTTGTAATCAATTGGCTTTGTACGTTACAATGTACAGTCCGTTGCAAATGGCGGCTGATACTCCAGAGAATTACAACCGTTTTCCAGACGCATTCCAGTTCATTAAAGATGTGGCTGTAGATTGGTCAGAAAGTAAATATATCGAAGCTGAACCAGGTGATTTTATTACCGTTGCCCGTAAAGCAAAAGGAACAAACAATTGGTTCGTAGGAAACGTAAACGGAGAAACATCTCGTACCTCAAACATCGATTTCAGTTTCCTTGAAAAAGGTAAAAAATACACTGCTACAATTTATGCTGATGCAAAAGATGCGAACTACAAAACAAATCCGCAAGCTTACACCATCAAGAAAATTGCTGTAACAAACAAATCAAAATTATCGCAGTTATCTGCTCCAGGCGGAGGTTATGCAATTAGCATAATCGAAACTAAATAATTTTTTTAAAGACAAGTAATTTTCCCTAAGATTACTTGTCTTTTTTTTAATCATCAACCTTTTTGTCACATCGAGCGGAGTCGAGATGCCGCAAAGGTTCTCGACTCCGCTCGAACTGACAATACTTTAAATCAAACCTACAAGGTTTTGGAAACCTTGCAGGAAAAACTAAACTATAAATTATGAGAACTCAAACAAGCCATATTATTTATAAAATACTCCTCTTCATTCTTGTCTTTTCTGCTTCCGCGAAAGCGCAAATCCAGAAAGTAGAACCACCATTTTGGTACGCAGGAATGAAAAATCCTGAAGTACAGATAATGTTCTACGGAAAAAATATTGCGCAATATGAAGCTTCGGTTTCAAACAATGTGGTGATTAAAAATGTAGAAAAAACAGAGAATCCAAATTACCTTTTTGTTACAATCGACACACAAAATCTAAAAGCTTCTGAATTGGTTTTCTCTTTCAAAACTAAAAACAAAGTCGCATTTACACAGAAATATTCCCTTAAGGAAAGAAGAACAAATTCGGCCGACAGAAAAAGTTACGATGCATCGGATATGATTTACTTAATCATGCCGGATCGTTTTGCTAATGGAAATCTGAAAAATGACAGCGATGCCGCTTTAACCGAAAAAGGAAACAGACAAGATCCTAGCGGACGTCATGGCGGCGATATCGAAGGAATTATTAAAAACTTAGATTACATTTCGTCTCTTGGCGCAACAACAATCTGGAGCACGCCTTTATGTGAAGACAATGACAAACAACATTCGTATCATACTTACGGACAATCTGATGTTTATAAAATTGATTCTCGTTACGGAACTAATGAAGATTACGTTCGTTTATCTTCAGAAATGCATAAAAAAGACCTTAAACTGGTGATGGATTATGTGACCAATCACTGGGGAATTACACATTGGATGATAAAGGATTTACCAACTAAATCGTGGCTTAATCAATTCGAAAATTACACACAAACGCATCACAGACGCGAAGTACTTACAGATATTCACGCCTCAAAACTAGATCAGGAAGTTTGCGTTGATGGATGGTTTGTACCTTCTATGCCGGATTTGAATCTTAAAAATCCTTTGGTTGCAAAATATCTTACTCAAAACGCAATTTGGTGGATAGAATATGCAAATCTTGACGGTTTCAGAGTTGATACCTACAATTATTCTGATGCTACAGCAATGGCAAATTGGGCAAAATCGATCACAACCGAATATCCAAACTTTAATATTGTTGGAGAAATCTGGATGCACAATCAGGCGAATTTAGCATATTGGCAAAAAGACAGTAAAATTGGCGCGATCGAAAACTATAATTCGAATTTGCCAAGTGTAATGGATTTCACTTTAAACGATCAAATTACTTCTGCATTTAATGACGATGAAGCAAATTGGGATAACGGAATGATTAAATTCTATAACAATTTCGCAATGGATTTTTTATATCCAAACACAAATAATATTCTGATTTTTGCTGAAAATCACGATACAGATCGTATCAACGATAAGTATAAATATGACTTTACAAAATACAAACTGGTAATGACTTTGTTGGCAACCGTTCGCGGAATTCCGCAATTGTATTACGGTTCAGAAATTGGGATGGGCGGCGATAAAAGTAAAAATGGCGATGCAGGCATTCGTCAGGATTTTCCGGGCGGATGGGCTGGCGATAAAAACAACGCTTTTACAAACGAAGGAAGAACTGCTGAACAAGCAAAATATTTCGATTTTACTTCAAAATTATTCAACTGGAGAAAATCAAATGAAGCGGTTCACTTCGGGAAAATGACACATTATATTCCGGAGAATAACACTTATGTTTATTTTAGATATACTGATGCTAAAACGGTTATGGTTGTTTTCAATAATAATACAAAGGAACAATCTGTAAAAACAAATCGCTTTAAAGAAAACATCAAAAACTTTAAATCAGGAAAAGATATTCTAACCGGAAAAACATTCGATTTAGCTACTGAAATTACTTTGGAACCAAAATCAGCAATTGTTTTAGAATTGGAATAGTTTTTAAACACATAGTATATAATGTAGATGCACACAGCAGTGCGTCTACGCAAAGTTTTTCCGCCACGAATTCACGAATATTATAAGACAATAATTCGTGAATTCGTGGCGGAATTTTTTATTATGAACTTTTCTTTCTTTATCTTTAAGATTCATAATAATTTCAATGAATAACGACAATACTTCAAAAACACCTTTCGTTTGGGAAGGAGCAAATATTTATTTTTTACTTACAGATCGTTTTTATAACGGAAATCCTTCGAACGATATAAACTTCAACCGAACAAAAACTACCGGAAAACTCCGTGGTTTTGAAGGCGGAGATATCCTGGGAATTATAAAAAAAATCGACGAAGGTTATTTCGATCAATTAGGAATAAACGTAATTTGGCTTACGCCGATTGTAGAACAAATTCACGATGGCGTTGACGAAGGAACCGGACTTACTTATGGATATCATGGTTATTGGGCAAGAGACTGGACGGCTTTAGATCCAAACTGTGGAACTAAAGAAGACTTGTCAAATCTTGTCAAAAAAGCACACGAAAAAGGTATCAGAATTATGCTTGACGGCGTTATCAATCATACGGGACCCGTAACTCCCGAAGATCCTATCTGGCCGGAAGACTGGGTTAGAACCGGAATTGTTTGTGATTACAAATCATTCGAAAATACTACAATGTGTACTCTTGTAGATAATCTTCCGGATGTAAGAACCGAAAGCACACAGGAAGTAGAATTGCCATCTTTTTTAATTGAAAAGTGGAAAAACGAAGATCGTTATGATAAAGAAATTACGTCGTTAAATGAATTTTTCGAAAGAACAAAATACCCAAGAACACCAAAATATTATATCATAAAATGGTTAACCGATTATATACTGGAATTCGGAATTGACGGTTACAGATGCGATACCGTAAAACATACCGAAGAAATTGTCTGGGTCGATTTTAAAAAAGAATGCGAATACGCTTTTGAAACCTGGAAAAAACATCATCCTTTACAAGTTCTGGATCAAAACCCGTTTTACACAATTGCTGAGGTTTACGGTTATGAAATTAGTGGCGGATTAGATTATGATTTTGGAGATCGAAAAGTAAATTACTTTCAACATGGTTTTAACTCGATGATTAATTTTGAGTTTAAACTAGATGTACAAAATGATTATGAAATAATATTTTCGAAGTATTCAGAAAAACTTCAAAATGAATTAAAAGGTTTTAGCGTTCTTAATTATATATCCTCGCACGATGATCCTGATCCTTTTGATGCAAATCGTAATCGAACTTTTGAATCTGGGACCAAGTTATTGCTTTCTCCTGGAATCTCACAAGTTTATTATGGTGATGAATCAGGTCGTTCTCTTGTCATTGATGGCACAGAAGGCGATGCAACATTAAGATCATTCATGAATTGGGAAGACATTGAATCCAAGGAAGAAACTCAAAGAATACTTTTGCATTGGCAGAAACTAGGGCAATTCCGAAGAAATCATCCAGCAATTGGCGCCGGAATTCACCAACAGATTTCAGCAAAACCATATATCTTTTCCAGAATTTATACGAATGAAAATTATACTGATGAAGTTATAATTGGCTTAGATTTAGGAACTGGTTCCAAAGAACTTCCTGTAGATTCCATTTTTAAAGACGGAACGCGATTAAAAGATGCTTTTTCAGGAATTGAAACAGAAGTTCAAAACGGAAAAGCAATAGTTGATTCTGAATTTGGACTGGTTTTATTAGAACTTGCTTAAAAAAAAGAAACGCGAAATTGCAAAGTTTTTTTTCACGCAGATTTTGCAGATTTGAGCAGATTTAAATTTTAAGATTTATCTGCTTGATCTGCTTAAATCTTTTAAAATCTGCGTGAAAAAAAAATCATTTTAATCCTATAGTCTGTTGTTAACTTTTTATCTAATCCTTAGCGCACTTTGCGTAAAACTTTGCGACCTTTGCGGTTAAATCTCAATACATGCTAAAAATAGCGCATCGCGGTGCAAACGGATACGAACCTGAGAATACTTTAAAATCTTTCCAAAAAGCATTAGACTTAAATGCTGACGGAATCGAACTCGATGTTCACCTTAGTTCTGACGGCCATATTATAGTCATTCACGATGAAACGATCGACAGAACGACCAACGCTACAGGTTTTGTAAATACTTTTTCTTTAGCTGAATTAACAACGTTTTTGATTGATGGAAAATATCAAATTCCGACTTTAAATGAGGTTTTTGATTTAGTAGATAAAAAATGCCTAATCAATATTGAATTAAAAGGTTTAGGCACCGCAGGTAAAGTTGTTGCTTTAATTGAAGAATATATTTCGGATAAAAACTGGAATTATAATCATTTCATTGTTTCAAGTTTTAATTGGGATTTACTGCAAGAAACATCAAATCTAAATTCAAATATTAAAATTGGAGTTTTGACGGAAGAAGATCTGGATAAAGCTTTGGCTTTCGCCGAATCAATTAAAGCATATGCCATTCATCCGGATTTTCAATTGCTAACTTTGGAAAACACGAAAGAAATGCAGGAAAAAGGATTTCTGGTTTTACCCTGGACAGTAGATGATTCAGAAGATATTCGAAGAATAAAAAGCTATAACGTAGACGGAATCATATCTGATTTTCCAGATAAAATATAAAATAGCCACAGATTAAAAGGATTTAAAAGATTTAAAATCTATACTAATCTTTTTAATCTGTGGCAAAAAATAATACAACCCATCAGATTTAAAATTTGTGCTAATTCGTGCAATTCGTGGCAAAAAACAAACTCATGGCAAACCAAATAATATGATCATAAATTTCGACATAATAATTGTTGGCGGAGGCGCTGCAGGTTTTTTTACAGCGATTAATATTGCAGAGAAAAATCCGAAACTGAAAATTGCCATTTTAGAACGAGGGAAAGAAGTACTTTCTAAAGTTCGTGTTTCCGGTGGCGGAAGATGCAACGTAACGCACGCTTGTTTTGAACCAAATGAATTGGTCAAATTTTATCCGCGTGGCGAAAAAGAGCTTCGCGGACCTTTTCATCAGTTTTGTTCCGGAGATACAATTGAATGGTTTGAAAAACATGGTGTAGAATTAAAAATCGAAGATGACGGAAGAATGTTTCCGGTTTCAAATTCATCTCAAACCATAATCGATTGTTTCCTGGAAGCAACCGGAAAATTCGGAATTAAACTACTAACCGGACAAAGTGTACAATCGATTTTTAAAGCCGAAAATCATTGGAAAATTGATACTCAGGATACAAATTATGCTACAGAAAAATTAGTTCTTGCAACCGGAAGTAATCCTAAAATCTGGGAAATGCTGCAAACACAAGGACACGCGATTGTAAGTCCTGTTCCTTCCCTATTCACTTTCAATATTAAAGATTCCCGTATAAAAGAATTACCCGGTGTTGCGGCACAAGTTACTGTAAACGTAAAAGATACCAAACTTGAATCAACCGGTCCTTTATTAATTACACATTGGGGAATGAGCGGTCCGGCTATTTTAAAGCTTTCGGCTTGGGGAGCGCGCACTTTATTCGATAAAAATTATCAGTTTACCATTTATGTCAATTGGTTAAATGATGTTGATACTGAAGATGCCGAAAAAATCCTGAAAGACTTAAAACAGGAACACGCTAAAAAAGCAGTTTCGAAAAAATCTCCTTTTGATTTCCCAAATCGTTTATGGGAAAGTTTGGTTTTGGCTTCAGCAATTGAAACTGAAACTAAATGGGCTGATTTATCGAAAACACAATTACAAAATTTAGCTTCTCAATTGACAAAAGCAACTTTTCAGGTAAACGGAAAAAGCACTTTTAAGGAAGAATTTGTAACCGCAGGCGGAATTGATCTCAAAGAAATCAATTTTAAAACTATGGAAAGTAAATTGCATCAAAACATGTATTTTGCCGGAGAAATAGTAAACATCGATGCAATAACTGGAGGATTTAATTTTCAGAATGCCTGGACAAGCGGGTTTATAGTGGCAAATAATATATAAAGAATGAAATTTAAAGGAATTATTTTTGATTTAGACGGAACGTTGGTCAATTCATTAGAAGACATTTCGGACGCGATGAATGTCGTACTAACAAGTCTAAATCATCCAACTCATACTTACGACACCTATCAATATTTTATAGGAAGCGGTTTGCGAAATTTGGTAAGCAAAGCTTTACCGGCATCAAACAATAGTGACGAGCAAATTGAAATATGTTTTGATTGTATGATTAACGAATATCGCGAAATTTGCACGCTAAAAACAAAACCATACGAAGGCATTGTTGAATTATTAAATAATTTGATTTCAAAGGATATTAAATTGGCTGTTTTTTCAAATAAAGCGGATGAACTTACTAAAAAAATAGCGACAGAAATATTTCCTGACTATTTTGAGAATGCCGTTGGACTAAGTACTGAAGCCCTTAAAAAACCAAATCCGTTTGAAGCATTACAAATAAGTAAAAGCTGGAATTTAAAACCCGAAGAAATCCTTTTTGTTGGAGATTCTGATATTGATATGCAAACAGCCAAGAATGCTAATATGTTAGCTGTTGGAGTAACCTGGGGTTATCGAACAGAACAAGAACTGATAGAAAGTGGGGCAAAATTGGTAATAAACAATCCTTTGGAATTAATTGAAATATTGTAAAATTTATAGTCGCAGTTTTCAGTCACGGTCTGAAACTTCGACTGTGAGTGAAAACTATTCAAATCCGAATTAACAAGATTTTACAGATTTTCTAAGTTTTCATTAAGACAATTCTAATAATTTTACTTTCCGTTACATTCAAATAAGTTAAAGTGAAATCATTACAATAATTTCTTTTTTTGACTTACCAAATTTTCTATTTCTCAAACAGAAAACTCTTAAAGGAAGTTTTCTGTAAAAAAATCTAAATATGAAAGTAGCTAAACAACCAAACCAAGATTAAACAAAATACCACTAAATGAAAGTAATATTATTTACAATAATTTCTTTTTTAACCTATCATCTTTCAATTTCTCAAACAGAAAAATTAATCCACGGAAGAGTCTTTTCCAATAATTATCCGATAAATAAAGTTGAGGTTATAAACAAAACAGCGAAAATCAGTACAACGACAAATTATTTAGGAGAATTCTCAATTCAGGTACAAGCAAAAGACAGTTTACTATTTTTCTCTAAAGATTACTTTTTTACAAGATTAAAATTAACTCAGGAAAATATTGATCAAAACAATCTTGTTGTCAATATGAGCGCCAAGGCATTTGAGTTAGATGAGGTCGTAATAACCAATATCAAATTTGATCCCGTACACACTTCCCAAAGAGATATTGATGGAATAAAATTTGCAAAAGACAACCAATCTTTACAAAAATATACTGGCGTTTACGACGGAAGTATTGCAAATGGTATGGACTTTACCAGAATGGGTAAAGGACTTTTTAATTTATTTAATAACGATAAAAAGGACGAACTCAAAAAGAAAACTTCGGAAACTGTTTTCAAAAAGCTGGTAGCGGCATCAATCCCTCGTGACTTTTTTACAAAACAATTAAAATTAAAACCCGAAGAAGTTGATTTATTTATTGATTTCTGTGATGCTGATTCAAGATCTGCAAAACTTATAGAAAACAATAATATCTTAACCACAATGGATTTTTTATATGCTAAAAACGAAATGTTTAAGAAAGCAAAATTAGAAGTTCTAAACTAAAAATTATCTGTTAAGCCACCAAATACTGGCATTTAAAATTGCTGCAAAAGCAACCCACGCCATATACGGAATTAATAAATATCCGGCTGTTTTATTGGTTTTCACGAACTTTAAGTACGTCTCGTAGATCATTAACCATAAAAGTGCAATCTCAATTAAAGCCAACATCGGGTTTTTTAATCCGAAGAATAAATACGACCAAATGGCATTTAATGTCAATTGAATCAAAAAGAAACCTAACGCTTTTTTTACTTCTTCGTTTTGTTCTTTTATTTTATCCCAAACTAATCCGGCCGCAACCGCCATTAAAATATATAGCAAAGTCCACATTGGCATAAAAATCCAATTGGGCGGATTAAAAACTGGTTTTATAATAGTTGGATACCACGTTTCAACACTTGGTCTTGTAACCGTGCTCGCAGAATATCCTACCATTAAACAAATAACCAGCGCTATGATAATTTTGACAACTTTATTCATTCTATTCAATTTTTATCCAAAAATAGTTAAAAAGAAATGTAAACCATATAAGAGATAAAGTTCATTTTAGTTCAAGCCCAACTTATATTTTCTTATATAACTTATATGGTGAAATATTATAAAAACTATCTTTGCCAAAATTTTATAATTCATGTTTACAGTAACTGATTTTATTCCAAAAAAATATACTTCGACCATAGAAAATGGAAATTTTGAATGGAGCGCTCCCAGCAATATTGCATTAGTAAAATATTGGGGCAAAAAAGACAATCAAATTCCGGCAAATCCTTCGGTTAGTTTTACACTTAATAACTGTAAAACGATTACTAAGTTGGGATTTTCTAAGAAAAGCATTTCTCCCGACGCCTCGGGATCGCTTAGTGAAATAAACGGTTTTTCGTTTGATTTACTTTTTGAAGGAAAACCAAAAGAAGATTTCAAACCAAAAATTCAGAAGTTTTTAGAACGAATTGAAGTTTATTTACCTTTTTTAAAAGAGTATCATTTTACGATTGATACACAAAATACGTTTCCGCACAGTTCAGGAATTGCTTCTTCGGCATCAGGAATGGCAGCTTTGGCAATGAATTTTATGAGTTTAGAAAAAGCGTTAAATCCTGAAATGACAAATGAATACTTTTATCAGAAAGCATCTTTTTTAGCGCGTTTAGGGTCCGGAAGTGCTTGTCGAAGTGTAAAAGGAAATGTAGTAGTTTGGGGAGATCAGGAAAACATTAAAGGAAGTTCGGATTTATTTGGAGTTGAATTTCCATATACTATTCATGACAATTTTAAAAACTATCAGGATACTATTTTATTAGTCGATAAGGGAGAAAAACAGGTTTCTAGCACAGTTGGACATGATTTAATGCACAATCATCCTTATGCTGAAAGACGCTTTGCTCAGGCACACGAAAACCTGGATCAGTTAATTGCCATTTTCGAAAACGGAAATTTAGACGAATTTATTAAAGTTGTAGAAAGTGAAGCTTTGACTTTGCATGCAATGATGATGACATCAATGCCGTATTTTATTTTGATGAAACCAAACACTTTGCAGATCATAAATGCGATCTGGAAATTTAGGAATGAAACCCAAATTCCGGTTTGTTTCACGCTTGATGCCGGCGCAAATGTTCATGTTTTATACCCCGAAAACGTTAGCGCCAAAGTACTACAATTTATTAAGGACGAATTAGTTGTATTTTGTCAGAATGGTCAGTACATTTGCGATCAAATTGGAGACGGTGCAATTGCAATATAATTTCCGTATCTTTAATTAAAATTTTGATTATGGACATTCAATTAGAAAAACGAGAAGTGATAGATATTCTGGAAGGAACAGATGACCTTTCAATCATTTTGGCGGTCAAAAAATTGTTAACCAAAAAGAAAAAAGATTGGTGGGATGATTTAACTGAGGCGCAGAAAGAGGAAATTAAAGAAGGGGAAAGACAAATTGAACGAGGTGAATTTGTTTTGTATGAAGATATGATGAAAAAGCATCGTTAATGAAAAGAACAATAATCTTTTCAAAAAATGCAGAAAAAAGTTTATTTGAATTATTTAAGTACCTAGAAATTAAATGGTCAAAAACAGTAAAAAATAAATTTATATCAAACCTCGACAAAGTAATTTATCTAATACAAAGTGATCCTGAAATTTTCCCTAAATCGGAACTAAATATCAAATATCGCAAATGTGTGTTGTCAAAACAACAATCTATTATAAATTCAACACAAAAAGAGTAGATATAATTACATTTTTTGACACCAGACAAGACCCAAATAAAATAAAGAAAGACATTAAATAAATATGAAAGGACCATTATTTTACTCAAAAATATTACTCTTTGGAGAATACGGAATCATCCGCGACTCTAAAGGACTTTCTATTCCTTATAATTTTTACAATGGTGCTTTGAAAAAAATCGAAGATCCTTCGACTGAAGCAATAGCATCAAACGCAAGTTTAAGACGTTACACAACCTATCTTGAAGCTTTACAAAATGAGCAGCCTGATTTGGTTTCTTTTGATTTGCTAACTTTAAAAAATGATGTTGAAACTGGTATGTATTTTGACTCAAGTATTCCGCAAGGATACGGAGTTGGCAGTAGCGGCGCACTTGTAGCGGCTATTTATGATAAATATGCTACACATAAAATAACGGTTTTAGAGAATTTGACTCGCGAAAAACTGTTACAGTTAAAAAATATATTTGCTCAAATGGAGAGTTTTTTCCACGGAAAAAGTTCTGGTTTAGATCCTTTAAACAGCTATTTAAGCATTCCAATTTTAATTAATTCTAAGGATAATATTGAAGCAACCGGTATTCCGACTCAAAGTTTTGACGGAAAAGGCGCTGTCTTTTTATTAGATTCAGGAATTGTAGGCGAAACAGCCCCAATGGTAAGCATTTTTATGGAAAACCTAAAAGACAAAGGTTTCCGTGCAATGCTTAAGAACCAATTTGTAAAATATACTGATGCCTGCGTAGAAAACTTTTTGCATGGCGACATGAAATCGTTATTTACCAATACTAAAAAGCTCTCAAAAGTCGTTTTAAATAACTTTAAGCCAATGATTCCTGAACAATTTCACGGAATATGGCAAAACGGAATTGACACAAATGATTATTACCTAAAACTTTGCGGTTCTGGCGGAGGTGGTTACATTCTTGGTTTTACTGAGGATTTAGAGCGCGCAAAAGCATCTTTAAAAGATTATAAATTAGAGGTTGTTTACCAATTTTAAAATTTAAACTTCTTTAAAAACCAAGCTTATTGAATACGCTTTTAATAGAAATCATCACCTGAAAGTTTAATATGAATAATATTTTAAAGATTATCAAAACAACTTTTTTAGGTGGAATTCTGTTTCTGGCGCCGTTAGTTTTATTACTGATTATTCTTGAAAAAGGATATCACATAATTCAGAAAATCACGCTTCCGATTATAAGCCATTTCCCAAAAGTAAAATTTTTAGGATTGGCGATTGAAGAAATAGCAGCGATATTAATTATCTTCATTCTTTGTATTTCTGCTGGTTTAATTGCTAAAACAGCGTATGCAAAAAAACTGATTCAGAGATTAGAAAACGGAATTTTAAGTTTTGTTCCCGGTTATTCGTTTATGAAAAAAACGAATGAAAACATCATGGGTTTTGAATCTAATGAAAACTTAAAAGTTGTCTTAGTTCCTACAGACGCAGGTTTGCAATTTGCTTTTTTGATCGAGGAGATAAACGAAAACAACTTTGCAGTATTTGTTCCCGCGGCACCAAATCCATGGAGTGGTTCTGTTTGCTTTGTAGAAAAAAAAGACATCAAAGAAGTTGACATTTCTCAAAAAGAAGCATTAGCTTGCATTCGGAAATTAGGTTTTGGTTCGAAAGCATTACTAAAAAACAAGCTTTAATGTTTTTATTCTTAAACTCTAAATTAAAACAAGCGCTAAATTAAACCCCAAACTAACTTTAAAAAATGTTAAGCAGACAGCATAAACTTTTAGTAATGAAAATTGTTAGTTTGTTCTCAGTAGTGAGAGGTTACAACATTCCTATTATTGTTTTAGCACAATATTTATCTGCTATTTTTATATTGGCACCGGAAAAAAGAGCACTTGATATTTTACTTGATCTCAACTTATTTTTTATTGTATTTGCCTCAGCGATTACTATTGCTTCAGGTTATATTATTAATAATTTTTATGACAGTCAGAAGGATTTAATTAATAGACCTAATAAATCAATGTTAGATAGATTGGTAAGTCAAAAGACAAAACTTTCTGTTTATTTTGCGCTTAATTTCATTGCTGCTTTAATGGCTTTGATTGTTTCCTGGCGTGCTTTTTTATTCTTTTCTGCCTATATTTTCCTGATTTGGTTTTACTCTCATAAAATAAAAAAATATCCAATTGTTGGTAATCTTACTGCAGCTTTTTTAGCTGTTTTACCATTTTTTGCGATTCTGCTATATTTCTACAACAAAATTTTATTTGAAGAAATTGAGGATCATATGAGTCATTTTATGGTAATTTCGGCGCATGCGGTTTTCTTGTTTTTATTATTGTTGATTCGTGAAATGATTAAAGATCTTGAAAATTTAAAAGGTGATCTCGCCAACAATTACAGAACAATTCCGATAATTTATAATGAAACGGTTTCTAAGCAAATTATCACTGTTTTGACGATATTAACGATTATTCCGGTTTATATCTTAATCAACATTTATGATGTAGGTTATATGGATATTTACTTTTATGTATGTTTTGCAGTTTTATTATTTTTCCTGATTTATTTATGGAAATCAAATTCTAAGGAGCAGTTTTTGTTATTGCACAATGTGCTTAAATTTTTGATTGTTTCAGGTGTTTGCTGTATTGTATTGATTAATCCGAGTGTTTTATGGCATGGCAAAAACTTGCTTTTAAAGTTCTAAAAATAGCCCACAGATTATGCGGATTTAGGCAGATCTACACAGATTTCTTTATTTTACCTTTGTGAACTTGGCGTATCTCTCTGCGAAATAGCTTTGTTTAAAATGTTTAAAAGAATCCAATTGTTTGAATTTAGCCCCGATTGAAATGGAAATCCTTTTATTTTTTCTTTAAAAATAAAAGATTGAAATGAAAAGCGGGAAAAAATGTCTAAAAAAAGCCCATTGTAATGCTCCAGCAACTCTAAAAATTAATAGCTATTAATCTAAGAACAATGAACTTAGGATTATTTAGCAAGAATAAACTATCTTTGCACAAATTACAGAATTTATGAACAATAAGGAAGGCAATAATAAAGGAGGCGGATCGAGACCAAATAGCTCAAGATCAAACTCTAACAAGCCAAAACCTCCTATGGCGAAGCGCGCTCAAGGGCCAAAAAAAGTGAAACCTGCTGTTAAGGCTGCCGAAGAAGAAAAGGCTGAAAAAATCAAAAAACAGAATCAGGCTCCAAAAAGACAAAAAGCTGCAGACGAAATTCGTTTGAACAAATACATCTCTAATTCTGGAGCTTGTTCACGTCGTGATGCTGATATATACATTCAGTCTGGAAACGTTAAAGTAAACGGTATTCCGGTAACTGAAATGGGTTATTTAGTAAAATTAAATGATGTTATTAATTTTGATGGGGTTGTGTTAACTCCTGAAAAGAAAGAATACATCTTGTTGAACAAACCTAAAAACTTTACAACAGCTCTTGACGAAGGTCAGGAATACCGTAACGTTCTTGAACTTGTTCGTGGTTCTACAACAGCAAAAATTGCTCCGATTGGTAGAATGGACAAAAACACAACTGGTTTATTGTTATTTACAAACGATACAGATATGATTCGTAAATTTACTTTACCGACTCAAAAATCATCTAAAATCTATCAGGTTTCATTAGATAAAAACTTGAAATTCGAGGATTTAGAAAAAATAAGCAAAGGTTTAGTTCTTGACGGACATCGCGTATTTGTTGAAGAAGTTAGTTATATTGAGAAAGAAGCAAAAAGCGAAGTGGGTCTTAAATTACGTTCATCAAATGTAAAAGTGGTTCGTGCGATTTTTGAAAACTTTGATTATGATGTTTTACGTATTGATCGTGTCTCATTTGCTGGTTTGACCAAAAAGAATTTACCCAGAGGTAACTGGCGCTTTTTGACCGACCAAGAAGTTATCAATTTGAAAAACGTTTAAGAAACACTTCAAATTACTTAAATATAAATCCTGTTTTACTTTTGTAAAATGGGATTTTTTATTTAGAAACTGAAAAAGTTGTGACCAAATAAGGTAAAAATTGATCTTCCGATGGATTGATTTTTTTCTTCGACTGTTTCAAAACATGAAAAACCAAGGATGATTTTGATTCCCGGTGGAATGCTATTTAAAATATCTCTTTTTTGATCGTCTAACAGTAATTTTAAACTGTCTAAAAGTTGGATATTATTTTTAAGATAAGATATAACTAATAAGGCTGAAAAATTTAGGATCTCTCTTGCAGTCTCGCTTTTAATTCCGACTTCGTTTGAAATCATTTCAGAAATTCGTCCTTTTTTATTAGTAAAAATTTCTTTCAGCAAATCGTTTCCTTCTAAACGGTAACAATCATCTACTGCTAAAATTCGGCCAGATGTAAAATCGACTTCCTGATAAAATGTCGAATCTTCCTGCAGAAGCGAAATCATTCCTTTGCAAAAATCCGATTCCTCGGTTCGATTATACAACCCCATTAAAACTGTACCTATTGAAACATCGATTCCCTTGATTAAAAGGGCATCATTTTCAAAATAAAATTTGTTCAATTTCGAAACAACATTAGAAGAAATAAAACGTCTAAGTTCAATTTGTAGGTTTGGGGTCATACTTAAATTGTTTTAAAAATTATTTAAATCTATTCAAAATAACCGATAAAGTGAGGCTTTTTATCGTTTATCAGGATAAAAATATAAAATATTTTAACATTTCCAAAAAAACAAGTCAAAAATACAATTGTACAATTAACAGTTGTTTAACGAAAAAACCAAGTAGAACCAGTAAACATAACCCTTTAGGTATCAATTCAAAGTGAAAATAATTTTTCCTAAAATTATAAAAAATAAGAAAAAAGCTTAATCTCTGTTACATAATTAAAACAAAAGGTTTCGATATTCCCATGTTGTATGTAAAAATATGCCTAGAAAAATGATACAAAACATAAAATTGATAAAACTCGATGCCAAAAAACCAAGTAATGAACCCGTAGCAGCTTTTAATGCCCACTTATGATTTTTAGAATCGTAAATTAATTCTCCTATAAAAGCCCCAACAAAAGGACCAATGATAACTCCAAAAGGTATAGGAGCCAGAATACCAACAATTAACCCAATATTTGTACCCCAAATTCCGTAAGAGCTTCCGCCAAATTTCTTCGTCCCTTTTGCCGGAATTACATAATCCAGAACTGTAATAATTATCGTTATCACAAGAGTAATTCCTAAAATCCAGTAATTATTTTCGACCGCTTTTGTCATATACAACAAGAGCAAACCCACCCAACAACTGGATAAACCTGGTACAACAGGCAGAAAACTTCCAAAAACCCCAACAATCATACATATAAAACCAAGTAGCAACAAAAGTAAATCCATATTTTTTTTGTAATTTTGCACCTACAAATTCCCAGTAAAAAACCAGTTAATGCGTAGACTTTTTCAATTAGTATTATTATTTTCTTTGATAATTATAATCAATGAAAGCAGCTATGCGCAAGTTAAAAAACTTTATATAGATGATCAATTACTTCAGGATAGCATATATAAAAGTAATAAGAAAAAAGTTTTAAATTTTTCTATGAAAGAATTTGATACTCTTTTCTTTGAATACTTTAAGCGCAAAAATGATGCAAATGTTGTTTTAACAAAAAAAGACTTTTATACTTACACGGTTCAAATTGCAACTTTTTCAGATCGATTATCCACTTTATATCCTGAAGAAAAAGAAGTTGCAGCACAAAACAAAGAAAAATGGCTTTCAGAAAGCTATGAAGATTATCTTGGATACAAAGCTTCTCAAAAAAAATAATTGTATTTTTATAACGTTATTTTAGTTTATCAATTCAACATCAAAATCTTGAAGCAGTTTTTCCTTTTTTTAGTTATTTTATTTTTCAATTCTTGTCAATATTTTGAGAAGCAGGTTCCGTCTGAAAAAGAATTACTTCAAAAAGAATTAAAATCAATCAACTGGAAAGAAGTTGATGAATATCCATCAGTATCCAATTGCGAAAAAATTGCCGATAAAAAACTGCGCCAGCAATGTTTTTTTCAGGTGATGGCACAACTTATTCAGGAAAAATTAGATATTGATACACTTTCGATATTATATCCGGAACTTGATACAATTGATGTAAAAGTGACCGTTTTCCCTAATGCCACTATGCAATTTGAACCACAATTCCCTAAGGATTCCGTTGCTTATGACACCATCAAAATCGACAGTATTTTACGCGCTCGTTTAGTTGATTTCCCAAAAGTAAATCCTGCTTTAAAACGCGGACTTCCAGTAAAAACCCAATTTATTTTACCTGTGATTTTAAAGGTTAAAGAAAAGAAATAGTTTTTTTGACCACATAAGTGATATAAGTTCATTTAAATTAGCGGTTAAGACTTTATTCTTATTGGAGTTTTCAGGAGCTATTTCCTGCTATCCGCTTGTATCTTTTCCTTGCTAAAGAAGCAAGAAAAAGGATACCGCTTCTATCAGGGCTATAACTCTCATTTTCATAAGAAATTTACTTTTATCGTATCATTTATCATCATTTAAATCACGAGAAATCACACTAGTAACTCGACAAAGATTGGTAAATTTAGGTACGGAATTACTTGTGTGATTTCTCCCTTCGGTCTGAATGACAAACTTTGTGTTTCACTTTGCGCGACTTCGACTACGCCTAGTCTGACAAAAAATGAGAAAAAAAAACAATTTAAATCTGTGTCTTCGCGAAACGAATCCGCGTCACCCGCGTTCCGTCACTATTTCCCGAATCTTCTTCCTTTCCACTCATAAGAACCAAATAAACTATATAACGCCACACCAACACTGAAAAAAGGGTAGAACAAACTACTTAAAACCAAGTTTTTAATTCTTGTTTTAGTCAAAAATTGGTTTGTTTTATAAAGTAATATAAAGTCAATTATGAACTTTGAAAAAGCAAACAAAAAGAAGAATTGATAATGCAAGAATCTGAGTAAAAAAAATAAAAATCCAATTACAAAACTTAAATTTCCAAAGAAAACAATCAATCCTAAAATCTTTCCGAAATTACTTTGATATGACGTAGTTTTTGCTGCCCAACGAACTCTTTGATAAAATAAAGACTTCCAGTTTTCTGTTGGTTTTGTACTTACAATTGCTTCCTCTGATTTTAAATAATGGACTTGATCCGGAAATAAATTTGCCGCTTTTTGTAATAAAAAAACATCATCTCCGCTTGCAATTTTATCATTTCCATCAAATCCATTTAGTTTTTTGAAAAACCTTTTCGTATACGCAAAATTAGCTCCGTTACACATAAAAGCTTTTTTAAGTCCAAAACTTCCAATCGTTGCGCCTTGTAAACTTATTAAATCTAATTGCTGAAAGTGATGCAAAAATGAATTTTCGCATTCATAAGTAACTGCGCCCGCAAGCATTGAAACATCATTCTGCTGAATGTAATTATCAAATGTTAAAAGCCAATTTTCAGGAACCAAACAATCAGCATCTGTAGTAATTATCCAATCTGATTTTACGTGTTGCATTGCTGTTGAAATAGCATCTTTTTTAGGCGAATTAGAAATCCTAATATTATCGATTATCGAAACTTGGAATTTGGAATTTAAAATTTGGAATTTCTCGTTCGAATTATCGTCCACCAAAATCACTTCAAACAAATCTTCCGGATAATTAAGTGCTGAAAAACTCCGTAAAAGATTCGGCAAATTTTCGGCTTCATTTCTAAATGGAACTATAATCGTAAAACTAGTATGAGGATTTAAGTTTGTTTTTTTATATGTTTTTACTTTGGTAAAGCCATAAATAAGCAATGCAATAGCAATTATATAAATGGTCAATATGATTCCTAGAACCCAAATCATTTTACATTTTTTGTTTTAAAATTCAGCACATAATATGCTCCAATTATAACTGGTAAAACCACATTAAGAAACCACATTAAAGTACTGATAAAAACTACAATCCATTCATTAACACCTAAAATACCGAAGAAATAAATCGCCACACTTCCTTTTACAGCAAAATCTAAAAACTGAAAAGTAGGCAATGAAGATGCTAAAAAATAAACTACAGCAATTGTCGCAATCAGAGTAAAATATGGCAAATGAACATCAAAAGCCAGAAACAAAAAGTAATATTGATGTGAGAAAACCAAATAACGCAAAGTTCCTAAAACAATATTTTTACGATGAATTGGTTTTGGGATTTCATTAATCTTATGTAATAACTTTTCAATCGAATATCCTTTGATTTTAATTTTCTTCAGAGAAAACAAAACGATAAAAAGCAAGACAAAAATTCCAAATAAAACAGCAACGGTTTGGGTTGTAATTACTTCATATTTTGCATTGAAATATAGCAACCCGAAAATCCCGAAAATTACGGTTAAAATCATTTGGATTCCATTACAGATCAAGTTCAGGAAAACCACTTTCTTCGCTTCCGACTTGGGATAAAACAACGCTTTTCCTGCATACTCTCCTACTCCGTTTGGCGTGAAAATTCCAGCTGTTAGCGCAGCTAGAACTTGTTTTGTAGCTTCTCCAAGAGAAATTTCATGAATTACTTTGGCTAAATTCTGCCACTTTAAAATTTCGAAATAGCGATTCAAAATACTCAAAAGTAATATAAACCCAATTCCTAAAACTGACTGATTTTTACGAAACAATGTAATAAACTTTTGCCAATCCAGTTTATCATTGTGCGCCAATTGATTATAAATAAAATAAAATGCACCGCCTATAATCAAAAGTTTGATTAGAAGAACAAGGAATTGTTTAGCTTTGTGAGGAATTAAAATCATGCTGCAAAGTAAAGGAAAAACTATTACACAGAGTCACGCAAAGCCCCACAGAGTTTCGCAAAGATTTTATACACGATAATAGAAAATTAAACTTTGTGAATCTTCGAGTTTCTTCGTGAATCTCTGTGTAATTACAAAAAATGACAAAAGAACGCATCATATTGGGTATTGACCCGGGAACAACCATCATGGGTTTTGGATTGATAAAAGTTATCAATAAAAAAATGGAATTTTTGCAATTAAACGAGTTGCAGCTTTCCAAATATGACAATCATTACCAAAAACTAAAAATTATTTTTGAGCGTACAATCGAATTAATCGAAACGCATCATCCTGACGAAATTGCAATTGAAGCTCCTTTCTTTGGTAAAAACGTACAATCGATGCTTAAATTAGGTCGCGCGCAAGGTGTTGCAATGGCAGCGGGACTTTCAAGAGATATCCCGATTACCGAATACGAACCTAAAAAGATAAAAATGGCAATAACCGGAAATGGAAATGCCAGTAAAGAACAAGTAGCTAAAATGCTGCAACAGCTTTTAGGATTGAAAGAATTACCTAAAAATCTCGATTCAACTGATGGTTTAGCTGCCGCGGTTTGTCATTTTTTTAATTCGGGAAAAATCGTCGCCGGAAAAAATTATACAGGTTGGGATGCTTTTGTAAAACAAAATGAAGAGCGAGTTAAAAAATAGTTTTCAGTCTCGGTCGCAGTTTACAGTTAAACTGAGATTGAAAACTGAGACTGAAAACTGAAAACTAAAAAATGTCCGGAATATACATTCACATACCATTCTGTAAGCAGGCTTGTCATTATTGCGACTTTCATTTTTCAACTTCAATGAAAAAGAAAGACGACATGGTTTTGGCTTTAGCCAAAGAAATAATCATGCGCAAAAATGAGCTTCTCGACTCTGCTGGAAATGAAAACCAAATTGAAACCATATATTTTGGCGGAGGAACTCCATCGGTTTTAAGCAATGACGAAATAAATTTTTTAATTTCAGAAGTTTATAAAAATTATAAAGTTGTAGAAAATCCTGAAATTACGCTGGAAGCAAATCCTGATGATTTATCTACAGAACGAATTATTGAATTGTCTAAAAGCCTAATAAACCGTTTAAGCATTGGAATTCAGTCTTTTTATGAAGAAGATTTAAAGATGATGAATCGTGCTCATAATTCGGCGGAAGCCATAAATTGTTTGACAGAAGCCACTAAATATTTCGATAATATTTCGCTCGATTTAATTTACGGAATCCCGGGTTTGACGGACGAAATGTGGAGAAAAAATATTGAAATCGCCTTAAGTTTTGGCATTCCGCATATTTCAAGTTATGCTTTAACGGTTGAACCAAAAACGGCTTTGAGAAAACTAATTGATACCGGAAAAATTGCCGAACCGCAAGATGAAGTCGCTTCGAATCATTTTATGATTCTGGTTGAAATGCTTCAAAAAAGCGGATTTATTCATTACGAATTATCGAATTTCGGAAAGGAAAATTATTTCTCAAAAAATAATTCGGCGTATTGGTTAGGCAAAAAATATATTGGTATCGGACCTTCGGCACATAGTTATGATGGCGAAAAAAGAGGTTGGAATATTGCTAATAATTCTCTTTATCTAAAATCTATTCAGGAAAATATTTTACCTATAGAAACCGAAACTTTATCAAAATCTGATCGTTATAACGAATATATAATGACAGGATTAAGAACAATTTGGGGCGTTTCGTTAGAACGAATTGAAACTGAATTTGGCTTGGATTATTGGAATTATCTCAAAAAACAAAGTCAGAAATTCTTAAATGATGATTTGCTTTTCATTGAAAATAATATTTTAAAACCAACCGCAAAAGGAAAATTTTTAACGGATGGAATTGCAAGTGATCTGTTTTACTTAAATTTGGAAGACTAAAATTAGCCAACGAAGCACAAAGGCGCAAATTATTTAAACTTTGTGACTTAGCGTCTTTGCGGCATAAAACCCTAATTTGTGTTAGCAAAAATAAACAACTTCGAAATAGACTTATCAAAACCCATTGATATTTCGATTCCATTAACAAATACAGACGAAAATCCGATTGCCTGGTATATTGAAAAACCAGTTATTGAACCCGTGGTTTTTGGCGATTGGATCGGGAAAGTTTCTGAAGGGAAATCATCGACAAACTTCAATAATATTTTCTTCAATCCGCATGGACACGGAACGCACACGGAATGTTTGGGCCATATCACAAATGACTTTTACAGTATTAATCAATCTTTAAAGCAATTTTTCTTCTTTGCAAAACTGATTACGATTGAACCTGAAAAAATTGGGGATGATTTTGTGATCACGAAAGAGTTAGTTGAAAAAGCAATGCGCACTTCGACTTCGCTCAGTGGGACAAACTTGGAAGCAATTATCATTCGTACACTTCCCAACCAAAAAGAAAAAAAATCCAGAAAATACTCGAATACAAATCCGCCTTATTTGTCTGAAGAAGCCGCGATTTTTATCCGCGAAAGCAAAATTCAGCATTTATTAATTGATTTGCCCAGTGTTGACAAGGAACATGATGAAGGAAAATTACTGGCGCACAAAGCATTTTGGAATGTAAAAGATACTCTGCACTTAAATCCAGATGCAAGATTAAATGCTACAATAACCGAAATGATTTTTGTTCCGGGTGAAATCGAAGATGGAGATTATATACTAAATCTTCAAATTGCTTCGTTTGAAAATGATGCAAGTCCAAGCAAACCAATTCTATATAAGATTATATAAAAAAGTTCGCCACGAATTACACTAGTTTGCACTAATTTTTATATGCAAAAACAGAAAAAAATAATTCGTGATATTTCGTGTAATTCGTGGCAAAAAAAACAATACTATGATTAACGTTTCAACAGATAAAACAAAACTTGATGTTCCTTTTATACAAAACTTTTTAAAGGATATTTATTGGGCTGCCGGACGAACTATTGAGGAAGTTCAAACTACAATTGATGCTTCGGTTTGTTTTGGAATTTACTTAAACGACAAACAAATTGGCTTTGCCAGAGTAATTACTGATTATGTGGTTTTTGGCTATGTAATGGATGTTTTTATTGCCGAAGGATATCGTGGAAAAGGATATTCGTCTGTTTTAATCGATGCAATGATGAAGGAACCCATTCTTAAAAATATTCAGATTTGGAGATTGGCTACAACCGATGCTCATTTTTTATATCGTAAATTTGGTTTTACCCAATTAGAACATCCTGAAAAATTAATGGAGAAAAAACTATGATGAAAACTGCTATTAAACTTGAAGAATTTGGTTTATTTGTTCTGGGAATTTATTTATTTAGCCTTTTAAATTATCAATGGTGGTGGTTTTTGGTTTTGATCCTCGCACCGGATCTTTCTATGATTGGTTATGCCTTTGGAAATAAAGCAGGCGCTTTATTCTACAACGTATTTCATCATAAAGGAATTTCCGTTTTACTTTATATAGCAGGTTGTTATTTTCAAATTGAAATTTTACAGCTTATTGGAATTATTCTATTTTCGCATTCAGCTATGGATCGGATTTTTGGTTATGGCTTGAAATATGAAAAAGGTTTTAAATACACACATTTAGGTGAAATTGGTAAATAAAAAATGATATGAATCTGGAAACGTATTATGAATATTGTCTTTCAAAAAAAGGAGTCAGTGAACATTTTCCTTTTGATGAAGATACTTTGGTGTTTAAAGTGGGCGGAAAAATGTTTGCTTTGTCCTCCTTATCTCAATGGGAGAAAAATGAAGCTTCGGTCAATTTAAAATGTGATCCTGAACGCGCTGAGGAATTACGGGCAGAATATGATGAGATAAAACCAGGCTTTCATATGAGCAAAGTGCATTGGAACACAATTGCTTTAAACGGAAGTTTACCGACTGCTTTTGTCAAGGAATTGATCGACCACTCATATGAATTGGTTTTCAAAAGTTTGACAAAGAAAATTCAGAATGAAATTATTGAATTAGAAAATTAGGCATTACATTTGCAACGTAAGATAAAAAACTTAACCACTCAATTAATTTGCAACTTAGCAACTTATAGAACATGAAAGAACAATTTAAAAAATTTCTGAACGAAGAACAAGATCCAAAAGCGATTGAAAAAATCACTTCAAAACTCAATGATTTATTGATGAAAGGTGAAGAAATTGGATATATTGCTGTTCAAAAAAAACCGGCAATTACTGTTTTTCCTGATAGTATTGTATTAACAAATAAAAGAATCATCATTTGTGAGCCTAAAAACTTAGGCCTTTCAATGAATTTTACAGATTATACCTGGGATGCTGTCGCTGGTGCTTTTGTAAAAGAAAACATTTTAGGTTCTGAATTCTCATTTAACACCAATACTGATTTATCGATTTCTATTGATTATATTCCGAAGATTCAGGCCAGAAAAATATATACTTACGCAAAAGAGCAATTGGATTTACTTAAGAATCCTGCTTTTGCCGAAACTCCAATTGTAGAAACTGCACAAATTATTGAAGAAGAAGATGATCTTGAAGATGAAGTTGAAGAAGTTGAAGCTGAAGAAGTAACGAATTATGCTGAAATTATGCCGGCAACCATACCTTCTTACACAGAAACTTATGAGCCAATTCAACAAACTCAACCTTCAACGGGAGATCGAAAATTAAGCGATTTATCTAAAGAAGAACTTTTTGATAAATTACAGAATTATAAAAAACTGCTTGATAATGGTTTAATCATGCAAGGTGAATATGATTCTTATAAAAAAGAAATATTGAGTTACATGTAAATTTATTCTGAAAGTCAAAAGTCATAAAGTCACAAGAAAGCCCGAGATAGAAATTCTATTTCGGGCTTTTACTTTTATATATTCAAAGTGACTTTCAGACTGACTTTAAACTTTCAGACTACAATGTAGCTTTCTGTTTTTCTACAAAACTATGTGCTTGAAGTTCTAATAATTCCGTTGCTTTTCTGCGCTGAAGATCATACAAGCTTTTATCTCCGGCGATATCAGCGTACACTTTATCATGCATTTGAGCACTTGTTTTTACCAATAATTCACGTTGGTATTTATTTTGTGTCAAAGTTGCTTTCATCGCCGTTTCAGCTTCTTCTTGTTTAAAATCAAATTCGCCTTTTGGAGCTAATAATTTTGCTATAATTGGGGAAGTTTCAATCGCCAGAAACAACAACATAATAAAAAAGGAAGGCAGCCACGGTAATTTATCTAATGCATTAATGCGCGCCATTAATCCGTCAAAACCTTCAATAATAGGTTGAGTCTGCATTACTTTTTTATCCAAATCGGCTTGTAATTTTTGCCCGGTTTTTTCTTTTTCGGCTATTTTAGCTTCGTTTGCTGCTTTTAATGTCGCAAATTCTTTTAAAGAGGCATCGTGTTTTTCTCTTTTTTCTTTATAAACTGGTCCTTTTCCGAGTCTTTTAGTTCCTGTAGTTCCTTCGGCTTCTGTGATATAAGTTGAGTAAAGTGCATTTACTTCTTTTTCTTTTTTCAGAATATCATCTTTTAAAGCGGCGATTTCGGATTTGTTTTTATCGACATCTGATTTGAAATAATTGCCAACTTGCTTTTTATTCGCCAATTCCATTTCATTTTTTTCTTTCAATAAAACGGTGTTGATTTCTTTTTCGAAAATTTTAATTTCTAATGGCTTAGAAATTACGATTGCAATAATAACAGCCAACATAATTCGAGGTGTCGCCTGTAGAAATTCATCAAAAAAACGATCTCTTTTTTTGATTGTCGAAACAATAAACCGATCCAGATTAAAGATCAGTAAACTCCATACAAATCCAAAAGCTAAAGCAGGATAAATGGAATCAAAAACAGTAAAAAGTGCATAAGCACTGGCTAGGAAAGCCATAACTGCGGTAAAAAAAACGGTAGCGCCAATACCAACATATTTGGTTTGTTCGCCTTCTGAGCAATTGTCGAGTAAGTCCCGATCAGCACCAGAACATAGGATAAAAAATTGTTTTAACATGATTGATGATTTTGATTGTGATTGATAAGGCAAATTTAGCGCCAAAAATTTAATTCTGAGTTAATTAGTTGATTTGTTTTGATTGCGTTTACATTATTGAGGTTTAACAAAAGTTATTTTAACATTAATTTCTTCCTTTTTTGTTTGTTAATCATAACATTATTTGATTTTTTCTAACGTCTTTAGTAACATTAAGGTTCTAGTTTCGCAGCAAATCGAACTAAAATACACTAAGACTGAGACTAAGGCTTGAAAACACACGTATTGTCAGGCTGAGCGGAGTCGAAGCCCCCCGCACAGAAAAGCCCTTTGACTTCGCTCAGGATGACACAAAAAAAAAGCTGTTCATCACTGAACAGCTTTTCTTAATTTGAATTAGTAATCTTCCTTATTCTGTAATTGGTGCGCCGGCTAAAATTTCAGCATTGGCAAACTCTTCAAATTTGGCGAAATTAGCTTTGAATTTCTGTGCCAATTCGATTGCTTTTTTATCGTATAACTCAGGATCTTCCCAAGTATTTCTAGGATTTAAAATTTCACTTGGAACATTCGGGCAGGATTGTGGTTTTGCTATTCCAAATACTTTATGATTTTCAAATTCTACATTATCAAGTTCTCCGTTTAATGCCGCGGTAATCATGGCACGAGTATATTTTAGTTTCATACGGCTTCCTGTTCCGTATGCTCCACCTGTCCAACCAGTGTTAATTAACCAAACTTTTACATCTGCATCTTTCATTTTTTTAGTCAGCATTTCGGCATAACGTGTTGGGTGTAATGGCATAAAAGGCGCTCCAAAACAAGCCGAAAAATTAGGTTGCGGCTCTGTAACTCCTGCTTCTGTTCCTGCAACTTTTGCCGTATATCCTGAAATAAAATGGTAAGCCGCCTGACCTGGAGTTAATTTAGAGATTGGAGGCAAAATTCCGAAAGAATCTGCCGTTAAGAAAAATATATTTTTTGGATTATGTCCAATAGATCCTGGCTGAATATTATCAATATGTGTTATTGGGTAACTTACACGTGTATTTTGAGTGATAGAAACATCATCATAATCAACCTCGTTTGTACCTGCTTTGAAAACCACATTTTCTAAAAGCGCACCTTTTTTGATTGCTCTAAAAATATCCGGTTCGTGTTCTTCTGTAAGATTAATTACTTTTGCATAACAACCGCCTTCAAAGTTGAAAACAGTGTTTTCTGAAGTCCAACCGTGTTCATCGTCTCCAATTAATTTACGTGCAGGATCTGCTGATAAAGTTGTTTTTCCCGTTCCTGATAATCCAAAGAAAATTGCAGTATCTCCGTCTTCACCAACATTTGCGCTGCAATGCATTGGCAAAGTATTCTCGAAAACCGGTAAAATGAAATTTAAAGCAGAGAAAATCCCTTTTTTCATTTCTCCTGTATAACCTGTTCCGCCAATAAGTGCTACTTTTTTAGTAAAATCTAAAATAGCAAAATTAGACTGGCGCGTTCCGTCTACAGCAGGATCTGCCATAAAACTTGGAGCACAAATTACAGTCCATTCCGGAGTAAAATTAGCTAACTCAGATTCTTCCGGTCTTAAAAACATATTGTAGCAAAACAAGTTTGACCACGCAGTTTCTGTAACTACACGAACATTTAATCTATAATTGGCATCAGAACAAACATAAGAGTCACGAACAAAAACTTCTTTATTTGATAAAAACTGAGTTACCTTATTATACAATTTTTCAAAAGCAGCTGGCTCAAATGGGATATTTACATTTCCCCACCAAACCTGATCCTCTGTAATACTATCTTTTACAATAAAACGATCCTGAGGGGAACGTCCTGTAAATTCACCCGTATTAATTGCCAATGCGCCTGTAGAGTTCTCAACACCTTGGCCTGATTGCAAAGTGATTGCATGCAATTCATCAGCAGATAATTGGTAACGAACTTTTGCATTTTCAATTCCTAATTCATTTAACGAAATCGATTGCGTGAAAACTGTGTGACTGTCCATAAATTTTTAGTTGTGTGTGATAATTTATAAGATGCAAAATTATAGATTTATTATTAATCCTCTAAAAATATTTAGATTTTACTTTTATTTATATCAATAAAGTAAAATCTGACCTTTTAAATTAGTAAAACAAAAAAATAACCGCCTCTAATTTGTTTTCTTATAATCTACTCAATGAATTTGTTATATAATTTACTCATTAAAGTAAAAAACAAAATAAATTCACATAAATAAGATTATATGTTATTTATGTGACAAAATTAAAGATTAATTTTTAGATAGAATTTTTTATTCGGGATTTTATGATTTTTTCCTAAAAATCGTAACCAATAATACCGCCCAAGCAATAATTAATAGAAATCCTCCCAAAGGAGTTGCGAATACAATAATTTTAAAATCGAATAATGTAAGACTTTTAGTTGCTAATAAATAGATTGAACCACTAAACAGAAGTACACCTGAAACAACTAAATTATAGATTGCTTTTAAAGTCTTTTCGGCAATATCTTTTCTGGTAGAAAGAAAAAGTAAAAACAAGGCGTGATACATTTGGTAACGAACACCAACTTCAAAAGTATTTAACTCTTCGACAGCTAAATATTTCTTTAGCAAATGCGCGCCAAAAGCACCAAAAATGATGGAGATCATTCCCATAAAAGCTCCTGCTAAAACAATTCTTCTTTTCATGTTTTCTGTAATTTAATTCTCCAACAAAAATACTTCAATACATTTTTAAAAAGCATTTTAGTTTCAAAAAACTTTTCCGGAAAAAGAAATCCATGATGTTTTAGCTTTAAAATAAAAAATAATGCATTTTTATAAAATTAAAATTGTTACATATTTAACAATTTAATATATTTGTGTTATATATTTAAAACATGAGAAGCATTTTAATCATTGGAGCCGGTAGATCTGCATCGTCGCTGATACGTTATTTACTATCAAAATCAGAGACTGAAAATCTACATCTGGTTGTAGCGGATTTATCTTTGGCATTAGCCGAAAAAAAGACACAAAATCATCCTAATGCGACTCCCATTGCTTTAAATATTTTTGATACTGATGAAAGGAAATCAGCAATTGAAAAAGCTTCGATAGTAATATCGATGTTGCCTGCTCATTTACATATCGAAATTGCAAAAGATTGTCTTGAATTTAAGAAACATCTTGTAACCGCGTCCTATATAAGTGATGCGATGCAAGGACTTGATGAAGAGGTTAAGAAAAGCAATTTAATTTTCATGAATGAAATTGGTCTTGATCCTGGAATCGATCATATGAGCGCCATGAAAGTTATTGACGAGATCAGAGAAAAAGGTGGCAATATGTTACTTTTTGAATCTTTTTGTGGCGGTTTAGTCGCTCCGGAATGTGACAACAATTTATGGAATTACAAATTTACATGGGCGCCCAGAAACGTAGTTTTAGCAGGACAAGGCGGCGCAGCAAAATTTATTCAGGAAGGAACTTATAAATATATTCCGTACGGAACGGTTTTTCGCAGAACCGAATTTCTTGAAGTCGAAGGTTACGGAAAATTCGAAGCTTATTCTAACCGCGATTCGCTTAAATACAGATCGATTTATGGTTTAGATGAAATTCTGACTTTATATCGCGGAACCATTAGAAGAGTTGGCTACTCGAAAGCATGGAATATGTTTGTGCAATTAGGAATGACCGATGATAGTTACATCATGGAAGGCTCAGAAAATATGAGTTACCGTGAGTTTGTGAATTCGTTTTTACCTTATCATCCAACAGATTCTGTAGAAATCAAAACCCGATTGATTTTAAAAATTGATCAGGATGATATTATGTGGGATAAACTCCTTGAATTGGATTTATTTAATCCGGACAAAAAGGTGAATTTACCTAATGCAACTCCGGCACAAATATTAGAAAAAATATTATCCGATAGTTGGACTTTAGAACCTAACGATAAGGATATGATTGTCATGTACCACAAATTTGGATACATATTAAATGGCAAAAAACAGCAAATAGATTCCAAAATGGTTTGTATTGGCGACGATCAAACTTATACCGCAATGGCAAAAACCGTTGGATTACCGGTTGCAATGGCGACATTATTGATTTTAAACGGAAAAATCACAACTCCCGGCGTACAATTGCCAATAAAAAAAGAAGTGTATTTACCTATTTTACAAGAATTAGAAGAATATGGGGTTATTTTTAATGAACAGGAAATGCCTTATTTTGGATATAATCCAGACCTATTTTAGTTCTGGGCTCGTTAGTTTTTTAGAATTTTTTTTTTAGTTTTTTATTTATCCGCTTCTAAAATATAGAAGCGGATTTTTTTAAAAAAGGTACAAAGGTACAGAGTCACATAGGTACAAAGGTTTTTTGAATAGACTCCAGCTTTAGCTGGGATATAAAAATAGATAAGCAGGCAATGGCTTTAGCCAAATAAACACATTCTGATGATTAAAAATTTCGGCTAAAGCCAATTTTCTTCCCCATAAAAAACTATTCACCCTTAAAGAAACCTTTGAACCTATGTGACTCTGTACCTCTGAACCTTTTTTTACTTTTCTGGCTGAACCATAATTGGCAAACTATACATTACTCGAACAGCTTTTCCTTTTTGAGTTGCAGCGATCCATTTTGGCGAAAGTTTCAAAACCCGAATCGCCTCATTTCCTATTCCGTAACCGGCATCTTTCAGGATTGTAATATCTGATAAACTTCCGTCTTTTTCAATAATGAATTGCATATCAGTTTTTCCCTCAATCTTATTGTTACCAACTTCTTTTGGCATTTTAAAGTTTTTACCAATAAATTTATAGAACTCTTCAATACCGCCCGGAAATTCTGGCAATTTTTCAACTTTGGCTAGTTCATAAAGGTCTTTGTCCTTAACTTCGGCTTTGTTTGTCACTTTTTGGGCAATCGATTTTGTACTAAAAGCAATCAATAATACAACCGAAATAACACCAACACTAAATACTTTAAATACAATTTTAATAGGAGATTCTTTTTTGGTCATCATGAGTAAACGTTTTTTAGTTATTAAATAGTTAATATTACTCGCCAAGGCAATAGTGGTTTTATTGGAAGCAAAGTCAAGTAATAGATTTTGATAATTTCGAACCGAATTAAACTGTTTATTTACAGCTTCATCTGCCAGAAATTCGTGATTGAGTTTAATAGATTTTTTATAAAGTAAAAGCAATGGATTGAACCAAAATACAATTTGTAAAACTTCAAGAAATAGAATATCCAAAGTATGTTTTTGCTCTAAATGTGCTTTTTCGTGCGCTATTAATTCTGACGGGATTTTGCCTTTTTCGAATTCATTTTTATTGATAAAAATTGATTTCCAAAATGAATGGGGCAAAATAGATTCTTCGATTAAAACTATTTTTTCTCCGTTTATAAATTGCGCTTCATTATTCTGTATTAGCTTATAAAATGAATACAAATTAAACACAAACCGAATCGTCAAAAGCAAAACCATAAATCCATAAACAACTCCAGTTAAAACAATTATAAAATCATTTGTTGAAATCATTCCTATATTTTGATTGTTTTTCTGAATCACTAATTCGTCCAGTTGAATCAATCCAATTTTATCCGAAAATGTCGCGCCAAACGAGATAATTTGCAACGGAATCACGAAACTAAAAACCAAACTTGCCAACAAATAAGCGCGATTAAAACGAAACATTTTCTCGTTTTCTAATACTAATTTATATACTGCATAAAAAACTAAAAGCAGTATTCCTGATTTTAAGAGATAGAGTATCATTTTTTCTTTTTTTGAATTTCTGAATCAATTATTTTTCTGAGTTCTTCTAATTCTGATGTTGATAAATTGGTTTCTTTCGTAAAAAAAGAAGCAAATTGTGACGCCGAATTATTAAAAAAACTGCTAATTAATCCGTTTACATGTTTAGAGAAATAAACGGTCTTTTCGACTAAAGGATAATATTCCCTTGAATTTCCGAATTCGTTATACGCAACGAATTTTTTATCGATCATTCGTTTCAAAAGCGTTGCAACAGTTGTTGTTGCAGGTTTTGGTTCGGGGTATGCTTCAAGCAAATCTTTCATAAAAGCTTTTTCAAGCTTCCAGAGATGTTCCATTAATTGTTCTTCTGAGTTTGATAATTGCATGTTTTTATTTTTGAGGTTATAATTTGCTGAGATGCTAAGTTTCTAAGTTTTTTTGCCACGAATTACACTAATTTTCTCGAATTTTGATTCTTTATGATGACTTCTTGTTCCTTGCGTCTTGCGTCTTGATTCTTGCGTCTTGATTCTTGATTCTAACTTCTTAACTAAAAAAAGAAAACCCGCGCCAATCCGTTTAATCTGTAGAAATCCGTGGGCTATTTTATCTGTGTTTCCAAAATCAATTCGCCATTTCTGTAATTTTTAATTTCAATCAATTTTCCTTTATCCGAATAGAATTTCCAATCTCCAAAATAAAACCAATGTGTTTCGACTGAATTAGCTTCTAATTTTGTATTTCCTTTTGATTGCACTTTTCCGTTTTCATAATAATATTTCACGAAGCAAATTCCGTTTTTGTATTTCTCGGTTTTGTAGATTTTTCCGTTAATGTAGGATTTCCACTTTTTTACTGGTTCGTCGTGTTTATAATATTCAAATGATTTGTATGTCGTACTATCTTATTTGTAATTATCAATCCAAACGCCTTCTTTTTTATGATCAATCTTTTGATTGATTGGTTTGCTTTTACATCCTGAAAACAAGATTCCGAAAAACAAGAATATTAAAAGTTGACGCATTTGTTTTGTTTTGCTCTACATTTATAGATGTTGTTCTACAAATGTAGAGATTAATTTTTAATAGACAAGGTTTTTTTAAAGTTTCTGAGGCTCTAAGTTACTAAGCAACTAAGGTTCAGAGATGTAAATACACAAAGGTTTGAATAGGCTCCAGCTTTAGCTGGGGTTTACAATAAAATACAGGCAATGGCTTTAGCCAAATAATACATTTTAATGATTAAAAATTTCGGCTAAAGCCAATTCCTTTTCTTAATATTTACCTCCAGCTAAAGCTGGAGGCAATTCAATTAGAGGCTAAAACCTTTGTTGCTTTGAACCTCTGAACCTTAGACGCACTGCTGTGCGCCTCTACAAAAACCTTTGTCCCTTTGCACCTTTCCTAAGCGTTAGGGATTGAGGCGGTATCCTTTTATGAAGTGGAACGGAATAAAAGATATAGCCGAAAGCCCGACCGAAGGGAACGCCCATAAATATATTAAATTCCAAAGCTTTAAAATTTTAATAATTAAACTCCAAATTCCAAAAAAAAAATCCGTTCAAAACTGAACGGATTTATATCTAAAAAACTTTGTGTCTTAGCGCCTTCGTGGCAAAACTATTACTTAGAAAGCTCTACAAAATATTTGTAAAACAACGGAATAGTTTCGATTCCTTTTAAGAAATTGAAGATTCCGAAATGTTCGTTTGGTGAATGAATTGCATCAGAATCCAAACCAAAGCCCATTAAAATGGTTTTGCTTTTTAGTTCTTTTTCGAACAAAGCAACTATAGGAATACTTCCTCCAGAACGAACCGGAATTGCCGGAACTCCAAAAGTTTCTGTATAAGCCATGTTTGCGGCTTTGTAGCCAATACTGTCAATTGGCGTAACATAACCTTGTCCGCCATGATGAGGCGTTACTTTTACAGTAACTCCCGCTGGTGCAATATTGGTGAAATGTTTTGTAAAAAGCTCTGTGATTTCATGCCAATCCTGATTAGGAACCAAACGCATGGAGATTTTTGCGAAAGCTTTGCTAGCAATAACCGTTTTTGCTCCTTCGCCCTGATATCCGCCCCAGATTCCGTTTACGTCTAATGTTGGACGAATCGAGTTGCGTTCGTTTGTTACATATCCTTTTTCGCCGTAAACATCGTTTAAAGCTAATGCGTTTTTATATTTTTCTAAGCTAAAAGGTGCTTTTGCCATTTCGGCTCTTTCCTCTGTAGATAATTCCTGAACTTTATCGTAGAAACCCGGAATGGTAATATGATTGTCTTCGTCGTGCAAAGAAGCGATCATTTTTGCCAAAACATTAATTGGGTTCGCCACTGCTCCACCGTATAAACCTGAATGTAAATCACGATTAGGACCTGTAACTTCGACCTCAACATAACTCAAACCACGTAAACCGGTCGTAATCGATGGTTGTTGGTTAGAGATCATTCCGGTATCTGAAATTAAAATAACGTCATTTTTCAGTTTTTCCTGATTGCGTTCTACAAACCAGGCTAAACTTGCTGAACCTACTTCTTCTTCACCTTCGATCATAAATTTTACGTTACAAGGCAATGTATTGGTTTGCACCATAAGTTCTAGCGCTTTTACGTGCATGTACATTTGTCCTTTATCATCACAAGCTCCACGAGCGAAGATTGCGCCTTCGGGATGAATTTCGGTTTTTTTGATTACGGGTTCGAATGGTGGCGATGTCCATAATTCGATTGGATCTGGCGGTTGAACATCATAATGACCGTAAACTAAAACGGTAGGTAAATTTGGGTCGATTATTTTCTCTCCGTAGATGATTGGATAACCCGGAGTATCGCAAATTTCGACTAAATCGCAGCCTGCTTTTGATAAACTTTCCTTAACAGCCTCGGCAGTATCAATAACATCTTGCGAATATGCAGTGTCAGCACTTACCGACGGAATTTTTAATAATTCGATCAATTCGTTGATAAACCGATCTTTATGTTGTTGAACGTATGACTTTATATTTTCCATTTAAATGATTTTTATAGAATTTCAAAAATACAAAAAATAGAATTAATATTTTTTTACAAAAATGCTTTGAAAATTAGAAGTTATGTTTATCTTTGCACCCACAATTGAGCGGATATGGTGAAATTGGTAGACATGCCAGACTTAGGATCTGGTGCCGCAAGGCGTGTAGGTTCGAGTCCTATTATCCGCACTTCACAAATGCAATTATCTTATTTTTAGATAATTGCATTTTTTAGTTTATAAATCTGCCCAACCATTGCCCAACGATTTTCATTTTGGCTCAATTTTAGTTTTAATTTCAAAAGCAATAAGATTTACGTGAGTGTTAAATGTTGTATTTCTTCAATTAAATATTTAAATAGAATCTAAGGTCTTATTAAATAAAAAAGAGCAACCTCTCAGCTACTCTTCATTTGTCATTTATTTGTCTTTTTTTTTGACACTTCCTTTTCTATCCGTTCCTTTTCTAATCTTTCCTTTTCAGCCCTATCGTTTTCAGCCTTATCTTTTTCAGCCAAGAGTAATTCCATCTTCATTAGTTTATTTTTTAAATCTTCATTTTCTTTCTTTAAATCGGCATTTTTGAATTTGTTTAAGATACTATTAGGATTATTTTCTTCTTTAATTCTTTGTTGTTCTATAAGACTCCTTCTTTGTTCCTGAATTCTTAGGTTTTCAATTCTATTTTGATTTTCTATAATTGCTTTTGTGTTATTTCTCTCAGACTCTATTTGAGCGTTTATTTGTTGAGTTTGAATGATATTGTTTTGAACTTGTGTCAATGCATCACCAACATAATTTGGCGATTTAGCCGGCGCCGTTTGTTTGACAGTATAAGTTGTAGGTGTATATTTAGGGTCTAGCCCATACGTTGGTTGCTGTACAACTGTATAAGTCTGAGCTAATCCTATAAAAGGAAATATAATTAGAAGTAAAGAATATTTTTTCATAATTAATTATTTTTTAGGATACAATTTCAATAATTTAATATCCTCATTTTCTCCAGTTTTGCTTTTAAATTCAATTGTAAACAAGCCTCCTTCTAAATTAGCAAAGGTTTCAACAAAGGTTTTATCCCCCATAAAATATTTAGCTGAAAAAACACCATCAACCGCAGTACTCTCAAAAACAGCTTTAACATCTCCTTTTTTCCATTGAGGTAAATCACTTTCCACTACAATTGCCTTAAATTTATCACCAACTTTTATTATACCTAATTTATAATCAGATTCTGATTTATAAGTTTTATAAACACCTTCAAGCAATTCCAATTCTGTAGAATCAAAATATGCTTTTAATTGATTCTCATCCATATTAATACTTTCAACTTCAGGATAAGAAATTATTTCCGTAAGTGATCTATCATAGCGATATTTAAAACCTTCAAAATTATCAAAAGCTCTATTTACAGCAACATTCATATTTTTATCAAAAGACGCCCCAAAACCAGAAGCCGTATTTGTCTTATCATAAACAACAACTTGGAAACAATTTGAAATTTGTAATGTCGCTTTTGCACCTGATCCAAAACCACTATTGATCAATAAATTCCAATACCCAACAAAAGAAGGATTAAACTTAGCCTCTTTTGGCCATTCATTTGTATCACGAGGAAGCACTATTAAACCAATTTTACTAATTTTAGCTGTTGCAATATACTCAAACTCTCCTGGGCCACTATAACTAGCATACTTCATTCCGTTTAGAAAATTTAAACTGTTTTTTTGAGCAAAATTATTATTAGATGATAATAATGTAACAAATATTAGAAAGGAGTAGAAAGGTTTCATATTGTTCTAGTTAGTTTAAAATAATACCAAATCTAGTCAAAAAAAACTATTCATAATTGAGGTTTACCGTAATGATTTTCTTTTTTATTTATAAATTAAAAAAAGAAAACATATTAATCTGTTCAATTTTATAAATCCTATTTTGCTTAATGTTTTTATTATTGTTTTTATTTCTAATATTGTGAGCAATCTCTTTAACCTGAATTTCGAAATCTGCATCAATCCACTTTTTTGACAAATATTTTCTTTTGATTTGCTCAAATAACTTTTTATCCATTTTGTAATAATATTTTAACCCCGTATGAGAAAGTAAAACACTTTCTTCTTTTTGCATTGAAATATCAAATCCTGTCACTTTACAAACACTTTTTGAAACTACCTTTTTTGACAATATAGTTAAAGTGTCAATATGGGTAGTTTTCAAATTTAGATAATCTACTTTTTTACAAATTAATTCACTAATTAAAGCTTGAATATTAATAGAAAATTGAAGAGTAATTTTTCTTAATTGCTTTCTATGGTATTTAAAGTTTTCAATTTTTTTATTCTCTAATAAACCAGTCCAATAGTTTGGGTTTGAGTATTCAAGCAATGTTTTTTGACTTCCTTTTGCTAAACTGTCAATTCGGGTAGTCTTGTCATAAAAAATCACATTTTCCCATTCTATCATCAATTCTTTCTTAAAGTTATAAAGGCCAAAATCAATTAATTCTTGCAAACTAAAAATTCCGAGCTTATTGAGTTTTTCCATTTTTGTATATTTAATTTCAAAACGCATTATCTCATTATTAATATCAAAACCTTTCGATCTATAATGTAATGCCTTATTATAAACCTTGATTACATATTGAGAATGTTGCACTTGCTTATACTTTCCTTCATCTGAATTTTTTTGATATTCAAAAGACTTAGTCTTATGCAAGAAACAATTATCTAAAATTTCATTTGTAGAAATGGGCGGAACAATATTTACTCCAATTTCTAAGCATTTTAAAATACATTGCTCCGGAACTATATTAAATTTTGTCTTTAAGTCATTCAAAACCCAATCTGCAAATTCTGGTAAAAGTGAGCACCCCATTCCGGTAAAAGAGAGCAATTGATTCCGGTTCAAAGTGAGCACCCTATTCTTGTGAAAGAGATCAATTGATTCCGGTTCAAAGTGACCACCTCAAAAAGTAGTGTTTATAAAGAATATCTTACTTGTTTTTAAAACAAAAGATATGGCAAATAAACGACTGGATATGAGAAACATTTTGCAATTATTACGTTTATATACTCAAGGAGTAAGTAAGCTCCAAATAAGCAGACAATTAGGCTTATCGCGCAATACTGTAAAGAAATATATTGAATCATTTCATCAAAATTCTTTTACATATCAAGAGTTATCAGGTCTTAGTAATGAAGATCTGGAAGAACTCTTTGATGGCCAGATAAAACCCGTTCCCGAAAAAAACATAGTTTTAGAATCCTTATTTCCCACGATAGAAAAAGAATTAAAGCGAGTTGGTGTTACCCGCCAATTGCTCTGGGAAGAATATAGGGAAAATCATCCTGATGGCTACAGTTATTCTCAGTTTTGCTACCATTATCAAAATTGGCGAGGCAAACTCAAGCCATCTATGCATATGCATCACAAGGCAGGGGATAAAGTTTTTGTAGACTATACAGGAAAGAAATTATCCGTTATTGACCAGTCTACAGGAGAACTGTGTGAAGTAGAAGTTTTTGTAAGTGTACTGGGAGCAAGCGGACTTACTTTTGTAGAAGCTACCAGAACCCAAAATAAAGAAGACTTTATGGGAAGTCTGGTAAAAATGCTAGACTATTATCAGGGTGTTCCAAGCGCTATTGTAACTGATAATTTAAGAACAGCTGTTAAAAAGAGTGATAAATATGAGCCCTTGGTAACGGAATATTTATTAGACTTTGCTTCTCATTACGGAACCACAATACTGCCTACCAGAGCTTATCATCCAAAAGATAAGGCTCTGGTTGAAAATGCAGTAAGAATAATTTATACCAGAATTTTTGCCCCTTTACGCAAAGAAGATTTTTTTACTATAGAAGCCCTTAATGATGCTATTTTACCACTTTTAGAAAAGCATAATACAATGTCTTTTAAAGGCAGGAAATACTCAAGATTAGACTTGTTTAATGAGATAGAGAAAGAAACACTATCATTTTTACCTGTCAATCCCTATCAGCTCAAAGGTTTTGCTAAAGCAACCGTTCATAAATCCAGCCATGTTTATCTCAATAAAGACAAACACTATTACAGTGTGCCTTTTATTTATATGGGCAAGAAAGTATTGATTATTTACAGTAAAACTACCGTTGAGATTTATCATGGACAGCGCATAATAGCCAGTCATCAGAGAGACTACTCCAAATATCTTTATACAACAAATAAAGAACACATGCCCACATCACATCAGTTTGTGGCAGAGTGGAATCCTGAGAGGTTTATCCAATGGGGAGCTTCTGTTGGAGAATTTTGCAAATCATTTATTATACAAATATTAGATAAAAAACAGCATCCCGAGCAATCTTATAAATCCTGTACCGGTGTATTAAGTTTAGCCAATAAAGTAGGCAATGACAGATTAAACAATGCTTGTAAGAGAGCGATGGATTATGAAAAAATCAATTACCCAATCATCAAATCTATCTTGGAGAAAGGATTAGACTTAATCGATGAAGATCCTACTATTGAAGACAAAGAAATACCCAAACATAATAATATCAGAGGTCGGGAATATTACAAATAATAACCATTAATAAAATAACAATATGAATGATCAAACATTAGAAAAAATGAAACAATTAAGACTCTACGGAATGTCCAGAGCCTTTAATACTACTTTAGAAGCAAGTACCATCGATTATACAAATGATGAACTTATCGCCTATTTAATTAACTCTGAATACGATGACAGAGAAAATCGAAAAGTTGAAAGATTAATCAATACTGCCAAGTTTAGATATAAAGCTTTTATGGAAGAAATCGATTTTGACAGTTCCAGAGGAGTAGATAAAAACTTGATAAACAGACTTGAGTTTTGTGATTTTATAAAAAACAAACAAAACATCCTTGTCTGTGGAAGTACGGGTGTTGGTAAAAGCTTTATAGCTACCGCAATTGGCTATAAAGCCTGTATGATGGGCTACAAAGTAATGTATTTTAATATCAATAAACTTTTTTCCAAACTTAAAATGGCTAAAGCTGACGGCTCTTATATAAAAGAAATTAATAAAATAGAAAAGCAGGATCTCATTATTCTAGATGATTTTGGGCTGCAGTCATTAGATAATCTTAAAAGGCAGGATCTTATGGAGATAATTGAAGACAGGCATGGGAAAAAATCAACTATTATTGCTTCGCAGCTCCCAGTTGAATCCTGGCATGAAGTTATTGCAGAACAAACCATTGCAGATGCAATTTTAGATAGAATCGTTCACAATGCTCTTCGGATAGAATTAAAAGGAGAATCAATGAGAAAAAAGAAAATAGAAAAACAACCAATAGAGTAAAATAATTTTATATTTTTAAACTACTTTTTAGACACCTTTTTGAGTTCATTTATACTGCTCACTTTTATCCAGAATTAGGTGCTCACTTTATCCAGAATATCCAC
>NZ_JAYSPC010000154.1:0-34719 GCF_043722275.1 Flavobacterium sp. | reverse complement strand
TTTATATTTTTAAACTACTTTTTAGACACCTTTTTGAGTTCATTTATACTGCTCACTTTTATCCAGAATTAGGTGCTCACTTTATCCAGAATATCCAATTATACCCTTAAAAATAAAGTCATTACGCTTTCTTTCTTCAAATAACTTTTCAATTTTATTTTTCTGAAATAGTAATTCTTTAGTGTTATAGTCTTTGTAAATTCTTTGCGATACGTATTTGTATCTGCTGTTCATAATATTATTTACTTTAAGCAGTTTCTCAATATAGTAAAGTTGTAGGTTAAGATTTTTTTTGGATTTAAAGTAGCTGATTAATAATTCATAGCTATTGAGAAGATCAGGACGAATGTATCCTTTATTATTAAAAATATCATCTACTTTTTTGAAATAAGGTATGGCCATTTCTGGATTCTTAAGATCCCAATAACTTTTCCCAATATAAAAATAGCCAACAGCTTCATTTGCAAAATCTTTGTTTTTTATAATGACTGGTAGTGAATAGTTGATTTTACTAATAGCCAAAGTATAATTGCCTCGGAAATACTGGTTAACTCCTTCGGAGATAATAAAATACTCTTCCATCTCATTGTTAGATAATCTTTCTCCTTCTGATAATCCCTTCTCATTTATTTCTGTACATAAGCTATAACTTCCAAGACGATTATAACAAAGACCAAGAGAATGTAAGGAATTCAGATAGCCCCTATCGTTGTTTTCTTTAAAGTAATCGATGCATTCCTTAAATAAAGAAATTGCCTCATTATAAAATCCCAGGTAGTATTTTATATTTGCAATATTGTATTTTACCTTATATATCAAATACTTATCATTTGTTTTGGAAATATAATTATCTGCAATTAGATAATTGTCTAATGCATAATTATGTTTTTTAGCGGCATAATATACGATTCCTTTTGAAAGATAGGCTGAACCTATTAATGCATTATCTTTTGATTTTTTTGCAGCATAAATCATACTATCTACATAGATCAGTTTTAGATTTTCCGGCGAGTGATGAACATAGTTTTTATAGCCATTTACAAGCTCTTCCAAATTATTTTCTGCTTTCGATTTTACGAGAAAGGATTTAAGGTATAAGGATTTTTTAACACTATCTTTTTCAGATTCTTCTATCCTTTCAAAAAGGTAATCGTAATTCTTATTTCGAAGTGTATCGGGAATTTTAAAATGGATTTCCTGTGCGCAGATTTGATCTCCCAAGCAAAGAGAGAGTACAAATAGATACTTTCTAATCATAGTTTGAATTAAAATGAGACATTATTTTTTGTACAAAATCATTCTGAAAGCTAAATAAAAGGCTTATAAAAAGGCTCATTAACATTTTTCAAAAAAATCGCCTTAAATATAGTGTAAACAATTGATAATTAAGGTTTTTTTATTTAAAAAAGGTATATGGATTTTCCGAAAATCCATACTCTTATTCTCGGAAATCCACATACTAATGTTTTGCAAATCAAAAAATCTACTTTTAGATTTGCCTTGAATTCAAAAGCAAAAATATTTAGTAGAGTACTAAATTAAAGTTCTGCTTACCCGGGTGAAATGAACTGACTAAAAAATTGGTCGGTCACATTTAACACATTTTAATCATGAAAAACATTTCATTACGATTAATAATTTTACCATTATTAATCGTTTCCTGTACTACTGATACTATTGATAATATAGAAAGTATAGATAGTAAAATCAGTAGCAAGGAATCAGAAAAATCAGCACGTTTGGTGCAAAACATGACCCCTGAAAACCCTGCAAACATTTACGATTTTGCTGGTAAACTACATAATGATATTCTTGATGCTTATTTATCAGGTAACTATCAGTATAACACAATAGGACAAATTTCTCAACAGATCGAAACTATAGCGGCTCAAAATAATGATCTAATGCTTTTAACTTCAGGAACAAATTTGTCTCCCAATCTGATTGTGATACAAGAGATTATAAATAATCCACAGTCTAAACTAGATCAGACTATTTTAAATTCTACAATGACAATTGCAGCAAAAGATAATCTTTCGAATTTTATGAATGATATCCTTTTATGGGAAAATGATTCCTACGAGGAAATTTATCAATACATAATATCTTTTGAATCAGCTGTGATAGCTAATCAGGCATTTAACAGTGAGGATAAGAGAATTATCCTTACCACTTCCTCCATAGCGAGGTATTCAACGTATTATGCTCTGGAACGCAAAGATAAAGACTGGGACACTTCTACTGGTCACCGTGTTGCAGGGGTTAGTGGTGCAATTGATGATCCCTGTACGGCAATAAAACGTTCACTTGTAACAGGAATCATGATATACAATCAATGATCTGAGTTATGATGTATTATATCTATTGCTATGAAAAAGAGATAGCATACGTGTTTACTGTGTGCTTGATTCTTTTCAATCTTGTTAGTCTTTATTTCATCATAGATCTATTATCCTATGATGAAATAATTGGCTATCTCACAAATGGCGAGATAAAAAGTGATAGTCCACGTAGTCTGGCCTACCTGCTTTTTGTGAGTGGCATGTCCAATTTACTTTTTATTACCGTTACATTGATGTCTAGGTTGATGTCAGAGTAGCTTGCCAATTTGGGCTTTAATAAAGTAAAATTTATTTTAACTGATTATAATTTCATAAAGAGTATTGTCGTGGTAAGCAAAAAATCAAAATATTTTCATATTGGCCTGCAAGTTTACATTTTTGAGAAATTTACATCTAAAAAATCTTTGAGTAAATTATTTAAGGTAGACCATTTCTCTATACTGATTGTCAATTCGGGTTCCTTATCTATCCTAATAGATAATACAGAAGTTACTGTCTTTGAAAGTGAGATCCTTGTGATACCTATAAAGACTTCATTTGAAATTTTGATCATGAGTGATCAATTACAAATTTGCTTGCTGTCATTTACTACAGACTTTGTTATTGAAAATAGTATACGAAGACCTCATATTAGGTATTTTGAATTTTTTATTACCCAATTATCCTCTAAAATCTTTCTAAAAAGTAAAGATGTTTTATTACTAATTGATTTATTGACATTACTTAATAGCAAAGTATTACGACCTAGCTCGCATGTTTTTAAAGATGAGATAATACTTTTTAGTTTTAATCTGTTATTATATGAATTAGCAGGTATCTATCACAGGTCATCCTGGCATATATCACTTCAGCATTCGAAAAGGGAAAAACTAGTTCTTCAATTTTTTAAAATTTTAGAAATGAATTGCAGAAAGCAACACAGTGTAAAATACTACGCAAATTATTTAGGTGTTAATACGGATCATTTTAGTAGAATAGTTAAACAAGTTACAGAAAAAACTGCGAAGCAATTTATTGAAGAAGCGATTCTCCTCGAAGCAAAAGTTTTGCTGCAAAACAATCATTTAACCATTTTATATATTGGAGAAGAATTGCACTTTAGTAATTCTTCTGCTTTCAGTACTTTTTTTAAAAGGCATACTTCCCTGTCTCCTTCAGAATACCGTTTACAATTAAATTCTAATTAAATACTTTATAATACATGTTTGACCGGGTTAAGAATGTTCTATAAGCATTGATTTAGAGTACTGTCGATTGCAAGTCGAGAGAAATATTTACTAAGTAAAAGTAAAAAAAATGACTCAAACCTATCTTTTAGAATGGATGGATTTAACGGTGACCTCAACCCTTAATCCTGGTAAAACAGATCTTACTATGATTACTCCAATTCAATCCAAAGCGATTATTAAAAAAGCGACCGAGCAAACATTCTTAATTCAGTCACAATTTACGGTACAGGTTTTTTCGCTTACCAAGGAGAAACAGATTAAAATTTTAGTTGGAAATTATTATTCATCGCTGTTATTTCTTTTAGATAAAATTACAGAGATAAATAGTACCGATGATGAACATAGAGAACATTTAAAAGAGGTAACTGCTACTTTAATTTCGTGTTTGGATGAATTAATAACTTTTGTAGAATCCAGATTTGCAAACTATTTAAACAAACCTTTACCAATTATTGAAAAGAAGATGTGTGAGTCCTCCGTTATAGACTCTTCCTCTAATAAAGTCTTATGTAAGCTTTCGACAGATCAGACAGCCTTAATACTTAGGGCATCTGATGAATTAAAAATTCTTATTTCAAAATCAATGAATCATTTATTTAAAACAATTGTTCCATTTCTATCCACTCCAAATAAAGTGGATCTTTCATACAATGCCATGCGAAGCAAGGCTTACATTTTTGAAGAGAGGGATAAACGAATAGCAATTGAAACATTGGAGCGCATGATTAAACAGATTAAAGAATATTAACTAAATAATTTAAAACTTAAAAATATGAAAAATCTATCTTATATTTTAGCCACTATGCTTCTGATCATAACAGGTTGCCAGCCTAAAAAGCTGGATGAGAAATTGGCTACCACCCTTATTCTGGAAAAAAATCATTACCCTACTATTGTAGACCATGATATTTTCTGTGGTGATCCCGCGCATGCCTACACCATTTTTAAATCCGGACTCGTAGAAAAAGGATTTGTAAAAGTACTTCAAACCAAAAAATTTGGTGATACAACGGCTTTCGTGAGTTTTACCCCTGCAGCAAGACCGTACTTACTGCCAACACCTGCAGCAGATAAAAAACATAAAATTCAACGTGTAAAAGTAGCCGATGAAGAATTTGGAGCAATTGCAGAAATCAGAATTATGAGTTCCGGTAATAAGGCAATTGTAGAATACACTACAATTCGGAGAAAGAATGTTTTTGCTGCTAGCATTAAGAATGGCTTGAAAGACTTATTGAGTCATGAAGTGTATTTTATATTAGCCGATGATGGCTGGCAAATCATGGATAAAAAATCAGAAATTGAATTTTTATCTTATTAGAATATGAATATTATCTTCAAATTACTTAACTAAATATATTTTAATATAATAAATATCAAATAATTAAAAAGTTATTACCAATTAGAAAGGTATCAATTAAATCCGTTTAAACCGCACATTTGTTGATCCTACAAATCTTTTTCAAACCATTTCATACATGATTTAGAGAAATCTCAATAAGAGGATAACTTAGGAATTATTTTGATTTCAATTTCCAAAAAGTTAAAAAATTGTAGTAAAAATATTTCTTATATTCGCTGAAAGAAAAAGCAAACTTACTGCACCAACACAACCAAAAGGGTTGTGTTGGTGCCATTTTATGACTGGTATTAATGAGTTGGGTGCAATGGTACCTCAAAATCACCAAAAAAGTAATTTATGACAAAAATTAAAGTTTTTAAAAATATTCTTATTGTATTTACTACTATAATTTTTTTAATCATTATTTGGATATCTTTCGATTTAATAAATGAAACAAGTCCAAAACAAATTGAAATTGACTTTGCAAATAAGTCAGATATTATCTCGGGTTATGGAACTCTTATTGGTGGTGTTTTATCTTTTCTTTCAATCTTATTTGTAATATTGAGCTTACTTGAACAGCGACAACAAATTTTAAGAAATGAAGAACTTGTCCGGACCGAAAATCAAAAAGAATTACTTGACAAACTCAAACTGTTAAATACTTTTTTAAAATCCATGATTGATGGAATAATAGAACAAGGAACAGTGATGGAAAAGTATTATTTAGAAGAACAGACTCAACCCTCTAAGATGAATAGAATGTATTTCTTAGTAAATCGTAATTTTGCCAGAGCTGTTGAAATGGATTCATTATCTATTTACAATGGAATCAAATTCTATTTAAAAGATGATCCTGACTGGGAGAAGACATTTCTTAATCTTTTTACATTAATAGACTTTTATAAAGAAGGTATTGAAGAACTTAGAGCAAAATACACATCTCAAATCAATTATAAAGTTGAAGAACAAAGAAAAATTGGTTCTGCTTTTTTGAAACTTATGAATATGTGCGCTTCAATGATTGATGATTATAAAATTGCTAATCCGGACAATTACATGTCATTGCCATGGGCAAAATTAGTAAATCAATTTACTGGCGAGTATTACGAATATTTACAGGAATGTGAAGATAATGACGAGGCTACAGATTTTAGAGTTATCTCAAACGACATCTTGATTGAATTTCTTAGAGTTTCAATGGAATTTAGAAATACTATAGGATATGATATTTTTGGAAGCCGAAACATTGTGAGTTTCGTTGCAGACTTAAGAAAACAAATAAATGAAATTGAGATTCATTGTAAATATTATGCTAAAGATATAGAAGAACAATACAATTCTTATTTTAGTCCAGAAAATGATAGCTTAGATAAACTAAAGAAAATAAAAATAAAAATTGAAACCATTGTTACGTAAAACCACAGCACCCAACAGCCACTACAACGGATTTGGGCATTGGGTTTAATGGAAACATGGTTTTGTATTTGGGGTGATTTGGCAAATCCAAAAATAGGGCTTAATTTAGTCCCAAACCCGCTGTAGTGCCAAGACGCTGGCAGCAAGCGCTTAGCAAACTTAGGAATTTAACGCAATTTTGCCATTATTAAAAAATTAAAAATTAATTTATTTTATATAACTATGCTATTGTCATTTAAAAATAATCACGAAATAAAAGAAAAAAAATTAGCTTCTACATATGATTGGTTGAATATGAAAAAAGCTCCTAAATCAGCAGAGGAAATAGCAGAAAAGTTATTCAATCTAAATAGGACATACACCACACCTGACTTTTTTTTAGAAGATTACGAAAATTTCCCTAGTAATTTAGGTTTACCTAATTGGTTAGGAAATCTACTATTTACTATTAACCACCATAATTCAAATGATTTTAGTGGTTTTAAAGAAAACTATGAAGAGTACTTTTATCCTGCCTTTTTGGAATCATGCAATGTCGGTATTGATTACTCTTTAATGTTTCATAAATGGGAACTTATGATTTTAACCGATATGATTCCAAAGCAAGAAAGAGATAAAAAATATTTCCATGATTTAATTAAATTACACAAAAATGCTCTTGACGGAAAAGATTTAGAAAGCAATGAATGGAATGAATTACAAGCTAAAATAGATAATGAGCTACAAGAAATAGAAGCACGAACTATAACATGGAATTCAGGTAGGACAGCATATTTGTCTATTGAAAATTACATAAATAAAGAAGACCCATATACTACATCTTCAGAAGCTATAGTTGATGCTTTACTTACAGAATATATTAACGACAATCAAAATTTTGGTAATAAATCGGAACAAGAATTAAGAAAAAATATTTGGTTTGAATTAATGAAAAAATTGTTAGCAATGCTTAATGAATGGAAATAAATTAACTACTTCTACTAAAATAAATCGAGCAAAAGGTAAATGGCCTTTGGAGAGTCTATTGAATAATATTCAACAAAAAGAAGAACTCGGAATAAATTCTTTATTAGCAAATCATGCCATAAAAAATGCAGATGAAGGTATTAAAAAAAGGTAAGTGAATTGATACTCAAAAAATAGTTGCTTAATAAGGACGAATAGCCAACAGCTACAACAACGGATTTTGGCATTTGGCTTAATGGGAAGTTGGTTTTATATTTGGTATGATTTGACAAATCCGAAAACAAGACTTAATTTAACCCCAAACCCCTTGCTAGTGCGAGAACGTTGGCAGTAATGATACTGGCATAAAAATCAAAAAAATCTGATGAAAGAAAATATATATTTAGAAGAACTTCTTCAGACAATGTCAGAAAATCAATATATTGGATTGGGAAATCCTACCGCCAAAATATTGTTTATAGGAAAAGAAGCTGGAGCTGAAATTGAAGAAGAAATGTTTCATGGAAGCGCTAAATCTTGGAGAGAAAAAGAATTTAATTATTCTGAAAGATATGTCCCAAAAGAAGCAAAGATCAGAAACTTAAATCATACTTGGCAAAGATATCAAAAACTATACGATTGTATTTTGTCAAATTTAAATATAGAATTTGATAAAAAAGACAAATATGAAATCAGTTTTATTGAAAATATATTTACTACAGAATTAAGCAATTTACAGGCACCAAACACAAAAGATGCAAAAAAACAGGAGAAGTTTGGAGAAGAACTTAAATTAAGAAAAATAGAGTTTTTCAAAAGTAAATTTATTCAAGATTTTCAAATAGTGATAATATTTGCTAGTGATAATAAATACATAGAAACAGACCCAGGAGAAATATGTGAGTTATTCAATGTAAAATTTATTAAATTACATAATCTAAATGCAAAAGATAAAATTTGGATACATTCAGAAAATGAAACTGGGAAAAAACCAAAATTATTAATTCACACAAGACAATTGACAAATAGAATTACTAACGAATTAATACCAAATATTTGTGATGTTGTTGTGGATTTTTTGAAAACAAATTCAATACAATTAGAAAAACAATAGAAAAGCACTACTGCTAAAAGCCGTTTGGCATTGTCCAATTATTCTTGTTTCAAAAATCGATTTTTTAGCATTTTAGAACAGAAATAAATATCCTAAAATAATTATTTCATCATCAAATTAGCCTCCCATTTGTGGAGGTTTTTTATTTTTTTTTGCATTTATTTTATTTTTTTACCCTTGATTTTACTGGGGGTTCAACGGGGTACAATAGGGGTACAACAAAAAGTTGTACTTGTAGCAGTTTTATCTCTATCGTTTCTTTGCCTTGTAATAATGAAGATCCTGGCTTGGAATTATCAATTTACCGGGATTGTGAGAAACTAATGTAGAACGATAAAATGATGAGGTATGTTTACAAACATTTCATGGAGTAATTACATAGTTGTAATTATTCTGCTATTGGCAAGCTGGTATTTATTTGTTGGATTTCGATTTTATTTTGATGACCTCAAAGAAGTCTTATCAGGAAGGCGGAAGCTTCAATTCCGTGGATTTGAAAACCCAAATTACCAAGATCCTAAATTTGAATTAAAAGCCCAAGAATCACCTGAAGAAATTTCAGAACAAGCTTCCTTTGGAGAGTTTGACACTACCTTTCAGGACGTTGATGCTCTGGTGGCACGATTAAAAACTTTTATCGCAGATGCCGCAAAGAAAAAATTAGTCCAAAAAGAATTTACCTATTATCTGCAGCTTCTCCTAAGAGAATTTCCCTCAGTGAAAAATTCCCCTTTTAATTCTTCAATAAGCGAGTTGATAGTTTCAGAATGTGACAAACTCGAATCAATCAATTTAACCCAGAAAGAAGCAGAAGCCCTCTGGGAATAAACTCTACAACAATTTAACGGAGGAATTGCCCCTGTCCATCCCAGCGCAGTATGGCAGATGTAACAGGAAAGTGGAACTGCGACAGCGGCTACACCTCCGTTTTTTTTCTGAATTATTAAACTTTAAAAATAATGTGCGATGAAAAAATGGAACTGGAATTTTAAAAAGTTTATTGAGCAAAAAACAAATAGTATTTGTACGCTTCTGGCACAATTGCTTTTTGTAATCAGTTATGAAACCTACGCCCAGGATGGTCTGGCAGGAATTAACGAAGCCAACCAACAGGTTCGAAGTTACTTTGATGCAGGAACTGAACTGATGTATGCCGTAGGAGCATTATTAGGTCTTATTGGTGCTGTGAAAGTATATCAAAAATGGAATGCAGGTGATCCTGATACCGGAAAAGTAGCAGCAGCCTGGTTTGGAAGTTGTGTTTTTCTGGTGGTAGTGGCTACCGTAATCAAATCCTTCTTTGGGATTTAAAACAAATCGTTATGGAAGATCTACTCAAAGAAAAGTTATGTTTTTACATTATCCATAACAATCCCGATTTGATGTTTACACTACAGGAAGATTATAGTGTATTGGATTATCTCAATGAGAAGATAAGTAGTGTGAAATCCATATTGGACGATATGTTATCTGATGGTACACCTCAATATATCATCGAAGAAATATGTCTCAATGTACTTACCGAAGATCTGAAACCTTCCCGTTTTTTATATATCCGCTCGCTGCTTTTAGATGAGTTTGAGAAAACCTATGCCGCTTTTCAGGAATCTGGTATCCTGACCTATGAGGTAATGAATCTTATGGAAAGCTGCAGGCCCATTTTTGAAACCATTGGTTTTACTAAAGAAAATGAAGAAGATTCTAATTTGAGAAATGCCCTTATCGGTCAGATTGCTGACTATGTGAGTTGAGCTGTTTACAGCAGTGTGTAGTATGAAAAGGAGTAATTATGGCTTACAATCTATCCCAAAAACTAAGTGCCAATATCCAGGCGATTACCATTGCAATGCAATGGCAGCAAGGTGATGCTTTATCGAAAGAAGAAGTTGACGCGCTTAAGGCATATGCCGGATTTGGAGGCATCAAGGGTGTATTATATGCAAATGGCACTACCGAAGACTGGACAAAATCGGGTGCTACTAAAGAAGACCTGAAGCTGCATCCGGAAATGACACGACTGCACACAATACTTCAAGAACACTATTCTGAAAAAGATTATAACTCAATTGTTTCTTCACTTCGCAATAGCGTCCTTACTGCATTTTATACGCCGGAAATTGTACCTAAAACTTTGTACACTGCTTTGGAAGAACAAGGTATTAATCCTAAAAGATTATACGAACCATCAGCAGGATCAGGAATTTTTATAACCGAGGCAGACAGTGCGTTTTCAAATTTGGAACAAATTACTGCTGTAGAAAAAGACAAATTAAGCGGACTGGTGCTTTCTGCATTAAACAGTACACTTTCAACTAAAAATACCACTCATGTAATAGGACTGGAAGAAGCTCCCACAAATGATAATGGCAGTTATGATCTTGTGGTCAGCAACATTCCTTTTGGTAATTTTTCTGTGTATGATGAGGCTTATCCCGATAAAGCAATTTCAGGAAAAATTCACAATTACTTCTTTGCAAAAGGACTTGACAAACTTGCTGATGGCGGTCTTATGGCATACATAAGTACAGACGGTTTTTTGAACAGTCCTTCCAATCAGAGCGTGCGAGAATACCTTTTTCAAAATGCGGATTTTGTGAGTCTAGCAGCTATGCCTGACAACCTGATGAAAGAAACAGGAAATACCGATGCTCCAAATCATCTGCTTATTGTTCAGAAAAATGTGCATAAAGAAACCCTGTCTGATAATGAAAATGAGATGCTTCAAATCGTTGAACTCGAAAATGAATTTGGAAAATACAGTATTAATAAATATCTGCACAATAGAGAAGAGCTCATCATTGGGAATGAAATACAAGCCGGTAAAAACCAATACGGACAGGCACACCAAAGTGTGAGACAAAACGGTGATATCAATTCTATTAAAGATCGTCTTGCAGAAAATATTACCAAGGGATTAAAAGAAAACTTTAACCCGGAACGCTTTGAGCAGGCTCAAAAAACGGAGATAGTTCAGCCCGCTGAAGCAATCGGACAAAAATTCACTTATTTACCCATGCCGGAGAGTAAAGCAAGCGGTATTTCAGTCCAGCTTGGCTTGTTTGATACTGTGCCTGCAGAGAATATCAACCGTGCTATGGATTACATCAATCCTCTTGATGAAACTGTAGTGGATAAAAAAACAGCACGAATACTCAGTACCATACGCACAAATGATAATCCCTCACATGAAAATGTGGTGCTTATCACTGCTAAACAAATTAAGACTAATCGATACCTGTATAAATTATATTCCAATGTAAAAGAAATCAATGGCTTTTCAGCCAATTGGATGAATGGCGGATTACTGCCACATGAATTATTGGCTTTATCCAATACCCTTCAATACTATGATCACAAATATATTTATGAAGGAGATAAAACCCTTGAACCTGCTTTTAACCTTGAAAAACGACTCTATGAAGAAGTTGCTTCATTGAAATCTTTTTATACAGAAGGTACTCTTGTTAGAGTTGCAGAATCCGTTGGAATTATCAGTGATATCAATGAGCAGCACAAACAAGCCTTTTTCCAGCCATTAGCATCACAGGGCAATCTGAAATTCTATGATTCCTATATTGCTATTCGGGATCATTATCTGGAATTGTTTGAGAAAGAACAATCAGATAAAGCTGGCAGTGAACAGGTTCGGAAAAATCTAGATGAGCAGTATACCAAATTTGTGTCCCACTATGGTATTTTGAACGGTGCTGAGAATCGCAGGTTAATCATGCATGATTCCGCTTTCGGTTTCACCATTCTTTCTTCATTGGAACGCAAAGAAGGCGAACGTTATGTGAAGTCGGATATTTTAATAGAATCTGTAGTAAAACAGCAAGAGCGCTATTATACAGATGATCCTGTTGAAGCGCTGGCCCGAAGTCTGAATGAAAAAGGAGCTGTTGACTTAGGATTTATAACTGCCTCGACAGGACTTGAACAAAACGAGGTTATAGAACGTCTGAACCATCATATCTATTTGAATCCTACAGATCAGAATTGGGAAACTTCAGACCTCTATTTAAGCGGCAATGTTGTAGAAAAGTTACAACAGGCTAAACAGGCTGTGCAGTTATACCCTGAAAACACACAATACTATAAAGGATTGCAGGCACTGGAAAAAGTACAGCCCGAGCGTATCCCTTTTGAATTACTCGATTTCAATCTTGGCGAGCGATGGATTCCCAACCGATACTATGAAAGTTTTGCCGGAAAATTATTTGACCAGCCAACTGAAATTAATTATTTCCCATCACTGGATACCTTTAAAGTAAGTACAGGTCACAATACCAAAATAGACAGAGAATTTTCGGTGACTCCCAAAAGCGGCAGAACCACTTATGGTTACACGATATTGGAGCATGCGCTCGAAAATACAGCTCCCTTTTTTACCTATGAAGTTGAGGGAGCCGGCGGAAAACCCATCCGACTGCCCGATAATGAAGCTATACAGCTTGCCCATCAAAAAATTGAAAACATCCGTAATGGTTTTATTGAGTGGCTGCAGGAATTGCCAATAAATGACAAAAATGAATTGGAAAATCTCTATAACAATACGTTTAATTGTTACGTATTGCGAGAATATAATGGAAGTCATCTGAGCTTTCCGGGTTTGGATAAAAAAGCCCTGGAGATTGAAGACTTGTACAGTTCTCAGAAAAATGCGGCCTGGCGTATTATTCAGAACCGTGGCGCTTTAATCGATCATGAGGTTGGGCTTGGATAAACATTAACCATGATTGTGGCTGCCAATGAAATGAAACGATTAGGGATTATTCATAAGCCTGCAATACTGGCATTGAATGCCAATGTAAATCAAATTGCAGCAACCTATCGAAAGGCTTATCCCAATGCAAGAATATTGGCACCTGGTGAAAATGATTTTACTCCGGCCAAAAGAATGAGACTCTTCCATGAGATTAAAAATAATAATTGGGACTGTATCATTTTAACCCACGATCAGTTTGGTAAAATTCCGCAGTCACCCGAAATACAAAAAGAGATCTTACAAAATGAGCTGGATAATATAGAACGGGACCTTGATACGGCCAGAGATCTGGGAGGCGATATCTCCAAGAAAATATTAAAAGGTCTTGAAATACGAAAAAATAATCTGGACGGCAGACTAAAAACACTGCTGAAAGATATAGAAGATAAAAAGGACAGCGGCATCAACTTTAAAGAAATGGGGATTGATCATTTGTTTGTAGATGAATCTCACAAATTCAAAAATCTGACTTTCACTACCCGTCATGACCGTGTTGCCGGAATTGGAAATATGCAGGGAAGTCAAAAGGCGCTTAATATGTTATTTGCGGTACGCACGCTTCAGGAAAAATTCGATTCGGATCTAAGTGTGACCTTTCTTTCAGGTACTCCTATTTCAAACAGTCTGACAGAAATGTACCTTCTTTTCAAATACCTGCGACCTAAAGAAATGGAACGCCAGCATATTGAAAACTTTGACGGATGGGCAGCTGTTTTTGCCAGAAAAACAACTGATTTTGAATTTTCGGTCACCAATGAGATTATTGCAAAGGAGCGTTTTCGCCATTTTATTAAAGTTCCGGAACTGGCACTGTTTTATAATGAGATAACCGATTACAAAACAGCAAAACATATTGATCTGGACAAACCTGAAATTGAGGAACAGCTTGTCAATATCAGTCCTACACCTGATCAAAGCGAGTTTATTACCCAGCTCATGCAGTTTGCCAAAACAGGTAATGCGACACTTATTGGCAGGGCACCTCTTACCTCGCAGGAAGATAAAGGCAGGATGCTTATAGCTACTAATTACGCTAAAAAAATGGCTGCCGATATGAGGCTGATAAATGAAAGATATGGTGATCATCCGAATAATAAAGTGAATACATGCGCCAGAAATGTGGCTGAAATTTACCATGCTTCCATGGAGCATAAAGGTACTCAGATTGTTTTTTCGGATATCGGGACACCCAAGCCGGATGACTTTAATATGTATGATGCCCTTAAAGAAAAACTGGTAAGGGATTTTAATATCCCAGCTCATGAGATTACCTATATACACGACTGGACTGATAAGAAGAAGCCAGAGTTGTTTTCTAAAATGAATACAGGTGAGATACGTGTTCTTTTAGGAAGTACAGAAAAAGCAGGTACCGGGCTTAATGTGCAGAAGCGTGTTGTGGCGATGCATCATATGGATATTCCCTGGAGACCATCAGATCTGGGACAACGCAATGGCCGAGGCAGCAGACAAGGGAACGAAGTTGCCAAACAGCATTATGGTAATAAAGTAAAGAACTTCATCTATGCCACAGAGCAATCCCTGGACAATTACAAATTCAACCTTTTGAAGAACAAACAGACTTTTATCAGTCAGATGAAAAACTGTGAACTTAATGTGAGGACTATTGATGAGGGAGCCATGGATGAGCAAAGTGGAATGAACTTTTCAGAATATATCGCAGTATTATCAGGTGATACTTCATTACTGGAAAAATCAAAATTGGAGAAAAAAGTAACGGTAATGGAAAGCCTTAAAAAAGCGCATTACAAGGAAATTTCCAGAACTAAATATCAGGTTGAATACCTAATGGAGGAAAAAGGAATCGCCTCTAGAACTCTGGACAAACTAACTGCTGATCACAGTTTTTACAAAAACAATCTGAAGTATGAGCCTGATGGTTCCAAAGCGAATCCTATAGAGTTGTATGACTGCAAGACAGCAGATCCGGAAAGTATCGGTAAAGAAATTATCCTACTCTATAAAAACTGGAAACCTCCCGAAGAAGAAAACCAGGCCAAACAAATTGGGAAATTATATGATTTTGGACTCTATATAAAAAGAGAACGTGAAGCCTATCAAAATGATGGTTTGTACCAGTACCGTTACTCCAACAGCTTTTATGCACAACGTTTGGAAGATGGTATTAAATATACTTCCAATGGAGGAACTCCAAATGTGGACAATCCAAAATTGGCAGCCCGTCATTTTCTAAATGCCATTGATAAGGTGGAACATCTCACGGCAAAATACCAAAAGTCCCTGAATGATATTGAAAACCAACTGCCGGAATTACAACAATTAACCACAAGAGTATTTAGTCAGGAAGATGAACTTCAAAAAATGAAAAGCGACCTCTTTAGTCTGGAAAGGGAAATAGCCCTGAAAATTCAGGAGAACCAATTGAAAGAAGCCAATCCGCAAGAGGCCAGTCTCAGTAATGAAACAAAATTAACGGATACAGCTCCGGTAATTCAACTCCCAATAAAGAGCAGTGAAGAATCACAGCGTTTCAAAGGGGTAGAAAGCAATACTGATAAATGGCAGGAACACTCTTTTTCAGAAATGAGACGCAGCAGCAGGATGAAATTTTAAAATAAATACCATGTCAAACAGTGTGTATCAAATCAACAAAGGAATAAACCAGAGCATAGAGTTTAAAGGCCTAAAGGCGCAGTATATCTGGTATTTGGGCGGCGGTGTAATTGTGCTTATGATACTGTTTGCTATTATGTATATAGCCGGATTACCCTCTTTAATCTGTATCGGGATTATTGGTGTTTCAGGAACATTGTGGGTTTTGAAAATATATAAAATGAGTCATAAATACGGTGAATATGGAATGATGAAAGCTTTAGCAAAACGGCAGATTCCAAAAGCTGTGAAATCGAAAAGCAGAAAAATATTTATGATGATGAAATAGAATATGCTCAGTATTACCTGAGCGGTAAAAAAAGAGGATGATGGAAAAGATGATAGATGATATTTTACCAATTATGGATGTAGAACACGATTGCATCCTGTCCAAACAAGGAGATGTGACAGTAGTGTTTAAAGCAGAACTGCCCGAGATATTTACCTTGTCGGATCAGGAATACGAAGCATTTCATCAGGCGTGGCTTAAAGCGATAAAACTGCTTCCGAAATTTAGCGTATTCCATAAACAAGACTGGTTTATAGATAGTAAGTTTGAACCAGATTTTACAAGCGAAGATTCGAGTTTTCTTACCCGAAGCAGTGAACGCTTTTTTAATGAACGTCCCTTTCTGGATCATTCCTGTTACATTTTTTTAACTAAAAAACCGGTAGGAAGAAAAACGTCAAGTTCCCTGTTTTCAAATTTACTTAGGAGTTCAATAGTTCCGGAAGAAACATTAAAAGCACAGTTGCGTCAGGAATTTATTGACAGTACGGGACAATTCAGACGCATACTGGAAGACAGTGGTTTTGTAAAACTGACCCGTCTTGGCAATGATGAACTTAAAAGCCATAGCAGGAAGATCGGTATCATTGAACAATATTGTTTTTTGTCTGAAAAACAAAACTCATTTGTTTTTAAGGATATTGCTTTTGATGATGGTCTTCAGGTTGGAGACAAACATTGCCAGATTTATACGTTGGGGGATGCCGCTGATCTGCCTGCCTTATGTGGTTCGAGAATTAATTATGACCGCTATTCCACAGATAAGACCAAATTCAGTATCGGATTTGCTTCGACTCTGGGGCAATTACTTTCCTGTAACCACATTTATAATCAATATATTTTCATAGAGGATTTCCAGAAAACGCTGCAAAAACTTGAAAGTAAAAGACTGCGGCTCCAATCCTTATCAGCCTACAGTAGGGAGAACCTGATTGCGCGAGATGCTACAAATGATTTTCTTAACGAGGCTATCAGCCAGCAGCGACTGCCTGTAAAAGCACATTTTAATGTGCTGATCTGGACAGATAATAAAGAAGAACTCAAAGACCTGAAGAATAAAGTTTCTTCAGCACTGGCTCAGATGGATGCAGCTGCTAAACAAGAAACCGTGGGAGCCGCACAAATATTTTGGGCAGGAATTCCCGGGAATTCCGCAGATTTCCCAATGAATGACACCTTTGATACGTTTACAGAACAAGCAACATGCTTCCTGAATCTGGAAACAGGGTATCGTTCTTCCCTTAGTCCAACTGGAATTCGATTAGGAGATCGTTTGACTGGAAAACCAGTTCATGTGGATATCAGTGACGAACCAGTCAAAATGGGGATATGTACCAATAGAAATAAATTCATATTGGGGCCATCTGGAAGCGGTAAATCATTTTTCACCAACCATATGGTCAGAAGTTACTATGAGCAGGGAACTCATGTTGTACTGGTGGATGTCGGGCACAGCTACAAAGGACTGTGTGATATGGTAAAGGGCTACTACTTTACCTATGATGAAAAGAACCCTATTAGGTTTAATCCTTTTTATATCAGTGAAGGAGATTCGCTGGATACCGAGAAAAAAGAAAGTATTAAAACACTCTTATTGGCACTCTGGAAAAAAGACAATGAAACCTTCAATCGAAGTGAATATGTAGCACTGTCCAACGCGCTGCAATTGTATTATGAGAAGTTAGACAGCAATTCCGATTTATTTCCCTGCTTTGACAGTTTTTATGAATTTCTGAAAAATGAGTTTGTCTCCATATTGGAAGGTGACAAGGTAAAGGAAAAGGATTTTGACGTAAACAATTTTCTTTATGTACTACGTCCATACTACAAGGGAGGTGAATTTGATTACCTGCTCAATGCTACCGAAAATCTGGATCTGTTGAAAGAACGTTTTATTGTTTTTGAACTCGATAATATCAAAGACCATCCAATACTGTTTCCAGTGGTAACCATAATTATCATGGAAGTCTTTATCAGCAAAATGCGCAAGCTCAAAGGAGTCCGTAAAATGATACTGATAGAAGAAGCCTGGAAAGCTATTGCCAAGGAAGGAATGGCAGAATATATTCGGTATTTATTCAAGACTGTGCGTAAATTCTTTGGAGAAGCAATTGTAGTGACCCAGGAGGTGGAAGATATTATTTCTTCACCCGTGGTCAAACAGGCGATTATTAATAACAGTGACTGCAAGATATTACTGGACCAAAGTAAGTATCAAAATAAGTTCGAACAGATTCAGGAACTGCTTGGACTTACCGAAAAAGAAAAAGCACTCGTGCTCTCTGTAAACAAAGCCAATGATCCTGATAAGAAATACAAAGAAGTATTTATTTCTCTGGGAGGCATGCAGTCAAAAGTATACCGCACCGAGGTATCCCTTGAGGAATATTACGCGTACACAACCGAAGAAACTGAAAAAGTAAAAGTACAAGCGTATGCTAAGAAATTTGATGGTGACATCAGAAAAGGCATTGCTGCACTTGCCAATGACTTAAGAGCATAAAAATTAAGAAAACTAAACTACAATACTTATGAAAGCAAAAAAGAAAATTATGATTTGCCTGTTGTGTTTTTTACTGATCGGCACACCGGCAAGACCGGCAACGGTCGCAGCAATACCGATTTTAGAAATTGTAAAAGCGGTTGCCAAAAAAGTAATTAAGGCTATTGACCTTAGGATCCAAAAACTGCAAAACAAAACGATCTGGCTGCAGAATGCTCAGAAAAAAATAGAAAATATCCTCTCCAAACTAAAGCTGGATGAGATTTCCGATTGGACTGAGAAACAAAAAGAACTCTATAAGAATTATTATGAGGAACTGGCAAAAGTTAAATCTATCATTACCTATTACCAGCGTATCAAGGATATCAGTGCAAAGCAGGTTCGTTTGGTAGATGAATATGAAAGAGCCTGGAACCTGTTTCAAAAAGATACTCATTTTAATGCCAGCGAACTCGATTATATGCAAAGTGTGTATTCTGGAATACTTGATGAAAGCCTGAAAAACATCGATCAGATTTTCCTTGTATTGGATTCTTTTACCACACAGATGAGTGATGCCAAAAGGCTGGAGATTATAAATGCTGCAGCAGATCAGATTGATGCCAATTATGATGACCTGACGCTCTTCAACAGGCAGAACATACTACTGAGTCTTCAAAGAGCCAAAACAGAGCATGATGTCAAATCCGTTAAACAATTTTACGGAATTCCGTAAACAACCAATAAATCATGAAAAAAATATTTTTAGTGGTGCTTTTTACTGCACTGACCACAGTGAATCTTCATGCACAGGCAAAACAGCAAAGGATGCTTTTAGAGCAAATAGCAGCCCTGCAAGTCTATATCGGATATGCCCAAAAAGGCTATTCGGCGGTCAAAAAAGGACTCAATACCATTGGAGATTTCAAACGTGGAGAATTTAATCTTCATACCGATTACCTGAATTCCCTTAAGGCAGTCAACCCTAGAATAAAAAAATATGCCAGGGTAACAGAAATTATTGGGCTCCAGATAAAAATCATGAAAAGTTATAAAAGCTTATATCAGCAAATTCAGCATGATGATTTGTTTCATGGAGATGAAGTCGATTATATCAAAAGAGTCTTTGAAAGGTTAATCAAAAATTGTGATACCAATCTGGATGAGCTTCTAACAATCCTTACTGACGGAAAGTTAGAAATGAAAGATGATGAGCGAGTGAAACGAATTGATATGCTTTACCAGAATATGCTTGATAACTATACTTTCTCTGAAAGTTTCAGTAATCAAACCAAGGTGATTGCTGTATTAAAAGCAGCCGAATTGAAAGAAGCAAAAAACAGCCGTGTCCTAAACGGCATAAATACTGATTTGCCATGAAAAAATTAATGATTATAGGAATTGTGTTTATCGGACTCTTATTTCCATCGCAGATAACCGCTCAAAAACAGGAAATCCAGCAATTGATTTTGAACATAGAGAAGTTAGCGCAGTTCAAACAGATTTTAAAGGATATGAAAAAGGGCTATGAAATACTAAGTGGAGGCTATAATACTGTAAAAGATTTATCTGAAGGAAATTTCAGCCTTCATGAAACATTTCTTGATGCGCTGATGCAGGTTAGTCCCACAGTTAAGAATTACAGACGTATTGGTGACATTGTGAATTATCAGGTGCTCTTGGTAAAAGAATACAAGTCCGCTTTTAGTCGCTTTAGGGACAGTAAAAATTTCAATGCTGAAGAAATTGCCTATTTCGAAAGGGTATACAATAATCTTTTTAAGCAAAGTCTTAGAAATCTTGATGAATTGACCTCGGTCATTACTGCTAATAAAATGCGAATGTCAGATGATGAAAGGCTAGCCGCTATTGACAAAATATATGCAGATATGCAGGACAAACTTTTGTTCCTGAGAAACTTCAACAATAATACGACTGTACTGGCTTTACAGCGTGCAAAAGAGCATAATGATACCCGCGCAATGCGCAGTATTTATAAGTTAAATAACTAAATATCCAGTGTTATGATAAAGATAAATAAGCAAATAATACTTGTGCTTCTTGCAATGATATTGCCATTTACGACCAATGCACAAGGAATTGCAGACGACATGAACGGCCTGCATAGTGTACTGGAACAACTGTATGATGAAATGATGCCTTTATGCAGTAACCTAATTGGCGTCGGACAAGGACTTGCCGGTTTTGCAGCTATGTGGTATATCGCCTCAAGAGTCTGGCGACATATTGCCAGTGCTGAACCTATAGATTTTTATCCACTATTTCGTCCATTTGTTATCGGATTTTGCATTATGATTTTTCCCTCTGTCCTCTATATGATTAATGGTGTCATGAAACCTACTGTTACAGCAACTGCTGCAATGGTGGAAGGATCGAATAAAGCGATTGAAAGACTGCTTAAAGAAAAGGAAGAAGCACTCAAAGAAACAGATCCCTGGAAAATGTATGTGGGTTCAACAGGAAGCGGCGATCAGGATAAATGGTACCGATACACACATGATGATGCAGATCCTAGTGGGCAGGGAATGCTGGATGGTATTGGAAGTGACATCAAATTTGCCATGAGCAAGGCCTCTTATAATTTCCGCAATTCAGTAAAGGAGTGGATGAGCGAGGTACTGCGTGTATTATTTGAATCTGCTTCCCTGTGCATCGATACACTGCGGACTTTTCAATTGGTGGTACTTTCTATTTTAGGTCCAATCGTTTTTGGCATTTCGGTCTTCGATGGTTTTCAACACACCCTTACCGTCTGGCTGGCACGTTACATTAATATCTATCTGTGGCTGCCTGTGGCTAACATATTTGGAAGCATTATCGGAAAAATTCAGGAGAATATGCTAAAGATTGATATTGCGCAAGCAGGAGAATATGGAGATACTTTCTTTAGCAGGACTGATGTTGCATATTTAGTATTTATGATTATTGGCATTATAGGGTATTTCACCGTTCCCTCTGTGGCTAATTATATTGTTCATGCCGGTGGTGGCGGTGCACTCGGACAAAAAGTAACCAGTATCTTCAGTAATTCTACAACTTCAGCTGTGAGTACTGCATCTCAAGGAGTTGGCATGGTAGCAGATGCAATGGGAAATGCTGCCGGGCGTATGTACCAAAGTATGTCTGATTCTGGCAGTAGTAATGATTACTTCAGGGACAAAGACAGTTACATGGCCGATAAATTAAAAGGTAAATCTTAACCCTAAATTCAAAATTTATGTTTAGCAAAATGAAAAATATTGACACTGCCTTTCGGCATGTTCGCGGTTTTACCATGCTGGTCATTACTGGCTGTATTTTAATTAGCTGCTTTTCACTTTATAAGAGTTTCTCATTGGTATCGCAAATGCAAAACAAGGTTTACATACTGGCTAACGGAAAGGCGCTGGAAGCCTATGCTTCGGACCGAAAAGATAATATTCCTGTAGAAGCTAGGGATCATGTAAAAACGTTCCATAAGCTGTTTTTTACGCTTGACCCGGATGATAAAGTCATTAAAAGCAATGTAACAAAAGCTCTTTATCTGGCGGATGACAGTGCCAAAAGGGTTTATGATGATTTAAAGGAAAACGGTTACTACTCCGGTATCATATCAGGGAACGTCAGCCAAACGATACAGATTGACAGTGTGACTATTGATCTTAACAACTATCCGTATGGATTCCGATGTTATGCTACTCAAAATATCATTCGCACCACCAGCATTGCACATCGGAACCTTATCACTGAAGGTAACCTTCGTAACGTATCGAGAAGCGATAACAATCCACATGGCTTTTTAATCGAGCGTTGGAATACTATTGAGAATAGGGACATAAGTACCGAAAATAGAAAATAATAAATCTGCCATCATGAAATTCACTTTTAAAAGAAACAGCGAAAAAAACAATGTTATAGAAAGGGCTAAAAATAATCTATGGCAAAAGTTTGAACAGGCTAATCTGCGATTACAGTATAAATGCGCCCATTGGCTCGAACTTAAAACGGCTCATTTTTCAAGTCTTAACTGGATTGTGATTCTATTCGCCTTTATAGTGTTTACAGGAGGTTGCAGTATTTACCTAATTGTGAATAGCTTTTCAAATAATAAATCTAGAAATATAACAATAGCTCCGATTACCAAACCAACCAATCATATACCATTAAAAGAAAAGCCTCTTGAACTCAATGCGATTATTAGTAAAACAGAATTTGAAAAAATCACAAGTTTTAGGAAATATATGGATAGTCTGGGGCGAAGTCCCACAGGCAAAAAAACTCATGACAGCATTGTATTAAATCGTCCCGGACTTCTGGACAGTTTAACAATAATAGAAAATTATTATTACTCACATCTTAAAAATTAATATCATGGAACAAAACACAAAATCATTAAAGACCTTAAAGCATCGTAAGATGCTCTTGGTACTGCCAATATTAGCTTTGCCATTTCTAACGGCCATATTTTGGGCATTGGGCGGTGGAAAAATGGATGCTGCCAATTCAGCAGCAGCACAGCAAAAAGGTTTTAATCTAAAACTTCCCAATGCGAACCTGAAAGAAGGACTTCCGCTCGATAAAATGAACTATTACGATCTGGCTGCTCTTGATTCAGCAAAGCTTGATGAACTTATCAAAAAAGATCCAAACTATTTAAGCCAATCCTTTCAGATTGATTCCACTGAGGACAGCAGTGCTGTTACTCAAAGAAAAGAACAACATGGTTTAAATAAATCTGTTTATCGCGATCCAAACGAAGAAAAAGTGCATCAAAAATTGGAAGCATTGCAAAAAGCAATCAATACGCCAGTATCAGTCCCAGAGCAAAACAGTAAATATGCTAGATATACAAAATCAAATGAACCCTCAATACATTCCAATGATGTGGACAGGCTGGAACAAATGATGCAATCCATGAATAAAGAGCAGGAAAGTCAGGATCCGGAACTGCAGCAACTCGGTGGAATGCTGGAGAGTATTTTGGATATCCAACATCCAAACAGAGTACAGGAAAAATTAAAAAAAGCTTCCGAGGCTCAGCGTGGACAAGTCTTTGCTATTTCCACCAAAGCGTATGAAGATCCTATTTCTTTTTTACAAAACAAGGCATTGAACATTTCTGAGTACAAACAGAATGGTTTTTACTCTTTAGACGAATTTGAAAATGATGATTTAATGCAGAATGCTATAGAAGTCATTATTCATGAAACACAAACAATTGTAAATGGCTCCACGGTTAAGTTCCGACTCATGAATGACATTTTCATAAACGGTATTAAAATTCCAAAAGACAATTTTTTGTTTGGAGTGGCTTCCTTAAAAGGAGAACGATTAACAATCAATATTAGTAGTATTAGATACAACAACTCTTTATTCCCAGTGGATTTGTCTGTTTATGATATGGACGGACTTGCTGGTATATATATTCCGGGAGCCATTAATCGTGATGTTGCCAAAGCTTCGGCTGATCGCTCCATGCAAACTTTAGGAGTTGCATCATTGGATGATTCGTGGGGAGCTCAAGCAGCGGGAGCGGGAATTGAAGCGGCTAAAAGTCTTCTAAGCAAAAAAGTAAAACTGGTTAAAGTAGTTGTAAAAGCAGGTTATAAGGTGCTCTTGCGTGATGAAAAACAGAAACAAAAAGATTCCAATTAAAAACTAAAAAAAAGATACAGATGAAAAATTTAAAACTATTGATGATGGTTTATCTATTATTTATGACCATCGGTGTATTGGCACAGCAAACAGCTAAAAAACATTTATCCCAAACAGAATCCGACTCCTTAATGATAGCCTATTCAAAAACGACCAATATTGTATTTCCTTTTGCCATAAAAAGTGTCGACAAAGGAAGTCCCGACATATTGGTACAAAAAGCAAAAGGTCTTGAAAACATCCTTCAGGTTAAGGCTGCCCAAAAGGGATTTTTCCAGACCAATCTCACGGTAGTAACTGCAGATGGTAAACTCTACTCTTTCGTGTTGGACTATAATGAAGAGTTTCCACAGCTGAATCTTACACTGAATAAAACTAAGCCGGATGGACAGGAAATTTATTTTTCAGATGAAATTATTAATGATCAGGATATTGAGGAATATTCAAAGTTAGCCTTATACGACAAAAAAAAGCTGCGAGGTCAAAGGGAAAATAAATATGATATTGATTTTAGGCTCAACGGAATTTTTATTCGTGACGAAGTAATGTATTACAGGATAAAAGTAACCAACAATTCTAAAATCAATTATGAGATCGATCAGCTCCGCTTTTTTATTCGCGACACTAAAAAAATAAAACGTACTGCTTCACAGGAAATCGAAATTACACCAATTTATATCCTGAATGATGTTGATAAAATTGAAGCTGAAGCAGAAAATATCTTTGTATTTGCGCTGCCAAAATTTACAATTCCGGAAAAAAAATATTTAGCCATACAGCTAATCGAGAAAAATGGCGGCAGACATTTAGAAGAACATGTCAAGAATACAAAATTGATACAGGTTACTGTACTTCCAAAATTATAAACTATTTAATAATTAAAAAATTGAAATCATGAACGAGAAAAATTTTGAATACTTAAGAGATCAGATTAAGTATACTGGATTCGGTGAAGCACTGGAATCTCAATTAAAAGAAAAAATGCAGAAGGAAGAGCCTAATTTTACTTTGACGCATAATGCGCAATACGGTAATGTTACCGCTACAGCGACGTTAAATTTTAAAAAATCCGATCAAAGCGACATTTTCTTTTTTAATTCTTATAAAGTCGAATTGCAAAAAGAAAATTCTAAAGAAACCTTGGAACAAACCTTTTACATCAATAAAGGCAGCAACATAACAATGAAGGAAGCTTACAATCTTATGGAAGGCAGATCGGTAAATAAAGATCTCACCAGTAAAGAGGGGGAAGTTTATAATTCTTGGGTTCAAATGGACTTCAAACAATCCGAATCTAATGGAAACTTTAAACTAAACCATTACCATCAAAATTATGGTTATGATTTAGAAGCAGCACTGTCCAAACATCCTATTAAAGAACTGGAAACCCCAAAATACAAAGAAGACTTGATAAATTCTTTGAAAAAAGGAAATCTGCAGAGCGCTACTTTTTTAAAAGAAGGTAATGAGATCAAGCAGTATATTGAAGCCAGCCCGCAATTCAAAACAATTAATATCTATGATAATAATATGAAAAGGATTGACAATCGTAAAGCTCAGGAAGAAAAACAATCCGAAAGCCAGCAGACCTCAGAAAAGCAGAGCAGCAAAAAACAAAACCAAACTGCCGATGATGATGGACCTGAAATACCAAAGGAAGCTAAGAAAAAAAGGAAAAGCCAATCCATGTAATCGATGAACGAACAACTTCCCGTTAACAGAGTAGAGGTGGAATTAAATCAGTGGCGCTCCAGGGAAGAGCGTTTTAGTAAACTGTTTAATTTCAGTCTTTCGGGCAATAGGTCACTGATTAAAGAAAAGCTGCATCATTACGAGCGTATTGGAACAAAGTATAAGCGAACTAAAAATATTGAGGAACGTTTTGCTTTGCAGATGCTCAAGCAGGAAAAGAACAAGATTCTAAAACAACTTTATCCTAATTTATTAGTACGACTTGTCCGTAAACTGATCATTGCACCACTCATAGACCAAATTGCTGTTCGGAAAGATGCAAAAGAGGAAGAAAAAAATAACCAATCGCTGTACGATCAGGTGCAGCGTATTGGTTTTAAAGATTTGTCAAATCAAATTGAGCATCAAATCAAACAAGGTCAAGAGCAATTTACTGTTCCGGTTTCCTATTACGTCAACGAAAAAGAACGACTGGATCACGAGTTGTCTTTTGTAAAAGACCAGAGTGGACAGTATCAATTTGAAGCATATAAAACCACTTTGCAAAATGAATCAAAGCCTGATGAAGAGAGAAGCCATTATTTTAAAGTACAACAAGGAAATTCTATTGATACAACACAGGCATATAATTTATTAGCTGGACGTTCCATTCAGAAGGAAAAATCCTGGATCCAACTGGATCTTAATGATAAAGACGCAAGTGGCAATCACCGCATCAAAGAATTTCATTCCGGGTATGGTTATGATCTTGAAAGAGCCTTACAGCAACTTCCTTTAAAGGAATTATCAAATAAAACTCAAGCCGATAAATTAAAGGATGATTTAAAACAAGGAAATCGTTTGCTTGTAACCTTGATTAAAAATGGAAATGAACATCGGTTTTATATTGAAGCTAATCCTCAGTTTAAATCAGTAAACATTTATGACGAGCACTCAAGAAAAATTACGCTATCAACGGCATTGGGGAATAAAACAATGGAAACAGTAAAACAGCAGCAAAAGACAAATGAAAGTCAACAGGTGAATCATTCCACAAGAAATGGTATGCGTGTAAGCTGATAATCTAGGAAATAATGAAAACACTAAAACCTTTATCTGATTTCTTTAATGCAATAGAAAAAGATTACCGTATTAGTATCACTCATATTGGTATATATGCGGCATTGCTTCAATTTAGGACCGAAAAGGGTTTTGTTAATCCTATTGAGGTCTATAGGTATGAAATCATGAAGTTAGCCAAGATAACCGGGCCTGTAACCTACCATAAATGCATGCGTGAGCTAAACGAGTATGGTTACATTAGCTATCTGCCAAAACGCAATAGAAACCAGCGGAGTACAATTTATTTTCCTATATGAGTAATTGAAATCAATTTTAATTAATTAGTAAAGCCCGGTTGCGGGCTTTTGCTGTCAATAGAAGGAGGTGTATGATGAGAGAGGAAGAGATTGATAGAATAACACCACACAGAGCTATGGAATTATTGAGAAAGGATGGTATAGATGTAGATGCTGATCAAGTAAAAATTATCTTGGATTTTTTTTACGAAATGGCTGAAATAGTGGTTGATACATATTTAGATGAGCAAAAAATACGTAAATTTACACTCACACAAAAGCGTGAAAGCAAGTTTAAACAATCAATATTAAAATCATGAAAATTGCAGATTTATATATCCGTGTAAGTACAGATGAGCAGGCAGATAAAGGATATTCGCAAAGGGATCAGGAAGAACGTTTACGTAAATATTGTGAACTGAATTCGTTTCAGGTTCGAAAAGTGATTATTGAAGATCATTCTGCTAAAACTTTTAACCGTCCATCATGGAAAAAGCTATTATCAGAGCTTAGAACACGAAGAGGACATTCTGATTTGGTACTCTTTACCAAATGGGATAGGTTTAGTCGTAATGCAGGAGATGCCTATCAGATGATAAGTACATTACGTAGATTAGGTGTTGAGCCACAAGCAGTGGAACAGCCTTTAGATCTTACAATTCCAGAAAACAAAATGATGCTTGCTTTTTATCTTGCAGCTCCTGAAGTTGAGAATGATCGTAGAGCACTAAATGTTTTACATGGTATGCGTCGGGCCAAGAAAGAAGGGCGTGTTATGGGGATTGCTCCAATAGGTTACAGTAATAAAATTAGTGAGGATGGTAAAAAATATATCGCAATTAAAGAAAGTGAAGCAAGTATTATGCGATGGGTTTTTAAAGAATTGGCGAAAGGAAAAATAAATACACAAGAAATCTGGGGATTAGCAATTGATAAAGGACTCAAATGCAGTAAGAATGCTTTTTGGGGTTCCGTACGTAACCCTGTGTATTGTGGAAAAGTATTCGTGCCAAAATATAAAGAAGAAGAAAGTCAATTAGTAAAAGGACAGCACGAGCCACTAATTTCTGAATCATTGTTTTATGATGTTCAGGATGTACTAGATAGTCGCAAAAAAAAGAGAAGAACTACTGTAACGGTAGATCCTGCATTACTATTGCGTGGGCATTTGATATGTCCCAAGTGTGGCAGACTGCTTACAGGCAGCGCATCTAAAGGACGTAATCAACATTATCACTATTATCACTGCAGATTAGGCTGTACGTTCCGTGAAAAGGCTCCAGAGGTAAATGCGATTGTTGTAGATGAAATAAGAAAATATGTAAGGCCATTGCCTTTTTTAGAATTGTATAAAGAAGTGATAGTATCTGTATTTAAAAATAAAACAAAACACGAACGCAGTGATGTTAATAGATTAAAGGAAGAACTGGAAGGAGCTAATGAAAGATTGACCAAAGCGAGAAATTTACTTATTGCGGGAGATTTAGACCCTAACGATTATCGCATAATAAAAATAGAGACTGAGGAAAAAATAAACAGGCTTGAAGCTAAATTAACCACTGGAATTAAAGGAACAGCAAATGTTGAACCCTTGCTGGATAAGGCTATTAGTCATATTTCTCAACTGGCAACATTATATGAGGAAGGTACAACGGCAAGAAAAAGAAAGATAATTGGTTCGATTTTTCCTGAAAAGCTCACTTTTGACGGAATAGAGTGTCGAACCACAAGAATCAATGAAGCACTTAGGGTTATGCTCTTATTTTACAAGGGTTTAGATGGTAAAAAAAAAGGGACAAATCAGCTGTTTTCTGATTTGTCCCAAGATGTGACCGCGGAGGGGTTCGAACCCCCAACCCTCAGAGCCGAAATCTGATATTCTATCCAGTTGAACTACGCGGTCAATTTATTTATGATTTAAGAGTTCAGATTTTAGATTTTTGTGCGAATCTAAAATCTGAATTCTAAAATCTAATATTTATTAAACTAATAACTTCTTAACGATTGTCGAAATAGTTTTTCCTTCAGCAGTTCCGCCTAATTGAGCAGACGCTAATCCCATAACTTTTCCCATTGATGCAATTCCTGAAGCGCCTGTTTCAGCAATAATTTTTGCAATTACAGCTTCTACTTCTTCTTCGCTTAATTGAGTAGGAAGAAATTTCTCGATTACAGCAATTTGTGCTAATTCCGGCTCAGCTAAGTCAGGACGATTTTGTTCTGTAAAAATTCTTGCGCTTTCTTTGCGAGTCTTAACTAATCTTTGAAGCAATTTAATTTCATCATCTTCAGTTAATTCTTCTTTCGAACCTGTTGATGTTGCTGCTAATAACATTTCTGATTTAATTGCTCTTAAAGCTTCTAATGCTACTGTATCTTTTGCTCTCATGGCGGTTTTAATCTCGTCCATGATTAATATTTGTAAACTCATCTTGTTTTTATTTAAATAGGCAATACCTATAATTGATATGAATAATTGAAAATGTGTTCTCGACTCCGCTCGAACAGACAACAAAATTAACTTTAAAAGTTAAGTATAGAAGTCAAATTTTAAATTCTGTGCGAAGATAAAAAAAATAACCCGAAAATTAAATCCAATTTTCGGGCTATCTGTATTTATTATGATTGTAAAATTAATCTACGTTGTCGTGCAAAAATGAATTGTTTGAACGCAATTGCAAATCGTTGTTACTATCTGTTCCAACTGATATTCTCGAATTGTTATTATTTGACTGTGAATTTGATAAATCAATACCTAACCTTTTGTAAGCAGGCTCTTTTTCAAGTTCATCAATTCTCGAAGCATTATTGTTATGAAATTTATAATTAAATTCTTTCAGTTTCTTTCTTCTTTCTTCGGCTCTTAAGCGTAAAGTTTCTTCGATTGTCAGTTCCATCGGAGAAACCTCTGAAGTTGTTGTATAAGCAGGTTCGGTTGCAAAATCAATTTTTGGTTTCATAGTGATATTTAATTCCGCAGGAATTACTTCTTCTACCACTTTATCCACAGATTTTGATGTTACAAGTTCATTTTCAACCTCCATATATTCTTCTAATGAATATTTGATGATTCCTTTATCCGAAACTTCTGTAACCGGTACAAATTGTACTGGATCATTTACTTTTATATTACGCGTTTCATTCGTTAATTCGAATAAAATTTTGTTTTCCTGTTGCGCAACCGGCTCTTTTTTAACTTCCGGCTCAGATTTGAAAAGAGGTAAATCAAATGAGAAGGTTGTTTGCTCTTCTCTCTCAAAAACTCTTTGCTGAACTGGTTGTGTTTGCTGAAAAGTTTGTACTTCCGGAGACGAAATAGTAAAATCAATGTCTGTAATAGGCGAAACAATTTCGAATGTTACATCAAGGTTTTTAATAAACTCTGACATTATTACTAATTCTTCCTTATTCATTGAAGGATTTACTGCTGGAGCAACTGCAACAACCGGCGTAACTTCAATTGGAGCAACTTCAACCGGAGTAACTTGTGTAGGTGCAAACGGAGTTATCTCATCTTCATCTTCCATTAAATCAAAAACAATTTTCTCTTCTGATTTAGAAGTAGGTGTTTCAGCATTTAAATCAAAGGAAGTAACAGTTTTATTCGATAAATTATGAACGCTTCTTTGCTCATCTTCCAGCGTATGAATAATTTTTTTAGGCTCTGTATTTACAATTTCATTTTGTTGTTCAACATCAAAACCTGTTGCAATAATAGTCACGGCAATAGCATCACCAAGAGTTTCATCTTCCCCAACTCCCATGATAATATTAGCATTATGACCTGCTTCTACCTGAATGTGATCATTGATTTCTCCAATCTCATCCAATGTAATTTCGTTTGATCCAGAAACGATAAGCAACAATACGTTTTTGGCTCCTGTAATTTTGTTGTCGTTTAACAACGGAGAATCCAATGCTGAAACGATAGCATCTTTTGCTCTGTTTTCACCCGCAGCAACAGAAGATCCCATGATAGCTGTCCCACTATTCGAAAGAACAGTTTTAGCATCACGTAAATCGATATTTTGAGTATAGTGATGCGTAATTACTTCAGCAATACCTCTTGAGGCCGTTGCCAAAACTTCATCAGCTTTAGAGAATCCTGCTTTGAAACCAAGATTTCCGTATACTTCTCTTAATTTATTATTATTAATTACAATTAACGAATCGACTTGCTTACGCAATTTTTCGATTCCTAAAAGTGCCTGCTCCTGACGTACTTTCCCTTCAAACTGAAAAGGAATAGTCACGATACCAACAGTCAGGATTTCTCTTTCTTTTGCTAATTGCGCAATTACCGGAGCCGCCCCTGTTCCTGTTCCACCACCCATACCAGCGGTAATAAATACCATCTTAGTACCACGGTCTAACATTTTTTCGATATCGGCGATACTTTCAATAGCAGATTGCTGTCCTACATCAGGATTTGCTCCTGCGCCAAGACCTTCTGTCAAATTCATACCTAACTGAATTTTGTTAGGTACAGAACTGTTTTGTAGTGCCTGTGAATCAGTATTACAAACGATGAAATCAACGCCTTTAATACCTTGTTTAAACATATGGTTGATAGCATTACTACCACCTCCACCTACACCTATTACTTTAATTACATTTGATTGATTTTTTGGTAAATCAAATGAAATACTTCCAAATTCTGAGTTGCTCATCATCTTTTTGGTTTTTGAAATTCTTATTTAATACATTTTTTACTTCTTGACTTGGGGCAAAAAGTAATTCCTTTTCTTATTACTCTATTCTGCGTTGTCTAAAAAATCTTTGATTTTATCGACATATCTATCAAAAAATGATCTTCTAATTTTAGTCTCCGTAGATTCTTCCTTAGTTCCATTATTTCTTGAATCTTCAATAGTTTCTACTCTTTCAACGTAGTTTTCTTCAACTTCGTATCGTTGTTGTACCGGTTGTTGTGTTTGAGGCGGCACATTTCTGTAAACTACTTTTGGCAGCTCATTAACCAACTCCATTCTAACGGCACTCTGAGTACTATTTTCGATACTGTTCATTACTAAACCAACAGCTGTTGCAAACAATGGACTTGAAATTTCTTCACTTGAATTACCTGCTAAATGCTCGTTTGGATATCCAATTCTGGTATCCATCCCGGTAATATACTCTACTAATTGTTTGATATGTTTTAGTTGAGCTCCACCACCTGTAAGAACAATTCCTGCAATTAATTTTTTACGAGGATCTTCATGTCCGTATGCTTTAATTTCTGCAAAAACCTGTTCTACAATTTCTACCACACGGGCATGAATAATTTTAGATAAGTTTTTAAGCGAAATCTCTTTTGGCTCTCTTCCTCTTAACCCCGGAATTGAAACAATCTCGTTGTCTTTATTTTCTCCCGGCCATGCTGATCCAAATTTTATTTTTAAAAGCTCGGCTTGTTTTTCAATAATCGAACAACCTTCTTTAATATCATCTGTAATAACATTTCCTCCAAAAGGGATTACTGCTGTATGACGAATAATACCATCTTTAAAAATGGCTAAATCTGTTGTTCCCCCACCAATATCAATTAAAGCGACACCAGCTTCTTTTTCTTCCTGACTTAAAACAGCATCTGCCGAAGCTAAAGGTTCTAATGTCAATCCTGACAATTCGATTCCTGAACTCTGAATACATCTTCCAACATTTCTGATGGATGATGCCTGCCCAACTACTACGTGAAAACTAGATTCTAATCTTCCGCCGTACATCCCGATTGGTTCTTTTATTTCAGATTGTCCGTCGATTTTAAATTCCTGCGGCAAAACGTGAATAATTTCTTCTCCCGGTAACATGGCCAGTTTATTTACCTGGTCAATTAATAACTGAATATCTTTTTCGCCAATTACTTCCTCCGGATTGTTACGGCTTATGTAATCTGTATGCTGAATACTTCTTATGTGTTGTCCGGCGATACCCACAACAACATCTTTTATTTTATAACCTGAATTGTTTTCCGCTTCAAGTATTGCTTGCTGAATCGATTGAATAGTTTGCGTAATGTTATTTACAACTCCTCGCGCAACGCCCAAACTTTTGGATTTACCAATACCCAAAATTTCCAACTTGCCATACTCGTTCTTCTTGCCAATCATGGCAACTATCTTTGTCGTTCCAATATCTAGACCTACTGCAATGTTATCTTTTTCCATTTTCTATTATTTTGTGCAAACTACTTGTTCCGTAAACCTAAGGTCAATCTTACTGTATTTATATAACGAACTATCTAAAACCGCTTTTTGAAAAAAGGCTTTATAGTTATTAAATTTCTTATCAACATTCATCGTTCTGCCAAAATCGATGAAGTAATTATAATTTCTATTAAACATTTTTAAGCTACCATTAGGCATAATTTGAATTGCAATGATGTTTTTTTTCAAAAACGCATCGTCATAAATTGTGCGAAACAGAGTAGCTAAATCTTCGTTATTTTTTTTATTTATTGCCCCGGAAACAAGAGGAACCCGAGCAGTATAATTGTCTGACAAAGGCATTTTATTACCCTCATAGTCAATATAAAAAGAAGCGCCACCATCATAAACTCGCGCTATTGGTGTCTTCTGTTTTACTACTGCTTTTAGAACGCCATCAATACTCACAAAAACATTTGATTTCTCAATCATGTCTTGCGTATCAAGGGTTTTCTCAATCTTATTCAAATCTAGTTCATCTTTTCGGATACTGGAAGCGTCTCTTTTATTTTCTATTAACAATTTATTAACCGTCTCTGGCTTCACAAAAAGCGTATTTTCTCCTACAAAAACAACCATTGATTTTTTCAGTTTTCTATCTCCGTTTCGATGTTGAGCAAAAGAATATAGAAAAAGTACAAGCCCTAAAATGAGAATTAATCTAATGTTTATCCAATTAAATATTTTCATTTAGCATTTTTTTAATTGACGGAACCATTTCACCAATATCACCAGCACCTATTGTCACAATTATTGGCGCATCACTGGCTTTGATCTCCGCTAATAAATCACTTTTTGCAACAATTTTTTTGTTCGAATTTGTCATTTTTCCTAACAGCCAATCAGATGTAATCCCCTCCATCGGTAATTCGCGTGCCGGATAAATATCCATTAAAAACACTTCATCAAAAGCCGATAAACTTTCGGCAAATCCATCAACAAAATCTCTTGTTCTGCTAAATAAATGAGGCTGAAAAATGGCTAAAACTTTACGTCCCGGATACAATTCCGTAACAGCTTGACGAACAGCATTTATCTCTGTTGGATGATGTGCATAATCATCTATATAAACTAAATCTTCAGTTTTAATTTGATATGAAAAACGTCTTCTGATACCGTTAAATGAAGCTAAAGCTTTTGCAATTGCAGCCGTTGGAGTTCCAAAAGTTTTTGCCATCGCAATAGCCATTAATCCATTCATTAAATTGTGCTTTCCAGGCAATCCAAAACGCAGATCTTTCATAACTTCTGATGGCGTCTGCACATCA
>NZ_JAYSPC010000153.1:0-126638 GCF_043722275.1 Flavobacterium sp. | reverse complement strand
CTGTGACTTTCTTTTCCATACAATTAGACTTTAATACTAATATATGTAAATCAATTTAACTCTTCCGAACACTTATGTTTTTAAAACCTGTCGGGTTTGAATGTTGAGATTGAATAGCGTCCAGCTTTAGCTGGATGTAAATATAAACGCAATCGAAAAGGGCTTTAGCCAAACTTTATTAGTTTGGCTAAAGCCCTTTCTATATTTAAATCTTATACCTCCAGCTAAAGCTGGAGGCTATTCAAAAAAATCACATCTTAGATTAAAAAATCTCCCAATCTGCAAAATCTGCGAGAAAAATATCTTCTTATTACAAAAGTAAACCCGACAGGTTTTTAAAACCTGTCGGGTTTGAATATGAGCTTGAATAGCCTCCAACTTAAGGAGGCTATACAAAAACTTTGCGACTTTGCGTCTTTGCGCGATTAAACTTTAAGCTTACTCTTTAACCTCAAAACCACTTTCCAATCCTTTATCAGAACTTCCACCAACCATGATTTTAAAAGTTCCTGCTTCAACTAAATAATTGCCTTCGTTATCATAAAAACCAAGTTCCTTATTAGTCAAAGTAAAACTTACCGTTTTAGTTTCTCCTTTTTTAAGATCTATTAATTCAAAACCCTTCAATTCTTTAATTGGTCGAATAATACTTGCATATTCATCATGAATATACAATTGCACGACTTCTTTTCCGTCGTAATTTCCTGAATTCGTGACGTCAACAGTAATTTGAACATTTTCTCCTTTTGCAAAAGCAGATTTATTTATTTTTAAGTTCGTATAATCAAACTTCGTATAACTCAAACCAAAACCAAACGAAAACTGAGGCGTTTTCTCCACATCAGTATAATGCGACCAAAATACATTTTTATCACTATCAATAGGTCTTCCGGTACTGTATTTGTTATAATAAATTGGAACCTGACCCACATTTCTCGGGAACGACATAGGCAATTTTCCACTCGGGTTATAATCGCCGTATAAAACCTGCGCAACAGCATTTCCGGTTTGAGTTCCTAATTGCCACGCTTCAACAATTACCGGAACATGTTCTGCTGCCCAAGGAATACTCAACGGACGGCCGTTATTTAAAACCAAAACAATATTCGGGTTTATTTTATAAATTTCTTCTAATAATTCCTGTTGAACGCCCGGTAAATTAAGATCAGTTCTGCTTCTTCCCTCACCACTTTGAAAACCATGTTCTCCTAAAACCATCACGACAACATCAGCATTTTTTGCAGCTGTTTTTGCAGCTTCAAATCCGCTTTTATCAGTGGTATTAAAAATTACCTCATCTAAAAATGAAGTTTTCCCAACAACTAAATCAGCTCCTTTTTCAAATGTCAATTGATTTTCTTTGTATTGCTGCATTCCTTCCAAAACCGAAACAGCAGTATTATTGTCCGACGCAATTCTCCAACTTCCTAACGGACTATTTTTATCGTTTGCCAAAGCGCCAATTAAAGCAATTTTCTGTCCTGATTTTTTCAGCGGAAGCAAATTCTTTTCGTTTTTCAATAAAACAATCGATTTTTTCGCCATGTCAAGAACGCCGTCATTATTGGCTTTACTGCCAACAACTTCTTTTTCACGTTTTTCATCACAATATCTATAAGGATCATCAAATAATCCCAATTCAAATTTGACACGTAAAATTCTGCGAACGGCATCATCAACCAAAGCCTCTTTTACCTTTCCTTCTTTCACTAAATTTGCCAATTTCGCCACATACAAATACGATTCCATGTCCATATCAGAACCTGCAATTACAGCTTTTGACGTTGCATCATCCTCATCTTTTGCATAACCGTGCGCAATCATTTCTCGAATCGAAGCATAATCAGAAATTACAAAACCGTCAAACTTCCATTTTCCTTTCAGAATATCTCTTTGCAGGAAAATATTTCCAGTTGCCGGAACACCATTCAAAGTATTAAATGAGTTCATAAACGTACGAACTCCCGCTTGCACAGTCGCTTCAAAAGGCGGTAAAACCGAATTATACAATTTCGAATTACTAATATCTACAACATTATATTCCAGTCCCGCTTCAACATAACCATATGCCGCAAAGTGTTTGGCACAAGCCGCAATGGTATTTATTTTAGCCAAATCAGCTATGGTTTCGCCCTGAAATCCGTGAACTCTGGCAATCGCAATCTTACTTCCCAAATAAGGATCTTCACCCGAACCTTCCATCACGCGACCCCAACGAGCATCATTTGCAACGTCAACATTTGGACCAAAAGTCCAGTTAATTCCAGATGCCGAAGCTTCATCAGCCGCAATCGCCGCCGATTTTTTAATCGCTTCTAAATCCCAACTCGCCGCTTCTGCCAACGGAATCGGGCTCAACGTTTTATAACCGTGAATCACATCAAAACCTATAATCAGCGGAATTCCCAAACGGGTTTCTTCAACCGCAATTTTCTGAACCGCACGAACTTCCTTCACACCCCGAACCGTTAACATCGAACCAACCCAGCCTTTTCGCAAATGTTCGTACTTCAGTTCCGCACTTCCGCCTTTTGGTGCCGGTCCCGTTACATCCCAAAATCCATTATATTGATTCATTTGCCCCACTTTTTCCTCCAAAGTCATCAAAGGCAAAAGCAAATCAATACGTTGTTCAATCGTTTTATTTTTATCCAGATACGGCTTTTTCTGTGCATTCATATTTCCAACAGTAAACAGGGCAAAAACCCCAATAGTTATTATTTTTTTATTTTTCATAGTGGTTTAGATAGTTTATTTTTAAAGGTGCTAAGCTTCTAAGATACTAAGTTTTTAAGTTTAATATTTTGGGCGTGTCCCTCCGGGTTGGGCTATTCGTTACAAGTCCTCGCACTTCCTTCGTCAGGCTGTGGGCTTTTCTCTGCTATCCCTCACGCGATCTGGCTAATGAGATGATTTTGTTTTCAATAGAAAAGTCCCAATTTCCACAATCTTGTCATTTCGACGAAGGAGAAATCGCACTCGTAAATCGACACAGATTGGCATTTCTTTGCGGAATTTCTAGTGCGATTTCTCCTTCGTCGAAATGACAAAAATGAGACTAAAATTATGATTTTAAATTAACTTTGTGTCTCACTTTTCGGGGCTTCTCCCGAAGCCTCGGGACCGCTCAGCCTGACAAAAAATAGCATGAAAAACAACCTAAAAAACCAGCGAAAACCCGTTAAACCCGTAAAATCTGTGGGCAAAATTCTATTCAGTTATAAAACAAGAAGCCGGCAAATTCGCTTTATTAAATAAATCAGATTGTATTGTATTTCCCCACACAAACCGAACTTTCACAGGAACTGAAACTTTTTTACTTACCAAAATAACCTGATTATTTTTTATCGAAGCTTCCGCCGGAAAGTAAATTCCATCGGCTCCAGCCATTTCAAACTGATTTGAGGTTTTATTTTTGAAATGCAATCCATCCGAATAATCAAACGAAACGATTACTTTGTTTTTTTCAATTTTAATCTCTTTAAATAATGGACTATTTACCAAATTAGAATTAACTTGATATGTTTCGGCCAACGCCAAATTTGCCAAACGAATTCCAACTGATTTTTTATTCTTTGGATGAATATCAATCGTATCCGAAACATCGCTAATTACAACCATTCCGGTTTTAGAAACTTCTTTCAGAATCTTTCTTTGAGAATCTCTTACAATAACGTTCGAGAAATTATTACTTCCTGTTTTATAAGGTGCAATCTGAACGAAGTAAAAAGGAAATTCGTCATTCCACGCTTTTCTCCATGACGTAATCAAAGCCGATAATGTTTTATCATAAACCAAAGAACCAACATTCGATTCACCCTGATACCAAAGCGTTCCGGCAATTTTAAAACCTGCAAAAGGATAAATCATCGCATTATAAGCACGTCCGGGTTGACGTGGTCCGTATTCTTGTTCGTTAAGCTTTTTGGCGTTTTCTAATAAAATAGGATCATTCTGAACAACTTCTTCCGGCATCCAGATTTCAGCTGGAGTTCCGCCCCAATTCGAAGAAATTAATCCGATAGGAACATTTTTTAAATCTTCCTGTAAACGTTTGGCAAAAAAGTAACCAATCGCACTAAAATTTTTCATGGTTTCCGGAGTTGATTCGACCCAGTTTCCTAATAAATTATTTTGTGGTGATGTTGCAGTTAATTTCGGAACGGTAAAAAACCGAATATTAGGATTCGTGGCATTTTTCATTTCTTCCTCACCATTATCGATTCCCCAACTTACCGACATTTCCATGTTTGATTGTCCGGAACAAACCCAAACTTCACCAATTAAAATATTTTTAAGAACCACTTCATTATATCCTTTTATTAAGATCGTAAAAGGTCCTCCCGCTTGAGGAGTTTTAATATGCAATTCCCATTGTGCCTGATTATTCGCCACAACTTTATATTCCTGATTGTTCCAACTAGAAACCAGTTTGATTTCTTCTTTTGGATTTGCCCAACCCCAAATTTTCACTTCGGAGTTACGTTGTAAAACCATATTATCGCCAAAAATATTCGGAAGTGTAACGTTTGCCATCATAGTACTGGAAATCATCAGAATGAAAACAAACTTAAATATATTATTTTTCATTTAGTAACTTTTTTAAAAACGGAGCATATTCATCAGCCAAAACCTTATGATCTGCCACATCCGGATGTCCTGAACAGCCTTTTGGCGTCATAGGTTTAAATTTGAAAATTACGATTGATTTATGTGCTTTATCATTTGCAAAAGCTGCTTTAACTTTATTAAGACAATCTTCAAAAACAATCGCATTTTGCCCGTTTACCATCGGACTATTTGTAATCACAATTTGCACTTTTGGATTGTGTTCGTACAACATTTTAATAAAGTTGACATAATTCGAAACGTACTTTTCAGCGTTAAAAGGCAAACGTTCTTTTTTACCGTCACCGCCCGAAAAGTCATTGGTTCCTAATGCAATACTGATAATATCTGGCTGAAATGCAAAATCATATTTAGGCTTAGAATTGTCTTTAGTCAAATATAAATTGGGATAAACATCGGGCATAATCGCTTCGTCTTTATTCTCGTCGTTCCAATTGCGATACATCCCAATTCCAGAAACAGAACTTAGCAAATAATCAACGCCAATTGCTCTGGAAAGAACTGGTCCATAAGCATAATATCCGTTATGGTGATCAAAATATTCGCCTTTATCACAAGGAATATCCGATGGATCGCTCGCTGCGCCACAAGTAATTGAATCTCCAATAAACTCAATTTTCTTTTTCTTTTTGGCAGAAATTGAGGTAAGTTTTGCGGTTGTTCCGGCAAATAGAATTCCGCCGCTATGAGCTTCTGTAGTTTTATAAATTTCAAGATTATGAATCTTTTTATCTGAAATTATTTTTATCGGAAAAGATTGTGCTGCGCCTTTTTCGATGCGTAGTTTCCCAATATATTTTCCGTCTAAAACCAAAGAAACATAATTATGATGTTCCCAGGAATCAACGCTTTGAAGCGAGATTGAACATTCATTTCCTGTAAAATTAAAAGAAACTGACGAAGCCGTTCCAATTAAAATAACATTGTTATTCTGGAGTTTTTCAACGCGACCTTGATAAAGAAAAGTATTGGTTTTACTTTGTGAATTCGAAATAACCGAAATCAGTAAAAACAAAATTAAAATGGGCATTTTTTTGAGAAACATAATTTATTTGTTAAAATATAAATACGATTCACAAATATATCTGAAATACGGTAAACAGAAAGATACTAAAACATCAAAAAGCAATAAAAAAACACCAAAACAGTTTTACTTATGTAGCCTGTAAATATTCATGTTATCAAACATTCCTTTGATATTCAAAAGCAACGGCATATCTTTATAAATTAAACTTTACAACAACTTCCTGAAATGAAATCAACATTATATATAGCATTTGCAGCCACAATTTTATTTTCCTCTTTTACTTGTAAAAAAGAAAATAAAATAGTTATTCATGATATTAAAAACGGTGAAACTTCGATTGATCGGGATTCTATTATTTCATTTTCTAAACAATTTATTGGCATATCTTATTTATATGCGGGAAATGATCCAAAAAAAGGATTTGATTGTTCCGGTTATGTCAATTATGTTTTTAAACATTTTAATGTGAGCGTTCCAAGAAGTTCAAGTGGTTATAAAAATTTAGGACCAGCAAAAAAAGCCGAAGATTTTAAAATAGGAGATGTTTTAGTTTTTTACGGTTATAAAGACAAATCAATTATAGGACATGTCGGAATCATTTGTGAAGCTAACGGAATGCATTCAAAATTCATACACGCTTCTTCCGGAAAAGCAGGAAGTGTCACAATTAGCGATTTAGATTCTGATCATTACAGCAAACGCTATTATAAATGTGTTGATGTATTGCCTAAATAAAAGTTTTTTTTGCCACAAATTACACTAATTTTCACGAATTGCTTTTTAATTTCAAAATAAAAAATTAGAGCAAATTCGTGTAATTCGTGGCAAACCTATTTTTAAGATTTATTCTTCTGTCAATAATTTTATCAAACTTTCATCTCTTTGGTAAACATCTTTATAAAAGTTCAAATTCCCATCGCGATCAACCCAAGCAGTAAAATAGCCAATGTAAACAGGGATTTTCTTTTTAAGCGAATACCAACTTTCTTTCCCTGCGTGCATGGCTTTATCGATTTTCGCAGTAGTCATGCTCGGATCTTGTTTTAAAATTTCAATCGCTAATTCTCTCGGTTTCCCTACACGAACACAACCGTGACTAAAAGCTCTGTTTTCTCTTTCGAATAAACTTTTTGCAGGCGTATCATGTAAATAAATATTATTTGAATTTGGGAATAAAAACTTCACCAAACCAAGTGAATTATTTTTCCCTGGCAATTGACGAACAGCGCCATTATTCCATTCCAGATTTTTCTGTGCCAAGTAATTCTTGTTCTTCGCCATTCCGGGTTTTATTTCGCTTTTTATAATACTTGGCGGAACATTCCAATACGGACTAAAAACAATATTATTCATCATTCCGCTAAAAACAACAGTTTTAGTCATTGCTTTACCAACCACAACCGGCGATACAAAAACAATTTCGTGATTACGAATTAAATACAATCTAAATTCCGGAATATTCACTTCGATATATTCTTTGCCTTTTTCAAGTTCAGGATCAATCCATCTGCAACGTTCCATATTAGCGATAATTGTTTTTATTCTGTCCGAAACAGGAATATTTAATTCTGTAATATGTTCCGGTAAAATGATGTTTTTTGGCGTCAAGCCGTGATGTAATTCGTAACTTTTAATTGCGGTAATCAAAGTAGAATCGCAAATATTGCTTTTCGAATTTTCTTTAAGATCTCCGGTAATATAAAGTCTTTCTCTAATTTGCCCTACCGAAGCAACAGAATCTCCTTTTTTCAGACTTTTAAAATCTTCGCCAACTTCAATTGTTTTCCATCCGCCTTTTTTCTCAATTTCTCTGTATTGATGTAGCGCATCACGAAGTTTATAATATTGGCTGAACATTTTGCTCTTTTTATCATCGCTAATGGTCGCTTTTTTATAAATAGAATCTGAAAAAACCTGATAATTGACTTTTTTTCGAGGTAAAAGCCATTGTAATGATCTGCTGGTTTTTTCGTCTACTCCGGAAACTTTCTGAACATAATAAAAGTAAAGATTTGTAATCATCAAATCTGTATTTACCAGAGAAAGTCTATTTTCAGCCGTATGTTCAAAAACAGGATTAATGTTCTCATTATAAGGAAAATTAGCTTTCAAACCTTCCTGTTCCAATCCTTTGTATTTATTAAATAATGTATTGCCAAATTCTACAACTCCTTTATTATCGAGCCATAATTGAGTAGAATTATTTTTTTTGTATAAAGCCAGAACCTGATCCTGAAATTTAACCAGTTTAGGATATGACTGATAAAAAGCTGCAATTTGTGTGCTGTCAACTTTAATTTTTAGCTCCGGTATTACTTTTTCTGTAGTCTTTGAATCTTCTTTTTTTTCTGACTTCTTATTACAAGAAACAGCACTCAAAAGAATGACAAAAGCAACAAGCGGATACAAAATTTTCATAATAATTTTTTTAATAAAAATAGAAAAGTTTTAATGAAAACAAAGCATTTATAAAAAAATTAATATTGACTTTACAATGCTAAAATGAAGTACTATTTACAGCAGTTTTTCATGAACTAAAATGCATAAAAAAAACTCCAGGCACATTACATACCTGGAGCTTCCACTTTATAAATCAACCTTTATTTTTAAATTACTGTTCCTTTCAAAGTAAGGATTTGCGGAGCTGTTTCCGCACTTGTTATCACAGTAACTGTTTTTGTAAAACCACCTTTATTTGCTGCATTGTAAGTTGCTGTTACTTTTGCTGATTTACCAGGCAAGATTGGTTCTTTAGTATAATCTGTTGCAGTACAACCACAAGATCCCTGAACATTTGTGATTACAACTGCTGTTTTTCCTGTATTTTTAAATTCGTAAACAATTGCTTTTGGTGTTCCTTGCGGAATTTGTCCAACGTCAATAGTTTGTGCTTTCCATGCAATTGTTGAAGCTGCTATTCCTTCAACTTTTGTTTCAGACGTGATCGATTTTATCGGTGCAATTGCTGAAAAAGACATTAAGCTTAAAGCCAAAGCTAACATCGAAATTTTGATAATTTTCATAGTTTTTATGTTTAATGGTTTATAGTTCTCATTTTATTTTTCAAAGATAATTCAGACAAAACCGAATCGCTGTTAACCGCTTTCAAATCTTTGTTAATGACTTGTTAATCGGCGTTTTTAAGTCTAAATTTGATTAATATTACATCCTAAAACATCATTTCTTGAAAATAAACAAACTCAATAGTATTATCCTTCTGGGACTTGTCGCCATAATTAGCATTTTGGTGGCGCAATTGCTTTGGACGAAAGAGGCTTTTACTTTGGAACAAAAAAAACTGAGCCAAAAAGCAAATATTGCCTTACTGGAAGTTGCCCGAAAATTATACGAAGGAAAGGATCACGAATCATCCTGCCAGAACCCGGTTCAAAAAATTTCAAACGACTATTATATTGTAAATATTCAAAACGCTTTTGAACCTGACGTTTTAGAATTCTATTTGAGGTCAGAGTTTAAAAAAATGAATATCACAACTGATTTTGAATATGCGGTTTACAATTGCCAAAGTGACGAAATGGTTTATGGAAAATATATTTCATTTTCTGAAAAACAAAAAGCTAAAAAAACAGTTTCCTTCCCTAAACATAAAAACTTAGTTTATTATTTTGCTATTCGGTTCCCAAATGAAACTACTTATTTATTTAGTTCGATGCGATTTTGGTTCCTACTTTCGATTGCTTTGATTTTAATTTTATTGATTTATGTGTATTCGATTTTTACGCTTTTGCAGCAAAAGAAATATTCTGAATTACAACGGGATTTCATCAATAATATGACGCATGAATTCAAAACGCCTTTATCTTCGATTTTAATTGCCTCAAAATATTTAATTGAACAGAATCCAATTAAAGAAGACAAAAAATTACATACTTATACTGATATAATTATCAATCAAAGTAATAAACTCAACAATCATATAGAGAAGATCTTAAACATTGCAAAATCAGATTATACGCCACTGGAATTGAAAAAAGAAACGGTTTTAATTGTTCCGATTATTGAAGAAACGATTGAAAATATTCAGTTGAAATATCCTGAAGCTTCTATTAAAATCGAAGCATTATCAAATGAATATCACTTAGAAACTGATGTTTTTCATTTTGCGAATCTGGTTTATAATTTATTGGATAATGCTATTAAATATTGCAGTGAAAAACCAGAAATTACGATTGGGATTTTAGTAGAAAATGCTGTTTTAAAATTGACTTTTACGGATAACGGAATTGGAATTTCCAGAAAAAATATTTCATTTATATTTGATAAGTTTTTCCGTGCACAAAACGAAAAAAGCATTGAAGTAAATGGTTTTGGACTTGGTTTGTATTATGTTAAAGAAATTTGCAATTTGCACAACTGGAAAATAAAAGCCGAAAATAACACAACAAATGGCATTACTATAACTTTGTCAATTCCTTATAAAAAATGAAACAATTCAAAATACTTTATACCGAAGACGACGAAACATTAGCGTTTTTGACCAAAGATAATTTGGAACAAAACAATTATGAAGTGGTGCATTGCTGCGACGGAAAATTGGGTTTAGAAACCTTTAAAAAAGAAAATTTTGACATTTGTATCTTCGATATTATGATGCCAAAAATGGATGGTTTTGAATTGGCTACCGAAATTAGAAAGGTAAATACTGATATCCCGATTATATTTCTTTCGGCTAAAACTTTAAAAGAAGATCGTATTAAAGGTTTGAGATTAGGCGCAGATGATTATTTAGTAAAACCTTTTAGTATTGAGGAATTACTGTTGAAAATTGAAATTTTCCTGAAACGTTCTCAGAAAAATATCCCAACAGAAAAATCAGTTTATGAAATTGGAAAATATCAATTTGACACAAATAATTTTATTCTTTTTAATGAAAACGAAAAAATCAGTCTTACACAACGTGAAGCCGAATTATTGAAATTATTTCTTGATAATAAAAATTCGGTTTTAAAAAGAGAACAAATTTTGACTTCGCTTTGGGGAACCGATGATTATTTTATGGGAAGAAGCCTTGATGTTTTTATTTCGCGTTTGCGTAAAATTTTAATTAATGAAACTGGTATTTCTATAGAAAACCTGCATGGAATTGGGTTTAGATTTACGATGTGATTTTTATTTTAAAATCGACAAAACCATCCAAAGTAACCACCGGATTTGTCCTTCCGACGAAGGAGGAATCTTCGCGAAGCTTTTCCTCACAGTAATTTAAAAAAGTTGGCATAAATAGAAGGACAAATCTTTGTCGAGTTTCTTGTGAAGATTCCTCCTTCGTCGGAATGACATACTATAAAAAACTCGTTATTAAATATAATCTTTCCTACGAATGATTAAAGCAGTTTTAAATACATATATTAAATAATAACAATTCTGTTACAAATAAGCAAAAATCTGTAAAATAAATTGTCTTAAAATTTCGTATTTTTAGTATCTAAATTTTTCCAAATATGAAAATACATCATTTACGCAACGCCACTTTAGTTATTGAAACTGAAACCGATGTTATACTGGTTGATCCAATGTTAGGAAAAAGAAAAACGATTCCGCCTTTTACCATTTTTAGATATAAACCTAAAAGAAATCCTCTTGTAGCGTTGCCAAAAAACAGCCGGGATATTTTAAGCAGAGTTACAATTTGTCTGATTACGCATTTACATCCTGATCATATTGATAAAGCCGGCGAAGTTTTTTTAAGACGCAAAAGCATTCCTGTAGTTTGCAGTATAAAAGATGAAAAAGTATTATCAAAAAGAGGTTTAAATATAAGTCAAAGTTTAAATTACTGGGAGCCGCAAGAATTTTTAGGTGGCAAAATAATTGGAATTCCTGCTATTCATGGTTATGGTTTTATTGCCAAATTAATGGGAAATGTGATGGGTTTTCATATTGAATTACCCAATCAAAAATCTGTTTATATAAGTTCTGACACAATTTTTACAGAACATGTACAAAAAGTTTTAATTGAATTTAAACCTGACATTGCAACCGTAGCGTGCGGAACAGCGAGATTAGATATTGGTCAGCCTTTATTAATGAGAATGAATGATATTTTGAAATTTACGGCTTTGGCTCCAGGCAGAGTTTTCGCCAATCATTTAGAAGCTTTAAATCATTGCCCAACTACAAGAGCCGACTTAAGATCAGCACTTTCTGAAAATAATCTTTTGGATAAAGTTGATATTCCAAGTGATGGAACTAATGTGGAATATTGATTTAAGCCTTACTCTAAAATATAAATCTATGTAGAGTTACTTGTGCAGATTCCTCGTTCCTCGGAATGACATACTATATTTTTCAGATTTTAAAATTATGCGCAAAGATTGTCATTCCTGAGGAACGAGGAATCTCCGCAATACTATTCAAATCCGTATTTCAAAAATTCTAAATCAGGATTAATTGTTTTTATGAGGACTATTTTTTTATTTCTATCCCAACCTTTAATTTCCTTTTCACGAGCAATTGCTTCCTGAATCCAAGTAAACTTTTCGTAATATAATAAAAATTGAACATTATATTTTGATGCAAACGTCTTATTTTTTAATATAATATTTTCCGTATGTTGATTTAATCTTTGCATCAAATTATTAGTAACTCCTGTATAAAGAACAGTCTTAGTTTTATTCGTTAAAATATAAATGTAATACGTATGATAACCTTCTTGAAATTGCATAATTAATTAAAATCCTTATTTAAAACAAATATAAGAAAATTCTTTAATTAATTACAAAACCAATAATCCAAATTCGCGTAAAGTATTGATTGGTTTAGAGTACCAAAACAATTCAAAATCATCTAAACCCGTTTCAAAATCGGCTTTTACTTCCTGGAATGTATAGTTTTTGGCATTTGAAATCGTGATTTTGGTTAAAATATCCACCAGCCATTCGCCTTCATTTTTATTGGTCTGAATATTGAAACTTTCTTTTTTATCATGAAAAGTAAAAGTCATCATTTCCCATGAATTTCCTTTTTTAGATTTTGTAAAATGTTCCACAAAAGGCCTTCCTCCTAACCAAACGACTTTTGCATTTGGTTTTGTGTTGAAATCATTTCCTTCTTCAAGAGCATTAAAAATAAAGTCCGGATCAATTTTTGTTTTCGGAATTTTAAAATCGAACCAATCTTGCAATTCATAATCAAAGCAGATTCCGTGCATGAAATTAAAAAGCGATTTTTTTAATCCAAAGCTAAATTTATTGTGATTAATTCCTGTAGAATCCGTATAATCGATATCATTATTGGCAAAAGTTCCAATTGCTTCAGTTTTTTTTGTTACACCAAATTTTTCCGGATATAATCCAACCGGACTATGAGCAGTCATTGCAAATTGATGCCAAAATCCCGATTGTAAAATTCCTGCTTCAAATAACTGACGTACCATTTCAAGACTATCGATCGTTTCCTGAATGGTTTGTGTTGGATATCCGTACATTAAATACGCATGAACCATGATTCCGGCTTCGGTAAAATTTCGGGTCACTTTTGCAACTTGTTCGACTGTTACACCTTTGTCAATTAATTTCAATAATCGATCAGAAGCTACTTCTAAACCACCGGAAACGGCAATACAACCTGAAGCTTTTAACAAAAGACATAAATCTTTAGAAAAACTTTTCTCAAATCGAATGTTTGTCCACCACGTTACGGCTAATTTTCGGCGTAAAATTTCTAAAGCCAAAGCACGCATCAAAGCTGGCGGCGCTGCTTCATCAACAAAGTGAAAACCATTTTGTCCGGTTTGCAGCATCATATCCTCCATTCGATCACAAAGCAAATTTGCCGCAACAGGTTCATAAACCTTTATATAATCTAAAGAAATATCACAAAAAGTACATTTTCCCCAATAACAACCGTGCGCCATTGTGAGTTTATTCCAGCGTCCGTCGCTCCACATTCTGTGCATTGGATTCACAATTTCGATTACCGAAATATATTTATCCAAAGACAAATCAGAATAATCCGGCGTTCCTACGTAAGCTTGTTTGTAATCGTGTTTTAATGAATTATTTTTGTAAACGACTTTTCCGTCTTCTAAAAGAAAAGTTCGTTTGTATTGCTTCTCTTCCCCCGACTCCGTTCGGGATGACAAATTTTCAACAAGTTCCTCTATTGGAACTTCACCATCATCTAAAGTAATAAAATCGAAAAACTCAAAAACACGCGCATCAGAAAGTGAACGCAATTCAGTATTTGGAAAACCACCGCCCATTGAAATTTTGATTTCGGGATGATTCTGCTTGATCCATTGTGCGCATCGAAAAGCGCTATATAAATTCCCCGGAAAGGGAACTGAAATTAAAAAGAAAGTTGGTTGTACGGCTTCAATTTTAGTTTTTAAAATCGAAATTAGAATCGCGTCTATATAAGTCGGTTTTTGTTGTAAAGCGTCGTGCAACTCATCAAAAGAATTAGCGCTCCGACCTAAACGTTCGGCATATCGGCTAAAGCCAAAATTTTCATCGACACATTCTACGATATAATCGGATATATCTTCAAGATATAAAGTAGCTAAATGTTTTGCTTTATCCTGAGTTCCCATGGTTCCAAAAGCCCAATCGAGTTCTTCTAATTGTGCAAAACGAGAAGCTTCCGGCAGAAAATCTTCCTGACAAATTTGTAACGCTAATGTTGGATTTTTTCCCTGCAAAAACTGAATTACCGCGTCAATAGTTTTGATATATTCATCCTGTAAAGCAAAAATACGTTTGGAATTATCTGAAACTTCATCCCTCGACTCCGCTCGGGAAGACACATTTTCAAAAAGTTTTTCAGAATAAAGGAACAAATCTTTTAACCCTTTTTTCGAAAACAACTCCAAAATCACATCAATACCCAAATCAGCCTGAACCGATTCGATATTTTTGGTGTTCAGAAAACCTTTTATATACGCCGTTGCTGGATAAGGAGTATTCAGTTGGGTAAAAGGTGGCGTAACGACAAAAAGTTTGGTTTTCAAAAGAATTATTTTTTTTGCAAAAATACGGGATATTTAGTGACTTTTTATGAAAAGATTCTGGTTACTTTTAAATAAAAAAAACCTTTTGAAAACACGTTCAAAAGGTTTTTTTTATGATAAAAGAATATCGATTAAAACTGATGCACCTTTTTAGAAATCACTAAAAATGAAATTAAAGAAATCAAAGCTGCTGTAGTCAAATAAAAGCCTACATAATTCAAACCGTAAGTGCTTGCCAGCCAAATTGCAATCATTGGAGCAAATGCGGCGCCCAAAATACCTGCCAGATTAAAAGTCAATGAAGCACCGGAATAACGCACTGTGGTAGGAAATAATTCTGATAAAAAAGTTCCTAAGGGTCCATAAGTGAATCCCATTAATGACATTCCGATACAAACAAAAGCCGTTACCATAACCGGATTTCCTGAATTTAGAAAGTACGAAAAGAAAAATCCGAAGACAGCAATAGCGGCACTTGTGATAATTAATATTTTACGGCGACCAATTTTATCCGCGACCACAGCTGAAACAGGAATAAAGATTGCAAAAAACAATACCGAAAACAATTGAATCAATAAAGCATCTCTTTTGGTAAAACCTAAATCTGAAGTTGCCCAACTCAAGGTGAAAACGGTCATTAAATAGAAAACTAAAAAGGTTGTAATGGCAGAAAAAGTTCCAAAAATCAATTGGTTTTTATATGATTTGATCAAAGTAAAGAACGGAACTTTAACTTCTTGTTGCTCTAATTTGGAATTTTCAAAAGCTGGCGTTTCGCTAATTTTCAATCGAATATAAAATCCAACAATTACTAAAAGAGAACTTGCAATAAACGGAATTCTCCAACCATAATCCATAAAAGCCTCACTGCTCATAGAATCGGTTAAAATTAAAAAAGTTCCACCGGAAAGTAATAATCCTATTGGCGCTCCTAATTGCGGAAACATTCCGTACCACGCACGTTTATGCGAAGGTGCATTTTCGATCGCTAATAAAACAGCGCCGCCCCATTCGCCTCCTAAACCAACTCCCTGACCAAATCTGCATAACATTAATAAAATTGGCGCAGCAATCCCGATACTTGCGTAACCTGGTAAAAAACCAATTGCAATTGTCGATAATCCCATTGTTAATAATGCGACTACTAAAGTGACTTTGCGACCTATTTTATCACCATAATGCCCAAAAACTGCTGAACCCAGAGGTCTGGATAGAAAAGCTATCGAAAAAGTCGCCAAAGATTCAAGAGTAGAATTTGTACTGCTTGTTCCAGGAAAAAACAATTGTGGAAAAACCAATACGGCTGCATTGGCATAAATATAAAAATCAAAAAATTCGATTGTAGTACCAATCAAGGAACCAAAGAGAACATGTCGCAAGGAGTTCTCCTTATTAGGATTATTTTTCATATAAATAGATATACTTTTTTTCTTGTAAAAATATAATTTCATTATTAATAATTCACGTTTACAATCATAAGTTTCAGAACAACTTTACTTTTTAACAAATTACACGAACTTTCAATTTTAAAAAACAACAAAAATTAAATTTTTAAAAACCTGATTACAAGATTTTTAATATTAAAAACAAAAATCAAATCATAACCAATCGTTAAAACCGTTTTTAACTGCATATTTTCATTAAATTTACAGCTGTCAAAAATAAATTTAAAATTATGCCAACCGACTGTATCAGCTATCAAACTTCAGGATATTTTTCTAAGTTAATGCAAGATTATTTAGATCAAAAATCAGAATTAAAACCGCTGTACAATCATTTTCCAACTTTGGAAAACTTTGAGAAACAAATCATTGAAAAGCAGGCAAACTTTGATAATGCAAACCGAGTTCCTTTAGTTGAAACCTTAAAAAAGCAATATCATCATATTGAAATTTCAGATGCTACAAAGCAAAACATCGAGCTTTTAGCACTTTCAAACACCTTTACCATTACAACCGGACATCAGTTAAATTTGTTTAGCGGTCCTTTATATTTTTTATATAAAATCATTTCGGCGATTAATCTGACGAAAGAATTAAAGCTAAAATATCCCGCGAATAATTTTGTTCCAATTTACTGGATGGCAACTGAAGATCATGATTTTGAAGAGATTAATTATTTTAATTTCAAAGGAAAAAAATTCAGATGGAATAAAGAAAGTACCGGACCTGTTGGAAGACTTTCAACGGAAGGATTAGCCGAATTTCTTGAAATATATTCATTAGAATTAGGATCTAGTACAAATGCAAATGTCGTTAAAAAACTATTTGACGATGCTTATCTAAAACATGAAAACTTAGCCGATGCGACTCGTTTTTTAGCCAATAGTTTATTTGCTCAATATGGTTTGGTAATTTTAGATGCCGATGATGCAAATTTAAAACGTGCATTTATTCCTTATATCAAGGAAGAATTAGTAGAACAAACTTCATTCAAAGCAGTTCAGGAAACTATAGAACAACTCAAAGATTATTCGGTTCAGGTAAATCCTCGAGAAATCAATTTATTTTATATTGAAGATGATTTACGCGAGCGCATTATTTTTGAAAATGATAAATATGGTGTTAACAACACCAAAATTGTATTTTCTAAAGAAGAAATTCTAAACTTATTAGAACGTAATCCGGAGAAATTCAGTCCAAACGTGATTATGCGTCCGTTATATCAGGAAATTATTTTACCAAATTTATGTTATATTGGCGGAGGCGGAGAAATTGCTTATTGGCTGGAATTAAAATCATTTTTTGAAGCTGTAAATATTACGTTTCCGATGCTTTTGGTTCGTAATTCGGCACTTTTAGCAACTGAAAAACAAGGTCAAAAAGCCGATAAACTAAATTTAAGCTGGGCTGATTTATTTACAAAACCAGCTGATTTAGTAAACGCAATAACACATAAATTATCTGCTTTTCCGATTGATTTTACACCTCAAAAAGAAATATTAGAACAACAATTTGAATATCTTTACGAATTAGCACAGCAAACTGATAAATCATTTACGGGAGCTGTAAAGGCGCAGGAAGTCAAACAAAAGAAAGGTTTAGATAATCTGGAAAAAAGGTTGCTGAAAGCACAGAAACGAAAATTAGACTCTGAATTACAAAGAGTTTCAGATTTACAATTTGAGTTGTTCCCAAATCAAAGTTTACAGGAACGCCAAACTAATTTTTCAGAATTTTATCTGGAAAAAGGCGAACAGTTGATTCCGCTTTTAATTCAAAAATTAAAACCATTAGAAAATAATTTTAACATCATAACAATATAAAAGTTTGCCACGAATTGCACGAATTACCTGAATCTGATTCTCATAAATAAAAATTAGCAGAAATTCGTGCAATTCGTGGCAAAATAACAATCCGTTTTAACGGTAAAATAAAGTAATAATCCTCAGAAACAAATAACCACTCCTTCTGAAATTATTGCCTCTCTAAACCAAATAGTAACTTTTAAAACAAAAATTAACCTATTTACCAAAATTATGACCAGAGAGCGCTTGATTTCGTTGGATGTCTTTAGAGGACTCACTATTTTATTGATGACTATTGTAAACAATCCCGGCGATTGGGGAAATGTTTATCCGCCTTTATTACATGCCGAATGGCATGGATGTACACTAACCGATTTAGTTTTTCCGTTTTTTGTCTTCATTATGGGAGTTGCTGTTCCTTTAGCAATGCCGGATAAAATCTACGACAAAAACACTTTTAATAAAATTTTGGTTCGATCTTTACGAATGTTGTGTTTGGGAATATTCTTTAATTATTTCAGTAAAATACAATTATTTGGACTTGACGGAATTCCGCTTCTTATTGGCAGATTAATTATTACCATTGCCGTTGGTTATGCTTTAATGGGCAGTTTTAGTTCAAAAGTTAAAAATATACTGGCATTTTCAATTTTGATAATCTATTTGTTTTTAGCTTACAGCGGTATTGAAGCTTATCATGACGTACGTTTGCCGGGAGTTTTACAACGAATTGCAATTGTATATTTTGTAGTTTCACTATTATATTTAAAAACTTCTCAAAAAACACAAATTATAACTGGTATAGTTTTACTATTAGGTTATTGGGCAATCATGACTTTGATTCCAGTTCCCGGAATTGGAGAAGCAAATCTTGAAAAAGGAACAAATTTAGCAGCTTGGGTTGACAGTGTTTTTCTTAAAGGACATATGTATCGTGGTACGGTTACGTGGGATCCGGAAGGAATTTTAAGCACTTTCCCGTCAATTGTAAACGGAATTATTGGTCTATTAATTGGACAAATATTGCAACGCGAAATTCCCAAAACGCAAAAAGCAACTAAAATTGCTATTGCTGGCATAGCATTAATAATTGCTGGTTTAGTTTGGAATATTATTTTCCCAATCAACAAATCAATCTGGACAAGCAGTTATGTTTTATACACAACAGGATTAGCCGCAACATTTTTGGCACTATTGTATTATATAATTGACATCGCCGATTATAAAAAAGGATTCAAACCATTTTTAATTTGGGGCGTAAACCCAATGATTGTATTTTTTACTTCGCAGATTATTCCGCAGGCTTTAGTCATGATACAATTTAAAAATCCTCATAATCCTGAAGAACAAATTAACCTTTTAACTTATTTGTATAGTTTTGGAATCGCGGCATTTTTCAGTAATCCCATGACAGCTTCTTTAGCCGGAGCATTGGTTTATGTTGCAATCTGGACATTTATTTTATGGATATTCTACAAAAATAAATTGATTTTCAAAGTTTAGAAATTTTTATCATAGAAGTTATATAAGATATTATAAGTAGAGATGCACAGCAGTGCATCTCTTTTCTTTTTGTAGTAAATAATAATGTTAAATAGCTTTACTAAAAATGAATTTATATAACTTATATGGTGAAATGTTTTTCTTTGCTAAAACATTGCTACAAGTCATTTTAATTACGAATTAATTAAAATCAATTCATAAAAAATGTATACTTTTGCACAAAATTAAAAATAAGCAATAAAATGGCAACAAATAGAACGTTTACAATGATTAAGCCAGATGCAGTTCAAAACGGACACATCGGAAATATCTTAGCAATGATTACTAATGGAGGATTCAAAATCGTTTCATTAAAATTAACTCAATTAACTGTAGCTGATGCAAAAGCATTTTACGCAGTTCACGCAGAAAGACCTTTCTACGGAGAATTAGTTGAATTCATGTCTCGCGGACCAATTGTTGCTGCAATTTTAGAAAAAGACAACGCAGTAGAAGATTTCAGAACTTTAATTGGAGCTACAAATCCAGCTGACGCTGCTGAAGGAACTATTCGTAAAGCATACGCAACTTCTATTGGAGAAAATGCAGTTCACGGTTCTGATAGCGACGAAAATGCTGCTATCGAAGGTGCATTCCATTTTGCTGGAAGAGAGCAATTTTAATAATTTTAGATTTTAGAGTTCAGATTTTAGATTACTGAATTTTTTAAGATTTATTATAAAAAAAATACCGTTTCAAAATTTGAAACGGTATTTTTTTATGCATTTTTTTTAAATCTAAAATCTGAACTCTAAAATCTAAAATTTAGCGCAGCACAACATCAGTAACTACTTCACGTCTTAATTCCTCATTAATCATTTTCACGATTTTAGACTTTCCGTGGCTTAATTCTTCTCTTAAAACTGCCGATGTCAATTCTACATACAACGTACTTCCTTTTAATACAACATTTTTAGTATACGTATTCACACCATTTCCCATCAATTGTCTCCACGCGTCTTTTACATCAATCTGATCCATTCCGGCGCCCAATTTATTCACCTGGATAATCTGTTGCAAAACAGCCCCAATCGTACTTTGATTATTTAGTCTTTTTGCCATCTTGTAATAAATTTATCGGTCCTGCTTTTTTATAATGATATTCTTTTTTCTCCTGATTTTTCACCACCAGCTTTTCATCCGAAATTGAAATCAATTCCTCACTCCATTTGGCATAATCCGTTTTATAATCCAGAAAAACCTGATCGTCTTTAAATCGAACCGAAACATTTTCAAAAGAATCACTTGTCAAAAAAGTTCCATCAAATTGAGGCATAACTTTTTTTCTGATTCCTTTATTATTTTTAATTTCAAAATAATCAAAACTTTCATTCATTCCGTAATCTTTGTCTTCACCTTTATCAAAAACAACTTTTTCAATCTCCCAATAACCGTTTAATTTGGCAATATCTGCCGGTTTAATTTCCTGTTTACAACTCACAAATAAGAGCGATAAAACCAAAATTATAAAAGTATTTTTCATAAGTATATTTATTAAAATTCAATAATTGTGCCACTGAGCATCCTGAAGACTCAGGAGCAGAATTAGGAGCTGTTTCCTGCTGTCCGCTATATCTTTTTCTTGCTAAAAAAGCAATAAAAAGGATGCCGCTCCCATCAGGGCTAGGACTCACGCTTTCAAAAGAAATTTTATATTACAAAGTTAACCTTATATACTTCAAAAGAAATTTTTATCTCTTCTATTTATTTTTATAAGAATCAGAACTATATATTCTGCTTTGAAAATTAACCTTACGTAAAACCTTATTCTTGTAGAATTATGTCTTATAAGGACTATATATATCTTTTATATAAAAGACTTTTACGCGAAAATCCCTTTTTAACATTTCTATTTTTTCAATCTCAATAATCATTTCTAAAATAAGAAAAACAAAAAAAAATGAAAAAAAATTTCCTGTCATTAATGATATTGATTTTAACTTCATGCACCACCAAAAGCACGAAAGATATTTTAAAAAATACTCACAAGAAAGAAAATAGCATTATTGAAGAAAGCACCAAACAAAAAGATGAAAAGGAAATAAAAGATTCTATCAAGGACAATTTTCTCGAAACACGCAAAATTAAAAATTCTCCAGTCAAAATTATATTTTCTAACCTATACAAAAACGAATATTCTGAGCATAAGGATATCAAACTCATTTACAAAAATTTAACCAAAAAAGATATCAAAGCAATTAAATTTGAATGGTATTGCGAAAATGTATTTGAAGAACCTGCAAGTGGTCAATATTTTTTTGTAAAAGGTATAGCAAATGGACACACGGATATTTTATTAAAATCCGGAAAAGTAGATTCTAAAATCTGGGAAGATTTCTCAACAGACGCATATAAAATTATAGCTGCAAGAGCATATCTGGTAGTTTTTACTGACGGAACAAAATGGCTGCTTTAATACAAAAATTATTTTCCAACTATCCTTGTTTGTGATTGCTTTAACCAAGAAAGCTAAACAAATCTACTCATAAATGAATCAGGGATAAGCTTTAATTCTCCACAGGATTCAATTAGATTATATTCAATTAAGATAAAATTAATGTAAATTTTAAAAACAAAATCACGAGACAACTTACATTATCGTTTCGTACGCAATCTTTTTAGGATTCCCATAAAAAAGCAAGCCAATCCCAGAACTAATAAAACGAAGTAAAAAGGCATACTTTGATCTTTTATCACATTTGCCAATACAAAACAAATAACGCTTCCGAAATAAAAAGTAAGAGGCGTTATATTTTTTAAAGAAGAAAAATCCATTAGAAATTATCTTAGAATATTATTTAAAAAAACTGTCTACAAATTCATATTTATTAAAGACTTGCAAATCTTCAATTCCTTCACCAACTCCAATATATTTTACAGGAATTTGAAATTGATCAGAAATACCTATTACAACACCGCCTTTTGCAGTACCGTCTAATTTGGTTACAGCAAGTGAAGTAACTTCAGTTGCAGCAGTAAATTGTTTGGCTTGTTCAAAAGCATTTTGTCCGGTAGAACCATCTAAAACCAAAAGTACATCGTGAGGCGCATCAGTAACAACTTTTTGCATTACACGTTTTACCTTAGTAAGCTCATTCATTAAATTGACTTTGTTGTGCAAACGTCCGGCAGTATCAATAATAACAATATCAGCATTTTGAGCTACAGCTGATTGTAGTGTGTCAAAAGCAACAGAAGCCGGATCACTTCCCATATTTTGTCTTACAATTGGAACTCCCACTCTATCTGCCCAAACTTGCAATTGATCTATAGCAGCAGCACGAAATGTATCTGCAGCACCTAAAACAACATTATAACCCGCTTTTTTAAACTGATAAGCCAGTTTACCTATTGTAGTAGTCTTACCAACTCCGTTAACACCAACAACCATTAAAACATATGGTTTTTTATCTTTTGGGATATCGAATTCGGTTGCTTCTCCAGTATTTGTTTCAGATAATAAGGCGCCAATTTCTTCACGTAAGATTTGGTTCAATTCTTCTGTACCTAAATATTTATCTTCGGCAACTCGTTTCTCGATTCTTGTGATGATTTTCAACGTTGTATTTACACCAACATCTGAAGCAACAAGAATTTCTTCAAGATCATCTAAAACGTCATCATCGACTTTAGATTTTCCAGCAACGGCTTTGCTTAATTTTGAGAAAAAAGTGGTTTTTGATTTTTCAAGACCTTTGTCTAAATTCTCTTTTTTATCAGTAGAGAATAATTTTTTAAAAAAACTCATTTTTTACAGGTTGTTAGTTTTTAGATTATACGATTCTTTGACAATCTAAATAATCCTAATATTTAAAGAAGACCAACTGTTTTTAATCCAGCCCCGATAGAATCGACATCCTTTACTTGCCTTCTTTAGGCAAGTAAAGATATAGAGGATAGCGGGAATTATTGCTTAAAAAAAAGCTAATTGTTTTGCTTCTATAAAATTTTAGACAAATATAAAAAATAAAAAAGCTACTTCCGAATGAAAGTAGCTTTTCTATATGATGTGTTTGTTATTATTTCTTTTTCAAGAAAGTATCAACTTCTTCAGGAGCCATAATAGATTCTACGAATGTATATGCACCAGTTTTAGGAGATTTCACCATTTTGATGGCTTTTGATAATCTCTTAGAAGATGTTTGTAACGATGCTACGGTTTTCTTTGCCATGATTTAAATGTTATTGAAATCCAATAATTCTTCAAATGTTATTAATATTACTTTCGTAAAATTACATTTGAGATTATATTAAATCTCTAAATTATTACTTAATTTCTTTATGAACAGTTACACGTTTCAAGATTGGATTAAATTTTTTAATCTCTAATCTGTCCGGAGTATTTTTTTTGTTCTTAGTTGTTATGTATCTTGAAGTACCTGGAACACCAGAAGTCTTGTGTTCAGTACATTCTAAAATTACCTGGATTCTATTACCTTTCTTTGCCATCTTGCTATATATTTATTTAGGAAAAGATTATTTGATAAATCCTTCTGACTGTGCTTTTTTCAAAACAGCAGTGATTCCATTTTTATTAATTGTTTTTATCGTAGATGCTGCTACTCTAAGAGTAATCCATCTATCTTCTTCTGGAAGATAAAAACGCTTTTTAACTAAGTTTACAGAAAATTTTCTCTTAGTTTTGTTCATAGCGTGAGAAACGTTATTTCCTACCATCGCTCTTTTACCTGTAAGGTCACAAACTCTTGACATTATACTTATCTTTTATCGTTATTCAAAATCAGGGTGCAAAGAAAAGAAAAATAAACGATTGAAACAAAAAATTATAGCACATTTTTTAAAATTTCTTTCTGTAATATTTCTAAACTCTTAATTGTGGCTCTATCTATCACTTTCTCACGTGGTTGGCCAAAATTAAATTCTTCAACAATTATTCCGGCTGGAGTAGCTAAAGCGATAAAAACAGCTCCAATTTCAGCATCTGAGTCACCTTTTGTTGGTCCGGCGTTCCCGGTTGTTGCAATTGCATAGTCTGTTTTGAGTATCTCTTTCACGTTCAAAGCCATAGCCGAAGCAACCTCTGCGCTAACTACCGAAAATTGATCAACTAAATCCTGTGAGATACCGAGAACATTAACCTTCGCCTCTGTTGCATACGAAACTATACTGCCTTTGAAGTAATTAGAAGCTCCGGGAACAGCAGATAAAATTGAAGCAATTTTTCCTCCTGTAAAACTTTCAGCAGTTGAAATGGTTCGATTTTGTTTGGTTAATATTTTACCAACTACGGATTCTATTGTTTCATTTTCCTCATAACCCACTATAATATCATGAATTATAGCATCTAATGATTTTACGTTTTCTTCGATTGCTGCTTCTAAAAGCTCTTTATTTGTTCCTCTGGCAGACAAACGCAAGCGAACTCTTCCGGGATTTGGCAAGTAAGCTAACTTGATAAATTCAGGCAAATTATTCTCCCAATCCTCGATACGTTCTGCCACTAGGCTCTCGCCCTGACCATAGGTTAAAATGGTTTTATGAATGATATACGGGCGTTTATATTCACGAACTATTTTAGGAATTATCTCTTCTTCGACTAAATATTTCATTTCGTACGGAACTCCCGGAAGCGAAATAAATACTGTATCTTCTTTCTTCATCCACATTCCCGGCGCTGTTCCCACTTTATTGTGTAAAACGGTGCATTTTGACGGAACTAAGGCTTGATCTTTATTTAATTGTGATATTGGTCGTTTGTAAAAACCTTCAATCAGTTCTGTTACGTGAGCTAAAACTTCAGGATTGACAATTAGTTCATCATCAAAATAATCGCAGAATGTTTTTTTTGTAATATCGTCTTTTGTCGGGCCTAAACCGCCGGTTATCACAACAACATCGACTTTGTTTTGCAAAAGAGCAAATGTGTCTAAAATATGTTGTTTGTTATCGCTTATCGAAATCATCTCATGAACTTCGACCCCAATTCGGTCGAGGGATTTTGCAATAAAACCTGAGTTTGTATCTACAATCTGACCTATTAAAATTTCGTCTCCAATAGTAATGATAGTTGCTTTCATAGCTGTGGAATATTTTTACTTACTTATTTAAGTTATTATTATAAAGTAGGTTGTTGTCGCAATGAGTTTGCGTGAGGGGTAGAAACGGCATCCTTTTGTGACAAACGAAAAGTGCTCGCTGAACGAATTTTTTATGGAACAAAAGATATAGTGAATAACCCGACTCCATTTTTGCCCTCACTTTTAAAGGGCAAGAATGGAGTCACGCCCATATCTTACAAATCAAAGTCTTTTTTGATTTCTTTTATCGCCTCTTTCACTTGTATCTTAATACTTTTGAAGGTTTCGACAATTTCTTTTTTCTTGCCTTCGGCCTTTGTCCAGGCTTCGACTTGCAGAATCTCTTCAAATGCCACATTTAAACCCATTAAATCTAATGTTGGTTTTATTTTGTGTGCATAAGAATAAGCATATTTATGATCTTTTTTCTTAATTCCTTCTTTGATTTGTTTCAAATCTTCAGGAACTTCGGTAACAAATAATTGAAGAATTTCGTTTACAAATTCCGGATCATTGTCTGAAAGTGCATATACTTTCGAAAGGTTGTATTTTAAAGCCATTATTTTACTTGTATTCTGAATAATTTTTTATCTTCTAAAAAGCCTTCTAAAACGTCATTTGGTTTAACTGCAGCAACACCTTCCGGAGTTCCTGTAAAAATAATATCTCCAATTTTTAAGGTAAAAAATTGTGATACATACGAAACAAGTTCATCAATTTTCCAAAGCATAAAGCTTGTATTCCCTTTTTGAACAGTTTCTGAATTATTTGTCAGCTCAAATGTAAGATTTTCCATCGAAATAAAATCGTTTTTTGGTAAAAACTCTCCAATAACAGCAGAACCATCAAACGCTTTTGCTTTTTCCCAAGGTAATCCTTTTGCCTTTAATTTATCTTGTAAATCTCTGGCAGTAAAATCAATACCTACACTTATCTCGTCGTAATATTTATGTGCAAACTTAGGCTCAATGTACTTTCCTACTTTGCTAATTTTAACAATTATCTCTATTTCGTGATGAATTTCTTCAGAAAATTCAGGAATTACAAACGGATGCTGCTTCAATAAAACTGCCGAATCCGGTTTCATAAAAACGACTGGTTCTGTTGGACGTTCGTTTTTTAATTCTTCAATATGATTGGTATAATTTCTACCGATACAAATAATCTTCATATTTTTATGAGTTGCTAAGCTACTAAGTTGCTGAGACTCTGAAAAACAATGCAAAAAAACTTCGCATTCTCAGAAACTTAGCAACTTAGAACCTTACTTAGTATTTAACTTTCTTAATTTAATTGCCGTTAAAACCTTTTTGGTATATAATGGAAAGTCAGCATTTTGAATCCAGCTGAAATATCCGGGTTCTGTTTCCAGGATTTTATCGACTTTAGCACCTTTATGTTTTCCGAAGGTAAAAATCTCTTCATTGTCTTTATCAAAAGCGATCATTCCGGCAAAATCAGCAATTTTTTTACGGGTTGTAAATTCAGATAATGACTTCATATCATTTTCTAAATCCGGATAACGATCTAATTGCGCTTTTAAAATTTCATAGGTCGCCATTGTATCTGCTTCTGCAGAATGGGCGTTTTCAAGATTTTTTCCGCAATAGAATTTTAATGCAGCACTTAAAGTACGCTCTTCCATTTTATGAAAAATAGTCTGCACATCTACCGAAACTTTATTTTTCATATCAAAATCAACTCCGGCACGAAGTAATTCTTCTGCCAATAACGGAATATCAAAACGATCTGAATTAAAACCTCCCAAATCACTGTCCTTAATCATATTATGAATTTGTGGCGCCAGTTCATTAAAAGTTGGTTCGTTTGCTACTTTTTCATCTGTAATTCCATGAACGGCGGTTGTTTGCGCCGGAATTGGAATCGTAGGATTCACTAACCATGTTTTACTTTCTTTATTTCCGTTTGGAAAAACTTTGAATATCGAAATTTCTACAATTCGATCTTTACCGATATCAATTCCGGTTGTTTCAAGATCAAAAAAGCAAATTGGTTTGTTGAGTTTGAGTTCCATTTTTTAATTTTATAAGATTACAAATGTAATTTTTAAAGCCGAATTTCCTCTTTTATTATTGATTTTTTTAAACAAAAATCACTTCAATTTTATGTTTTCAACTTTAAAATTCATTCGTGAAGAAAGTTCATTTTTGTTTTTCTAACCTTTTCTTACAAACAAAAAACCCGGAAAATCATTAAAATTTTCCGGGTTTTATATATGCTAATCAAGATTTTAGAAATCTCTGTTGATATCAAAAGCTTCTAAATATTCTGCTACTCTTTTTACGAAACTTCCACCTAAAGCTCCATCAACAACTCTATGATCGTAAGAATGCGACAGGAACATTTTTTGACGAATTCCGATAAAATCACCTTCCGGAGTTTCAATAACCGCAGGAACTTTACGAATCGCTCCAAGAGCCAGAATTCCTACTTGTGGCTGATTGATAATTGGCGTCCCGAAAACACTTCCAAAAGTACCCACATTCGTAACCGTATAAGTTCCGCCTTGAGTATCATCCGGTTTAAGTTTTCCTGCTTTAGCGCGATTTCCTAAGTCGTTAACCGCTTTTGCCATTCCCACTAAATTTAACTGATCTGCATTTTTAATTACAGGAACAATTAAATTTCCGTTTGGTAAAGCCGCAGCCATTCCTAAATTTATATTTTTCTTTTTGATGATATAATCCCCATCAATTGATATGTTCATTCCCGGGAAATCTTTTAGCGCTTTTGCAACTGCTTCCATCATAATTGGTGTAAAAGTCAACTTTTCACCTTCTCTTTTCTCGAAAGCAGTTTTAACTTTTTCTCTCCATTTTACAATATTCGTTACATCAACTTCAATAAACGATTGTACGTGTGCCGAAGTTTGTACCGAAGCCACCATATAACCTGAAATCAGTTTTCGCATTCTGTCCATTTCGATGATTTCGTCACCTCCATTTACAGAAACAGGAACTGCTTGCTGGCTTTTTTGAACCGGAGCAACCTGAGCAACTGGCTCTGCTGCTTTTGGAGTTTCAACAACAGCTTTTGGAGTTGCAACGCCTGATTTACGGGTTTCAATATGTTTTAAAATATCTTCTTTTGTTACGCGGCCATCTTTTCCTGAACCTGCAATACTTTCTAATTCGGCTACAGAAATACCTTCTTCTTTCGCAATATTTTTTACTAATGGAGAAAAGAATTTATCAGATCCTGAAAAATCCTGTGGAGATGAAACGGAATCTTTTGCAGTTTCAATAGTTTGTTCGATAGCAGCAACCTCAGCAGGAGCAGCAACTTCTTCAACTACTTTTGCTGTTGGTGCATCACCTTCAGTTTCAATAATTGCAATTGTTTGTCCTACCTGAACTAAATCATCTTTACCAAATAACTGTTCAACTAAAATCCCTGAAACTTCGCTTGGCACTTCACTATCAACCTTATCAGTTGCAATTTCAAGTACAGCTTCATCAGCTTCAATTTTGTCTCCTACTTCTTTCAACCAGTTGGTAATAGTTGCTTCAGCGACACTTTCTCCCATTTTAGGAAGCTTTAATTCAAATCTTGCCATATTGTTAATCTAAAGGATGATTTTGATTTTCTGATTGCGAAATTACTGAATATTTTGAATATAAATTACACTTAATATAATTTTTTACTCAATTTTTACAACTTGCCCTCTGTCATTACGGGAATTGCTTCCAATAATAAAATCTGTGTTTTTGGGGAAAATCTTAAAAGTAACGTCCTTATCTTTAAGAGTTTTTATGATTTTGATACATTTTTTGAATGAAACATACTGATTATCCAAAATAATCTCAACCCTTTTACCCTTAAAAACCAGCGACGAATTTACCATTTTTTCTTTTTTTAAATTCATAAAGCGGACTTTATTTTTTAAAATAGAAGGCAATTTTTCAGACAAAATTTTATTTGAAGAATAAAAAACAACAGTTTCCGGGAACGGTTTTGCTTTCGTTTTTCCCTGAAACATTTTTGCAAACGAGAAAAACCAAATTCCGATTTGGATAAAAAATTCAAAAAACCATGATTTCTTAAAATGTTTCCGATAAAAAAAGGTCATCGCTTCCTGAAAACGTTTCATGTATTTTTCATCTTTTACCGTACTTTCTCCTTTATAATGTAAGACGGTTGTTTCATGAAAGTAATAATTCGATTTATTTTTTTGTAAAACGCGGTACGACAAATCGATATCATCGGCATACATAAAACACTTTTCATCAAAACCTTCTAATTCTACATACAAATCACGTTGCATCAACATAAAAGCGCCTACTAAAATATCGACTTTTCCGGTTTCATCTTTTGCTAAATGCTGGGCATAATATTGATTGAAAAGTTTCCATTTTGGAAAAACTTTATACAATCCAAAAATCTTTGTAAATGCAATCCACGGCGTTGGGATTCCGCGTTTGCTTTCCGGCAGAAATTCTCCTGTTCCATCAATTAATTGACAGCCTACAATTCCTAAATTGATTTGCCTTTCGGCGAAAGCCAAAACTTTAATAAATGTATCTTCAGCAACAACTGTATCGGGATTTAAAATGCAAATGTATTTTCCGGAAGCTTGCTCCACTCCTATATTATTCCCTTTTGGAAAACCAAAATTAGTAGCATTCTGAATTAATTTTACTGTTGGAAATTTATTTTGCATCATCAAACAACTCTCATCTGATGAATTATTATCGATAACAATAATTTCAGCGTCAAGTTCTGAAATCGCTTCCTGAACACTTAACACACATTGTTCCAGAAAGTAACGTACATTATAATTAAGAATGATTACCGATAATTGCATGAAAAATATTGGAATTGATTTTTTCGAAAGTTAGAAATTTTCAGCCAAACCAAGTCGTAAAGACCAATCGTTTTTACTGACTCCAAAATCAAGTATCAAATTGCTATTATTTTGCTTGTTCCATTTTATACGCAAACCGGTTCCTACGGCAGGATTCCATTTTTTAAAATCATAAGTATCGAGTTTAGAAGCTGACGAAATATTGGTAAAAAAAACAGCGCCAATAAAACCGTTTTTAGTAATATCAGTCCTGTATTCTGTCTCAAAATAAATCAAAGCATTACTTCGAAATCTATTTCTGGTAAAACCGCGGCCTGTTTTTCCGTCACGATCCCAACCAATACTTGGCAAATCGAGATAATGTGGTTTTCCGCCAAAAGTGGACCAATAAAAAGCGCGATACGCTAAAACCTGATGTTTGTATTTATTAAACGAATGGTATTTTCGGGCATCAAAATAGAAAGATTTCCATTTTTGATCTTCTACTCCACTTGTATTAATTCGGTAATCAGCTTCGATATATAAACCTTGTTCCGGATTGACATTGTTTTTTCTGGAATCGTATAATCCCTGAATTGCGACTCCAAAAGAATTTTCATCTGAAAAATCGCCATTCATATATTTCACATAATCGGTTTCATCATCGATATCTGATTTTTCTGAAATATTTTGGTAATTATCTAATAACAATCCTAAACCTAAACGAAAATTTCCAATTACTTTGCGGGTTACAAATTGATAAAAACGCCATTGCTGATAATCCAGCGTTGACATTTTTTTATCTGTATTATTTCCGCCTAAACCATAAGTATCCTGCGGATAAATCATAAAACGATAATCGCCAATAAAATTCCAAGTGTTGTCTTTTGTATAAATATAAGTTTGAATGGGAAAAACATATTGATTTGTAAAACTGAAATAAGGCGAAAATATAACTTGGGACATTCGGGTAGTATTGCGATCTCCGAGATAAAATGTAGTCAAAAACGAAACCACTAATCCTGCGTTTTTATTGGCATCTACAGGAACCGGAAGCAGCGAAAAGGCAATTTTTTTATCAGGATTTACTCGGAGTGAATCGTTTTTATGAAAGAGTTTATACAAAACATCTAAAATATCTTTTTTGTTATTTGTAACTGAATCATTTTGTGAATAACAAAACGGGATCAGAAAGAAGAAAAATAAAACAATTAGAGATTTTACACTTTTCATTTCGTAAGATTTTAAAGGACAAGTTCTTACAAATTTAAAACTTTATAAGTACAAACAAGAAATAGTTTAAAATTATTTGAGAGATTTAAATTTTAAAAAATCAGGAAACGATAACTCAATACAAATAAATATTTTATATATAATTTATTACTTTTAAAACTTAGCTTTGCATTCTAAATTATAAGAATTAGTTATCTGTTATTAAACCCTAATTATGAAAGAAAATTCTATTTACATATTTATTATTGCTTTAATTAGTTTTTCTGTGAATGCACAAACTTTAAATCCTACATATGCCATATCTGCTCCAACTCTAGCAGATAGTTTTAAAGGTGGATATACATTCTCATATGCTACTGCAGGAACTCCTTGGAATGGTTCACTTATAAGTTATGGAGGTTTTACAAATCAATATGATTGCCAAATCAGTTCCCAATATTCACCCGGAAATCATATAAGTTTTAGAACTAAAAACGGAGATAGCGACTTATGGAATCCATGGTATGAACTATGGCATTCCGGAAACCTTAATAATGTAAATAGTGATTTTCTTGCTAAAACAATAAAAAGCTCCGCATTAAATGTCTTTGGTAATAATCCTGATGCAACAAACATTATTTTATCTGCAGATTATGCTGATAGTTTCCGATGGAGAATAAAAACAAAAGATAGGGGAAATGCAATTGATCTTGATTTTACTTCCTCTGATAGCAATGATACACAAGAAGATGTTTTGAAATTATCCAGATCCAATTCTGGAAGACCACAATTTCAACTCTACAATAATGCAATTGTTGCAAATAATGGAAATGTAGGTATTGGCACAGCGAATCCAACCTCAAAACTTACCGTTGCGGGAGATATAAATGCACGCGAAGTAAGAGTTACTGTAAATGCTGGAGCTGACTTTGTTTTTGAAAACAATTATGAACTTCCTCCTTTACAAGCATTAGATGAATATATAAAAGCCAATAAGCATTTACCAGAAGTACCTTCTGCCAAAACAATGCAGCAAGACGGTATAAATCTTTCCGAAATGAATATTAAACTATTACAAAAAATTGAGGAATTAAGTCTTTACGCAATAGAACAAGACAAAAAAAACAATCTCCTTCAATTAAAAATTAAAAATTTAGAAAATGAAAACGGTAAATTTAAATCTTTATCAGATAGATTAGAAAAGCTTGAAAATAAGTAAAATTAAAATTTCACCAAACAAACATCTTATTTTATATACACTTGACTTCTTACAAATGCAATTGAATTTTATATTTATTGCATAATTTCATTACAAACAACATTATGGTTGAAAAAACCAGCGCCCAGATAATTCCCGGAACGCCTACACGAAAATATCCAGGAATAATATGAATATTAAGAGCTTTACAGAAATAATAAATTACGCCGGGCAAAATATAAATCAATAACGGATTTGCTGCGGCGGGCATAAAGAAATTACTCCATTTTGTAATTTTTTTAATTTCCATTAACCAATACAAAAAGTAGAATAAAACGGTACAAATTGCTGCCGAAAACATTGTCCATGATGGTGTTGCTTTTATTTTTGAGATTCCGTAATAAGGTCTTAATAAATATCCTGTTATAAAAAATAAAATGACAAAACCTATTACTGCCCAATTGATTTTAGCTGCTACTTTCCGGTCAAAAAACAATAACGAAATTACCACTCCGGCAGCAACTAATGCCGCATGGGTTAAATGTCCGGCAATAAAGTTAAACCATACTAAATGTTGTAATGGCACGCCTTGGGTTAGATTTACTGAATTTGCTACAACACAAATTACCAAAAAAGCTATCATAGCCCATAATCGTCCTGAAACGATCCAATAATAAACTACTGTAAATAGATACGCCCAACCAATTAAACCCAGAATTCCCCACCATTTTGGCGTCATTCCAATTTCACCGGTTTCCTCCTGAACGTATAGAAAATAAAGAACGACGAGAACTAACATTCCGCCATATTGAAGGGTATATTTTAACCAAACAGGAAATTCTTTGACATACTTATTCCAAATAGGAATTGGCATTAAATAAGCTAAAAGTCCCCAAAATACCGGTGTGATTATCATTTTTGTGGCGTCATAACCATATTCGGCATTGACCATAAAAACACCAATGATAATTAACGCAAAAGCTCTTTTTAAAGTATGCGTCCAAATTGTTTTAGTGCTATCTCCTTTGAGTAATCGTGCATTAAACGCAAACGGAATTGACATACCTACAATAAATAAAAAAGCAGGAAAAACAACATCTACAAAAGTCATCGCATCAGCGTCAGCCGGCATATGTCGCATCCATTGTGGAACGTTTTTTATACTTGCCAGCTCATTTACAAAAATCATAATAAAAATAGTAATTCCGCGTAAAGCATCAATCGAAATAATCCTTTGATTGTATAAATTTTTTTTAATTTTCATAAATAATTATGTTTTTAGCAATTTCAAATATAATATAATTATAAAATGCGCAGTTACTATGGTTACGTTAAAATTTAATAATAACAAATCCTTTCTATTTCTATACTTTTGCAACATGCTATCCTTCTTAAAATCCAAGCCGAAATTAAAAGATCTTTTATCTGATAATTATATTGATATCCATTCGCATTTATTACCCGGAATCGATGATGGCGCAAAAACTATTAGTGACACAATAAAACTGGCAAAAGCATTTGAGGAAATGGGAATTTCTCATGCTATTACAACGCCGCATATTAGTCATTATGTCTGGAAAAACTCTCCGGAAATCATAACTGCCAAACATCAGGAAACTACAATTTTATTAGAAAAGGATAATATCAAAATTCCTTTGAATGCTGCCGCAGAATATTTTATGGACGATTGGTTTGAAAGTCATCTTCAAACTGAAAAACTTCTTACGTTAAAGGACAATTATGTTTTGGTAGAAATGTCATATCAAAATGCTCCCATACAGTTGTATAAAATCATATTTGAGTTACAAGTTGCGGGATATATTCCGGTTTTGGCACATCCGGAACGGTATTTATATTACAGGAAAGACTTTAATGAATATGAAAAACTAAAAAAAGCCGGATGTTTTTTTCAGCTGAATTTATTATCCACGGTTGGTTATTATGGAGAAAGAATAACTAAAACTGCCGAAGAACTTCTAAAAAAAGGAATGTATGATTTTACAGGAAGTGACGTTCATCATATGAAACATATCGCCTCTTTTAGAGAAAAAATTAAAATTAATAGTATTTCAAATTTAAAAGAAGTGATTCAGAATAATCAGTTTTTTAAATTCTGATTAGATCATTAATAAGCATTCTCTTCGCCTTTGAATATGTTAATGATTGTTTTTACAATGATTTTCATATCCAGCAAAAAACTCCAGTTTTCGATATACCAAATATCATATTCTACTCTGTTTTCCATATCGCTTAATATTTTTGTTTCACCACGAAAACCGTTAACCTGCGCCCAACCAGTGATTCCGGGTTTGGCATATTGACGCACTACATAATTATTAATCAAATCACTGTATTCTTTTACAACATTCATCATGTGTGGCCTTGGTCCAACAACTGACATGTCTCCCCAGAAAACATTAAAGAATTGTGGCAACTCATCAATACTTGTTTTGCGAATAAAAGCGCCAAATTTAGTAACACGGCTATCGCCTCTTTCAGTTATTTTATTATGAGCAAAATCGTTTAGGTACATACTTCTAAATTTTAAACATTTAAAAGAACGTTTATCACGGCCTTCTCGTATTTGTTTAAAAAAAACAGGACCTGGCGATTCGATTTTAATAATCAACATAATTATAGGAAACAACCACGGAAAAACGAATAGAATCACTAAACTTGAAAAACAAATATCAAATGCTTTTTTCAATAATCTGTTTACAGGAAATTCCAAAGGTTCTGTACGAAACATTAATACAGCAGTATTTTCGTAAAAAGTAACCTCGACTTTACTGGCTTTTGTATACAATTGAAAATCCGGAATAAATTTGATTCGCACCATATTTTGCTCACAAATTCTTGTTAGTTCATTGATTATTTCAATATTATCAATGTGTAATGCAACATACATTTCATCGACTTTTTTATCATTGACAAATTGCCTGATTGCATCAAATCCTCCTAAAACTAATTTAGGATCAACAATTTTATTTTCGATGGATTCATCAAAAAAACCTAAAAACCGATAACCGTAAGTTAAATCTTTTGCTAAAATTTTGCGGATTTTTTCTCCTGATTCATTGGCGCCAACTACAATAAAAGTTTTAAAATTATATCCTTTTGCCCGAATATATTTTAAAAGTTTCATGGATAAATAGCGGGAAATCATTAATAATCCGAAGAAAATAAAATAGAAAGAAAGCAACCTGAGTCTCGAAATATCATTGTAATTTAAATAAACTACAAAAACAGAGATTAGTGCGGCATGAATGACCAGTTTTTTTATCGTTCTTACTAATATAGATTCAATTGGTTCAACTCGTATGCTTCTATTAGAGTCATTTTGAAGTAATAAGGCTATCCAGATTAAAATCGCGAGTAACGAAACTGTTTTTTCTTCTTTGGATAAAAGCATGTCTAAACTGCCAAATCTAGCTAATGCCGAAAGAATCGTAGCTAAATTTAACAATACCACATCTACGCCAACAAATAAAAGTTTAAAATAGCGTGAAAATCGGTAATGGGACAGTTTTTGTAAAATTTTCATATTTGGTGTTTACGCTTTATCAAAAGAACAAAAATCATGTCATAAAAGCATTGCAAAATACTACTTTAATTATATTTTCGATAGTAATTAAATCTATTCTTTTAAAACTTTACTTTTATGACATGCAAATTTAATATTGCAGATCATGATAAAAACTATTTTATTCTTTTGCCTGATTATATCCTCTGCTTACTCGCAAATTCTGGGATGTACAGATCCACTTTCGATAAATTATAATTCTAAAGCAACCATAAATGACGGAAGCTGTCTTTATAAAAATGTAAAATTAAAACCTGAATATTCAAATCAATTAAGTGATTCTATCAAAGAAACTTCGGGATTAATTGCTTTTGATAATTTATTATGGACACATAATGACGATCATGACAAAACGATTTACGGATTAGATTCTTTAGGAAATATTCGAAAAAAAATCATTTTGGAGAAAGTGACAAACCATGACTGGGAAGAAATTTCACAAGACAGCACTCATTTATATATAGGAGATTTTGGAAATAATTTCTCCGTAAACAGAACTGATTTAAATATTCTGAAAATAGAAAAAAAATCTTTTTTAGAAGGAAATCCCATTATTGAAACAATTTCATTTCGTTACGCTGATCAAACTAATTTTTCATCACAAAAAGGTAATACTACAAATTTTGATTGTGAAGCTTTTGTAGTTTCAAAAGACAGTATTTATTTGTTTACCAAACAATGGAGTTCTTATAAAACTATGATTTACGCTTTGCCTAAAACATCCGGCAATCACGTTGCACAGCTAAAACATACGCTGGACACAAAAGGATTGGTAACTGGCGCGACGTATTTAGAGTCAAAAAAATTAATTACGCTTTGTGGATATTCTAAAATGGGAAAACCGTTTTTATATCTTTTATACGATTTTAATGACAATGATTTTCTATCGGGAAACAAACGAAGAATCACTATTAAATTTCCTGTTATTCAAATTGAAGGCATTGCGACAAAAGATGGTTTGCATTATTATGTCACAAATGAAGCATTGGTTCGAAAACCTATTATCAATGTCCCGCAACAAATTCATCGGTTTGATTTAAGTCGTATTTTGAATTCCTATCTCCATAAATAATTCGCAAATGGCAATATAATAGTTTACTTTTGCAAAAAGTTATGTTTTGTAAATCATTCATAACTTATAATTTATAACTCATAATTTACAAAGTGAATTACTTATCTGTAGAAAATTTATCGAAGTCGTTTGGCGAAAAAACGCTGTTTGACAATATCTCGTTTGGAATAAACAAAGATCAAAAAATTGCTTTCATTGCCAAAAATGGTTCGGGAAAAACAACCATTATGAGCATTATTAATGGTTTAGAAGAACCGGATACTGGTCAGGTAGTTTTAAGAAAAGGGATTAAAATGGCTTTTCTTTCTCAGAGCAATAATTTGCAGGAAGAGTTAACGATCGAAGAAAGTATTTTCGCATCTGATAATGAGACTTTAAAAGTTATTGAGAAATACGAAAAAGCGCTTGAAAACCCAGACGATGAAGAGGCTTATCAAAAAGCTTTTGACGGAATGGACCAACATAATGCATGGGATTTTGAAACGCAATACAAGCAAATTCTTTTCAAATTAAAACTGGAAGATTTTAAACTTAAAGTAAAAAACCTTTCGGGAGGACAAAAAAAACGTCTTTCATTGGCGATTATTCTAATCAATCGTCCTGATTTATTGATTCTGGATGAGCCAACCAATCACCTGGATCTTGAAATGATCGAATGGCTGGAAAGTTATTTTGCCAAAGAAAATATTACGTTGTTTATGGTTACGCACGACCGTTTCTTTTTAGAGCGCGTTTGTAACGAAATCATTGAACTTGACAACGGAAAATTATACCAATACAAAGGAAATTATTCTTATTATTTAGAGAAAAAAGAAGAAAGACTTACCTCTGAAAATGCCAGCGTTGATAAAGCAAAAAATCTTTTCACCAAAGAATTAGAATGGATGCGCCGTCAGCCAAAAGCGAGAACGACAAAATCGAAATCGCGTCAGGATGATTTTTATGTAATTAAGGAAAAAGCACAAAGCCGCCGTCGTGAAAACAAAGTTGAACTTGAAATTAATATGGAACGTATGGGAAGCAAGATTATCGAGCTTAACAAAATTTCTAAAAAATTCAAGGATCATGTTATTCTGGACAATTTTAGTTTTGATTTTCAACGTGGAGAACGCATAGGAATCATTGGCAAAAACGGAACCGGGAAATCTACTTTTTTAAATCTTTTAACGGGAACACTTCCTTTAGATAGTGGTCGCGTAGTAAAAGGTGAAACGATAAAAATTGGTTATTACACGCAAACCGGAATCAATCCGAAACCAAATCAGCGTGTAATTGATATTATTAAAGAATACGGAGAATTTATTCCGCTTGCAAAAGGCAGAATGATTTCGGCTTCGCAATTATTGGAGCGTTTTCTTTTTGATGCGAAAAAACAATACGATTTCGTAGAAAAATTAAGTGGTGGAGAATTGAAACGTTTGTATTTATGTACAGTTTTGATTCAGAATCCCAACTTTTTAATTCTGGATGAACCTACGAACGATTTAGATATCGTTACGCTAAATGTTCTTGAAAGTTTCCTCTTAGATTATCCTGGTTGTTTACTTGTTGTATCGCACGACCGTTATTTTATGGATAAAATTGTCGATCACTTATTTGTTTTTAGAGGAAACGGTGAAATCGAAAATTTCCCAGGGAATTATTCTGATTTCAGGGCTTATGAAGACAGTTCTGAGGTTGCTCAAAAAGAAGAAAACAAAGCGGAAAAGAAAGATTGGAAACAAAATAATCCAACAGGAAATTTAACTTTCAACGAGCAAAAAGAATATCAAAAACTGGAAAGAGAAATTAAAGATTTAGAAATAGATAAAACTAAAATCGAACAATTATTCTCTGAAGGAAAAGTTGCAGATGCAGATATTGAGAAAAAAGCAAACGAATTACAAAACATCATCAATAAAATAGATCAGAAAGAAGAACGCTGGTTTGAGCTTTCGGCTAAGATTGAAGGGTAATTTTTTTAGTTTCAGTCTCAGTTTTTTGATTAAACATTCAGTTTGTCATTTCGCCGAAGGAGAAATCACACACGTTACGGCGAGCTGGATGTAAAATACTGGATGTGATTTCTCCTTCGTCGAAATGACAAAACAATAAAACCTCCTAAAATTAATTATATTAGCCTTCGCAAAAAACATATTATATGAAATACCTACTATCTGCATTATTCGCGATGACATTATTCATTTCTTGTTCATCTAATGACAAAGAACCTCAGAAAACAGATTATACTGTTGAAAACGAAAAAGAAATCACAGATTATATTGCTAAAAATAAACTAACTGCCGTAAAAAGCGATACTGGTTTATATTATGTAATCAATGAACCGGGAACCGGAAAACAACCAACAGCAACATCAAATGTAACTGTAGCCTACAAAGGATATTATTCTAACGGAAATGTATTTGACCAAAGTAAGGCTGAAGGAATTTCTTTTGGGTTGAATCAGGTAATTAAAGGCTGGACGGAAGGTATTCCTCATTTTAAAGAAGGCGGAAGCGGAATTTTATTAGTGCCTTCTCATTTGGGTTACGGAAGTTTTGACTACAATGGAATCGCCGGAGGTTCTGTGCTTATTTTTGACGTTAAATTAATTACGGTCAACTAAATAATTACAAAACCATTCATCTTAATAAAAAACCACAACAGAATTAAATTTTGTTGTGGTTTTTTCATTTAAAACTAAAAACAGCATTCAATTTTAAGAATAACAAAAATTCCACATGTAATAATTTGAAAAAATTATGTAAATGATACTTCATTTGTTTTCCGAGATTTGTGTAAGTGAAAATGAATTCACAATTAACACATATATAAAATGGAAAATCTAAATAACCCGGACGGAACTAAACGTCAAATACTTACAGGAATGTTCACAGATCGTGAAAGCACAGAAAGAGCGTATAACACTTTACATGACAGAGGATATACAAAGGATGAAATAAACCTTATCATGTCTGATGAAACAAGAAAAAAACACTATTCAGATAAACACGATCATTCTGAATTAGGAACAAAGGCAGCTGAAACTGCTGGAACAGGATCTGCAATTGGCGGAACAATTGGAGCTATTGTAGGAGTTGTTGCTGCATTGGGAACAAGCCTTGTTATTCCGGGATTAGGATTAATTATCGCTGGTCCGTTAGCAGCAGGTTTAGCAGGTGCAGGTGCAGGTGGAATCACGGGAGGTTTAATTGGTGCTTTAGTAGGATCAGGAATCCCTGAAGAAAGAGCAAAAGTTTATGAATCAGGAATTAAAGACGGGCACGTTGTATTAGGAGTTCACACTCGTAATGACGAAGATGCTGAATATTTTGAAAAAGAATGGAAATCAAATAAAGGAGAAAACATTTACCGTTAATTTCCTTCATTTTTCAAAAGAAAACCACAACAAAATTTATTCTGTTGTGGTTTTTTATTTTTATTAGAATAGAATTTCAGACTGAAAACTGAGATCGAGACTGAAAACTAAAAACCTACCACGGAATCGGATTATAATCTTTCAGGAATTTACCGCACCAGTGTTTTCCTGTATTGATTCCGTCAAATAAAGGATCCATGACACGAGCTGCGCCATCAACAATATCTAATGGCGGTTGAAAATCTTCCAGTTCTTTTTTTTTCTTCGCTAATTCGGCAGGATCTTCGTCAGTTACCCAACCCGTATCAACAGCATTCATAAAAATGCCGTGTTTTGCTAAAGTTCCGGATGAAGTATGCGTTAACATATTCAAGGCAGCTTTTGCCATATTGGTATGCGGATGACGATCTTCTTTAAAAAAGCGATGAAATTTCCCTTCCATTGCCGAAACATTTATAATGTGCTTTTGCCCCGTATTATCTTTTTTCATTACTTCCGAAAGTCGGTTACATAATACAAAAGGCGCAACAGAATTGACCAGCTGTACTTCGATCATTTCTGTAGTTTCGATTTGACCTAAGCGTAAACGCCAACTATTTGTTTTGCGTAAATCAACTTGTTGTAAATCGGCATCAAGTTCTCCTTCCGGAAAAACTTCATTTGCCACTAATGCATTATCAAAAGAATAAGGAATTTGAGATAATTTGGCAGAAGCCCTCAAACCAATTCCAGGTTCAGGTCCGTGCCAGGTTACCGGCATATTCTCGTTTGAAGAAGCTCCGCTTGTCAGCATCTTCAATTCATCCAGACAATTAAGATGATCTAATAATAATTCCTGAGCTTGTTTAGGCAACGCGCTTATTGGCAATTCTTCATTCTCCATTAAATGGGAATAAAAACCAGCCGGACGCCTTACAGTTTGAGCCGCATTATTAATCAGAATATCTAAACGTTCGTATTTTTGTTCAATAAAATTACAGAAAATTTCTACACTCGGAATATGTCTTAAATCTAAACCGTGAATTTTTAAGCGATGTCCCCATTCCATAAAATCATCTTCCTTAGCAAACCGCAAAGCCGAATCTACCGGAAAACGAGTTGTAGCAATTACAGTTGCTCCGCCACGCAAAAGCATCAATGTAATATGATAACCAATTTTTAAACGAGAACCTGTAATAATGGCAACTTGTCCTTTTACATCAGCAGTCTGGAAACGTTTTGCATAATTAAAATCACCACAATCTGTACACATCGTGTCATAAAAGTGGTGCATTTTAGTAAATTCGGTTTTACATACGTAACAATTTCTTGGCGTTTCAAGTTCTAATTGCTCTTTGTGCGCAAGATCATTAAAAGCTAATAATTTTGGCGCAACAAATATACTTGCCTCACGCGCATAACGAATTCCGGTTTCTTTACGAGCGGTTTTGTCTTTCTTTTCTTTTTTACGTTTCGCAGCTTGCAAACCATCTTTAACCCTTCTTGAAAACTCACCTTTATCTGGTCTGGAAAACATTCCTGCTTCCTTGATTAGAGCAATTCGTTGTTCTTTCGGGATATCAAATATCTGATCTGTATTCGTATTCAACTGTGCTAAAATAGCAATGCATCGATTAATTTCCTCAGAAGATATTGTACTTCTATCTTCTATTTCTTCCTTCAACATCATAAAAAACGTATTACTATTAGCTTAAATTTAAAGTCCACAAATATAGTCTTTTAAAAGTCTAAAGTCGTAAAGTCAAAAGCCATAAAGTAATACGAATGTCCTTAAAACTTTCGACTTTTGACTTTACGACTTTGTACTTTCTCCTTTTTTGTATCTTCGCGCTTATATGTAACTTTTACTATGCTATTTCAAATAAAATCTTATTTAAAATTTCTTTGGAAATCGAAAAACGAACATGGCGTTCACTCTCCTTTCGTTTTTAATTTATTGACAAAATCTTTTTACGATAAAAAACCAAAACCGGAATATTTGATTCTACAGAATTACAGAAAATCTCTTTTAGAAAATAAAAATTTTATTGATGTAACCGATTTTGGCGCAGGATCAAAAGTTTTTAAATCGAATAAAAGACAAATTTCTAAAATAGCCAAAACTGCAGGGATTTCGCCAAAGCGTGCCGAATTGCTTTTTAGGGTTACTAATTATTTTCAGCCAAAAAACATTCTTGAAATTGGAACTTCATTGGGTTTGGCTACTTCTGCTTTAGCATTAGGTAATCCGAAAGCAAAAATAATTACATTAGAAGGTTGTCCTGAAACTGGAAATCAATGTCAATTGCAATTACAAAAATTCAATTTCAATAATGTAGATTCGGTAATAACTGAATTTGAAAACTTTTTAATTTCGACAAATCTCCAATCAACAGATTACGACCTTATTTATTTCGACGGTAATCATTCTAAAAAAGCAACTTTAGCTTATTTTGATCTCTTGTTAACCACAATTACAAATGATTCAGTCTGGATTTTTGACGATATTCATTGGTCACCGGAAATGGAAGAAGCTTGGGAAATCATTAAAAACCATTCAAAAGTGACCGTAACGATTGACACTTTTCAATGGGGATTTGTGTTTTTCAGGTACGAGCAGGAAAAAGAACATTTTGTGATTAGGGCATAAAAAAAGACAATCATCGCTGATTGTCTTTTTTAATACTAATTCAATTTTACCAATTATTTTTTGGCTTCTTTATTTTCTTCAGATTTAGCTCCAATTCTGTTAACAGTATACATTGGTGCGAATTTTAATTTTAAACCTGCAATTTTTCTATTATCTTCAGATGTAAGTCCTTCTTTTTCAACTGTATTTTTACGGCTGTCAAGTGCTTCATACATCAATTTCACTTCATCCCAATCTTCACGAGAATATTTATCTTTATTATCCTCTACGGTATGAACAAATTGTTGGTATACACTATGAATATTTTTAGCATTTACCCAGTCAAAATTCATATCATCGCCAATTTTTCCTTCACCAAATAAGGCGTTTCTTAATTGTTGTTTTGGGCTTGGAGCTGGAGGGGCAAAAACGGTGGTCATTTCATTTTTAAATTCTTCATACTTCACTTTGCTCGCATTGATTTTTTCTGTTGCAGCTGAGTTATCTTTAATATCTGCAAGCGCAGTTTGAGCTTCTGCGGCTCTTCTATCATACTCAGCGTCAACATTTTTCCAATCGGCTTTCAAATCGTCAGCTTTCACATTTTTTACTGAATCGACGTAGGCTACATAAGAGTCGATTGTTTTTTGAGCTTTTTCTTGTTTTTTATCTTTACAAGAAGTTAAACTTAGTGCAATTAATGCAATTCCCGATAATAATTGTATGTTCTTCATAATTTTGCTTATTTAATATTACATAACAAATATAGTTAAAAAATTTAATAATATTAAATTATTATCAAAAATTTAATATTAAATGTAAAAATAATTTAATAAAAAATGCAAAATATGATAATTATGTAAAAACAATTTAAAATCATATAACAACTTTTTCATTTCCTATAATATCTTTTTTTAGAGGATTTAAAAAGTTGCTGTAAACACTAGGATCTGTAACAAAAATCAATTTTGAGCTACTTATCGTTTATTGAAAAGTGTTTTGTACTTTTAAATCCAAAATTGTAAATCAAAATGGCAAATCCATTAATTAAAATAACCAACATCAAAAGAGATTTTGTACTGGGTAACGAAATTGTCTATGTTTTAAAAGGTATAGATTTAGAAATCAACAAAGGCGAATACGTGGCTTTAATGGGACCGTCAGGATCTGGAAAATCAACTTTAATGAACTTATTAGGTTGCCTGGATACACCAACTTCCGGGCATTATGTATTGAACGGAAAAGATGTGAGCCAAATGAAAGATGATGAATTGGCGGGAATTCGGAACAAAGAAATTGGATTTGTATTTCAGACTTTTAATCTTTTACCCAGAACAACCGCTTTAGACAATGTCGCTTTACCTATGATTTATGCCGGATATTCAAAATCTGAACGTAATGAACGTGCGATTGAGGTATTAAAACAAGTTAATCTTGCTGACAGAATGGATCACCAACCGAATCAGCTTTCCGGAGGACAACGTCAGCGTGTTGCAATTGCCCGCGCCTTAGTCAATAAACCTTCGATTATATTAGCCGATGAACCAACGGGAAACTTAGACAGTAAAACTTCTGTAGAGATTATGAAGCTTTTTGGTGATATACACGAACAAGGAAATACTGTTATTTTAGTAACACACGAAGAAGATATCGCAGCTTATGCACATCGCGTAATTCGTTTGCGGGATGGTTTGATTGAAAGTGACACAACGAAATAGTTCAATCGTTTATTTGGTTAATCGTTTATTTATTAAACTGAAAAAAACAAAAAACTTAGTCACTTAGCACCTCAGAACCTTAGTACCTTAAAAAAATGAAAGTATACACAAAAACAGGCGATAAAGGAACAACGGCTCTTTTTGGAGGCACGCGCGTTCCTAAAGATCACATACGAATTGACAGTTATGGAACTGTTGACGAATTGAACTCCTATATAGGACTCATTCGTGATCAGGAAATGGATTCACATTATAAAACGATTTTAATCGAAATTCAGGACCGTTTATTTACCGTAGGCGCAATTTTAGCAACTCCCGCAGAAAAAGAAGTCTTGAAAAACGGTGAACTCAGATTAAAAAATCTTGGGATCATAGATACTGATATCGAATTATTAGAAAACGAAATTGACAAAATGGAAGAAAGCCTTCCGCAAATGACTCATTTTGTTTTGCCTGGAGGACATCCAACTGTGTCACATTGTCATATTGCCCGTTGCATTTGTCGTCGCGCAGAGCGGCTGGCAGTACATTTAAGTCACAATGAACATGTTCCGGAAATCGCAATCATGTACTTAAACCGACTTTCTGACTACCTTTTTGTCTTGGCACGGAAGTTGTCGTCAGACTTAAAAGCGGAGGAAGTGAAATGGATTCCCAGAAAATAAATTTTCTGCTAATTCCAATTTTTTGAAATCCCAAATTCCAAAGAAAAAAATAAAATTCTTTGAATTTTAAAACAATTACAAGCTTTCAAGGTATTGAAATTTGGAATTATTTTTTTTGGATTAACACACTCTAATAATAGAGATTTCAGCTTCTTTTTTGGAATTTGGAGTTTAAATATTGGAATTTAACAAGAGACGTTCTTAAATTTTATTAAAATAAATCAAATTTTACTTGTCTTTTTCAGTAAAAAATTTATTTTTGCACAAACTAAACAGATAACAGATGTATTGGACATTAGAATTAGCATCTTATTTAAGTGATGCGCCATGGCCTGCTAACAAAGATGAACTTATAGACTACGCCATTAGAGCTGGTGCTCCATTAGAAGTAGTAGAAAACCTTCAGTCAATTGAAGACGAAGGAGAGATATATGAATCAATGGAAGAAATTTGGCCTGATTATCCAACAGACGAAGATTATCTTTGGAACGAGGATGAATATTAAAAAATAAACCAAAGAAAAAAGTCTCATCACAGAGGCTTTTTTTTTGGTTCAAATACACATTTACATAAAAAATAGAAATACCATAAATCATGAGTTTCATAAACAGTATTATAAAAGTCTTTGTAGGTGATAAGTCACAGAAAGATGTCAAAGCTTTACAGCCCTATTTAACTAAAATTAAAACATTCGAAACCAGCTTAATGAGTTTGTCTCACGACGAATTGAGAGCCAGAACCGCATATTTTAAAGAAAAAATAAAAGAAGCCAGAGCGGATAAAGATGCTAAAATTGCTGCGCTTAAAGCGGAAGTAGAAAACATTGAAGACATCGACAAAAGAGAAGATCTTTATGATGCTATAGATTCTCTTGAAAAAGAGGCTTATGAAATTTCAGAAAACACTTTATTAGAAATTCTTCCTGAAGCTTTTTCTGTTGTTAAAGAAACTGCTCGTCGTTTTAAAGACAATTCTTTTATTGAAGTTACTGCAACTCCAAAAGACAGAGAATTTTCAGCTTCAAAAACGTATATCACTATTGACGGTGATAAAGCAGTTTGGGCAAACAAATGGAATGCTGCCGGTAAAGAAATTACGTGGGACATGATTCATTATGATGTTCAGTTAATTGGTGGTATGGTTTTGCACGAAGGTAAAGTTGCCGAAATGCAAACAGGTGAAGGTAAAACTTTGGTTGCAACACTTCCACTTTACTTAAACGCCTTGACAGGAAACGGAGTTCACTTAGTAACTGTGAATGATTATCTTGCAAAACGTGATAGTACATGGAAAGCACCATTATTCGAATTTCATGGTTTAACTGTTGATTGTATTGATAATCACCAGCCAAGCACAGAGCAAAGAAAAAAAGCATACGACGCTGATATCACTTACGGAACCAATAATGAATTTGGTTTTGACTATTTGAGAGATAACATGGCACATTCTCCAGGAGATTTAGTGCAAAGAAAACACAATTATGCAATCGTCGATGAGGTCGATTCAGTATTAATTGATGATGCAAGAACACCACTTATTATTTCAGGACCAGTTCCGCAAGGAGATCGTCATGAATTTAATGAGTTGAAACCAAAAATCGAAAACTTAGTAGCACAACAACGTCAGTTAGCAAATGGATTTTTATCAGAAGCTAAAAGATTAATCAAAGAAGGAAACACTAAAGAAGGTGGTTTCTTATTATTGAGAGCTTACAGAAGTTTACCTAGAAATAAAGCATTAATTAAATTTTTGAGTGAAGAAGGAATCAAACAATTGCTTCAAAAAACTGAAAATCAATACATGCAGGATAACAATCGCGAAATGCATAAAGTTGATGAAGCTTTGTATTTTGTAATTGAAGAAAAAAATAATCAGGTTGAATTAACTGATAATGGTATTCAATACCTTTCAGGAGATACAGATCCGGACTTTTTTGTACTTCCGGATATTGGAACTGAAATTGCTGCTATCGAAAAACAAAAACTGGATAAAGATGGTGAAGCAGAAGCTAAAGAAAAATTATTTCAGGATTTTGGAGTAAAAAGCGAGCGTATTCACACCCTTACTCAGCTTTTAAAAGCGTATGCTCTTTTTGAAAAAGACGTAGAATACGTGATCATGGACAACAAAATTATGATTGTCGATGAACAAACAGGTCGTATCATGGATGGCCGTCGTTATTCTGACGGATTACACCAGGCGATTGAAGCTAAGGAAAATGTAAAAATCGAAGCTGCTACACAAACTTTTGCAACGGTTACATTACAGAATTATTTCAGAATGTACAGCAAATTAGGTGGTATGACAGGAACAGCAGTTACAGAAGCTGGAGAGTTATGGCAGATCTATAAATTAGACGTAGTTGAAATCCCAACAAACCGTGCTATGTTGAGACAAGACAAAGAAGATTATATCTACAAAACTACACGTGAGAAATTCAACGCTGTAATTGAAGATGTGACTGAATTATCAAATGCAGGAAGACCAGTTTTAATTGGAACAACTTCTGTAGAGATTTCAGAATTATTAAGCCGAATGTTGAAAATGAGAGGCGTTACACATAACGTTTTGAATGCTAAAATGCACAAACAAGAAGCTCAGATTGTAGAAGAAGCAGGTAAAGCCGGAGTTGTAACTATTGCAACAAACATGGCTGGTCGTGGTACGGATATTAAATTATCTCCAGAAGTAAAAGCCGCAGGAGGTTTAGCAATTGTGGGTACAGAACGTCATGATTCACGTCGTGTTGACAGACAGTTACGTGGTCGTGCAGGACGTCAGGGAGATCCGGGAAGTTCTCAGTTTTATGTTTCTCTTGAAGATAACCTAATGCGTTTATTTGGTTCTGAAAGAGTGGCTAAAGTAATGGACAGAATGGGACTTCAGGAAGGTGAAGTTATCCAGCATTCAATGATGACTAAATCTATCGAGCGTGCTCAGAAAAAAGTAGAAGAAAACAACTTTGGTGTTCGTAAACGTTTATTAGAATATGATGACGTTATGAACTCTCAACGTGAAGTAGTTTACAAACGTCGTCGTCATGCATTATTTGGTGAGCGTTTGAAACTGGATATCGCGAATATGTTATATGACACTTGCGAATTAATTGTAAGTCAAACTAAACCGGTTAACGATTTCAAGAATTTCGAATTTGATTTGATTCGTTACTTCTCAATCACTTCTCCAATTTCTGAGGCTGATTTTTCAAAATTATCTGATATTGAAATTACAGGAAGAATTTACAAAGAAACTTTAGCTTTCTATACAGAAAAAACGGAAAGAAGCGCAAGAGAAGCTTTCCCAATCATACAAGGAGTTTACGAAGAACCAAACAATCATTTTGAACGCATTGTAGTTCCATTTACAGATGGAATCAAAACGTTGAATGTTGTTACAGATTTGAAAAAAGCGTATGAGAGCGAAGGTGCTCAATTAATTGCTGATTTTGAAAAAAACATCACATTGTCTATTGTTGATGAAGCCTGGAAAAAACATTTACGTAAAATGGACGAATTGAAACAATCAGTTCAATTAGCCGTTCACGAACAAAAAGATCCATTGCTTATTTACAAATTAGAAGCTTTTAATTTGTTTAGAGGAATGTTAGATAATGTTAATAAAGAAGTTATTTCATTCTTATTCAAAGGTGATTTACCAGCTCAAAACGTTCCTGAAATTCACGAAGCAAAAGAAGTTCGTCAAAAAGAAAACTTCAAATTAAGCAAAGACGAAATCGTAAACAGCGAAGACATCAACCGCGAAGCCGGAGAAACACAACAACGTCAGGTTACAGAAACCATTGTGAGAGATAATCCGAAAATCAATCGTAATGATACCGTAACAGTTCAGGAAGTTGCAACCGGTAAAACAGAAACAATGAAATTCAAAAAAGCAGAAACTCTTTTAGCTTCAGGAGCTTGGGTTATTATTAAAGAATAATTAGATCAAGAATTAGACCCGACAGGTTTTTAAAACCTGTCGGGTTTCTTATCAAAAATCCCAAATTACAAATTGTAGTTTGGGATTTTTTTATGTTAAATGACAAAAATCATAATATTTAAAAATAATAAAATGTATTTTTGCTATTGAAATAACGAAATTTACTTTTGAAGAAGTTTTTTATCATATTACTTTCCTGTATGCTATTAGTGCCATCATTTGGCAACTTCTTTGTTTACACTTCATTCAAATTAAATCAGGACGAAATTTCAAAAACCATTTGTGTACAACGCAAAATGCTTTACAATACTTGTAACGGTCGATGTGAACTTCAAAAAAGTTTAAAAAAATATGCCGATAACGAAAAGAAAATGCAAAACAACCTGAAAGAAAAATCAGAAGTTGTTTACATTCAAAATACAATCACACCAACATTCAAATTAGTAGCTTCAATAACTTCTAAAGCAAAACTTTTTGCCACTTTAGACGACAAACCAATTTCGGTTTCGATTGCGACATTCCGTCCTCCATCCTATTTTATATAATTTTTTAAATCGCATTTCAATTTCTTATTGAAATGAATATTTCATTGTTACTAAACAATGAAATCGTGTTTACGCACATCCAAAATTTAAAATTTCAATTATATAAAATTCATAAAAATGAAAAATACTTTATACAAAGCATTTGCTATTGCAGCAATTTCTATAGCAATAAGTTCATGTTCAAACGACGATAATAAAAATGATGTCTCAGGATCAGGAAGTTTAGTTCTGGAATATGACAACGGTTTTGGCGCAAACGATTTGATTTTAAACACACAGGGAAACACAACTTCTAACAACGAAGTATTAAAAATAAGCCTCGTAAAATATATCATCAGCAATGTAGTTTTAACAAAAGCTGACGGAACAATTTTTACCTACCCAAAAAGCAAAAGCTACTTTATTGCAGACGAAAGTTCAGCAGACGGACACGAATTTAAACTTACAGATATTCCTGCCGGAGATTACGTAAAAGTAAAATACGGAATTGGAGTTGATGAAGAACAATGGAAATTAGGCGCTGCCGGACAAGGTGATTTCCTGGCAAAAGCTAATGATGCAGGAATGTTGTGGACTTGGGCAGCTGGCTACAAATTCTTTGCTTTAGAAGGTACTTTTACATCGCCAACCGTTACTAATCCAACTCCTTTTATGATTCATACCGGTAAAACCGGAACCGATTATAATTATACTGAAGTGACGCTTGATTTACCCACAAAAGCATTGGTTCGTACTACAATTACGCCAACAATTCATTTCAAGATCGATTTATCTAAAGTCATTGATGGAACCAATAAAATCAAACTTTCAGACAATAACGCTGGCGGAATGGGCGCTATGATTATGGGCGGCGCGAACTTACCGCTTATTACTCAAAACATTTCAACAATGTTCAAAGTAGACCACGTACATAACGACTAATTTTATTTTCAGGAGCATAAAGTTTCGGTTTTACAAGAACCAAAGTCCCGCTATCCGCTATATCTTATGTGGCTCCCGAAGCCTCGGGACCGCCACAAAAGGATATCGCTTCTATCGGGGCTATGAAAGAAACTTTTGTACTTCTAAAAACCCAAAGAGCATCACAACAAGAAAATTTTAATCTCATGCAATTTGTGCAAATTCGTGCAATTCGTGGCAAAAAAAATACATTGTCTTGCTTTTTTAATTTAAAAAAATCATGCTGAAAATAAAATATTTTCTATGGCTGATGATTCCGTTGTTATGGAGTTGTTCTGATCAGGACGATGAATATGTAAACATTCCTTTAGAATTTACAGTTCCGGCAAACTTTCCTGATTTAGCATACAATATTGCACAGAATCCGCCAACCGAAAAAGGTTTTGAATTGGGCAAAAAACTTTTCTACGACGGGCGTTTAGCGTCAGACGGAATAGTTTCCTGTGGCTTTTGTCACATTCAAGCCAACGCGTTTACACATCACGGACATACTGTAAGTCATGGCGTAGACAATGCGCAAGGAACAAGAAACACTCCATCGATACAGAATCTGGCGTATCAAACTACATTTATGTACGACGGCGCCGCAGATCATTTAGATTTGCAGCCTATAATTCCGTTGACGAATGTTGTAGAAATGAACGGCAATTTGAATAACATCTTAAAAATGATGAAAGCCGATAAGGATTATCAAAAACTATTTGGACAAGCTTTTGATGACGGCGCAATTACAAGCGAAAATATGCTGAGAGCACTTTCGCAATTTATGGTTATGGTTACTTCGTCTAACTCCAGATTTGACAAATACAGACGTAACGAAACTGGCGGAACTTTGACAAGTGATGAATTGGCAGGTTACGATTTATTCAAATCAAAATGCGCTTCTTGTCATGCAACAGATTTACAAACTGATAATTCCTTTCGCAACAATGGTCTGGCCGTAAACCCAATGGTTAATGATGTTGGACGTTACAGACTAACAGAACTTGCTGCCGATTATTACAAATTTAAAGTGCCAAGTTTAAGAAATGTAGAGGTTTCCGGACCTTATATGCACGACGGAAGATTTGGAAGTTTAGAAGGAGTTCTCGATCATTATGCAAGCGGAATCGAAAACTCGGCAACTCTTGATCCTATCTTAAAACAAAATGGAAAATTAGGAATTGTACTTTCTGAAACGGATAAAAAACAAATCATAGCTTTCCTGAAAACGTTGACAGATAATCAATATTTAACTGATAAACGTTTCTCAGAATTTTGACAGGATAATTTAAAAAAAGGTTACAGGCTTCAATAAAGTGGGTTTAAGCCTTGACAAAGTATATTAGCAAAGTTTGTCATTTCGAGGAACGAGAAATCTTCGTGAGAAGCTCGACAAAGATTGACAATTTTAGAAACGGAGTTACTTGCGAAGATTTCTCGTTCCTCGAAATGACAAGATTGTGTTATCAAGAGTAGCAAAAAATAAAATTATAATAAAAACTGGAGTCCTAGCCCCGATTGAAGTGGAAAGCCTTTTTGAAAAAAGACCTTATTTTTCCTGAGTTTATAGAGCGACCGGAGGAAGCTTTGTAAACTTATAGAAAAATGGGATTTTGAAAAAAGTTTGAAACGGAAAGCGAGATCAGCTCCTAAAAAAAATGAAAATGAAAAAAATAATAGTAATGTTTGCTCTTTTGGTTGGTTCATCAGCCTTTAGTTTTACAGTAAAAGATAGTATTTCTGCCTTTACTTTTCAGCGTTTGGCAATGATGGAAGATTTTGACTGCGATGCTTGCGGATGTTCGGCAAGTGGCGGAAGTATGGGTTTTGGTTCTATGCTGAATAATAATTTTGTTGGCTTGAGGTATCTTAAACAAAGCTACACGAGCCGCGACGGAATCTTTGCCAATTCGCCGTGGATTGACGAAAATTTTAATACTATTCAGGCTTGGGCGCGAATTCCGGTTACGGAGAAAATTCAGATTTCGGCATTGGTTCCGTATCATTTTAACGAAAGAAAATTAACTGCCGGAACCGAAGACATTTCTGGTTTGGGAGATATTACCGTGATGGCTTTGTACACGGTTTTTGAAACAAAAAAAGACAGCACATTTTTAACGCATAAAATAAATCTTGGCGGAGGAGTTAAGATTCCAACAGGAAAATTTACTGAAGCCAATAATTTAGGAAGTGTAAACCAGAGTTTTCAATTAGGAACCGGAAGTTGGGATTTTCCCGTGATTTCTGAATATGTGATCAAACATAAAAATCTGGGTTTAAACACGACTCTAAATTATATTTTTAAAACTGAAAACAGTAAAAATTACCAATACGGAGATCAGTTTAATTATTCAGGAACCTTCTTTTATTTGTTTGATTTAAAATCAGTTCAAATAGTTCCGCAAGCTGGTTTGGCGGGTGAAGTTTATCAAACTAACAAACAATATAATCTGGATTTACCCAATACGGCAGGAGATATTTTGTTTAGCAAATTTGGTATTGAAGCCGGAAAAGACAAGTTTTCGGTTGGGTTAAACGTGATGTTGCCTATCAATCAAAATTTATCAAGCGGCAATATGGAATCTAATTACAGATGGAGCGTGAACCTGAATTATACTTTATAATAAATTATCAGTATTCTAACAATCACGTTGAATAATGTCATCCCTAATTGCAAAAGTGATTAGGGATTTTTTATATTTGACGGATATTAATACGCGAAATATAAATTGAAAAATAACCTTTGGCTTTCCTTACGATTACTTTGGATAATTTGTTTTAGTTACTTTTTCATATTAATGATTAAAATAACCTGGCAATATATTCCGTTCAGGAATGATGTGGCTTTTCTTCAAATAAAACAAACTGAGGTTAATCAGATTCCGTTTTACTATCCTATTTTTTATACGCATGTTTATACGGCAATATTTGTTTTACTTGCCGGATTTTTTCAATTAAGCCCTTCTTTCCTAAAGAAATTTCCTGTCGCACATAGAAATATTGGTAAATTTTATGTTTTTGTAGTTCTCTTTTTAAGCGCGCCTTCGGGTTTGTTTATTGGGCTTTTTGCTAATGGCGGATTGTATGCTAAAATGTCATTTGTTACTTTATCAATTCTATGGTTTTATTTTACGCTCAAAGGTTTTACATCCATAAAAAATAAAAATATTGCCCAACATAAGGCGTTTATGTTACGAAGTTTTGCTTTAACTTTTTCTGCAATTACCTTACGCTTTTGGAAGGTAATTCTTGTATATTTGTTTCATCCTGCGCCAATGGATTTGTATCAAATCATCGCTTGGTTGGGTTGGATTCCTAATTTATTAATCATTGAATATTACCTTTATAACCAATTAAAAAAATGAAGAAACTTTTTTGTTTGTCACTCCTTGTTATCCTTATTTCCTGTAAAAAAGATAAAATCGCAACAGATAAAGCCGAACCACAAGAAAAAGAAATTTTAACTGAACTTTACGGTTCCTGGGTGGGAGATTTTATTGTAAAAGAGCGTGATACGACCAAGGATTTGGGCGAAATGTACAGCAATAAAATTAATATCGTGATTAAAAAAATAACCGAAAACAAAGTTATTGGTCAAAGTATTGTTGCTGGAAACAACCGACCTCTTGAAGGAAAAATGACTAAAACCGGAAATACAATTCACTTTATACTTAACGAACCGGGTGATGATAAAAATGATGGCGTTTTTGATTTTGAGATCAAGGACAATAAAGTAATGACAGGAATTTGGATTGCCAATAATCATAAAAAAGAAGTCACTGAAAGAAGTTTTGAACTTACTAAAAAAGATTTTAAATACGATCCTACTGTAATGCTTTCTGAAGATCAAAACTTTATTGATTATGAAAATCCGAAAGAACAAAAAGTTAAAATTGAAGACGAGGACAATGAGGATAATGGAGAAGAATATAGCGAAACCACTTATAGGGTAGCTTCTGAACTTGTATATACTATAAATTCGTCTACTCAAAAATTGAAAGAATCAGATATAAAAAATCTGAAGAAAATTGATTTAGAAATTCTTAGAAATACAATCTTCGCGAGACACGGACTCACTTTTAAAACAAAAACAGTTCGTCAATTTTTTAATGGAGCTGAATGGTATATCCCAATTTCAAGTAATGTAAATAGTGAATTAACATCTACAGAAAAACAAAACATAGCGATATTGAAACGTTTTGAAAAATATGCTGAGGATAATTATGATTCTTTTGGAAGATAGATTTATAAATCTTATTCTTTTTAGTGACTTGATCCTGCAAGGTTTCCAAAACCTTGTAGGTTTAAATTATAAGTATGATCCAGAATACCTACAAGGTTTTGGAAACCTTGCAGGAATAGTTATTTAGGATTTTCTTCGTAGTATCTTGCTTCGATTCGGTTGATGTCTTTAATCGAATTCTTAGCCCAATCTAAACGTTTTTCCAGAATTTCTTCATCGGATAAGTGCCAGTTGATATCAGAATTTTGTAATCTATTTGTTAAGTTTTGAATTATGATTGCGGCAGAAACTGAGATATTTAAACTCTCTGTAAAACCAACCATTGGAATTTTAAGAAAACCATCCGCTTTTTCGAGAATTTCTTCTGGTAATCCGTCTCTTTCTGTGCCAAAAAATAATGCGCTTGGTTTTGTAATATCGAAATCTTCCAGTAAACAATCATTTTCGTGAGGCGTTGTCGCAATAATTTGATAACCCTGATCTTTTAAAGTAGAAATACAATTAGTAACGGAATCAAACTGATTGATATCTACCCATTTTTGAGCGCCCATTGCAATTTCTTTATCGATTTTTTTTCCGTAACGCTGTTCGATGACATTGAGTTCCTGAATTCCAAAAACCTCGCAACTACGCATTACAGCACTTGTATTATGCATTTGAAAAACATCTTCAACAACAATTGTAAAATGTTTCGTTCGGTTTCCCAATACTTTTAAAAATTTCTCTTTACGGTTATCTGTCAATATATTTTCAAGGAAAGCGAGGTAATCTAAATCAATCATTTTGTATGTATTTGTCGCAAAAATACATTTTAAATAAAATAGAAAGAAACATTAGCCAGCATTTTCAATATTCTAAAATTCGATAAGCGCATTGTTTAATTTTTCATGCAGCGCATTAACTTGTTCAAAATCTATTTGTAGAGATTCCTCTTTAAAAAAATCACCTTTAAAAACGGCGTTTCCATCTTTAGAATGTTTATTCAGACGCTCATACATTTTTTCCAATTCATCATTATGATAATCAACATTAATAAAGGATATGAATTTTTCAATCACATTTTTCATTCCATCATTATAATTGAGTTTTGTCACATTTTGATCGCTTTCATAAAAATCCAGAAAACCCTGAAAATATTTTTCTAAAACCAAAGCTCTGTATTGCTGAAAACTAATTTCGTCAATTTCCTGAGCCGAAATTCCAAAAATATCAGACGGCAAAACATTAGGAACCATGTGCATTCCTGCCATTTTTTGATGTGATTTTAAAACCTCAATTGGGTTTCTGTAAAGTAATGCAAAAGGAATTTCTGGGAAAATTGATCTCAAATAATCGGCCTTAAAAATGTGCCACGCATCAAGTTTTATAATCAGATTCTTTTGTTCAGGAAATCTTTTTTGTCCCATTAATGCAATAACAGCTTTTAAAAGTTCTGCCTTTTTTTCTGAATTAAATTTATCACTTCTTAAAATTTCATCGATAATTGGCGCTTCGGATATCATGATATTTTCTGAAGAAGTTGCTAACGATTGACTTAACATTGTAGAACCACATCGCGAAACATGAAATACTAATGATTTTAATTCTGTCGAAATTAATTCCTGAGACCAATCTATCAAATTTTCAACCGTACTAACTATTTTAAAGGATTGCGAATTATAAGCATGGCTTTTACATTTTGAAATTGTTTCATCAAAAAATGGTTCAGCATATTTTATATCTGCCAAATAAATCCATTCAAAATAAATGTCGTTATCTTTTTCAATTAACTTATAAGGAATCCAATTTGAAAGTGGATGATTTATATTTTCCATTTAATATGTTATTTTGCAAGTAAATCTGCTATAACTTTAGCATTAATCTCTGATGGATTTCTGGAAAGCTCAGCAATAATTTGTTGTTTGACTTCATCTGAATATTGTTCTTTTTTTGAAGAATAATGGATATCAAAACCCATTTCTGCAAATAATTTATCAGACCAATCGTTTCTAATACAATCAATTGTAAGATGAATTCGCGGTTCTGAACTTTTATTTTCAACGCTGTGAACAAGCTGAAAATTAGCATACCAACATTCGCCCGTTTTCATAGGAACACGTTTTTTATCGACATAAAAAAATACTTCATCGTTCGTAATAATAGGAATATGAATCCTGAAAAAACCATCTTCGTATGATGTATCATTATCAACATGTTCTTTTATTTCGCTTTCTGGTCCTAATCGAAGCAATCGTACTGCTTCTTTTTCACATTCAAACCAATCCATAATTTCTCGAAAATATTGGCAACGATCAAGCAGGTTTGTATTTTTATATTCCCTATTTGCAAAAGATGTAATATCGTTTATAAGGCCGGATTGTGATCTTAAGGAAACACTTGTCCAATCTCCTTCATAACGACCTGTATTAAAATGTGGTGTCCATAAATCATTTTCGCATATTGCGAGTTCTTTTTGTAATTTATCTATGGAAAAAGAAATTGGAAGCTTGCTTGAAGATGGATTCATGCTTTTAAAAAAATTAAGTTATTTAAAATCAGATAAATTATTAATGATGAAATTATAGAGTTTATTAGTCGAAAAAATCTCCGTTTCCAGATCCGTTTTTAGAATTAAATCTGCTTTTTCAGGAATTTCAAAAACATCGCTTATTCCAGTAAAGTTATTTATTTTATTAATGTCATTATCCGGAAGCATTGCTTTTTTATATAATCCTTTTGGATCTCTTTTAATTAGATTATTGATAGAACAATCCAAAAATACGGTTCTGACGAATTCATGTTTTCGCAATTCATTTCGCAAACTTTCATAAGGATTTATAACCGACATTAAAACAATCTTTGTATCTGCTTCAATAAAATTTCGCCCCACATTAAAAAGTCTCCTGACATTTTCGCATCTGTCTTCTTTAGAAAATCCTAAATCTTTGCAAATCGTTTTGCGGTAAACATCGCCATCAACTATTTCGGCCGTATGTCCGTTTTCAATTAACAAATGGCGAACATTTTGGGCTAATGTCGTTTTACCGGAACCGGATAAACCTGTAAATTGTACTAAAATCATTGGAATTTCTTTTGTTTTAAATCTCCTTAAAAATAAATAATTTGTAAGAATGAAACAATAAGTATAAATACGCTTTTATTGTTTTCTAAAAACTCAAAAGAAACACAAGTAAATCACTATTTTTATCTTTTAATTAAAGAACCATGAAAAAGAAATTAGTTGTTTTAACCGGAGCCGGAATTAGTGCCGAAAGTGGTATTAAAACTTTTCGCGACAGCGATGGTTTATGGGAAGGTCACGACGTAATGGACGTTGCAACTCCTGAAGGATGGCGAAAAAATCAGGAATTGGTTTTAGACTTTTACAACAAAAGACGACAACAACTTAAAGAGGTAAAACCTAATTTAGGTCACTATATTTTAGCCGACTTAGAAAAGGATTTTGATGTTTATATTATTACGCAAAACGTAGATGATTTACACGAACGTGCCGGAAGCACAAAGGTTTTGCATTTGCACGGCGAATTACTAAAAGTGAGAAGTACCAGAAACCGTGATTTAATCCTGAATTGGCAAGATGATTTATTTACTGGCGATCTGGACGAAAACGGACACCAATTACGTCCTCATATTGTTTGGTTTGGCGAGGATGTTCCGGCTCTCGAAGAAGCGATTGCAATTACTGAAACTGCTGATTATTTTGCGGTAATTGGGACTTCATTGCAAGTTTATCCAGCGGCCGGATTAATTTCTTATACATATAGTATTACGCCGGTTTTTTATATTGATCCAAAGCCAATTGCAATACCAAATATTCAGAATAAAGTTGAAGTTATCGCAAAAATTGCTTCTGAAGGTGTGGCTGAATTGAGAGAAAGGTTAAAATCAATTTAAAACACTAATCTTACGAATTAACACGAATCAATATTGGCTTAAAAATAAAATTACTGCCTGTTTTTTTAATATTTAGTTCCAAAAAATTAAAAGAAACAACCTTCGTGAAAATTTGTGAAATTTGTGTTTATATTTTTTCTTTTTCATCTGACTATTGACTACTTGATAACTTTTAATCCGCAAATTCTGTTTATATTTGTGCCTTTCGAAAAAACAACATAACAATGACTACTTTAAACGAATTGAATGCTATATCACCAATCGACGGACGATATAGAAGTAAGACCCTTTCATTAGCTCCATTTTTCTCTGAAGAAGCTTTAATTAAATACCGTGTATTAGTTGAAATTGAATACTTTATTGCTTTGTGCGAAGTTCCTTTGCCACAACTTGCAGGCGTAAATTCAAGCTTATTTGACAGTTTACGCGATATTTATAAAAATTTCTCTACTGAAGATGCTCTTTGGATAAAAGAAACTGAAAAAGTAACCAATCACGATGTAAAAGCGGTTGAATATTTTATCAAAGATGCTTTTGAAAAACTAGGTTTATCTCAATACAAAGAGTTCATTCACTTTGGTTTAACTTCTCAGGATATTAATAATACTGCGATTCCACTTTCTACAAAAGATGCGTTTGAACAAGTTTATTTACCATCGCTAATTGGTTTAATTTCTAAATTAAAAGAATTAAGCACAGAATGGAAAGACATCCCAATGTTGGCCCGTACGCACGGGCAACCGGCTTCTCCTACTCGTTTGGGTAAAGAAATCCTTGTTTTTGTAGAACGTCTTGAAGAGCAAATGCGTTTGCTATTTAATATTCCCTTTGCCGCTAAATTTGGTGGTGCAACAGGAAATTATAATGCACATCACGTAGCATATCCACAAATTGACTGGAAAAAATTTGGTAATAAATTTGTTGAAACTGATCTTGGTTTACACCATTCTTTTCCAACAACTCAAATAGAACATTATGATCATTTTGCTGCATTTTTTGATGCTTTAAAAAGAATCAACACGATCGTTATCGATTTAGATCGTGATATCTGGACATATGTTTCGATGGATTATTTTAAACAAAGAATCAAAGAGGGAGAAATTGGATCATCGGCAATGCCACATAAAGTGAATCCTATTGATTTTGAAAATTCAGAAGGAAATTTAGGAATCGCAAATGCTATTTTTGAACATTTGGCTGCTAAATTACCTGTTTCAAGATTACAGCGTGATTTAACAGATAGTACTGTTTTACGTAATATTGGTGTGCCAATTGGTCATACAATTATTGCTTTTGAAGCTTCTCTAAAAGGTTTGAACAAATTACTTTTAAACGAACCTAAGTTTGCTGAAGATTTAGAGAAAAACTGGGCTGTTGTGGCCGAAGCGATTCAGACTATTTTACGTCGTGAAGCATATCCAAATCCTTATGAAGCTTTGAAAGGTTTGACGAGAACTAACGAAGCTATTGACAAAAAAGCAATTCATAATTTTATTGCAACGCTAGAAGTTTCTGATGCTGTTAGAGCAGAATTAATGGCTATAACACCTAGTAATTACGTAGGAATCTAAAGAAAACTCAAAATATTTTCTCAAAAAAAGCTATCTTTATCGATAGCTTTTTTTATTTACAAATCTTGTCAGGACTTTAGCCCAGAGTGAAATGAAAAGCCTTTTGCGAAAAAAACCATATTTTTTTGCCGGGACAGAGCGACCGGAGGAAGCTCCTGAAACGGGATTAAAAAATAGGTGTTTTGAGTAAAAGCTTGAAATGGAAAGCTGGATTAGCTCCTGAACAAAAAATACCACTTTATGATTGCCTTAAGCGCCGCTGCAGAAACTACACACCATTTACAACCTCTTATTAGCGACTTGGGATTAATCCTGATGACCGCCGGAATTGCTGTTTTGATATTTAAAAAAATGAAACAGCCTCTTGTTTTAGGCTATTTAATCGCCGGATTTTTAGCCGGAAACCATTTTGACTTTTTTCCATCGATTACAGATATGAAAAGTGTTGAAGTCTGGGCTGAAATTGGGGTGATCTTTTTGCTATTTAGTTTGGGACTTGAATTTAGTTTTAAGAAATTGATGAAAGTTGGAGGAACATCTTCCATCACCGCCATAACGCAAATTTTATTCATGACGATCATTGGTTATTGTGTGGGACAATGGATGGGCTGGGGGAAAATGGATAGTATTTTTCTTGGTGCGACACTTTCGATTTCGTCTACAACTATAATTATTCGGGCGTTTGATGAACTGGGAGTTAAGGGAAAAAAGTTCGCCGGAATTGTTTTTGGCGCCTTAATTGTTGAAGATATTATGGCGATTTTAATGTTGGTCTTATTGTCGACAATTGCGGTTAGCGATCAGGTTTCAGGCGGTGAATTATTACAATCGGTTTTAAAATTAGTGTTCTTTTTAATTATATGGTTCTTAGGCGGAATTTTCATTATTCCAACAGTTTTAAAGAAAGCCAAACATCTTTTAACGGATGAAATGCTGCTGATTATTTCATTAGCGCTTTGTTTAATGATGGTTATGTTTGCGGCAAATGTTGGCTTCTCGCCTGCTCTTGGTGCTTTTATAATGGGATCTATAATTGCAGAAACTACTCAGGCGGAAAAAATCGAGCATTTGATTCAGCCTGTAAAAGATTTATTTGGTGCGGTTTTCTTTGTATCAGTGGGAATGTTAATCAATCCCGAAACTTTGGTTACCTATATGTTGCCGGTTGCGCTTATCACGTTATTGACCATTTTCGGGAAAGCATTTAGTTCGTCTATTGGAGCTTTATTATCGGGACAACCGCTTAAACAATCCGTTCAGACTGGTATGAGTTTGGCGCAAATTGGTGAGTTTTCGTTTATTATTGCCACTTTAGGTATGTCGCTTAAAGTAACCAGTGATTTTTTATATCCAATAATTGTTGCAGTTTCTGCCATTACAACATTTACAACTCCGTTTTTAATTAAATATTCAGATCCTTTTTCCGGATATTTAGAGCGAAAATTGCCAAAAAAATGGGTTAAAAATATTAACCGTTACAGCGTAAATGCGCAAGCGATAAAATCTGTAAGTACGTGGCAAATTGTACTTCGCGCATCGGTTACACAAATTATATTGCATACTATAATTATTACCGCGATTATTTTATTGTCTTCAAAATTTGTTGCGCCGTTAGTGGCTGATACACGTTTTGGGAATACGCTTGCGGCATTAATTACTCTGGTTGTAATTGCTCCGTTTTTATGGGCGCTTTCGTTGCGACGTGTAAAAGTGAGTGAAGTCGAAACCTTATGGGAAGAACGAAAATATCGTGGCGCACTTTTGATGTTGATTTTGATCAGAATGAGTCTTGGTTTGTTTTTCGTTGGATTTTTACTGAATATTTTCTTCTCGCCTTTAGTCGCTTTTGTGGCGTTGATTATTGCTATTGGTGCTTATCAACTATTTCCTAAAAAACTGAACGATCAATATCATAAAATAGAAAATCACTTTTTGAAGAATCTTAACGATCGTGAAAACAAAAAAATTGATAGAAGATATGCCAATTTAATGCCGTGGGACGGTCACATGTCTATTTTTGATATTGGTAAAGAATCTAATCTTGCGGGTAAAACTTTAGAAGAATTGCGTATCAGAGAGAATATGGGAATCAATATTGCTTTTATCAGACGTGGTGAAATCACAATCCCAATTCCAACTAAAAATGAGCGTTTGTTTCCCGGCGATGAAATTTGCGTAATTGGTACCGATGAACAAATTACTCAGTTTACGACTTATTTACAAAATGAAGTTGAAGCGGCTAAAAACGTTCAGGAATCAGATGTTGTGCTTCGTCAAATGGAAATTTTCAATGAGGATTTTATCCAAAAAAGTATTGGTCAATTTAGAGGAAAAACTGGCGGACTTGTCGTGGGAATTGAAAGAAACGGTAACCGAATTTTGAATCCGGAATCGCAAATAATCTTAGAAAAAAATGATATTATCTGGGTCGTTGGTGATAAAAAACGAATGAACGAGTTAATGAAAAAGAGTGTTCCTGTAGAGTTATAGATAAGCTACTAAGGTGCTGAGTTTCTAAGGCACTAAGTTTTTTTTCATATAAAAACTGTTAAATCTTAGAAACTCAGCGCCTCAGCAACTTAGAAACTTTTATTTATTAGGCTGCGGTGTCATTCGCAAATAAGGTTTTATTGGAGTATGCCCTTTTGGGAATTTCGCCGGAATATCACTGTCTAAAACGGCTGGTGTAATTACTACATCTTCGCCATCTTTCCAGTTTGCAGGAGTTGCTACGCTGTAATTCGCCGTTAATTGCAAACTATCAATAACACGAAGTAATTCTTCAAAATTTCTTCCTGTTGAAGCCGGATATGTCAAAGTCAATTTTATCTTTTTATCAGGTCCAATTACAAAAACCGAACGCACTGTAAATTTCTCGCTTGCATTAGGATGCAGCATATCGTACAAAGTCGCTATTATTTTATCTTCATCAGCAATTATAGGAAAATTAACTGTTGTATTTTGAGTTTCGTTAATGTCTTTAATCCACAATTTATGAGATTCCAGACCATCAACACTTAAGGCTATAACTTTTGTATTTCTCTTTTTAAATTCAGGAACATAATTGGCAACTGTTCCTAATTCAGTAGTACAAACCGGGGTAAAATCTGCGGGATGCGAAAATAAAACTCCCCAGGAATCTCCTAACCATTCATGAAAATTAATTGGCCCTTCGGTTGTTTCTGCATGAAAATCTGGAGCAATATCTCCTAATCTTAATGTTGGCATAATTTATATTTTTTTAGTTCATCTAAAATTAGTCAAAAAAAGCACAAGGAAAACAACGAATTTTTAAAAATAAGTTAAAGTTCTACATTTTCTATCTAGTTAGTGTTTTTAACTAAATAAAACTGACTATAAAATACCAAATCGCAAGGGTTATAAAGGAAATCGGGATTCCGAAACCAATCATCATACTGCTTAATTTTGGCTTTAAGCCATAAGTCGAAGCTAAAATTGCGCCGGTAATCATGGGCGCCATTGCCATTTCCATAATGGTAATTTTAATAGCCTCAGAATGTTGGTTGAAAACAAAAACATACAAAACAAAAATTATAGAAGGAGTTACAATAAGCCTGAAGAAAAGTCCAAGTCTAAGAAATTGCCAATGCTGGCTTTTTCGGTCAAAAGTAAGTTGCAATCCTACTGAAAGTAATGCTAATGGCGTAACTAAACTTCCGATTTTCAATAAAATAGCCTGAAGATTTAAATCTAAATCATATTGAAAAATATTCATTGAACACGCTACAACAAAAGTTATAAATGGTGGAAAGAAGATTATCTTTTTGAAAATACTAAAACCGTCAGCATTTCCTTTTGAATAAAAAGCGGCAACAAAAACGCCCAAAGTCGAAACTACGACAAATGTTCCGGGCTGATCCACAAGAATTGCAGTTTCTAAACCTTTTTTACCAAATAAAGCTTCAATTATAGGATATCCAAGAAAGGAAGAATTACTTAATCCGGCAGTGAGAATTAAACAGCCAATAAGTTTATTTGACCAACCCAATCTTTTTCCTAAAAAATGAAAAAACATAAATGCCAGTAAAAAACTGATCCATCCTGATAATATCGGGAACAATAATTCATTACTCCATTTTATTTTTGGAAGGTGATAAAGCGTTATTGCCGGAAGACATATATATATTACAATTTTATTTAAAATCTTATAAATATGTGTTGGGAATTGCCTTATATGCTGCAAAACCAAACCCAGGGCAAGAAAGAAAAATATGAGTATAAAATTGTTCATGTCTTTAAAAAAATCAAAAATAGGGATTTATAAATTGCATCTTAAAATTATTTTTTCGTTAAAAACATTTTTAATTCAATAAAACTACTTACATTTGTAATATATTTTATTACAGTATGATTTCAGGTAAATTTGCCATAACGATTCACATTCTTACTTTGCTTACTAAATATCCTAATGATTATTTATCATCAGAATATATAGCGGGCAGTATTAATTTGAATGCTGTTTTAGTGAGGAAAGAAATTGCGAATTTAAAAGCGCATCATATTGTAGAAAGTAAAGAAGGTAAAAATGGCGGAACAAAACTGTCTGTTGATCCTTCGAATATTTCATTGAAAGAAATATTTGAAATGACTTTTGAATCGATTAATTTAGGTTACGCTAAAAATCAGCCTAACCCCGATTGTCCGGTTGGAAAAAAAATCAATCAGAATTTGAGCGTTTTATATGCTGATATGAATCAAAAAGTTAGTTTACAATTAGAAGGGATTTCATTAGAAGATTTTTCGAATCAATTCTAAAACTATTTTTTTACACAAAACTGTAACATTTTTTATTACTAATTAAATTTATATATTATGAAAATTGCAATTATTGGAGCAACAGGATTTGTTGGCTCAGCCATTTTAAATGAATTAGCAAACAGAAATCACGATATTACTGCTATTGCAAGAACTCCAAAAGACACAACAAATGCTACTTGGAAAAGTGCTGATATTTTTAATATTGATGCTTTAACCGAAGTTTTAAAAGGAAACGATGTTGTTATCAACGCTTATAACCCAGGATGGACGAACCCAAATATTTATGATGATTTTATTGCGGGGTCAAAAGCGATTCAGGAAGCGGTAAAAAAATCTGGCATAAAACGTTTTATCACGATTGGCGGCGGCGGAAGTTTATTTGTTGCTCCTGATTTACAAGCGGTTGATACTCCTGATTTCCCAAAAGAATATTATCCGGGCGCAACCGCTGCTAGAGATTATTTAAATATTATTAAGGAAGAAAAAGATTTAGACTGGGCATTTTTTAGCCCTGCTTTTGAAATGCACGCTGGTATTACAACTGGAAGAACCGGAAAATACCGCTTAGGTTTAGAAAATCCTGTTTTTAATGACGAACAAAGAAGCATTTTATCTGTTGAAGATTTAGCGGTTGTTATTGCCGATGAAACCGAAAATCCAAAACATCATCAGGTTCGATTTACTGCAGGATATTAATTTTTTATAGCCACGAATTACACTAATTTTTACTATTTTTTTTTTAGAATAAAAAGCACATATTGTATGCATCCTGACGAAGGAAGGATCTCCGCGAGAAACTCCACAATCAGAATCTACAATCTTTGTCGAGCTACTTACGGAGATCCTTCCTCCGTCAGGATGACAAAAATGGGGTAATAATTCGTGAATTCGTAGCGAATAAACCCAAGCGGTTTCAAAGAAATCCTTTTTTGAAACTGTTTTTGTTTTCTGTACTTTTACAGTACCAAAAAATATACTTTGTCAAGTCCAAAAAAACAATCAGGAAGTTTACAAGAAAAAGCGGGAATTTCACCTCCAGAAATTACCAATGTTGCTGCTATTCGTCAAATTAAGAAAAACAGAAAACAACAACCTTCTTCTACTGAATTGATTGATGGAATTTTAAACGGAAACAGAACGGCGCTGAGTCGTGCAATTACTTTGGTTGAAAGTACAAATACTGAACATACTGCAAAGGCAAACGAAGTTATTAACGGATGTTTACCTCACGCCAATAAATCTATCAGAATAGGAATTACAGGAGTTCCCGGAGTTGGAAAAAGTACTTTCATCGAAGCTTTTGGAAGTTTCCTGACGCAATTAGGCAAAAAAGTCGCTGTTTTAGCTGTTGATCCAAGCAGTTCACTTTCTCACGGAAGTATTTTAGGGGATAAAACCCGTATGGAAGAATTGGTAAAAGATGAAAATGCTTTTATACGTCCAAGTGCTTCGGGAGATACTTTGGGCGGTGTTGCCCGTAAAACACGCGAATCGATTATTTTATGTGAAGCGGCCGGTTTTGATACTATAATTATAGAAACTGTTGGCGTTGGACAAAGCGAAACTGCGGTTCACAGTATGGTTGACTTTTTTTTATTACTAAAAATTTCCGGTGCGGGCGATGAACTTCAAGGTATTAAACGCGGAATTATGGAAATGGCCGACGCTATTGTCATCAACAAAGCGGATGGCGATAATATTAAAAAAGCAAATCTGGCGAAACTGGAATTCAACAGAGCTTTGCATTTATTTCCCCCAAAAAAATCAAATTGGCAGCCAAAAGTAACCACTTGCAGCGCAATAACAGGTGAAGGAATTTTAGAAATCTGGACTACTATTTTAAGTTATTTCGAACAAACAAATAAATCTGGCTTCTTTCCCGAAAAACGAAAAGAACAGAATCAGTTCTGGATGATGGAAACTATAAATGAACAATTGAAGCTGAACTTTTATAATCAACCCGAAATTATTTCGCAATTAGAACAAAACAAAAAAGCAGTGCAAAATGATGAAATTTCACCTTTTGCAGCTGCTCAAAAGTTATTAAAATTGTATTTTAATAAAGGTACAGAGGCTCAAAGTTACAAAGGGACAAAGTAAAAACCTTAGAACCTTTGCAACTTTGAACCTCTGAACCTATTTTTTCCTCAACTTATACTTATTCTCCTTATATAAATTTCCTGCTGTAATTACATGTGCCAAAGCATCTTTTGCTAATTCTTCATTTAATTTTACGGGAATTAAAGTCGTGTCGTTTTTGATTTCGAATTGTAAAGGTTTCAAATTTGGCTGCATAATAACAACCTGATTTTCGACTCTAAAAGCGTTGATATCATTAAATTGCATGATTGATCTTCCTTTTACGTTTGGATCTAATTTGTTTAGATTTCTTCCTACCATTGGTGTTTCAAACGACTGACCTAAATAACTCAATAATGTTGGCGGAATATCAATTTGACTCGCTAATTTACTGTAAACAGCTCCTTTTTGAACTCCTGGTCCCATAATTAATGCGGGAATATGAAATTTATTTATTGGCACTAAATTCTTTCCGTACGTTCTTGTGTTATGATCTGCGATTACGATGAAAACAGTGTTTTTAAAATAAGGCTCTTTTTTAGCCATTTCGAAGAATTTTCCAATAGAAAAATCAGCATATTTCATGGCATTATTTACCGTTGCAGGTTTTTCATCATAAGGTTTAATTCGTCCTGCAGGATATTCAAAAGGCTCATGATTAGAAGTCGAAAACATTAAAGAAAAGAAAGGTTTATTTCCTTTAGCTTTAAAATAATTGTTGGCTTTTGTTACTAAATCTTCATCAGAATAACCCCAGGTTCCTTTGAAAGCATATTTATTTCCGTCAGATTCAAAATCTTCCTGATCTATAATATCTTCAAAACCATTTCCGTTGAAAAACGAAGCCATATTATCAAAATTTGCCATTCCGCCATAAATGAAACTGGTGTCGTATCCTTTTTGTTTTAAAGCTTCTGCCAATGTAAAAAATCCTTGTTGTGAGTTCCCTAATTTCACTACACTTTCTGATGGTGAAGGCAAAAATCCGGTTACAACAGCTTCAATTCCGCGAACGCTTCTTGTTCCTGTGCAATATAAATTGGTAAACAACAATCCTTCTTTTGATAATTTGTCAAATTCGGGAGTTAATGGTTTTCCTCCTAAAATTCCAACATATTCTGCTCCTAAACTTTCTTGCAGAAAAATCACTAAATTATAAGGTTTCTTCAGGATTGTATCTGGTTTTTGAACATGCAAAAACGGAATTTCAGCATTTGTAAAATCACTTGGTCCGGCAATCATGTATTTTTTTACACGAGCGATTGCTTCAGCTTCATCCATTTTACCGTACATCTTTGTATTTCCTTCATTTTTAATCGAATAAGCGGCATAAGCTACTGTATACAAAGAGTTCAATCCTAAAGTATTCGTTAACTGATCTGTGGAAAAAACTGCATTACTTGGATTTATCGGACGTTTTGAAACCAAACTTGAACGTGCTCCAAAAAACAATAAAAATGCAACTAATGGAAAAAGCATTAATTTGAATTTATATTCAGTACTTGTTGTATGAAAATATTTTTTCCCTTTTTTGAGCGCCAAATAAATTGCAACTCCCAGAATTATAAAAGTTACAATGATAGATGTCAGATAACTTTTTAGAAGCATTCCAATTACTTCTTTTGGATAAATCAAATAATCTAAGAAAATTTTATTGGGACGTGTGTCGTATTGTTTTACGAAATCCGGTGATGCTAATTCTACAAAAAGAATCAGAAACAGAAATAAAAAGCTGTAAATTACCAAAAAATTATTGGTGAATTTCAGTGCTTTATTTGGTAGAAACGTAATTAAAACTGCCGGCAGAAAAGACAAATAACATAATAATATTAAATCCATTCGAAGTCCGATTGGAAAAATATACCAGAAATTTGGTGTTTCTACTACTCGGTCTTTAAATATAAAAAATAAAAAGATTCGGCTTAAAGTAGTAATTAGCAATCCGATTGCTATGAAATTAAAAATGGGTTTTAAAAAACTTAATTTTTTCATCAGAAAGATTTAAATATTTTTTGTTGAGTTATGCTGAAGATCTACTCTTCGTAACGTTTTATTTCTCTATCATAAAACTCATTCGCCTGAACAATCAAACCTTCCATTTCAGCATTTAATTCTGCTTCGTCAAGATCTTCTGCTTCTTCCATAAACTCAACCTCATCATCTTTTAAGTTGATTATAAATCTAGGATAATCAAGGTGAATGATGAAAATATCATCTGCAAAATCAGTATTATCTCCGAGTAAAAATTTAGGTAATTCCATTTTTTTATTAATTTTTATTGTTATGGTTTGCCACAGATTTCACAGATTAAAAGATTTAAAAAAACAATCTGTGTGAATTTGCGAAATCTGCGGCTTCTGTTTATTTTGTACGTTTCAAATTTAACTATTTGAAAATGAATTTTGGATTAATTTTTTGGTTATGTAATGAAAGCGAATGTATAGAAATATTGCCGCTGCGGTTAATCCTGCCAAAAGTCCGATCCAAACTCCTTGCGCTTTTAGATCTGTATATTCGGCTAAATAATACGAAATAGGAAAACCGATGATCCAATATGCCACAAATGTAATGTACATGGGGATTTTCACATCTTGCAATCCGCGTAAAGCGCCAAGAACTACAACCTGAATTCCATCAGAAATTTGAAAAACTGCGGCTATTAAAAGTAATTTTGATGCAATACTTATTACTTCGGCATTATCAAGAACTTGTCCTCCGTTTTCCATATTCAAAAAGATATGAGGCAGGAAATTATGGAAAGCAATAAACAGAATTGCAAAAACAGTTTCTAATATAATGGCTAATAAAAAGATAGAACGAGCAACAACAATTAATTTTTTATAATCATTTAATCCTCTTTGATTGCTTACTCTAATCATCGAAGTAACGCTTAATCCCATTGCAAACATAAAAGTTAACGACGCCAGGCTTAAGGCAATTTGATTTGCTGCCTGACTGGTTTTGCCAATGTTACCACAAAGCCAGATGGAGGCTGTAAACAGTACAATTTCAAAAAGCATTTGCATTGCTGATGGAAATCCTATGCTTATTATTTTATTTATGGTTTCTTTTTTAATTTCATCAAAGCTGAAGTTCTTGAAAAAACGTTTCAGATCATTTCTTCTTGATAACATAATATGCATGAACATCACGAGGAATATTCTCGAAATTACGGTTCCTAAAGCTGCACCAACAATTCCCATTTTTGGAAATATCCAGATGCCATAAATTAATACGTAATTCATTCCTACATGCAGCACATTTGCCATTATCATGGCGTACATTGAATATTTTGTCAATGACAATCCATCAGCAAATTGTTTATAACCCTGATAAATAATTAGAGGAATCAACGAGAAAGCAACCCAGTCAAGATATGGTTTTGCAAGTGCAATTACATCGGCAGGCTGTTGAAGTAATTCCATTATTGGCTTTGCCAAAACAATTACACCAAAAAGCACTAATCCTAAAATGGTACATAAAAACAAACCGTGATGAAATGCAGATCGAATTTTATCGTCATTTTTTTCCGCATCGCCTTCGGCAACGATTGGTGTAATGGCGGTAGAAAAGCCAATTCCTAATGACATTGCGATAAAAATCATGCTATTTCCTAACGAAACCGCAGCAAGCTCTGTACTTCCTAATTTCCCTACCATTATATTATCGACTATACCTATTAATGTATGCCCGACCATTCCTAATATAATAGGATATGCTAATCTTAAATTATATGAAAACTCTTTTGTGTACTGCTTTAAATTCACTGCGATTCTTTTTAGTCGGCAAAGATAATCAGAACCTTTGGATTCTTTGATATTATTAAAAACATAAGCAAACATTAAGTCTATTTTGAACTAACCCTAATATTATATAACAATTTTTAGAAATTATATAACGACCTGCTTCGACCTTGAAACTATTTTTACAGTATTAAAAATCGTAAAAAAATTGTCATGAGAAAATTAAAAATGTTATGCCTATCTGCCGTTGCCTTATTATTTGCCAATACTACTTTCGCTCAGGACAGTGAAGTTAAAAATTATGATCAGGGCTTTAGATTAGGATTTGGTTTAAATGGAGGAATTCCAACAGATAATGCTTACGACTGGTCTTTAGGAGGCGATGTTCGTTTGCAATATGATTTAACAAAGAGAACATCATTAACTCTTACAACAGGTTTTACCAATTTATTTATGGGTAAAGATGAAAATGGAGTTGATGCAAAAGATCTTGGATTTATTCCGGCAAAAGCTGGTTTTAAAGCCTTTGTCTGGGAAGATCAATTTTATGTTTTAGGTGAAGTTGGTGCGGGATTTGCCGTTACAAATGGTTATAATCAAACCACTTTTTTATGGGCGCCAGGAATTGGGTACGCTAACAAATACATTGATATTAGTGTCCGTTATGAGGACTACAACAAATTCAAAACTAATCAGGTGGCTTTACGTTTAGCCTATGGTTTTGACTTATAAAAGTACAGGTTTATTTTATTTTTTTGTTTTTGGTATAAGCCCGAGAGATCGCATAGTCTCTCGGGTTTAGTTGTTTTATAAGCTTTTTCATTCTCTTATTTATCAATTCTCAAATTCCAAATTTTGAAGTTCATTACAAAAACAAAGTCATTTAGCTGAACTTGTTTTGAGCGTATCTAGACAGGCATCAATTATCTTTTTCTGCGAATCTACATACTCCTTTTCATAAATAAGATTAATACTATCCGTCTCTTTTTCTTGTTTAAAAAACTTTATGGAAGTAGTTCTAGTGGTGTAATTCCACATAAGATTCATGTCATTCAAGTAATGATAACGAACATAAATAATTCCGTTTTCTTCAATATAAGGCTGGCGTGAACGAGTTAGAACCCACCTTATATTTTTGAAATAATTTGGAGAAACTTCATTCGGTTCTGCAAATTTGTAAAGATCATTGTCAAAAAATATTAATTGGCGAGTATAGTTTTCTTCTGCCAAAATTACGGGACGAAGTTCAACATATCTGTTTTGCCAATAAAAATAAGAGGCTAACAAAACAATTAGAATTACTAATACTACGTATCCCTTTTTTTTATTTTTTGCTTTGAGAATCTTCATACTGCTTTAGTTTCTTAATAATACTATCTAATTCTTTTTGTTGTTTGATATCTCCATTAAGACTATCCATTTCTCTTTTTAGTTTAAACCAAGTAGGGTCAGTGGTTCTAGTTGTGTAATTCCAAAGAAGTTCCATGTCATGCATATATTTGTATTTAATGTAAATATCTCCATTTCTCATAATATATTCTTGACCGGAACGGTTCAAAACGTACTTTATGTTTTTATAATAAAATTTAGGAACTTCATTTGTTTCAGCAAATTTAAATAGTTGATTATGAAAAGTTTCAGAGAAAAATATAGGTCTCTCTAAAATTTCATTGGGAACGACAGGAAAGAGTTTCACATATCTGTTTTGCCAATAATAGTAGGTTGAAAATAAAAGAACTACAATTACTATTATGTATACATATTTTTTCATTTTTCTATTTTAAATGCATTACTAACAAGTATCTAATTCTCTTTATTTTCGCAATCTCCTATGAAATTTAATAGAGTCTGCCTTTATAGTTTTTAAAATAGATTCTATTATTCTTTTTTGAGAATCTGTACGTTTTTCGATTCTAATAAGATATAAACTATCACTTTCTCTTTCTTGTTCAAAATACTTCGTAGAGGTAGCTCTAGTAGTGTAATTCCAAACCATATTCATGTCATTCAGAAATTTATTTCGAACATAAATAATCCCATTTTCTTCGATATAATCCACTCTAGAATCATTCAAAACCCTTTTTATGTTCTTATAGTAACTTGGAGAAACCTCATTTGGTTTGGCAAATTTGTACAGATCATTGTCAAAAAATGTTATTCGACGGGTATATTCTGTTTCCGCTAAAATTACTGGCTGAAGTTCGACGTATCTATTTTCCCAATAATAGTAAACAGAAAGCAAAAGAACTAGAGCGGTTAAGGTTATGTATATATATTTTTTCATTATTCTATTTAATGCCTTAATAAACACTATTTAATTCTTTTTCAATTTTCCATTTTTGTTAAATATATCTTCTTCCTTCTTCTGCTTGATCCAAGTTAGATCATTAGTTTTAGTGGTATAGTTCCAAATCATTTCCAAATCATTCATATATTTATATTTAATGTAAATCACTCCACCTTTTACAATATAATCTTCTGTCTGATGGTCTAAAACGAATCTAATATTCTTATAAAAATTCGGTGGAGTCTCATCTCGTTCAGCGATTCTGTAGAAGTCATTTTGAAAAATTACTATTTTGCGATTAAACACTTTAACTCTGTGTACATCATCATTCAAGATTACAGGACGAAGTTCTACATATCTATTTTCCCAATAATAGTAAGCAGAAAATAAAACAATTAGAATTGCGAATGCTACGTATATCTTTTTTTTCATTTATTTTATTTTAAATTAATACTCAAGCTACCTAAAAATCCCGATTCAAAGGTTTTATTAAAACTTTGTTGCCATTGGCTTTTCATTTCATATGGTTGTGATCCACAATACTTTTCTACTAACAAAGCATCTGAATCTCCATAATTTCCGAAACCATAAATATAGGCAGACGCTCCTTTGTGCCAATCGTATCGATCCGACCAAAAATGTTTTATTATACCAGTTACTATAAACTTGTTGTTCTTTTTAGTAATCTTAAAATAACAATGTGAACTTAAAGTACTATCTCCACTCGCATAATATAATTCCCCAAAAACACCAGCTTTCACTTGATGCTCAAAATGATCATCATATTTTGCAATATCGCCTTCTTTTTTTAAAGTTTTTCCATATTTTTCAAGCTCTTCACCAAAACGTTCGATATTCAAATCTTCGGCCGCAATAACTTCCCTTTGTTTTCTCAACCAGTTAAAATCAATATTTTTTGTAAAACCCGTACCATCTAACCACCATTGTAAATTATCAGCTGCCATGTTATAATTTCTTTCTCTTGATTTTGCAATCATTTTAATATAATTTGCTTTTAGCATCAATGCTTTTTCCCTTTCATTCAATTGCAAATATATACTTCTTGCGTCTAAACTTCCGGCTTCTCCCCAAAAAGGATCTCCGAATAGTTTAGTATATGCTGAGGACTTTGAAACCTTATTTTCTCCAAATCCAAACTTATCTGTATTCATAATTTAATTATTGTAGCTTTTTTACTATTTTTAATCAAACATAAGAATAATTTTATAATATATTATTTTTAAATAATTTATTTTTAAGAAATTTCCTCAAATTAGAATCTTTCAAAAACAACAAACCCGACAGATTTTAAAAACCTGTCGGGTTTGACTACATTTATCTTAATTATTTAAATGAAGAAATATCTTATTTACATTTAATTTTTTTGCAAAGCTTTTTTATAAACTTCAAAATTGTCCCTGATCTTATCATCCAGTTCAGGTTCTTTAATATCAGTATGTTTTTGCATTTCTTCCCAAATAATCTTCGCCACAATATAGCGTGCCATTTCCTTATCATCAGCTGGAACAATGTACCACGGCGCATATCCAGTCGACGTTTTATTTATAGCTTCCTCATAATATTTTTGATAATCATCCCAATATTCGCGTTCCTTTAAATCTCCGGGCGAAAATTTCCAATTGTGTTTTCCTTCCTCCAAACGACGCAATAATCGCTGGCGTTGCTCCTCTTTACTCAAATGCAAAAAGAACTTCATTACAATCGTTCCGTTTTCAGCAATATGCTTTTCAAAATTATTGATTTGCTCAATTCTTTTTTTCCAGAATTTTGGCGTAATATCCTTAACCGAATTAATCCCCGGCAAATTCTCAGCCAAAATAAATTCAGGATGAACCCTCGTAATTAAAACATTCTCGTAATGCGTACGATTAAAGATCGCAAACTTCCCTTTTTCCGGCAACGCAATATAATGTCTCCACAAATAATCATGTTCGAGTTCAGTCGAATTTGGAGTTTTAAAACTATGCACCACAACTCCGCGCGCATTAAACTCCTTAAAAACTTCCCTGATCAAACTATCTTTTCCCGACGTATCCATTCCCTGAAGACAAATTAAAACCGCATATTTATTGTGCGAATACATGACATCCTGCAAATCGCTTAATTTTTTTTGAACTTTATCCAGTTTTTCTTCCTTTTCATCATCATCCGCTTTTATCTTTAGCAAAGTCGGAATCTTTGATAATTTTATTTTATCTGTAACTTTAAAATTATTTGGATCTATAGATTTCATAAATATCATTTTTTTGTCTTATAAATATACTATTTTTACGAAGCATATTCCTGCTATTCATTGCAATACTTTTTCGATAAATTGTTTTTTCCAAACCGTAACAAGAGTTTATCCCGAAGCGTCGGGAGTCGCTTTGTTCTGTCAGGAAAAAAATCAATTTCTTCTCAATGTATTTTCTCCCGAAGTTTCGGGACTATCAGGGCTAGGCATTTATTTTCAAATATACATTCATGGAAAAATTCACATTAGAAATATTATTTCAAATCATCGGAATCGGTTCGGCATCAGGATTATTTTTAAACAACGATTCACTTTACATCATTGGCGATAACAGCGGATTTTTATACGAATATAATATTCAGAATAAACAATTAGATCATCATCCGTTAATTGACAATCCGTCGCAAAACATTCCTAAAAACATCAAACCAGATTTTGAATCCTTAACACATCATAATGATACTTTATATGTCTTTGGTTCCGGTTCTACCGAAAACCGAAATAAAATGATTGCCTTTGATCTTAAAAACAAAACCATTCTTCAAAAAAATAATCTGGTTGATTTATATGCCGTAATGCAAAGTTTCGGATCTATAAAACCAGAAGATTTTAATCTCGAAGGTGCAATTTTTGATGGCGAAAACTGGTATTTATTCAATCGCGGAAACGGAATCTCCAACAAAAACACCATTTTTACAATTCACGCAAAAAACTTGGGAGAAGAATTTGCTTTGGTTGCAACCAATTACAAACTTCCAAAAATAAAAGGCGTTCGCTCCAGTTTTACCGATGCAATTTTGGTTGAAGATAAAATCTATTTTCTCTCCACCGCCGAAGATACCAAATCAACCTACGACGACGGCGAAATCCTGGGAAGTTTCATTGGCCGAATCGATCTTAAAACCATGAAAATAGATTTTACTCAAAAAATCACCTCAACAAATAAATTTGAAGGTTTGACTTTCTCTAAAAAATCAAATGACAAAATTGAATTTTTGCTGTGTGAAGATAATGACACAGAATTGTTAGAAACAAAGATTTTTAAATTGACATTGCCTGTTAAGTAAATTTCTATGAAAAAAATAATTCTTTCACTTACAGTAGTTTCTTTTCTTTTAATTGGTGGTTATTTATTTAATGATTTTAAAATAAATAAAGCAGAAAAAGAAAACTTAAAATTTTCGTATCCAAAAGACTTAGATCCAAAATCATTTATTAACCTTTTTATAAAAAAATACAACAGAGATTCCAAACTAAATTTTGTAACAATGAGTGGAGATTTTCCTGAAAATTGGGTAAAGCCAAATGATATACAATATTTAATCAGAATTATGAGATCTAAACAAAAATGTTGCGGATATATGAATACATTTTCCTCGTTTATTTCAAGTGAAAATGGTGAAGTTGGAGGTTATGCAATAATTTTTCTAAATTCTTATATTTCTAAAACAAAAATTAATATGGGATTGAATTGTAATCCTAAAACAGATAAAGAATCTGTTAGAAAAATAGAAAGTTGGTATCAAAAACAAAAATAATCGCATTCATGTCTTTCGGAGGAATCTTGTAAGTTGCTCGCCAATTTCAGAAGCACTTTGTGTTAGATTCGTGTGGAGATTCCTCCTCCGTCGGAATGACAAGATTGTGGAAATGCCAGTGCTATTATGCTTTGATGAAATAACAAAAATGGGGAAAATTCCTCGAGTGGTTCTGTAGAGGCGCACAGCAGTGCGTCTCCCGCAAAGAATATGCGTTTGCTTTATAATTTAGAATGCCAAAATTGGTTCATCTAACTGCGAATGATGGATTAAAATCCATCCCTACAATATGATCCATTCCTTCGAAACTCTTTTATAAATTCCCTAGGAATGATTTATGTTGTAGTAAGGCATTTTAATTCTTGAAAGGAATAGAAAAAATTGGCTAATATCTTGCAGAAGACGAACTGCTGTGTGCCTCTACGATAAAACATTTGTAACTCTGAACCTATAAATACGCACAACTATACGCCAACAATAAAACCTCTGAACCTTTGCCCCTTTGCAACTTTGAACCTTTAAAAAAAACTTTTTTTAATCTCATCCCAACCTTTTTATCTTTTTCTCCCTCTTTAGTATAAAGACAACAATTGTGATAAACGAAACTCTAATTTCTAACTGCAAAAAAATGAACCGCGATGCTCAGCGTCAGGTTTATGAGCATATGGCTCCAAAATTGTATCGCCTTTGCAAACGATACCTCAAAAAGGAAGAAGAAATTGAAGAAGCTATGGCTGACGCTTTCTACACCATATTCACAAAACTGGAACAACTGAAAGAAGTTCTGGCTTTTGAGGCTTGGGCGAGAAAAATAACCGTCAATCATTGTTTGGCAACCATCAAGAAAAACACCAATTTCAATATGTATCTTGATGATGTCAAATTGCTTTCGCAACCTTTTACTGATGAGATCAATTCATTAGAAGAAGAGGATTTACTTAATTTACTAAATCATATTCCTGACGGCTGTAAAACTGTTTTTAACCTTTTTGTTATTGAAGGTTTTGCACACAAAGAGATTGCCGCAATGCTTAACATTTCTGAAGGCACATCAAAATCACAATTGAACGCCGCAAAAACCAAGCTAAAGGAATTAGTAAATAAATTGTATTACCAAAAAGCTAAATAGTCATGGACAATCAAGATAAAATATTCGATAAATTTAAAGAAGCCGCACAAAACTCCGAGTCAAAGGATTTTCCGGGAATGGAAAAAGTCTGGTCTCGGGTGGAAGATAAACTGGACAAAAAAGAAGATAAAAAAGCCATTTCGTTATGGAAAAAAATTGCCATTGCAGCTTCTTTTTTATTATTTATTTCGATAGCATCTCAATTCTTCAAAACAGATAAAACACTATTTCAGAATCAAAAAGTCGTTGTAAAAGGAAACACAGAAAAACCCGTTTTACAAAAAAAAGATGGTCTTGTTTTTTCAGATTCTCCTTTAGTTCCAAAATCTGAAGCTATTAAAATTCTGAAAAATCCAATTATTCAACAAAATGAAGTCGCAGTAAACGAATCACCAGTTTATGTTGCTGAAACTGATGGAACTGGTACAGCAGATGCAATGATTATCAAAGAACCTGCGGCTTCTGTAGCATCTACTTATTCTGAAGAAAATGAAAATAGTTATTCCAAAGATAAAGCGGCTGAAAATATAGACTATTCTAAAACAATAGAAAGAGAATCAGCTAAAGTTGCCTTTGCTGACAGACAATCGCAAGCACCTAAAAAAAGCGCACCGCTTTTAGTTATTAACGGAAGTCCAATATCTCATAAAAACGATGAGAAAAGAGATAAAATGATGCAAAATGAACTTCATAATTTACAACCTGAAAATTTAGATTCCTTGGTTATTTTAGATCAGCCTTTATATATTATTGACGGAATATATTATTCTGAAAATGATTTGTTTGGTATGAATCCCACAAGTCCTTACGCGCCTTTAAATAAACAGGAAATTAAAACTATTACGGTACTTCAAGATCTGGAAGCGACCTCAAAATATGGTGAAAAAGGAAAAAAAGGTGTTGTAATTATTACTACTAAAACAGGAAAACCAACTGCTAAAAACTAGATTAAAATCTAAAATTTAATTTCAAGAATCTTTGTCAAAATTTAAAACTTTGACAAAGATAATCTCTAACATTTATTTAAAATTTACTATCATGAAAAACGTAAAACTTATTTCATTAGCCCTTTCTATGCTTATATGTTTCGTAGTATCAGCACAGGAAAAAACAATTACAGGAACGGTTACAGATGATTCCGATATTCCCCTTCCCGGCGTTCAAATAATAATCAAAGGCACTAAAAAGTATGCCCAAACTAACTTTGATGGAAACTACTCTATTCAGGCGCAAAAGGGAGATGCTCTTATTTTTAGCTTCATCGGAATGAAAACCGAAAGTGTTGTGGTTAAAAACTCGAATGTCATCAATCTAAAAATGAAAAGCGAAGGCAACACTTTGCAGGAAGTTGTTATGGTTGGCTACGGAACTAGTTCTGAGTATGAAGACAACAATTATGGTTATAGTGCGTCAAAAAGAAAAGAGCGTAAATCTGCCGGAAAAATGATTCAGGGCAAAGTTGCAGGAGTCGCTATTTCTCCAGGTTATGTTCAGCCTTCTGTAAGTACAGTTGCAAGCTCCGTTATCTCAATTTCATCTAAAAATGAACCTTTGTATATCCTTGACGGAATTCCGGTAAAATCAGAACAATTTGCCAAAATTAACCCGAATGATGTTCAGGATGTAAAAGTGTTGAAAGATAAAGACGCTACTTCTGTATACGGAAATAAAGCTTCAAATGGCGTTGTTGTTATTGACACAAAAAACGGAATCTACAAAAACCTTACAGAGAAGGAACTTGACGCCAAATTGAAAATTACAAATCCTTCTCCGACTATTACATCGGATCAGGAAGATTATGATGCCTTTGTAGAAAATGCATTCGAAAGTCCAAGAACAGCGCCACTTTCTACTTTTTCTATTGATGTCGATAATGCTTCATATACAAATGTAAGACGTTTTATTAATAACGGACAAACGGTTCCTAAAGATGCTGTTCGCGTTGAAGAAATGGTGAATTTCTTTAAATACAATTATCCACAGCCAAAAGATCAAAACCCTTTCTCGATTAATACTGAATTAAGTGATTCGCCGTGGAATGCTAAAAACAAAGTGCTTAAAATTGGGCTTCAAGGAAAAAACATTCCAACAGAAAGTTTGCCAGCTTCAAATCTCGTGTTTTTAATTGATGTGTCGGGTTCAATGAGCGATATCAATAAATTACCATTACTAAAACAATCATTAAAAATATTGGTAAATGAATTGAGAGAAAAGGATAAAGTTGCAATTGTTGTTTATGCCGGAGCAGCAGGATTAGTTTTAGCACCAACTTCCGGAAACGAAAAGCGAACTATTAATGATGCGCTTGAAAAATTGAATGCCGGAGGGAGTACAGCCGGAGGAGCTGGAATTGAACTGGCGTATAAAATTGCAACGGAAAATTTTATCAAAAACGGAAACAACAGAGTTATTCTGGCAACCGATGGAGATTTTAATGTAGGCAGCACTTCTAATACTGATATGGAAAAGCTAATTGAAGAAAAAAGAAAAACCGGAGTTTTCCTGACTTGTCTTGGTTACGGAATGGGAAATTATAAAGACAGTAAAATGGAAACATTAGCGGATAAAGGAAACGGAAATTATGCCTATATCGATAATATTCAGGAAGCAAATCGGTTTTTAGGAAAAGAATTCAAAGGTTCAATGTTTGCAATTGCAAAAGATGTAAAAATTCAAATCGAATTTAATCCAAAACAAATTCAGGCGTATCGATTAATAGGATATGAAAATAGAAAATTGCGTCCCGAAGATTTTAAAAATGATGCGATCGATGCCGGCGAATTAGGAAGTAATCACACCGTTACGGCTTTGTATGAAATTATTCCTGCAGGAGTTTCAAGCGATTATTTGAACACACAACCTGATGATTTAAAATACACAAAAGTAAAAGAAACTGACAATAATTATAAAGATGAACTTGCCACAATAAAATTTCGTTATAAAAAACCTGACGGAGATAAAAGTATCGAAATTGTACAAGTGATCGAAAACAAGGCTGTTGCTTTAGAAAAAGCTTCTGATGATTTTAAATTTAGCACTGCTGTTGCGTGGTTTGGATTGAAATTAAGAGATTCAAAACTGATTTCGAATAAATCTTCTGATGACATTTTGAAATTAGCAAAACAAGGAATTTCAAATGATAATGAAGGTTATAAATCCGAATTTATTCGCCTGACTGAATCGGCAAAATTCAATTAAAAAATTAAAGTTAATTCTAAAAATCTTTGTCAAAGTTTTAAAACTTTGACAAAGATAAATTTCCATTATTATTTAAAACGATGAAAAATATTAAACTTATTTCATTAGCATTTTCTGTCCTTACATGTTTCATATCTCGAGCACAGCAAAAAGAAATTTCAAATGTAAAGCCTGTAAATGAAGTTAGTCGGATAACAATATGTGCACCATCAAAAATATCACTTCTAAATGCACCTTTGATAATTCTTGATGGATACATAATAAATTCCGAACAATTTTCTAAAATAAACCCGAATAATATTAAAGAGATTAAGGTTTTAAAAGAAACTGAAGCGATTTCGCAATACGGAAATAAAGGAATAAACGGTGCTATAATTATTACTTCAAAAGAAAAAGACTAAAATTTAATAATACAGATTTCATTCCTATTTAATATTGATTTATTAACAGAATTATTTTTACATTTGATCTTCTTTAAAGAAAATTCAAACTACAATCTTTAAAAATCATTTACAAATCAATTCAAATAAAATTTAATGAACCCTATCCTAAATCAAAATCTATTTCTTGTTAAAGAGCATATCGGAATGTTTAAAGCCGCTAATAACTATGATATTTATAATCCTGAAAGCAATGAAATTATCATGAATTGCAGAGAAAATAATCTGGGATTTTTCACTAAAATGCTGCGCTTTACAGATTATAAAAGAATGACTCCTTTTGATATTGAAATTACGACGGCTTCAGGTGAAAAAATAATTTCTGTAAAACGCGGAATCGCATGGTTTCGTTCAACTGTTACCGTTTTTGATGAAAAAGATCGTTTACTGGGAACATTTAAACAGAAATTATTTTCGATTGGAGGAAAATTCGAAATTTTGGATAAAAACGAAAAATCTGCTGCAACTCTTCAGGGAAAATGGACAGGTTGGGATTTTAAATTCAGTCATGAAAACAAACAATTAGCGCAGGTAAGCAAAAAATGGGCGGGAATGGGTAAAGAACTTTTTACAAGTGCCGATAATTATGTGTTACAAATTGAAGAAACTGTTGCGCCGGATAGTCCGTTAAGACAATTAATTCTTGCGGCTGTAATGTGTATTGACATGGTTTTGAAAGAATAATAAAGTTGTTAAAATTAGATTAAGAAATTATCTAAAAGCATCATTTTGGGGCGCAAAAACTGTATTTTTGTGTAACTAAAATGATGCTTTTGCATTTCTAAAAAATAAATCATGACAGACTTAAAAAATAAAAATGCGCTGATTACAGGCGCAGGAAAAGGAATTGGAAAAGCAATTGCAATTGCACTTGCAAAAGAAGGTGTAAATGTAATTTTAGTTTCAAGAACTCAGGCTGATGTTGATCAATTAGCAACTGAAACTACTGCTTTAGGCGTAAAATCTTTGGCTCTGTCTGCTGATGTTTCAGATATTAATTCTATAAATAGTGCTGTTGAAAAGGCTTTTGCCGAATTTAAAACAATAGACATTTTAATCAATAATGCCGGCATTGCTGCTTTTGGTAATTTCATGGCGCTTGAACCGGATGCCTGGGAAAAAATTATTCAGGTAAATTTAATGGGAACGTATTATACAACCCGCGCTATTTTACCAAATATGATCGAAAGACAAACGGGCGATATTATCAATATTTCATCGACTGCGGGATTAAACGGAAATGCCTTGACAAGTGCATACAGTGCATCTAAATTTGCCGTTTTAGGATTAACCGATTCTTTAATGCAGGAAGTCCGCAAACATAATATTCGGGTTACAGCTTTAACGCCAAGTACTGTTGCAACTGATTTGGCTTTAGATTTAAAGTTAACGGATGGAAATCCGGATAAAGTAATGCAATCTGAAGATGTAGCCGAATTAATCATTGCGCAATTGAAATTAAGCCGTAGAGTTTTTATCAAAAACAGCAGTATCTGGTCAACGAATCCTTAAAAAAAATAATTTTCAATCTTTTTAAATTACAAATTCCAACCGCTGATCGAATTGGAATTTGGAATTTAAAAAGATTGGAATTTTAAAAAGAAATATGATGGAACAATATTTAAGACAATTAATTGCAATAGAATTTACAGATAAAAAAGAAATTTTTACCGGATTTCTTATTGATTATTCTGATGATTGGATTTTACTGAGAAACAATCCTGAGGATTTTATATTAGACGGTTTTGTAATTCTGAAAAACAAGAATATCGAAGCGGTTCACAGAGATCAGGATTTAGAGTTTACCGAAAAAGTAATTCGCCTGAAAGGTCTAAAAACTAATGCCGAAGATATTATCCCAATTCGGGATTTAAGCTCAATCCTGAATTATGTAAATAACAAATACGGAATTTTTCAGATTTCGAAAAAATCGGCTAAATCAGCTTATTTAGGAAAACTGATAGAATTAAATGACGAAGAATTAACGATTGACTTCTTAGATATAAAAGGTCAGTTTGGTGGTGATTTGAGCTTTAATCCACAAAAAATAAGAGTTATCGAATTTGATACGGATTATATTAATTCCTTGAAATTGGTGATTCCAGAAGGTCAGAAATAGGATTTATTCTAAAAAATAAAAACGCATAGCTTTCACGAGAAAGAACTATGCGTTTTTTTTGTCATCCTGATGAAGGAAGGATCTCCGCAAGAAACTCCATACAGAAAATCGTCAATCTTTGTAGAGTTACTTACGGAGATTCCTCGTTCCTCCTTTAGATTGTGGTCACTTTGTGAAATTCCAAACTTTGTAGAGTTACTTGCGGAGATTCCTCGTTCCTCGGAATGACAAATCATACGAAAATAGCGTTATGAAAATGATTGTCCTAGCCCCGATAGAAGTGGAAATCCTTTTGTGGCGGGGTTCGCCACAAAAGATTGAAACGGATAGCGGGATTAGCTCCTGAAAAATGATTTGGTTTTATCATAGAAATCGGAATGACAAACCATGTCATAAATTGCCTAAATTTAAGATGCTAAACTTCTGCTAATTTGTTTATAAACTCTAAACGAACACTTCCGTCTTCGTCGATTTTAGTCAAATTAATTTCTTGTAATGTATTAACCAATTCAGGATTCCATGGAGTTTTTACTTTTACGTAATTTTCGGTAAAACCGTGAATATATCCTTCTTTATTTTCACTTTCGAACAAAACCGTTCTGTTAGATCCTATTTGGGTTTCGTAAAAAGCACGACGTTTTTTAACTGATAATCCGCGTAACATTTTACTTCGTTTCGCTCTTACGTTTGCAGGAACAATTCCAGGCATATTTGCAGCTTCGGTATTGTCTCTTTCAGAATACGTAAAAACGTGTAAGTATGAAATATCCATTTCATTCAGGAAATGGTACGTTTCTAAAAAGTGCTCATCAGTTTCTCCGGGAAAACCAACAATAACATCAACACCTATACAAGCATGGGGCATTACTTCGCGAATTTTATTTACTCGTTCTGTATAAACTTCACGTAAATAACGGCGTTTCATTAATTTTAAAATATCATTACTTCCGGATTGTAACGGAATATGAAAATGCGGTACAAAAGTTCTGCTTTTTGAAACAAATTCAATTGTTTCATTTTTCAATAAATTAGGTTCGATTGATGAAATTCTCAATCGCTCGATTCCTTCAACTTCATCTAATGCCTTAACTAAATCAAGAAAAGTATGTTCGTGTTTTTTATTTCCGAATTCTCCTTTTCCGTAATCTCCAATATTTACTCCGGTTAAAACAATCTCCTTAATATTTTGAGCTGAAATTTCTTTGGCATTTTGCAGGACATTTTCTAAAGCATCACTTCTTGAAATTCCTCTTGCAAGCGGAATCGTACAATAGGTACATTTATAATCGCAACCGTCCTGAACTTTCAGGAATGCGCGGGTACGATCGCCAATAGAATAACTTCCAACATAAAAATCTGCTTCAGAAATTTCGCATGAGTGAACTTCACCCATATCATTTTTGCTTAAGTCATTAATATAATCAGTGATTTTAAACTTTTCAGTAGCGCCAAGAACCAAATCAACACCGTCAACGGCTGCTAATTCTTCTGGTTTTAATTGAGCATAACAACCCACAGCGGCAACAAATGCCTTGTTATTAAGTTTCATTGCCTTTTTTACAACCTGCTTAAATTGTTTATCGGCATTTTCTGTAACAGAACAGGTATTGATGACATAAATGTCGGCTATTTCCTCAAAATCAACACGATCAAAACCTTCATCATTAAAGTTTCTGGCGATTGTAGAAGTTTCTGAAAAATTCAGTTTGCAGCCAAGCGTATAAAAAGCAACTTTTTTTCTATTTTCCATGGGAATAAACTACGTTTTAAGTAGTAAGATATTATATTTACATCTCTTTTGAAGAGTTTGCAAATTTACGTACAATATTCTTTAAAATAAAATCAATAATACACTATATATCAATATTTTGCGACAAACATATATTTCAAAGCATCTTAAAAAACTATAAATTATACTAATTTGCCATGAATAAATTTCGTCTATAAATAAGGCGATAAACATTTCAATAAGAATAAAATGACAAAATCATCGATTAAATGCAAATAATATCGATTAAATACATTTTTTTAAATGTTTAGATTCAAATTTTCTTACATTTAACTTTGATTAAATTGTTTTTTAGAGGTAATTTCACTTCATCAAAAAGCTGATAAAAAAATTATATTATTTAAATAATAATTCACCCATAACAATTTTGATTTTCCCTCGTTATGTTGTTGTTTTGTTATAATAAAAATGGGAAGGCCGAAAACCAGAAAGAGTAGGCAAAAATTATAAATTAAATTCCATATGAAAGCATTTTTACCCACAATCTGCTTGATGTTCTTAACCATTTTTAGCTCGCAAGCACAAACTGCTGCTCCAGCTGCTAATCCATTTCCATCTATTAGTACATTGACAACTTGGGCGAGCTTAAACTCTCAATCTCAATTTGATATTGCAATTCGTGCGGTTGGATTTAAATTTGAAGTAAAAGAACCTAGTGAAGGCTCAACAGCTTATACTTATATTCGTAAAGTAACAGTAAATGAAGTAAATTATACTGATAGAATTGTTTACAGAATTACTAATAATAACTCGGCAAGTATTATTTCTTTAGTGACGGCTTCTACTGACTTAGTAAGTTTGTACACGCCACAATTGTCTACTTTCAAAAACAACAATTGTAAAACAGAAATGTCTAAAGATAAAAGCACTACTTGTACTTGTTACGAAAGCGCTAATTTTGCTATCGATCTTTGCGACGAACGTGTAAAACTGACAATGGGTGACGGAAATAAATATTTTGTTTCTGTAGCTAAAAAATAATTTCTAATAATTACTATTAGAAAACTACGAGCTGTTTTCCAAATCTTTATAGATCTTAAACAATAAGATTACAAAGATTTGGAACGCATTTCTTAGGATTTATAAGTTTGGATTTTTCAATTCGTACCAAACTTCCAATTCTCCTTCATATTGAAAAGAATTTACATAATGTAAACCAAGCTTTTCTAAAATTTTTCTTGAGTTTTCATTACCTGCATCGGCGTAAGCATAAAGCGCTTCTACCTTCATTACATTAAATGCATAATCTATAAAAGCTTTTCCGGCTTCAGTAGCATATCCTTTTCCCCAATGTTTTTCGATGAAACGATATCCTAATTCGTAAAAGTCTTTATGTTTATTGATTTCATTTTTAATAAGCTTAATTCCGGACCAGCCTAAAAACTCATTTGTTTCTTTTAGAATCACAGCCCAGCGGCCAATTCCTAAATTTTTATATTGTTTCTGGATATTTTTTATTTGATCGAGACTTTCCTCAATATCTTTAACAGGTTTATTTCCAAGAAAAAGATGCACTTTTGGATTCGAATCCAATTCAAACATTCCGTCAACATCTGAAATAAGTAATTCTCTCAAAAGCAAGCGTTCCGTTTCTATCGGTTCTTTCATCTCAATTAATTTAATTTAAAATATAACGCTGTACAACCTCAGCAACTCCATCATTATTGTTTGATGCCACAATTATATTAGCGCGATCACGTAATTCAGGCGTAACATTGTCAACCCAAACTCCAAGTCCTGCATATTCAATCATTGTTAAATCATTTCCTGCGTTTCCTACGGCAATAATTTCACTTTGATGAATATTTAATTTTGATGCCAAAAATTTTATACTTGCGGCTTTATCAATTCCGTTTTGAGCAGCTTCCAGAAAAAAAGGTTTAGACATTGCAATACTCAAATGAGGCATTGCCAGTTTTAAATCTTTTTCTACCTCTTTTAAATAAGAAGGTTCTGCTAATAAAATACATTTCACCGCCGGTTTAGTAACAGCCGCTTTAAAATCAGGCACTTTATTATGTGGCAATCCGGTAATTTCTTTTTCGATCTCAATATATTCTGAATCTGTTTCGCTTACTATTTCGCCTTCAATATAAGTGATAATATGCGTTTTCATTTTTACACTATAATCGTATAAATCATGAATTTGTTCTGGCGTTAAACATTGTTCAAATAATATAAGTTCATCTTTTACAGTACTAATTACAGCGCCATTAAATGAAATAATATAAGAATCATTCAAATCAAGTTCTAAATCTTTAGCATAGGCGGTCATTGCCGATGTTGGCCTGCCAGAAGCCAAAACTACGTACACGCCTTTTGCCTGCGCTTCAAGCAATACTTTTTTATTTAATTCCGAAATTTTATGATCGTCTGTCAACAAAGTATCATCCATGTCGAGCACCAGCATTTTATATTGCATGTTTTTTTAGTTTTCAGTTTTTCGCCGCAGTTTTCCAGTCTCAGTCTCAGTTTTCAGTCTCAATAAGCACTGAAAACTGAGACTGGGACAGATACTTTTTTATCTAAATACTCATTCTGAATTCTTCGATAACCGGATTTGCTTTTGCAAAATCTGTTTCCTGAATAAATACTTCAACAGCTAAATCAGAACCTCCGTAACCGCCTAAACGAGCCGATTGAATATTGTCTTTTTTTGACGTTTCTACTCCTGCTTCTTCTAATCTTTCTTGTAAAGCGATTGCTAAAATTTCACTTCCTGAAAACACCTTCATTAATCCCATAACATTTTATTTTTTGTAATTATTTGTATTCTTTATTCTTTATTGTAGTATTATTTTTAACTGTTTCTGAAAATCATTATTTTCATTCATTCCAGTATGTTCCTGATCTCTTAATGGATAAAAATGCCCGTTATTTTTCAAAAGTTTACTTAATCGAACTGAATTTTCATAAGGAATTAATTGATCGTGCATTCCATGAAAAATATAAATTGGCACTTTTATTTTAGGCAAATATTCGTAAGTTTCTAAAGTAAACTTTTTTAGAAAATCCGGAAAAAACGGCACTTTACTACTTGATAATTCTGTAAAACTATAATAAGGCGATTGCAAAATCAATGCTTTAGGATTATTCTCAGAAGCTAAAATTGTCGCAAGCCCTGAGCCAATTGAATAACCGGTAATAATAATTTTATTTTCAGGATATCGCTTCGTTAATGTTTTATAAACTACCGAAACATCTTTGTTTAACTGTTCTTCATTCTCAATTTCACCTTCGCTTTTACCAAAACTTCTGTAATCTAAAATAAAAATATCATAATCCAGATTCGTATATATTTTAGCAATACTTCCCCAGGTTTCTAATGTTCCTGCATTTCCATGAAGATAAAAAACAAGCCCTTTAGAATGCTCCGCTTTAAACAATAAACCATTTAATTGTACTCCGTCAAAAGATTTAATATTGAGTTCTTCAAATTTATGCTGATAATCAAATTGATGGTCTTTTGAAAGTTTAGCGCTCTGAAAAACCATTCCAACCTGATTGAAATAAACATAGAAAACAATAATTACATAAATAACAACAAAAAATGCCAAAAGCACAATTGTCAAAAACTTAATTGTTTTCAACATCTCCATAAATTAAAATATTTTTTCAGTTTTCAGTTGCAGTTTCAGTCTCAGTTAATACTGAAAACCGGGACTTTATTTACTCTTCCTCTTGAATATCACTTTCTTCTTCATCAAGCTCTTCTTCACCTTCTTCATCCATATCAAATAAATAAGGTTCCAGCATCATTTTATCTGCCAAAATCTCGATACGTTCTGTCAGGTTTTCCGCAAAAATAATACGTTGCGTTTTTGTGATACTGTTCGAAATACGCATAATTTTAGTTTCATGGCGCAATTTCAACATTGGATCTGCATCATCGATAATGAACATTTTCAAGCGGTTTACATTATAACCCGCAGTTGTAAACATATCGCTTAATTTATTTGGCGTTCCAATTAAAACATCAATTCCTGTTGAAATATAATTTTTATCATATTCCATGTCGCCTTTGTCGTGCACGCCGTAAACTTCAAGATTCGAATGTTTTCCGTATTTCTCAAAAAGCACTTCCATCTCTAAAACTTTGGCTTTGTCCTCAACAAAAATCAAAGCGCGCGGAGATTCTTCTGTTTGACCTGTCAATTGCTGAATTACATTCAATACAATCGTTGTTGTTTTTCCGCTTCCTGCCGGAGAAAGAATGATACAATCTGCTCCACTTTTTATTGTCGAAAAGGTTTCCTGCTGCAAAACATTTGCTTCTGTTAAACCGTTTTCAATTAGTGCGTTTTGTAATTTTTCGTTTATTTTTTTTAGTTTCATGTTTATTATGCTTTAAGCTTTAGGCAATACGCCATAAGCAAAAAATTATTTGTAATTTTTTTTAGCCTAAAGCTTAAAGCTTATAGCCTATTGCGCGAAGCATTTACTTGCTTGCAAACATTTTTACGTCATTTTCAGAAATTTCCGTTCCTCCTAAAATGATTAATCTTTCGACAACATTTCTAAGTTCACGAATATTGCCTGTCCAATCATATTCTTGTAATAATTGTACGGCTTGTGCCGAAAATACTTTTACAACATTCCCTTGCTCTGAGGCAATTTTCTCTGCAAAATATCTTACTAGAGCCGGAATATCATCACGTCTTTCGTTCAATGGCGGAACTTTTATCAGGATCACTGCCAAACGATGGTATAAATCCTCACGGAAACGACCTTCGGCAATTTCGACTTTTAAATCTTTATTGGTGGCAGCCACAACACGCACATCGACTTTAATATCTTTTTCAGCACCCACTCTGGTAATCATACTTTCTTGTAAAGCACGTAAAACTTTGGCTTGCGCCGAAAGACTCATATCACCAATTTCATCTAAGAAAATAGTTCCTTTATCAGCCGCTTCAAACTTTCCTGCACGATCTTTCACCGCCGATGTAAAAGCTCCTTTTACATGACCAAACAATTCGCTTTCAATCAATTCACTTGGAATCGCAGCGCAGTTTACTTCAATCATTGGAAAATTAGCACGTTCGCTTTTTTCATGTAATTGATGAGCCACTAATTCTTTTCCTGTTCCGTTAGGTCCTGTAATTAAAACTCTGGCTTCGGTTTGCGCTACTTTATCAATCATCATTTTAATATGATTGATGGCTTCGCTCTCTCCTACCATTTCGTAGTTTTTACTGACTTTTTTCTTTAGGATTTTATTCTCAACTACAAGTTGCTTTTTATCTAAAGCATTACGAACAGTATTCAATAAACGATTTAAATCAGGCGGTTTTGAGATATAATCAAAAGCTCCTAAACGCATGGTATGAATTGCGGTTTCCATATCGCCATGACCGGAAATCATCACCATCGGAATTTCAGGTTTGATTTTTTTTGCTTCTTCCAAAACCTCAACACCGTCCATTTTTGGCATTTTGATATCACACAAAACCAAATCGTAATCGTTATTTTTTATCTTCTCAAGACCAGCAACGCCATCTTCTGCTTCATCTACCTGATACGTATCATTTTCTTCTGATAAAATTTTTACCAAAACTCTCCTGATCGATGCTTCGTCTTCTATAATTAGTATTTTACTCATTCTTTTTCTAGGTTCAAAGTTGCAAAGGTGCAAAGGAACAAAGTTTAAAATCTTTGTCACTTTGTTCCTTTGAACCTTTTATTATTATAATATTTTTAATACTCTTTGTGTAATTCCTTAAAATTCTATGTACGACATATAATTCCAATATTCAAAAACCTTTGCAACTTTGTATCTCTGAACCTTTGCAACTAAAAAACTAATATTTAAGCCATCTATACAATTCTTTCCACGTTGGTTTTTTGCCGTACATTAAAATACCAATGCGGTAAATTTTGGCTGCGAACCAGACAACAAGGAAAAAGGTTGCAAACAATAATGATACCGAAATTGCGATTTGCCACCACGGCACTCCAAACGGAAGTCGCATTAACATTACTATTGGCGAGGTTAGCGGAATCATTGAAAATACAACTGCAATTGTTCCGTGGGGATCGTTTACAACTGTGAAAAATCCGATGTAAACACTTAAAATAAGCGGCATAATAATAGGCAAAAGAAATTGTTGAGAATCGGTTTGATTGTCAACTGCGGCTCCAATTGCGGCATAAAATGAACTGTATAAAAAGTAGCCTCCAATGAAATAAACCACAAAACCAAATAAGATACTTGCGATTGGCAAATTCCATAATTCGCTAATATACATTTGTGCCGTTCCTGACATTTCATGTTGTGCAGATTGCATTAATTCCGGTGAAATTCTCGCTGTTGGTCCTACATTTACTCCAAAAAATGTCGAAGCGGCAAACATTAATCCTAAACCAATTATTGCCCAGATCATAAATTGTAATAATCCTGCTAATGATGTTCCTACGATTTTACCAATCATTAACTGAAATGGTTTTACCGATGAAATAATGATTTCTATAATTCTATTTGTTTTTTCTTCGATGACACTTCGCATTACCATGTTTCCATAAATGATAATAAACATCATGATTAAATATCCAAAAGCTCCGCCAATTCCTATTTTAATTTCATTTAATCCTTTTAAACTTTCTTCGCCGGAAGCTTTTACTAAATGAATATTAACTGCTGATTGCGCTTTTTGAATTGCCAAAGTATCCAGTTTTGCCGACTCAAGATTTATCTTTGTAATCTTTTCGGCTATGACATCCTGCGTTTTTTCGATAAAAGAAATACTTGGACTATTGTTTGAAATAAATTCGATTTTACTTTCTAAATCTCTTAAATTATTTGTCTTTGGAATAATAATTAAACCGTCAAAACTTTCATTCGTAATGCTATCCTTTAATGCCTGTGTATCAATTTTAGATAAATTCAGGTATTTAAATGCTGCGTCTTTTTTATTCTGCCTGACAAAATCGTTTGCAAACAAACCTGTTTCATCATGAATGGCGATTTTTTTGGTTTCTGCTTTCATCGAACTCAAATAACCAATAAATCCAGCAATTGCAACGAACAATAACGGACTTAAAAAAGTCATGACAACAAAAGATTTATTGCGGACTTTTGCAATAAATTCTCTTTTTATAATTAATGATACAATGCCCATAAATATTTTAATTTTCAAATTCCAAATTCCAATTCTGACGTATTTCAAAATTGGAATTTGGGATTTATTTTTTGAATTTTATATTTTATCAGTTACTGTTTGAATAAAAATATCGTTTACACTCGGGATTTTTTCTACAAAATGTGTTACTTGTCCGCGTTGTGTCAGGATATTCAATAACTCATTTGGCGTTGAATTCCCAATCTGAATATCTAGTTTTAAATCATCGTTTAATGATTTGAAATTTGCCGGCGCCACAGTAAATTTTTGTGTAATGTCATACATTAGACCTTCGACATTGCTCGTCAAAATGCCAACTTCAAAACTATTGGTTCTAAACTGACGTTTTACATCGCTTAGTTTTCCTTCTATTAATTTATTCGATTTATGAATTAAAGCAATATGATCGCAAAGTTCTTCAACACTTTCCATTCTGTGTGTCGAAAATATAATTGTTGCGCCTTGTTCTTTTAATGCCAGAATTTCATCTTTGATCACATTAGCATTTACAGGATCAAATCCGGAAAACGGCTCATCAAAAATCAGCAATTTTGGTTTATGCAATACACAAACCACAAACTGAATTTTTTGCGCCATTCCTTTTGAAAGTTCCTGTATTTTCTTGTTCCACCAACCCTGAATTCCCAAACGGTCAAACCAGTATTCCAGTTGCACTTTTGCTTCGGCTTTAGAAAGTCCTTTCATTTGCGCCAGGTACAAACATTGCTCACCTACTTTCATTGATGTATACAAACCTCTTTCCTCAGGAAGATAACCAATTGTCTGCACATGTTTTTGCTGCAATTTTTCTCCGTCCAGAATTATTTCGCCGCTATCAGGCAAAGTAATTTGATTTATAATACGAATAAGGGAAGTTTTTCCAGCTCCATTAGGACCTAATAATCCGTAAATACTACCTTTTGGCACATTTAATGAAACTTCGTTAAGCGCTACATAATCACCGTATTTTTTTACGACTTTATGTACTTCGAGTAAGTTGCTCATGCTATATTTAAGATTTTCTGCGTCAGTTTGATCATTATGACCAACAGCCTGTAAAAGTAAATAATTCAGAGCGAATCTTTGTATAATTACGCAAAAAACCCATTCTAAATTTACATTAGAATGGGTTTTTATATTTATTAAACATTTTAGAAAAAAGTTTACCTTATGAAAACATATCTTTTACTTTCTCAAAAAATGATTTTTCTGATTTTTCAGGATTTGGAACAAAATGTTCGTCGGCTAAAGCATTTTCAAAAAATTGTTTTTGCTCTTTATTCAACGTTTTAGGTGTCCAGACATTTACATGAACCAGTAAATCTCCGCTTCCGTAACCGTTTATACTTGGAATACCTTTTCCTTTTAATCTTAGGATTTTTCCGGATTGAATACCTTCTTCTAATTTAATTCGAACTTTTCCGTTGATTGCTTCGATATCTTTAGAAACTCCTAAAACTGCTTCAGGAAAACTAATGTATAAATCAAAATGAATATTTTCACCTTCACGTTTCAGGAATTCGTGCTCTAACTCTTCGATAGCAACAATTAAATCACCAGGAACGCTATTTCCGGGAGCATCATTTCCTTTATTAGAAACTTTTAATTGCATGCCATCAGTAACTCCAGCAGGAATTTTGATTGAAACAGTTTCATCTTCAACAACCATTCCCTGAGCATCTGCTTCAGAAGGTCTTTTATCTAAAATCTGACCTGAACCACCACAAGTTGGGCAAGTTGATGCAGATTGCATTCTTCCTAAAATTGTATTTGTTACACGCATTACTTGTCCCTGACCGTTACAAGTCGAACATGTTTTGTATGTTACTCCTTTAGCCTGAACTTTACGTTTTACTTTTACTTTTTTCTCAACACCATTTGCAACTTCTTCTAAAGTCAATTTTACTTTAATTCGAAGATTACTTCCTTTAGAACGACGAGGACCTCCGCCACCGCCTCCACCGAAGCCGCCAAATCCACCACCAAAAATATCACCAAACTGGCTGAAAATGTCATCCATATTCATTCCACCGTGGCCACCGCCGCCAAAACCTCCGGAACCATCAAAAGCCTGGTGTCCGTATTGATCGTATTTAGCTTTTTTGTTAGGATCGCTTAGAACTTCATAAGCTTCTGCCGCTAATTTAAAGTTTTCTTCTGCCTCTTTGTCTCCCGGGTTTTTATCCGGATGATATTTTAAAGCGCTTTTTCTGTAAGCTTTTTTAATTTCGGCAGCATCAGCACCTTTTGAAATGCCTAATATTTCGTAAAAATCTTTTTTCATAATTTAGATTAAATTCCAAATCTTAAATTCTAAATTCCAACTATTAAAATTGACTTTCAGAATCTTATTTGCATTTTAGTTTCCGATTACCACTTTAGGAAAACGAATAATTTTGTCTCCCAATTTGTATCCTTTTTCGATAACATCAACAATTTTCCCTTTTAATTTCTCAGACGGAGCTGGAATTTGGGTAATTGCCTCAGCAAAATCAGCATTAAAAGCATCACCTGCCCTTACTTCAACTTGCTCTAAACCTTTAGAAACCAAAGTACTTTTGAATTTTTCGTGAATTAACTCCACTCCTTTTTTCAAATTTTCATCTTCAGATTTGTTGATTTCTACAGTTGCTCTGTCAAAATCATCTAAAACCGGAAGCATTGCTAACAAAACTTCTTGATTTGCTGTTTTAAACAAATCCATACGTTCTTTTGAAGTTCTTTTTTTATAATTTTCAAATTCAGCAAATAATCTCAAGAATTTATCTTTTTCTTTTGCCAAGTCTTGAGCTAATTGCTCTTCAACACTTAATTCTTCAACAATTAATTGCTCGCCATTGGCATTATTTTCTAACGTTGCATCATCTAATTCTTGATCGAACTCTGTATTTTCCGTAGTCATATTACTTTTATTTTTAAAAATATTTTTAAACTTCATTTTGTATTCTTTCTGTTGGATTGCAAAAGTACTGCCAAATCTTTTAAAATGTCAAATTGTCACTTTATTAAAACTGAGCTATTTAAAAAGAAATATTAGAGCTAAGAAATTTAGTATAATTTTAAGACTATTACGTTTTAGTTTATACTATATTTGGGATTCCAAATTGGAAATTAAAGATTACCTATCAAAATTGAATTTAAGGGTTGGCCTCGGCTTCATAAATAATTATTAATTCAAGTTTACCTTATATTAAAAAAAGCTTCGCCTATTACAGACGAAGCTTTTTTTTATGCTTTTTATCTTTAGCGAGATCAATACTAAAAACCTAATAGAACGAAAAAATTTACAGCAAACAACGCAAAGTTTTTTTACGCTTAAGCTTTATAAAAGACAAAGCTCGCAAAGCTTTGTGTACTTAGATTGTATAAACACAACTTAAATCTTAGTGAACTCTGCAATAAAATTTAGCTTTCTCTGCGGTAAAAAACAATTAGGGAGCTAAAATTTGTAATATTCTCCACACCATTTAGCGTTGAACCGCAAAAAAAAATTCGCAAAGCTTTTTATTGATTTAGCTTTGCGAACTTTATATTTTATTAATATATTCTTAGATAAAAATCTTTGCGTTCTTTGCGGTAAAAAACAATTAGATATATTTTTTTTATTGCACGGGCGGAGGGATTCGAACCCCCATCAACGGTTTTGGAGACCGCTATTCTACCCTTGAACTACGCCCGTAATAAGTCGCAAATTAAAAGTATTTTTTCTTTTCCTGCAATTAATTTCACGCAGATTTAAAAAGATTTTAGCAGATAAATGCTAATGATTCATTAACACAATCACCACCAAAGCTTTGTGAATTATGTATTCTTAATCAAATTAAAAACTTTGCAATTTTTTTGTGCTCTTTCTGGTTATTTTGGCCACGAATTAAAAAATTAAAATTCGTGAATTCGTGGCAAAAAACTTTGTAGATTTTTGGTTAAACTCTTACGCCAATAAAGCAGCTTTCAATCCTTCAAAATCAACAGAAACCTGTTCTCCTGAAACTAAATTTTTAAGAGAATATGAATTATTTTCAATTTCCTGATCGCCTGCAATTACAGCAAACGGAATCAAGCGCTTATCAGCATATTGAAACTGTTTCCCCACTTTTACATTATCAGGATACAATTCTACTTTGATATTTTCTTGTCGTAATTTCTGAATCGCTTGCGAAGCGTATAAAGCCTCAGCATCTCCGTAATTGATAAACAATGCTTTTGAAGTTGCTACTACGGTCTCAGGAAACAATTGCAACTCTTCAAGAACTAAATAAATTCGGTCTAAACCAAAAGAAATTCCAACGCCGCTCATATTTTTCAAGCCAAAAATACCTGTCAAATCATCGTATCTTCCACCTCCGCCAATAGAACCCATTGAAACGGTTTTTGGTGCGGCTACTTCAAAAATAGCTCCGGTATAATAATTTAATCCACGTGCAAGAGTTACATCAAGATCTAAAGTTGCTGTTGACAAACCTAAAGTTGCCACATTGTCACAAATAAATTTCAATTCCTCAACACCTTTCATTCCTTCTTCCGATTCTGCTAACAGACTTGAAAGTTGATTTATTTTATCTGAAAAAGTTCCTGTAAAACTAAAAAGTGGCTGAACTTTAACCAAAGCTTCTTCGGCAATACCTTTTTCGATCATTTCTTTTTTAACGCCATCTTCACCAATTTTATCGAGTTTATCAAGAGCAACGGTAAAATCAATCAACTTATCTGATGCGCCAATTACTTCGGCAATTCCGGATAAAATTTTTCTATTATTGATTTTGATCGTAACACCTTCTAAACCTAAAGACGTAAAAACCGTATCATATAATTGAACCAATTCTACTTCCTGCCATAATGATTTTGAACCTACAACATCCGCATCACATTGATAGAATTCTCTGTAACGTCCTCTTTGTGGGCGATCAGCTCTCCAAACCGGTTGGATTTGGTATCTTTTAAAAGGAAATTCAATTTCGTTTTGGTGTTGCACAACATATCTCGCAAACGGAACGGTTAAATCATAACGTAATGCTTTTTCAGAAATTTTTCCCGTAAATTTATTCAGCTCAATTCTTTGATCCAGATTAATTGTTTCAGCTGAATTTACTTGTAAAGATTCTATAGATTCCGGTAATTCGATTTTATTTTTATTAAAGAAAAAGTTTCCTGAATTCAATATTTTAAAAATCAGGCGATCACCTTCTTCTCCATATTTCCCCATTAGAGTATCTGAATTTTCAAACGAAGGTGTTTCGATCGGCTGAAAACCAAATTTCTCAAAATTATTTTTTATGTTCTGAATAATATATTGACGTTTTGACACCTCTGCAGGCGAAAAATCTCTTGTTCCTTGTGGTATGCTTGGTTTTGAAGCCATCTTTTTTATTTTAGATTTCTGATTTTAGATTGTAGATTTTTGGGAATCTTAAATTAAAATTTTTCTTGGATTATTTTATTTTTAGATTTCTCTATTTCTAATGGACTGCAAATATCTTATTTTTTAAAATAAATAATGCCTGTTCGAAAACAAACTTGTAACAAAAAACGTATTTTCGTGACAAATTGGTCATGATGCTAAAATTATTTAAAGAAAATATCCGAATTGCTTTTGGTTCTATCAAAACACAATTGTTGCGTACCATTCTTACCGTATTAATTATTGCGATTGGGATTACTGCTTTGGTGGGAATTTTGACCGTTGTAACAGCACTTGAAAATACTATTTCGACCAATTTTGCTTCTATGGGAGCAAATACTTTCAACATCAATCAGTACGAAAACAGCCTTAAAAACCGCGGAAGCAACGAACGTGAAATCGTAAATCCTATTATTTCATATCCGGAAGCTGTAGCTTTTAAAAACAAATATAAATATCCTTTTACCGAAACTTCTTTATCATTTACAGCCACTAAAACGGCAGAGGTTAAATATTTAGATAAAAAAACAGATCCTGAAATTAAAATTCTTGGTGTCGACGAACATTTTATTGCCAACTCTGGTTTAGAAATTAGTTTAGGCCGTAGTTTTAATCAATTTGATATTGACAATAACACTTATTCCTGCATTGTAGGATCTGATTTTGAGAAAGGATTATTAAAAGATTTGAACCCAATTGATAAAATAATTTCCATTCGCGGTGCTCGTTTTAAAGTCATTGGTGTTTTAAAAGAAAAAGGATCAACATTTGGAAACAGTCAGGATTTACGTGTTTTAATTCCAATTCAGGTCGCGCGTTCCTTATTTACTGCGCCTAATATCAATTATACAATGAGCGTAATGGTTTCTAAAAAAGAACTTTTAGACCAGGCTATTGACAACGCAACAAGTACAATGCGAAGAGTTCGAAAGTTAAGTCCAACCCGTGACAATAATTTCGGAATTGGGCGTAGCGATGATTTAATAAATCGTATTTTGGGAATCACAAAATATTTGGGCTGGGCATCATGGATCATCAGTATTATCACCATTTTAGGATCTTCAATTGCATTAATGAATATCATGATTGTTTCGGTTACAGAACGTACACGCGAAATAGGCGTTAGAAAAGCTTTGGGAGCAAAAAGAATAACGATTGCCGTTCAGTTTTTTATCGAAACTTTATTGATTGGACAAATTGGAGGTTTGATTGGTATTGTAATCGGAATCCTTTTAGGTTTTGCCATTGCAACCGCAATGAGTTTTGTATTTGTAGTGCCTTGGGTTGCGATTTTTGCCGCTTTTGCGACCAGTTTTACTGTTGCAATTGTTTCGGGATTATATCCTGCGATCAAAGCATCAAAACTCGATCCTATTGAGGCTTTGCGTTATGAGTAATTTTCAGTTTTCAGTGGCAGTTTTCAGTGAACTGAGATCAAATTATGTAGAAATATTTGAAGCAGTAATTTATCGTTTCATAACACCTTTTGTCCCGCTATACGTTACAATCTTTTATGGCTCCCGAAGCCTCGGGACCCGCATAAAAGGATTTTCACTTCTATCGGGGCTAGATTAGAAATTTTATTTTTTCAATAACTTCTCTTTAAAAAATTATGCAGTTTTAGAAACCTTGCATGAAATCATTCTGTCATTATCATAAATATCTCTTCGTAATTCTATATTTTTGAAATCCATTTTTTCAAGTAAATCTCTGGTTTCGTCGCCTAAATACTGATTGATTTCAAAATACAATTGTCCGTTATCCAAAAGATTATTTTGTGCCAGATTGGCTATTTTTCTGTAGAAAATCAATGCGTCATTATCTTCGACAAAAAGTGCCAAATGTGGTTCATAATCCAGAACATTCTTTTTAATTTCCTCTTTTTCTAAATTACGAACATAAGGCGGATTTGAAACAATAATATCAAAATTACATTTCAAAGCTTCTGTCTCTAAAATATTCTGAAGCATAAAAGTTACGCCGGTTTTATTGTTGATCGCGTTTCTTTTTGCGGTTTCTATCGCTTTTTTCGAAACATCAATTCCGTAAACTTCAGCATTGGGGATATTTTTTGCCAAAGAAATTGCAATACAACCGCTTCCTGTACCAATATCAAGGATTTTTATTTTTTTAGAAGTATCAATTTTTGAGTTTTCATTGATAATCCATTCGACCAATTCTTCTGTTTCAGGTCTCGGAATCAAGACATTTTCATTGACTTCAAAATCTAATCCATAAAAATGAGTTTTCCCCAGCAAATACTGGATTGGTACTTCTTTTTTTAATTGAGTTAAAAATGAATCCCAAACCACAAAATCGCTTTCTGAAAACGTCAATTCATGATTTAGAGCTAAATCAATTTGTCGTAATTTATGTTTGTCTTCTAATATTAAATAGAAAAAACTCTCCGCTTCATACGCATCGTAAAAAGGGGATAATTCTTTTATAAATTGAGTACGATATTGTTTGATTCTCATTTTGAGTTTATTTTAAACGCCGCAGCTTTTTGTCAATTATTATCATCTTATTTAAACTATTAACTTTATTATATTTCCTAGCAATCAAACTGAACTGATATTTCGGCAGCTTTTTTCATCACATCATCATTTTTAGCTTTTGATGAAAGAAATAAAATTACCCGCTCTTCTTCATAATCTCTACTTGCGCTAAAAATCAAATCCAGTTTTCCGTCTCCGTCAATATCTCCTGCAAAAAGTAATTCTACAAAGGTATCATTAAACGATTCTTCGGCTAAAAGCAATTTTTCAACACCATTTCCTATAGTTAAATAGAGTTTATAATTTGCTACATTCTTAAAAGCTTTGTCACCATCATTGTCTGAATCTGTTTTATCCTCAGACAAAACTTTTCCTTCCGCTCTAAGAACGTAATTAATACCATTAAATGTATAAGTTACTTTTTCTTTTGGCCAAACTTTATGTTTATTGATTTTTAAAGACTTTATTTTTCCAAGTTTTAAACCTGGATTATCCATAAAAACAATCGTTTTATTTTTCGGAATAATTGACATTAAAGAATCTCCTGAACATTGGTCAAATCCTTTTTCTATTTTAAAATCGGCTTTAGCCAAATAATATTCACCATTATCTTCATATAAATCAATCCACTTATCTGTTAAGGATGAAGCCGGATTTACGTCGTAGGTTCGATAACTGCGGGGTAACAAAATGTCAAAATTATTTTTATTTTTTTCATCTGCTGTAGTTTCCTCCTTTTGAACAGAATCCTTAACAACAGTATTATTGGCGACCTTAACTTTTTTGTCTTCCTTTTTTTCTTTAGAATTATTACAAGAAAACAAAACCGAGACTAAAACAATTCCAAACACAATTTTTTTCATATGATTATAAAACTTTTAACATCCACACTGGGCAAGAACTATGCCCAGTATTTCCTAATGGTGCATGTAAATATTCAAAACCTGATTTTTTATATAATTTTTGAGCGGCATGCATAAATGGCATTGTTTCGATATAACATTTTTCAAAACCAAAAATCCTTCCCTGCTCTAAGCATTTTTCCATCATTTTTGCTCCAATTCCTAAACCACGGGTTTCCGGTAAAAAATACATTTTTTGCAATTCACAAATTTTAGAATCGCCATTTTCTAATGGCGCAACTCCTGAACAACCAACTATTTTACCTTCGTTTTCAACGACAAAGTAAGCTGATTTCGGTTTGTTATATTCTTCAAACATTAAATCTAAATACGGATCTGCATATGCTGTTCCTACTTTGGGTATTTCCATTTCGTCAAAAACCGATCGTATTAATTGAGCAACAGCCTGATTGTCTTCTTTTTTAATTGTTCTGATAATCCAATTTTCCATAATTTTTTATTCGTATAACTTCTTACAAAAGTAAAAAATACTTTTTGATAGTTTCTTAACTTATGCCTAAACTCAAAAATAACTACTTTTGCAGTGTGAATATACATGAAAAATACATAAAACGCTGCATTGAACTGGCACAAAATGGCTTCGGAACAACATATCCTAATCCGATGGTGGGAAGTGTAATTGTTTACGAAAACCAAATTATTGGAGAAGGCTGGCATAAAAAAGCCGGACAACCACACGCCGAAGTCAACGCAATACAATCTGTAAAAGATAAATCGCTGCTAAAAAAAGCTACTATATATGTGAGTTTAGAGCCTTGCAGCCATTTTGGAAAAACACCTCCTTGTTGTGATTTAATAATAGAACACAAAATCCCGAATGTGGTTGTAGGAACTGTAGATCCTAATGAAAAAGTGGCCGGAAATGGCATAAAAAAACTAATTGCCGCAGGCGCAAATGTAACGGTTGGTGTTTTAGAAAAAGATTGCAACGAACTCAATAAACGCTTTTTTACTTTTCATCAGGAAAAAAGACCGTATATAATATTGAAATGGGCAGAAAGTCAGGATGGTTTTTTATCACCTGAAAAAGAGATTAATAAGAATCGAAAACCTGTTTGGATTACCAATCAATATTCAAGACAATTGGTGCATAAATGGCGCAGTGAAGAACAGGCAATATTAGTAGGAACTCAAACTGTTATTGATGATAACCCGAAATTAAATACCAGAGACTGGTCAGGAAACAATCCGGTGAGAGTGGTTTTAGATCAAAATAATCGCATTTTAAAAGAGAGTTTTATTTTTGATGATACTGTTAAAACAATTGTTTTTACCAAATCTGAAATTAGCCTTCCAACAGAAAACACTAACTTTGAAGTAATTGATTTTAATCAAAATATAATTCCGCAGATTTTAGCTGTTTTACATCAAAATCAAATTCAGTCTATTATTATCGAAGGCGGATTGCAAACGCTACAATCTTTTATAGATGAAAATATTTGGGATGAAGCCAGAATTTTTATCGGAAAAACTACTTTCGGAAAAGGAACAAAAGCGCCCGTTATTCAAAAGAAAAATTTGACCAAAACTTACATTCAAAGCGATGAATTAATAAACATTAGAAATCATGATTGATACTATAATTTTTGACTTTGGAGATATTTTTATCAATTTAGACAAACAAGCGACTATTTCAGGATTGCAGAATTTAGGCATGACGGAATGGAGCGCCGAGTTAGATCGTTTGAATCTTTTGTTTGAAACGGGAGATATTTCGCATGATGATTTTTTGGCAGGTTTTCAAAAAGAACTTCCTAATGCATCTATTGAAGAAATCCTAAAAGCCTGGAATGCTGTTTTGGCTGATTTCCCTTTATATAGATTAGAGTTTTTACAGTTGCTTTCTCAAAAATACCGATTATTTTTATTGAGCAATACTGATTCGATTCATATTGCAACTTTTGAACACGCAAGTGGAATTTCATTTTACAGTGATTTTTATCAATGTTTTGAAAAGGTTTATTTTTCGTTTGAAATTGGAATGCGAAAACCAAATCCTGAAGTTTTTCAATACTTAATCAATAAACACGAACTATCACCAAAACGTACTTTGTTTATAGATGATAAAAAAGAAAATACAGATTCTGCCGCAGCTTTAGGCTTTCATGTCTGGAATCTACAAGTTGGACAGGAAGATGTTGTTGATTTATTCGATAAAAAAATAATTTAACTGCCAAAAGTTTTCTGCCACAGATTAAAAGATTAAAAATATTTTTTCACGCAGATTCTGCAGATTTAAGCAGAATTAATTATAATCTGCGAAGATCATCTCAAATCTTTTTAAATCTGCGTGAAAAACTTAGTCACACTTAAAAAACAAATGCAAAAGAGAAATCCTTTTAATCTTCTTAATCTGTGGTTAAAAAAATATTAATCATAATTTAAAAATTCATTTTGGAATATAACGATACGTACCAAACCATAGCTTTTGAATCTGAAGAAATACTTTTTAAGGAAAAAGGCAGCAAATTCTTTGGTTACGCTTTTCCCATAGAACACGAAGATGAAGTCAAACCCATCATCGAAAATTTAAAAAAACAACATCCTCACGCCGTTCATTACTGTTATGCGTATCAATTAGGCACAGCCCCAAAAATTTCTTATCGTACAAATGACGACGGCGAACCAAGTAATACTGCCGGAGCACCAATTTATGGTCAAATACAATCTTTTAGCGTAACGAACGTTTTGGTTGTTGTGGTCAGGATTTTTGGCGGAGTAAAACTTGGAGTTGGCGGATTAATTGCTGCTTATAAAACAACGGCGCAAATGACGCTTGAAGTTGCTGATATTATCGAAAAAACTATTGATGTTCATTTTTTAATTTCTTTTGATTATAAAAACATGAATAAAGTTATGCGGGTTATCAAGGAAAAAAAGCTGGAAATCATCTCTCAGGAAATGGAAATTGATGAAGATTCAGGTTTACCAATTGGAAAAATCAAGACAAAAACACGCAAAAAAAATGCCGAATCAGTATTCGACATTTTTGATTTAATGTTTGAAATCGATATTAAAATTATCTAAATTGATATAAAAACCAATCTCATTTTAACAATTATACAAGTGTTTTAAACAATTCTAAAATATAATCCGGAGGAGCAGTTGGGCGACCTGTTTTTAACGAAATAAATACTAAAATAAATGCCGCAGTTGTTAATAACTCATTCGCTTCGTTATAGATTGCGCAATCAAATTCAATCTTGACAGACGACTGACTTTTGAAAGCCGTATGAATGGTAAGAAGTTCATCATAACGTGCTGATTTTTTATAATTTATTTGCATGGAAACAATTGGCAATCCAATTCCGCTTTCTTCCATGCTTTTATAGGAAATCCCTTTATCTCTAAGCCATTCCACGCGGCCTATCTCAAAATAAGGAACATAATTTCCGTGATAAACAACTCCCATTTGGTCGGTTTCAGAGTAACGAACACGCACTTGCGTTTGATGATTTTTCATTCTTTATATATTAAAAATATTTAACTTCAAAAAGTCTACTTACAACATTTTTTTATAAAATTAGACCCCAAATTATTTTTTTTTACAGAAATTTGTTCACATATTTGTTATCCCGAAATACGGAATAAAATTGCTCCTTTTTTATTAGGAGAATCTTTATCAATAATAAAAAATTTATCTGAATTTATGACTAAAACTGCTCAATCGGTATGGGAAAACTGTTTGTCCTTTATAAAAGACAATATTCAAGATCAAGCATATAAAACTTGGTTCGAACCAATCAAATCAGTTGAGCTAACCGACAACGCGTTATATATTCAAGTACCAAGTAAATTTTTCTACGAGTGGCTAGAAGAACACTATGTTAAATTATTGAAAGTTGCGCTTACCAAAGAACTGGGAAAAAACGCAAAGTTACTCTATAAAATTAAAATGGAGAACACTTATGGCAATAAACAACCGTTTACTGAACAGTTGCCAAGTGCTAACAGAGTGCCAATGAAACCGCAAGAGGTTGATGCTCCGTTTAAAAACTTAAATCCTGAACTAAAAAATCCGTTTGTAATTCCAGGAATTAGAAATCTTAAGATTGAATCGCAATTAAATGCCAATTACAGTTTTGATAATTTCCTTGAAGGTGATTCAAACCGTTTGGCTCGTTCTGCAGGTATGGCTGTTGCCAATAAGCCCGGAGGAACATCATTTAATCCGTTATTGATTTTTGGTGGAGTTGGTTTAGGAAAAACACACTTAGCGCATGCTATTGGTGTTGAAGTAAAAGATAAATATCCTGAAAAAACGGTTTTATATATTTCTGCCGAAATTTTCACACAACAATATATTGATTCGGTTAAAAAGAATAATCGTAATGATTTCATTCACTTTTACCAATTAATCGACGTTTTGATTATTGATGATGTTCAGTTTTTATCAGGAAAATCAGGAACTCAGGACGTATTTTTCCATATTTTCAATTATTTGCATCAAAACGGAAAACAGGTAATTTTGACTTCGGACAAAGCTCCTGTTGACATGCAGGATATTGAGCAACGTTTATTATCTCGTTTTAAATGGGGATTATCTGCTGAATTGCATCAGCCGGATTACGAAACCCGTATTTCGATCCTGAAAAATATTTTGTATCGTGATGGTGTTGAAATACCTGAAGATATTATTGAATATGTTGCACGTAATATTAAAAGTAATGTTCGTGAACTTGAAGGCGCTATTATTTCGTTAATCGCACAATCTTCTTTCAATAAAAAAGAAGTTACTCTTGAGTTGGCTAAAAGCGTTGTAGAGAAATTTGTTAAAAACGTAAAGAGAGAAATCTCTATTGATTATATTCAAAAAATTGTGTCTGATTATTTCCAGTTGGATATTGAAACACTTCAATCAAAAACCAGAAAAAGACACGTGGTTCAGGCGAGACAATTAGCAATGTTTTTCGCAAAGAAATTTACAAAAGCTTCTTTGGCAAACATTGGTTCACAAATTGGAGATCGCGATCACGCTACCGTTTTACATGCTTGTAAAACCGTTGACAATTTAGTTTCTACAGACAAACAATTCAAGAAATTTGTCGAAGACATCAACAAAAAATTAACGCTATAAACGCGAATCATGCCAGTAAAAATTTTAATGGTTTGCCTGGGTAATATTTGCAGATCACCTTTAGCAGAAGGAATTTTGGCATCAAAATTACCTGAAAACTTTATAGTTGATTCTGCAGGAACAGGATCATGGCATGTAGGCAATTCACCTGATAAACGCTCAATTGCTGTTGCAACAAAAAATGGCGTAAACATTCAGAATCAAAAAGGAAGACAATTTAAAACTTCAGATTTTGATGAATTCGATTATATATATGTAATGGATAGTTCAAATTACAGTGATATAATTGATCTTGCAAAAACTCCGGAACATAAAAATAAAGTTCAGCTTATCCTGAACGAACTTTTTCCGGATGAAAATGTAGATGTTCCTGATCCTTACTATGGTGTTGCTAACGGATTTGATAATGTTTATCAAATGCTGAATGAAGCAACAGACATAATCGCAAAAAAACTTATCGAAAAACATTCTTAGTTTTTTCTTCAAATAATATAAAACCACGCACATGAAACTTCTAGGAAAATTATATTTAATTCCAACTACAATGGGCGAAAGTGATCCGATGGATGTTTTGCCTCAAACAGTAAAAAGAAGTATAGATTTTATAGATCATTATATTGTAGAAAACGAAAAAACTGCAAGAAAATCAATAAAAGCAGTTTCTCCTGAAAAAAAACAATCAGATCTTATTTTGTTTACGCTTAATAAGCGCACGGAACCAAGCGAACATTTAGATTTCATCAAACCTTTATTAGAAGGGAAAAATGTTGGTTTAATGAGCGAAGCCGGTTGTCCGGGCGTTGCTGATCCTGGCGCTGTAATTGTAAAATTAGCGCATGAAAAAGGGATTCAGGTTGTGCCTTTAGTGGGACCATCTTCTATATTATTAGCAATGATGGCTTCCGGAATGAACGGTCAAAGCTTTACTTTCAACGGTTATTTACCTATTGATAAAGATGAGAAAAAATCTGCGTTGAAATATTTTGAGAAATTATCTCAGGATAAAAATCAGTCGCAGCTTTTTATAGAAACTCCTTATCGAAACAATAAATTAGTCGAGGATATTCTGCAAATTTTAAATCCTTCGACTCATCTTTGTATCGCTACAGATATTACTTTACCAACAGAATTTATTAAAACAATGCGTGTTGCAGATTGGAAAAAATTAAAAGTTGATTTACATAATCGACCTACGATTTTTATTATTCATAAAATATAATCGTAAAAATTATCTTATATTGTACTCACAAGTTTCCCTAACTAAACTTTATAATGAGTAAACTTCCTAATGTAACCACAAGTATTTTTACGGTAATGTCAAAAATGGCAACTGAATATAATGCCATTAATCTTTCGCAGGGATTTCCTAATTTTCCTGTTGATGAAAGATTAACAGATATTCTGGCACGATTATCCAAAGAAAACGTACATCAATATACACCAATGGCAGGTTTTCCGCCCTTGATGAATCAGATTGCAAAATTAGTTCTAGACTCCTACAATAGAACCATTATTCCTGAAACAGAAATTCTGGTTACTGCCGGAGCCACTCAGGGAATTTTTACTTCAATTTTAGCTTTGGTAAAAACGGGTGACGAAGTGATTATTTTAGATCCGAGTTATGATTCTTATGAATCTCCGGTTCTTCTGTGCAATGCAAAACCTGTTCGCGTTGCTTTAAACGATGATTATACTCCTAATTGCGAAACAATAGAAAAAGCGTGTTCGTCAAAAACCAAGATGATTATCATCAATAATCCGCATAATCCAACAGGAAAAATTTTAACAGAAACAGATTTTCTTGAGTTGGAAAAATTACTTTCTAAATTTCCTGACATTCTAGTTTTATCTGATGAAGTTTACGAATACATCACTTTTGAAAAAAAACATATTTCGGCACATACTAAAGATTTTCTCTTGAACCGTTGCATAATGGTTTCTTCTTTCGGAAAATCATTTCATATTACAGGCTGGAAAATTGGTTATACAATTGCTCCGGAATACTTAATGAAAGAAATTAAAAAAGTACATCAGTTTTTAGTTTTTAGCGTCAACAGCATTTCTCAGGCTGCAATTAGTCAATATTTAAATGTTGTAGATGTGAATCTATTGGGAAAATTCTATCAGGAAAAACGTGATTATTTTCAGAAATTACTTCAAAATAGCCGTTTTGAATTAAAACCATGCGAAGGAACTTATTTTCAGGTGGCTTCTTATGCTAACATTTCAGACGACGATGATGTAACTTTTTGCAAAAAGCTAATTACAGATCATGGCGTTGCCGCAATTCCCATTTCTACATTTTATTCAGATCATAAAGATCAAAAGCTTATACGTTTTTGCTTTGCCAAAGATAATTTCACTTTAGAATCAGCAGCAAAAAAATTATGTGATATATAAATTTTATCAAAAAATTATAACATTATTATGCGTGCATCCTATTTATTTAATTAATATTGTAATAAAAAGAAAAAAATATGAGCTATACAGATAAAATGTTAAGAGATGACGCTTTAAAAGGAAAAGTCATTGTAGTTACGGGTGGCGGAAGCGGTTTAGGAAAAGCGATGACTAAATATTTCTTAGAATTAGGAGCTGAAGTAGCAATTACTTCAAGAGATTTAGATAAACTAAAAGCTACTGCAACTGAACTTGAAACTGAAACCGGTGGAAAATGTTTGCCACTTCAATGTGATGTCCGTCATTATGAAGAAGTAGAAAATATGCTTCAGGAAGTCTTAAAAGCTTTCGGAAAAGTTGACGTTCTTTTGAACAACGCTGCCGGAAATTTCATTTCTCCAACCGAACGTTTATCTGCAAATGCATTTGATACTGTTATAGATATCGTACTTAAAGGTTCAAAAAACTGTACGCTCGCCTTTGGAAAACACTGGATTGATACAAAACAAAAATCTTCTACGATTTTAAATATTGTTACAACGTATGCCTGGACAGGATCTGCTTATGTTGTGCCAAGTGCTACGGCAAAAGCCGGAGTTCTTGCCATGACCCGCAGTTTAGCTGTAGAATGGGCAAAATACGGAATTCGTTCTAACGCAATTGCTCCGGGACCATTCCCAACAAAAGGTGCATGGGACAGATTATTGCCTGGAGATCTTGCCGAAAAGTTTGATATGGCTAAAAAAGTGCCTTTGAAACGTGTTGGTGATCATCAGGAATTAGCCAATTTAGCTGCTTATTTAGTTTCTGATTTTTCAGCATATATAAACGGTGATGTAATTACAATCGATGGTGGCGAATGGCTAAAAGGTGCTGGACAATTCAATTTATTAGAAGCAATTCCGGAGGAACTTTGGGATCAGCTTGAAATGATGATAAAAGCAAAAAAGAATAAATAATTTTACGTGCTTACTAAATTCAGAATAATTTTTATAAACTATACTGATTGCACAAATCCCGAAGGTTCTACTTTCGGGATTTTTTTTGTGTATTTCACCATATTAATAGTAATGTTTTAACCATATAAGTAATATAAGTTCAGTTAAGTGCCATTTTGTTTAAATATCTCATTGCTTAGATTTACTTATATCACTTATATGGTTTAAATACATAATATACATATACAATCCAGTTAAATTATTATTTTTGCCAAACAAATATCAAACAAAAAAATATGCTCATTATTGGAATTGCAGGAGGAACAGGAAGTGGAAAAACAACAGTAGTACATCAAATCATGAACGAGTTGCCAGACACTGAAGTTGGCGTAATCTCTCAGGATTCATACTATAAAGAAACCCATAATTTGTCATTCGACGAAAGAGCATTAATCAATTTTGATCACCCACGCGCGATCGATTTTGAGTTATTGGTAAAACATTTAAAAGCTTTAAAAGAAGGCGAAACCATCGATCAGCCAGTATATTCTTTCATACAGCACAACAGAACTGACGATACAGTATCAACGCATCCCAGAAAAGTTATGATTGTTGAAGGGATTTTAATCCTGACAAATCCGGAATTACGTGATCTTTTTGATGTTAAAGTGTATGTTCACGCAGATTCTGATGAAAGATTAATTCGCCGTTTAAAAAGAGATATTTCAGAACGCGGACGTGATATCGACGAGGTTTTAACACGTTACCAAAACACTTTAAAGCCTATGCACGAGCAATTTATCGAACCATCAAAAGCTTTTGCAGACATTATTATTCCCAATGATAAATACAATACTGTAGCCATTGATGTAGTCCGGGCTGTAATTAATCAACGAATTTCATAATTTTTATTGTAAATTTATTCCATAGAAATTAGGAGCTATCCCGATAGCTATCGGGACCCGCTCTCGCCTTTATCTTTTTATGGCAGAAAAAGCCTTAAAAAGGATATCGGCTCGATCGGGCTAAAAAATCCACTCGAAATTATAAGACGTAATCGTTTAAATAAAAATGAAAATGAAAAATCCATATAAAGGCAAACGCTGGTTTAAATTACTGAGCAACAAATATGTTTGGGTTTTACTGTTTTTTATTGTTTGGATGTTCTTTTTAGACAATTACTCTTATTTTGATCATCGATTTTTAGACCACCAGATCAACGAATTACAAGACAATAAAAAATATTATCAGGTTGAAATAAAAAAAGATCATGAACAAATCAAGCAACTTAAAAATCCTGAACAAATAGAAAAATATGCTCGCGAAAAGTATTTCATGAAAAAAGACAGCGAAGATATTTACATCATTCAATTTGAAGGAGATACTATTCAAGATAATAAAGAATAACCAGAAAAACATTCAATGGCAACTACCCTATTCGACAATTTTAATCCGATTTCATCCAAACAATGGAAACAAAAAATTCAGTTTGAATTAGACGGAGCTGAATATAATGAAACCGTAATCTGGAATTCACCCGAAGATATTCAGGTAAAACCATTTTATCATATTGATGAATTTTCTAAAGCAATTCCGGTAAAAACTGAGGCATCAAATTTTAAAATTTGTCAAAACATCTTTGTATATGATATCGAAAAATCTGTTCAAAGAGCCATCAATACTATTGAAAGAGGAGCTGAAAGTTTACGGTTTACTATCGAAAACGAAAAAATTGATATTCAAAAATTACTAGAGCCTCTTCCTTTAGAAAATAGAAGTGTTTACTTTAATTTGTCGTTTATTTCAATCGATTTCGTAAAATTATTAGACACCATTTCGATTCAGAAAAAAGCCTTTTTTTATTGTAATATCGACCCGATTGGTCATTTTGCAAGAGAAGGAAACTGGTTTACAACATCGGACAAAAATAACTTTGAAACGATTGAAAAAATTGCAAAAGCCACAACAAATCTTTCTTTAATAAGTATTGATTTAGGTTTGTATCAAAATGCTGGAGCAAATATCACCCAACAAATTGCATATAGTCTGGCACATGCAAACGAATATTTAAATCGTTTACCTATTATTACAAAGCCAATTGTTTTTCAAATATCGGTAGGAACAAATTATTTTTTTGAAATTGCAAAACTTCGTGCTTTACGAATGCTTTTCAGATTAATTGCCGATGAATATAATCCTGATTTAGAATGTCATTTTTTGGTAACACCAACCAAACGAAATAAAACTATTTACGATTATAATGTCAACATGCTTCGAACTACAACCGAATGTATGTCGGCAATTTTAGGCGGGGCTGATGCTGTTGCAAATTTACCATACGATTCTTTGTACCATAAAGACAATGAATTTGGTGACCGAATTGCAAGAAACCAATTATTGGTTTTAAAATATGAAAGTTATTTTGACAAAGTCAATAATCCGGCTGATGGAAGTTATTATATAGAAAGCCTAACGACACAATTAGCAGAGAAAAGTTTGACTTTATTTAAGGATATCGAAGCTAATGGCGGTTTCCTTAAACTTTTAAACGACGGAACTATCAAAAAGAAGATCCAGGAAAGTGCAGCAAAAGAGCAGGAATTATTCGATTCTAAAAAAGAAGTTTTACTGGGAACGAATAAATATCCAAATAAAGATGACAAGATGAAACATGATTTAGAACTGTTTCCTTTTGTGAAAATAAAACCAAGAAAAACTTTAATTACTCCAATTATAGAAAAAAGACTGGCAGAGAAATTAGAACAGGAAAGATTGGAACTTGAATAATCTTTTTTCTAAGTAATTAATAAACCTACTCAAAAGAGTATTTCCATGATAAGAAAAGACCTTAAACATATTAATTTAAATAGTCAAAAGCCAAAAGTTGAAAGTCAGAAATCAGAAAATTTGATTGGTAACTTTTACACCGCCGAAGGAATTGAACTTAAGAAAAACTATTCTGAAAAAGATATTGAGGATTTAGAATTTCTTGAATTCGGAGCTGGCTTTGCACCTAATCTTCGCGGACCATATGCAACAATGTATGTGCGAAGACCGTGGACGATTAGACAATATGCCGGATTTTCTACCGCAGAAGAAAGTAATGCTTTCTATAGAAGAAATCTAGCAGCCGGACAAAAAGGACTGTCCATTGCATTTGATTTACCAACACATCGCGGTTACGATTCAGATCATGAGAGAGTTGTTGGCGATGTAGGGAAAGCTGGAGTTGCTATAGATTCTGTTGAAGACATGAAAGTTTTGTTCGATCAGATTCCGTTAGACGAAATGTCGGTTTCAATGACAATGAACGGTGCCGTTTTACCTATTATGGCATTTTACATTGTTGCAGCTGAAGAACAAGGTGTTGCAATTGAAAAACTATCCGGAACGATCCAGAATGATATCCTGAAAGAGTTTATGGTTCGTAACACTTATATATATCCGCCAACACCTTCTATGAAGATTATAGCAGATATTTTTGAATTTACGAGCAAGAAAATGCCCAAATTTAATTCTATTTCTATTTCAGGTTATCATATGCAGGAAGCCGGCGCTACTGCCGATATTGAATTAGCTTATACTCTTGCCGATGGTTTAGAATATATTAGAACCGGACTTTCTACGGGAATGACAATAGATGAGTTTGCTCCTCGCCTGTCTTTCTTTTGGGCAATTGGAATGAATCATTTTATGGAAATCGCTAAAATGCGTGCCGGAAGAATGCTTTGGGCAAAGTTAGTTCAGCAATTTAATCCTAAAAGTGATAAATCTCTGGCTTTGAGAACGCATTGCCAAACAAGCGGATGGAGTTTAACGGAACAAGATCCTTTTAATAATGTTGCCAGAACTTGTATTGAAGCAACTGCAGCAGCTTTTGGAGGAACTCAGTCACTTCATACCAATGCTCTTGATGAAGCTATTGCGTTACCTACAGACTTTTCGGCACGAATTGCACGTAATACACAGATTTTTTTACAGGAAGAAACTAAAATTACCAAAACAGTTGATCCTTGGGGAGGAAGTTATTATGTTGAAAACCTGACGAATGAGATTTTAAAAAACACCTGGAAATTAATTGAAGAAGTTGAAGAATTAGGAGGAATGACAAAAGCTATTGAAGCTGGAATTCCTAAACTAAGAATTGAAGAAGCTGCTGCCAGAAAGCAAGCCAGAATAGATAGTAGTCAGGATATTATTGTGGGGGTCAATCAATATAGATTAGAAAAAGAAGATCCGCTGCATATTTTAGATGTAGACAATCAAATGGTTCGTAAACAGCAAGTAGAGCAACTTGCAACAATAAAAGCAAATAGAGATACTGAAAAAGTAAATCAATCACTGGAAAAATTAATACTTTGTGCAAAAACCGGACAAGGAAACTTATTAGAAATTGCGATTGAAACAGCTCGAAACAGAGCAACTTTAGGAGAAATAAGCGATGCTCTTGAAAGTATTTTTGGAAGATATAAAGCACAAATTAAATCCTTTAGCGGTGTGTATAGTGCAGCAATAAAAAATGACGAGAATTTTGAGAAGGCGAAACAGTTAGCTGATACCTTTGCAAAACAAGAAGGAAGACGCCCAAGAATTATGATTGCCAAAATGGGACAAGACGGACATGATCGTGGCGCAAAAGTTGTAGCAACGGGTTATGCAGATGTGGGATTTGATGTAGACATAGGTCCGCTTTTTCAAACTCCTGCAGAAGCAGCGAAACAAGCCGTTGAAAATGACGTTCATATTTTAGGTGTTTCATCATTGGCCGCAGGACATAAAACATTGGTGCCGCAAGTTATAGAAGAACTTAAAAAACACGGACGTGAGGATATTATGGTAATTGTTGGCGGAGTAATTCCGGCGCAAGATTATCAATTTTTATTTGATGCCGGTGCAGTTGCGGTTTTTGGACCCGGAACTAAAATCAGCGAAGCTGCTATAAAAATACTAGAAATTTTAATTGACTAAAAAGCATAAAAAATCCCGAATAATTCGGGATTTTTCATTTTAATTAAATGTTTAATCGTTTATTGTTGCATTGCTATCTGCTTCAATAAAGGAAAGATCATAACCTCCAAACGCTCGCATATAACTTTTTAATGAAGTTCCGTAGGCATCTCTAAAATGTCTGTTTCCCTTGTTTTTGAAAAAGTTTTTTACTGAACCAGCGCCTCCAAGGTGTGCAGCAGCTAAAATTCCAGATTCGGTAATTTCAACGCCACTAATAATTTTCCCTTCGTACTTTTCGATTTCGTTACGTAAAATCCATTTGTTTTTGGACAATAGCGCAATAAATGCTTTTTCTTGTAATGCAGGATCTTTTAAAAATGCTTTGTCATTTTGAACACCAATAGCTCTTAAAGCTTTAGAACCAAACTGGTATTTGCCCATGTAACCAAGTGAATTTACTAAGCGGTATTTTCCTTGAGATTCTTTAAAAGCAACTGCTTCTTTGAACCCAATAAGCCGCTTTCCTGTAAACGGAACATTTAGCTTTTTTAGAATTGGATAATCATCCTCTTCCTGCGATGGAAATATGTATTCAGATCCATCTGTTTTTTCTATTAAAAACCAAGGTTTGGTTTCTAGATTAAAGGGTTTGAAACCCAAACTTAAAAATGTAATAATAACGATTAAACTCGCATAAAAATACCATTTCTTTATCATAAATTGTTTTTCTTCAAAACGCTGTCACCCTCTTGAAATTTCTACGGTGCAAAGATAAGAAATACAAAATAATACTGTAAATCAACATGTTAACTGTTTTTAAAAATTAGATTACTTCTTTTAATCCCTTTATTGGCGGAGTTTTCGAGCGAAAATGGATTTTTTGATTCTAGTCTTAAAAAGAGAAAAAAACAATTAAAAAAATGTCGTTTTTATGCTTTTTTTATCAAATATGTTAAAATTGAAAGGTTATGCCTACAATAAAATATGGTATTTTTTCAATTTTTAAACTTAATTTTCAAAAAATAGAATCTAATTTTGATTCAAAAAAAGTACAATTTTTAAGAATTTTGAACTTTGTATTTTAAACAAAAACTAAATTTAGAAGAAATATAAATATCCATTTTGATTGAAATTCAGAAAATGTATTTATTAAATATCAAGTTCATAATTTCATCGATTTCTTTAAAAATATTTAAGGTTTAAATATTATGTGCCTAATTGCAAAAATTGACGTTTTAAAATAAAAAAACCGAAGTCAGAAACTTCGGTTTTAAAATATGTTATTATATGCTATATTTTTTCTGAATCAAAAAATACAAATCATTTAATTTATATATACGATTTAAATTATCTTGTCACTCCCTGACTTGCAATCCAGTCTGAATATTTTTTTGCATTTATTTGATGCTGCTCATAAGTCGAAGCAAATTCATGATATCCAAAACGTTCTACACTAGCACAGAAATAGACATAATCGTTCTTCTCAGGATCTAAAACTGCATCTAAAGCTGTAATATCGGGCATGGCAATTGGTCCGGGAGGAAGTCCAATATTCACATAAGTGTTATATGGAGACTTCATTACCAAATCATTATAAAAAACTCTTTTTATTACCTGATCAAAATTATTGGCTTTTAATTTTAAGGCATAAATAACTGTTGGATCTGCTTGTAATGGCATTTCTAAACGTAAACGGTTCAAATAAACACCTGCAATACGTGGTCTTTCATCTTTTTTAACGGATTCTTTATGAACTATAGAGGCTAATATTGTAGCCTGAACCGGAGTTAGTCCTTGTTTTTTTGCTTTTTCAATTCTTTCAGCTGTCCAGAAATTGTGATATTCTTTAATCATTTTATCACGGAATTTTTCAGCTGAAGTATTCCAATAGATTTCATATGTGTTTGGGATAAACATCGCAAAAACATTATCTTCATTAAAACCATTTTCTTTTAAAAATGCAGGATCTTTAATCGCTTTCATTAATGACAAACTATCTGCTTCAATCTCAGCTCCTACTCTTCCTGCGAAGTTTTCTAAACGTTCCTGATTATTAAAAGCCAATTTTACAGGAACATTAGAACGCATTGCACGAACCAAATCGATATTATTCATATCTTTTTTTAGTAAAAAACGCCCTGATTTTACATTTTCAGGATAGCTTCTTTTATTGGCAACCATTTCAAAATTGTCAAAATTCTTAATATAAGGTTCTAATATTTTTTTTACGTCGGCGTAGTTTGCTCCTGTTGGAACATGGACATAAAGTTCTTTTTCTTCGAATTTAGTATTTGCACTGAAAATTTTATTAATTAAAATAAATCCATAAATCATTAAAACTGAAATTACGGCAACAGCTGCTATCGTGATGATTTTTTTTATGCTCAAAATATAAAATTTTAAATTTGTTTGTTAATTAATTGAAAAATTGCTTCGTCTTGATAGTGGTTATTCAGCAAAATCCAATCTTTTTTGATTCCTATTTTCTCAAAGCCAAATTTAGTAAAAAGAGCTATACTTGCTACATTTCCTACAGCAATATTTGCATATAATTGGTGTAAATTTAAATTATGAAAAGAATACTTAATTAAAAGTTCTAATGCTTCAGATCCAATGTTTTGCTTTTTGTTCTCATCCTTTTGAATCACAATCCCTACTCCTGCTCTGTTATTTTTAGGATCAAATTCAAATAAATCAATCAATCCAATGGCTGGAAAATCCTGATCCTGACAAATTGCTAATCGCAATTGTTTCGCTTCATAAATATCCTGTTGTGCATTTTCAAGATATTGACGCACTAAAAAGCGACTATAAGGTGTTTGTGTATTACTTACTTCCCAAATGCTTTCATCGTTTTCCATTGCATAAACAAACTCTAAATCATTAGGTTCTAATGCACGCAAATAAATATTTTTGCCTTTGAGTGTTATCATTTTATTGTAGATTGATGATTTTAGATTTGGAAATTCATTTTTGGAATTTAAATCTCTATTGTTCCTTTGAATACAAATTTTGCAGGACCTGTCAGGAATACATTTGTAAAATGATCTTTTAATTTATCAAAAGAAACGACAAGTTTTCCTCCTTCAACATTCAAATTAATCGAAGTTTTATCTGTTTGACCAATCGCATTCATAGCAATTGCAACGGCAGTTGCACCGGTTCCACAAGCCAGGGTTTCATCTTCAACTCCTCTTTCATAAGTACGAAGTGAAAAAGTACTTTCATCAACTTTTTTTACAAAATTGATATTACTTCCTTTTTCTCCATATAATTCACCATACCGAATTGCTGCTCCGTTATCTTTTACATTATAATGTTCTAAGTCATCAACAATTTGAACATGATGCGGAGAACCTGTATTTAAAAAAGTATATGAATCGTTTTTTTGTATTTCATCTACGTCAATCATCTGCAATGAAATAATGGCATCTTCTCCCACCGAAGCATGGTGCAAACCATCTGTTGCAATAAAGGTAGTTTTGTTGTCAATAACCCCTAATTGATTCGCAAAAGCTACTAAACAACGACCGCCATTTCCGCACATCGAACTTTGATTTCCATCTGAATTATAATACACCATTCTAAAATCAGTTTCGGCATCATTTTCCAGTAAAATAAGTCCGTCAGCGCCTATTCCGAAACGTCTGTCGCATAAACGTTCAATTAGTTTAATGTCTTCTTTTGGAAAGAATTCTGAACGATTATCTATCATTACAAAATCGTTCCCGGTACCTTGATATTTATAAAATTCTATTTGCATTTTTTTCTTGTTAATAACACAAAAGTACAAACAAATAATTAATGAAATGTTAATCAATGTTAAAGAGAGTTAAAGCGTTTTGTTGAACAAATTTTTGAATTATTTTTACTTTAAAATAACCTAAAACATAAATTGTAATATGAAAAGATTTTCAGCCTTATTTTTAGTTTCACTTCTTAGTGGCGCTATTACCCTTGGTGCTTACAAGTTATTATTTGAAAGCAACAATTCTTTTTTTGGAAGGGGAAATTCTGTTGTTACGCTTGCCCCCGATTCATTTGGTCGAAATGTAGCTTTATCTGCCGAAACTGTCGATTTTACGGCTGCCGCAGACAAGACAATTCATACCGTTGTTCACGTAAAAAATGTTTCGCGAAGAACTGTTAGTAATCCTATGATGGAATTTTTCTATGGTTACGGCGGTCAACAGCAACAAGAACAGGTTGGAACGGGATCTGGTGTTATTATTTCAGAAGATGGATATATTGTAACCAATAATCACGTTATTAAAGATGCTACCGAAATTGAAATTACCTTAAACAATAAAAAGTCATACAAGGCAAAATTAATTGGCACCGATTCTAAAATGGATATCGCATTATTAAAGATTGATGCTGATGAAAAATTACCTTATACTGCTTTTGCTAATTCTGATGCTGTAAAAATTGGAGAATGGGTTTTGGCGGTTGGAAATCCTTATAATTTGACTTCTACTGTTACTGCCGGGATTGTTTCGGCGAAAGCCAGAAATTTAGACACAAACGGAATCCAGTCTTTTATTCAGACAGATGCTGCGGTAAATCCGGGAAATAGTGGTGGCGCATTAGTAAATACAAGAGGTGAATTGATTGGTATTAATACTATGATTTCTTCAATGACGGGTTCTTATGTTGGATATTCGTTTGCAGTTCCTTCAAATATTGCCCGAAAAATTATCGAGGATATTATGGAATTCGGAAATGTTCAAAGAGGAATTCTTGGTGTCGAAGGTGGTGAATTAAATAGTACTGCTTCAAAAGAATTGGGCGTTACTGAAACACAAGGTTTTTATATTAGCAAAGTCTCTAAAAATTCAGGAGCTGAAAAAGCAGGACTTGGTAAAGGAGATATAATTGTAAAACTTGATGATCAAAACATTTCTACATATGCGGATCTTTCTGGTTATATCAATACAAAACGACCAAACGATGTTGTTAAGGTAACTTATGTAAAAGAAGGTAAAACTAAAACTGTTCCGGTAACTTTAAGTAAAAATGAATTTTATAGTACGGAATTTAAAGGAATTGAATTAGAAAATATTGATGCTGCTGATAAAAAGAAATTCAGAATTGATTATGGTGTAAAAATCAGAAGCATTAATAATGAAAATTTAATGCAATATCAAAACGAGTTACAAGGCAATATTATTTTAAGTATTGATAATGTAAAAGCAACAAATATTGAGACGGTTTCTAAACTGATAAATAAAAAAGATGAAGGTCAAAGCATTCGTCTCGAAATGATAAATAAAAACGGAGAAATCCTGAGAATTATTATTTAATCTCAGTTTACAGTCGCAGTATTCAGTCGCAAAAAACTGCTAACTGAGACTGAGACTGAAAACTAATAAAAGCCATCTTAGAAAATAAGGTGGCTTTTTTATTTTTCAAAAATAAATCATAAAACAGCTTACGAAATCGATTGAAATAGATACTTTTGCGCAAAATTTAAAAATATTTGTGTATTTATTTTTTCAATTTAATCATTATGAGCAAAAAATCTTTGTACCAAAAAGAGGTATCATTACAAGTCGACCGAAGAAGAGCTGGTGTCGAATTAATTAAAATCATAAGTGATTTATGGTATGACAAATCCATAGAAATGGTTTTATTCAAAAATCAATTATTGGATAAAAATGTCAGCGATATTATTAATCTGCATCAATATGCCGGTGAATTTGTGGGCAAGCCAATCACTATTTTTGACTCAGTCGAAATCGCAAAAGTTGTTTTATCATTAGATCTTCCGCCTGCAAAATTAGATCTTGGAAAACTGACTTATGAATATGGTTTAGAAGATGAAAAATATCCGGATGCGCGATATTTTGTAATGGACAAATTGAAAAAAGCCAAATCATCTGAAGAAATTCAGCCAAAAGATGTTGTTTTATATGGTTTTGGAAGAATTGGCAGATTATTAGCCAGAGAATTAATGTCTAAAACCGGAAAAGGAAATCAATTGCGTTTAAGAGCTATTGTAACCCGAGACAAAAATGATGCATCAACTTTAGAGAAGCGAGCCTCTTTATTGCGTTATGATTCTATTCACGGAGATTTTCAGGGATCTGTTATTGCAGACCATAAAAACAATTCTTTAATAATAAATGGAACTACTGTACATATGATTACAGCTAATTCTCCTGAAGAAATTGATTATACACAATATGAAATTAATGACGCATTAGTAATTGATAATACCGGAGTTTTTACAACTGAAGAAGCTTTAAAAAGACATCTGACTTCACAAGGCGTTAGCAAAGTTTTGTTGACTGCTCCCGGAAAAGGTATCCCGAATATTGTTCACGGAGTAAATCATAACGAATACAATCCGGACGAAATCAACATTTTTTCTGCTGCTTCTTGCACGACAAATGCAATAACGCCAGTTTTAAAAGCAATTGAAGATACTATAGGAGTTGTAAAAGGGCATTTAGAGACGATTCACGCCTACACAAATGATCAAAATTTGGTAGACAATATGCATAAAAAATACCGTCGCGGAAGAGCTGCAGCTCTCAATATGGTTATTACAGAAACTGGGGCAGGAAGTGCCGTTGCAAAAACATTACCATCTTTAGAAGGAAAATTAACTTCAAATGCTATTCGTGTTCCGGTTCCAAATGGATCTTTGGTCGTGATGAATTTAGAAGTTAAAAAAGTAACTTCTATTGCTGCTATTAATAAAATCATGAAAAAATATGCTCTTGAAGGTGAATTGGTAGAGCAAATAAAATATTCATTAAATAACGAATTAGTTTCATCTGATATTGTTGGAACATCAGCTCCTTCAATTTATGACAGCAATGCTACAATTGTATCAAAAGATGGAAAAAATATTGTGCTTTATATTTGGTACGACAACGAATTTGGTTACAGCCATCAAGTTATAAGATTAGCAAAATATATTGCCAAAGTAAGACGTTTCACTTACTATTAATATACTACCAAACCAACTATTTCTAAAGCCATCAAGTTTATTTGGTGGCTTTATTTTTAAAATTATATTGGCAAAACTGTTGTACTCTTTACTTCAGAAATAACAAAAACAGTATTTATTAGTGAAACTTCCGGTAAGACGGATAATTTTTTTTGATGGAACTGATGATAACTTTCCATATCCGGAATGATAATTTTTAACATATAATCGAAGTTTCCAGACACATAATTGCATTCCACCACTTCCGGCAAATTCAAAATCGACTGATTAAATCCTTCCGACGTATCATAAGTTTGTTTTGTTAGCGTAACCTGACAATAAACCGTTAAATTATTACCCAGTTTTTTCTTATTCAAAATCGAAACATATTTTTCAATAACACCTTCTTTTTCAAGACGTTTAACACGATCATGAACAGGAGTCAAGGACAAGTTTATTTTGTTTGCAATATCCTTTAAAGTATAGTGCGCATTTTCCTGTAAAAGTCGTAAGATTTTCTTGTCAATTTCATCTAAAGCCATAACGAAAACGTTTTCTATGATTAATAAAATTTAGTCATTTTTTCTTTTTAAGGAAGCCGAACCACGCTTAAAAAGAATATTTTTCTGTAAAAGTATCAAATAAAATAATATTTTCTTATTTATTACTCTTTAATCAATAATATATTCTCTATCAGTAGTTTTGTAAAAGAATTTAAATAAAACAAAAAACGATAACAAAATGATAATAGGTGTTCCAAAAGAAATAAAAAACAACGAAAACCGTGTGGCTTTAACTCCTGCAGGTGTTTCTGAAATGAAAAAACACGGACATGTTGTATATGTTCAGGCAACTGCTGGTTTAGGAAGTGGTTTTAGTGATCAGGAATACGCTGATGCCGGTGCAGTAGTTTTAGCAACTATTGAAGAAGTATATGCGATTGCTGAAATGATTATTAAAGTAAAAGAACCAATAGCTTCTGAATATCCTTTAATTAAAAAAGATCAATTATTATTTACTTACTTTCACTTTGCTTCATCAGAACCATTAACTCATGCTATGCTTGAAAAAGGTGCTGTATGTTTAGCTTATGAAACTGTAGAAAAAACAGATCGCAGTTTGCCATTATTAGTGCCAATGTCTGAAGTTGCTGGTCGTATGGCTATTCAACAAGGAGCAAAATATCTTGAAAAACCATTAAAAGGAAGAGGAATTCTTTTAGGTGGTGTTCCAGGTGTACCACCAGCTAAAGTTTTAGTTTTAGGTGGAGGAATCGTTGGAACTCAGGCTGCAAAAATGGCTGCTGGTTTAGGTGCACAGGTAACTATCATGGATTTAAGTTTACCACGTTTACGTTATTTAGATGATATTATGCCTGCAAATGTAAATACAGAAATGTCTAACCATTATAACATCACAAAAGCAATTGCTACAGCAGATTTAATTGTTGGAGCAGTTTTAATTCCAGGAGCAAAAGCACCTCACTTGATTACTCGTGATATGCTTAAATTAATGCGTCCGGGAACAGTCGTAGTAGATGTTGCGGTAGATCAAGGTGGATGTATTGAGACTTGTACTCCTACAACACACGAAAATCCAACTTTTATTATTGATGATATCGTTCACTACTGTGTAGCAAATATGCCAGGTGCTGTTCCTTATACATCGACATTAGCTTTAACTAATGCGACTTTACCTTATGCTGTACAATTAGCAAATAAAGGTTGGGAAAAAGCTTGTAACGAAAATGAAGAATTGAAAAAAGGTTTAAATATTGCTAACGGAAAAATTCTTTATAAAGGAGTTGCTGAAGCTTGGAATCTTCCTTTCAATGAAGAAATAGTGTTAGCAAACGCATAGGCTAACACTATAATAAGTGCTTACTAAAACACTATTTAAAAGGTTTTTCTTAATTGAAGAGCCTTTTTTTACATAAAAACCTGTCATAATTAGAATTAGTGACAGGTTTTTTGTTTAGCATTTAATAAAACTATTTTTCATCCAAAACCTCTTGCAATACTTTTGCTTCAGTTCCATTTGGAAAACTAACTTTAATTTTTTGTGCTATTGTTGGAGCAATTTCTGTAATAGCTTTTTTATCATACGATTCTCCTTTTTTGATATGCCAGCCATAGAAAATAGCTGGAACATGAGTGTCATAACTGTAAGGCGTTCCGTGTGATGTACCAGTCACCGAGTACTCAATATCACCAGGTTTATTGATGATGACCATATCGCCATCTTGAGTTACATCATAACCTTTTGATACAAAATTTAAATAGTAGTCGTTTCCAGAATTAGCTAAAATTTCTTCTTCAGTATATACTCTCTTAACTTGTGGTTGAGATATTAGGAAATCCTTAAAAGCTTGCTTCACTTTTACTAATTCTAAACCTTTGTCTTTAATAATTTGCTTATTAAAGAAAAGATTGAAATTTGAATAATTTAAAACTAAATCAACTCCAAACGTTTTTGTAGAGAAATCCTGCAAACTTTTTTTAACATCTTTTGAAGGATAATTATCTACATTATATTTTCTATCTTTTAAATAAATTACATTTTCGGCACCAGCATGATCTGCAGTTAAAAAAAGTAAGTAATTATCTTTCCCAACGGTTTTATCAAGATAATTTAAAAAGTCAGCAATTGTTTGATCTAATCTTAAATAAGTGTCCTGAAGTTCCATAGATCTCGGCCCAAGCAAATGACCTACATAATCTGTCGAAGAAAAACTTACAGTTAAAAAATCAGTAATATTATCTTTACCTAATTCTTCCTTTTCTATAGCTTTCATTGCAAATTCAGCTAACAAATCATTACCGTACGGAGTTGCTCTTAAAATTCCGGCATCATTTTTCTCATACATTTTTTTTAAATCATATGGAAAAACCGGCGCTGCACTTCCATATAATTTTCCTTCATATGGATTATTATCAGGTAAACTTTCGTTATAAGTAGAAACTGGTTTATACAAATCCCAACCTTTATTGATGTATGGCAAATAATGCTTCTCGTTATTGAATTGAGAAACCCATTCCGGCAACTTATCCCCATAAAAAGTACTAGAGATAAAAGAACCAGTCTTACTATACCAAAAAGCCCAATTTGCAAAATGACCAGCTGGCAAAATAGCTCCACGATCCTTAAGACTCATTCCTATAACTTTCCCTTGAAAATTAGTAGCCATTCGTACTTCATCAGTAATCGTAGTACTTTGTAGATTTTTTGGAGACATGGCGCCTTCTTCTGGTGTGCCATCACCAACAGTTTTTACAGCCGCATCGTCAGTACAATACATTTCTTTACCCAAAGTTCTACTAAACCACTCATTCCCTACAATTCCATGTGTTGAAGGTGTCGTACCAGTATAAATTGAAGCATGCCCGGGAGCTGTATAAGTTGGCATATAATTATAATGCATATTTTGAAAAACATATCCATTATCCATTAATCTCTTAAATCCATTCGGTGAAAAATCATCTGAAAACCGATATAAATATTCCATTTTCATTTGATCTACTACAATACCTACTACCAACTTAGGACGCTGTTGAGCACTTAAATTTGAGATAACAAACAATGTCAACAATACAATACTTTTTTTCATACTTAGATTATAATATTTACTACAAAAATACATATTCACATTTAGATAGGCTAACTCACTATAATTTAAAACCCAAAATCAACTGTAATTTAACAGAACTTGACATAAATAAATTTAGTTATGAATAATTATTGTGGCGTTTCCCTTCGGGTCGGGTTGTGTGCTAAATCTTTTGCGATATTGGTATTGGGTTGGCTTCGCCAAAGATTTTAGGTATCGCAAAAGGATAGGATCCAGACATATTGTTGTGGGGAAATATTAAAATATAGATATTTGTATTTCCAAATTAGCCCCCAATGCAAGATTCTTTTATTGATATCCTGAAGCTATTACTACCTGAGATAATAGTAGATTATTTTGAACTTACTTCTTATAAAAAGGAGGACCAAACACTTCATCTTTATTTAAAAGAGATTAATTCGATACCAAAAGAACACAGGGAATCGAAATTAATTTCAAAAGGATTCTTTGATGAAATAACGGTTCAGGATTTTCCTATCCGCGGGCATCAGGTATATCTTCATATCACTCGCAGAAGATGGCTTAATGAAGATACGGGAAAAATAGTTTTTAGAGATTGGAATTTAGTGGCAGACGGAACTCGTGTAACTCAGGAGTTTGCGTCTTTTTT
>NZ_JAYSPC010000152.1:0-69456 GCF_043722275.1 Flavobacterium sp. | reverse complement strand
AATTGATCTCTTTCACAAGAATAGGGTGCTCACTTTGAACCGGAATCAATTGCTCTCTTTTACCGGAATGGGGTGCTCACTTTTACCAGAATTTGCAGTCAAGGCAGTAGTCGAAAAAATTGAGATACAGGATGCGCACCACTTCATTAAAAATGATAATGACATCGCTACAAATCTGGTAAAATCTTTTTCAGACAGCCTGTTTTTTCCGCATAACAATCTAACTGTTAAAGTTGAACAGGGCTGGGTCACATTAGAAGGCCAATTGGGATGGAATTATCAGAAAGAGATGGCCAGAAAATTAGCCAATGAACTCTGGGGCGTTAAAGGGGTTATCAATAACATTAGCATTCAGTCAGAATCCAACAGTAGCATTGAAAAAAAGCACGTAGAGAATGCCTTAGCGCGCCATTGGGCCATAAATGCCAAAGATATTACCGTATCGGTATCAGCAAGTACAGTAACGCTTTCTGGCGAAGTAACCTCGCTCTACCAAAAAGAAGAAGCGGCCAGAATTACATAGAATACTCCCGGGGTTTCCTTTGTAAAAAATGAATTGACAGTGGATTACAACTATTCTTTTACAGCGTAATAATACAGGTAACTACCTGAAATATTACAAATGCAAAAAAGCTTTTCTGAATAACTTAAAATTCAGGGAAGCTTTTTTTTGACTTTTCTAAATGTAATAACGGTCACATCCTGCAATGATGCCCATCATTTCCAAACGCGGCATATCATTGCATCTTTGTCTCAGGATAATACAATTATTCAAAACGAAAGCTAAGCAAAAGTTCTGCGGAGAAAGTTCAGAATAAACTCCAGAAAAGTAAAATATATTCAATTTTATAGCGGTCAAGAGAAGAAAATTCACCTGTACGGAAATCAGGTCCTAACCCCATAAAATTGTTTTCTAAACTATAACCCAAATCAAATCTCAGTATAATGATAGCCATCGTAAAAGAGCAGCTTACACAGGCAGGAAATTTTTCATTGTTTATCGGCCGTTTTTTTAGAGAAATTTTCGTCCCTCCTTTTCAAATCAATGAGTTCCTGCGCCAATGTTACACCATCGGATGTAAATCACTTCCTCTTGTAAGCATAACCGGCTTTATCATGGGTTTGGTACTGACCATTCAGTCAAGGCCGACCATGACAAAATTTGGGGCAGAATCCTGGCTGCCAGGCATGGTTTCACTTTCCCTTATAAGGGAAATAGCCCCTGTGGTTACTGCACTTATCTGCGCGGGAAAAATTGCGTCGGGCATTGGCGCCGAATTGGGCTCGATGAAAGTATCCTCCCAAATCGATGCCATGGAAGTCTCTGCCGTGAATCCTTATAAATATCTGGTAGTTACCCGAATATTAGCCACAACGCTAATGGTGCCGCTGCTGGTTATTTTTGCTGATCTGGTTGGTATTTTTGGCGGTTACATCGGTTATAACATACACAATACCATTACAATGAGAAGATACTTTTCAGAAGTCATTGAACATCTGGATTATCTGGATCTTATGCCCGCTACGATAAAAACGTTCTTCTTTGGATTTTTTATCGGAGTGATCGGCTGCTACAAAGGTTTTAATGCTTCAAATGGTACAGCAAGCGTGGGACTTGCGGCAAATTCAGCAGTCGTAACAGCGTCACTTTCTATTTTTATTGTCGATATGCTGGCAGTTCAAATCACCGATTTATTTTTTTAAACCATGAAAGAAGAGCCCATCATAAAAGTCAAAAACCTGTATAAAGCCTTTGGAAAAAATAAAGTACTCAAAGGGATTAATTTTGAGGTAAACAAAGGTGAGGATCTTGTGATCCTTGGACGTTCTGGTTCAGGAAAATCAGTATCCATAAAATGCCTTGTTGGCCTTCTTGATCCCGATAAAGGAAAAATGGAAATCCTGGGTACAGACATGACAAAACTTACGTATAAAGAACTTAATAAAATCAGGCTCAAAATAGGTTTTATGTTTCAGGACGGAGCCTTATACGATTCGATGTCGGTTCGTGAAAACCTGACTTTTACCCTCAAACACCATACGCGCCATTTGACAGAGGAAGATATTCAGCAGCAGATTCTTGAAGCCCTGGATAGCGTAGGACTACAAGAAGCTATTGATAAAATGCCTTCTGAATTATCAGGGGGAATGGTCAAACGCATTAGTTTGGCACGAACGATAATTATCAAACCCGAAATTATATTTTATGATGAACCCACCGCGGGCCTTGACACCATTACCGCGCAGGAAATCAGCGAACTGATCTTATCGGTACAGAAAAAATACAAAACAACCTCCATTATCATTACCCATGATATGATCTGCGCTAAAATGACCGGAAATCGCATCATTATTATCAAAGACGGCCTGATCCATGCGCAGGGCACCTATGAGGAACTCGAAAACAGTACCGATAAGTGGGTCAGATCATTCTTTTTTGCAGCCAATTAATATCCACAAGCCCTGGCTTATCTATTTAAATAATACAATCATGAAAAAAAAATCAGACTATATCTGGAAATTGGGATTGTTTGTCATTGCCGCGCTCATGATTTTTCTCGTTGCGGTTTATTTCATTGGCAAAAGCCAAAACCTTTTTGGTGACACCTTCCATTTAAAAGCAAAATTCAAAAACGTCAGCGGGCTCAAAAACGGCAATAATGTACTATTGTCAGGAATCACTATTGGCACTGTAAAAGAGATCTCCTTTATTTCCGATTCTACTGTAGTTGTCGATATGATTATCCGGGAAGAAGTGCATCAATACATTAAAACCGATGCCTGGGCCAGTATCGGCTCCGATGGGCTGATGGGCGATAAAGTGCTAACGATTTCGCCTAAAAACAGTCTGGCGCAAGTGGTAAAAGACGGCGATATGATTGCCTCCAATGAAGCTGTCGGGATGGAAGATCTGATTGCCGGACTCAAAAAAAGCGTCGAGAATGCCCAGATCATCACCAAACAACTTTCTGAATTCAGCTATAAAATCAATAACGGAAAAGGCGCACTCTCTAAGGTATTAACCGATGAGAATTTTGCAAACAGTATCGATGTTACGATGAAAAACCTAAAGGAGAGTTCCAGTGAATTTGCTGTTTTTACAAAAAAAATAAACGACAAGGACGGCACATTATCAAAACTCATGACCGATCCCTATTATGCCAACAGCATTAAAAAAACACTTTCCGGTTTTGAGAAAAGTGTGACTGATTTAAATGTTTTTACCTCAAAACTAAATACTGGAAAAGGCATTTTGCCAAAACTGATCAGCGATGAAAAATTGGCCGGTTCCTTGGATTCAACCTTAACAAATTTACAAACAGGCTCAAAAAACTTAATTGAAATTGAACAGGCTGCCAAACAGAATTTCCTGCTAAGGGGTTATTTCAAAAAAAAGAAAAAAGAAGAGACAAAAAAAGAACTGGAACTGCAAAAAGCATCCAATACTAATTAATACAGTAAATCTCAAGCAAAGTATGATTTTGGTCTTCTCAATAAGTAACAACGGTCACTCATTGGTACGTTGTCTGTCATTTTGGTTTACCTCTAATAGCTTCAACTTTGCCTTGAAAACCACCAACTCCAAAAACGAACATGAAAACCACTACTTCAAAAAGAGCTCATATAAGAAACCTTACCAACAAACTCTCCAGTATTCTTTGTGATGAATATATCCTTTTAACCAAAACTAAAAGTGTAGATGCGAACCTTCAGTATATTGATTTTCAGGACAAGTATCTTTTTTTCAGTGCTCAATCCAGCGAAATTGATATTATAATCCAGCATATTGAAAAACGTGTTCATGCTTCAGGTCATTATGCAGATGCCATGCTGAAGGCTTTTTTGAAGGTGACGCGATTCAATAAAAAAAGAAAAAAAATAAATGACCGCACGGGTTATCTCAATGAATTACTTGTTGATCATGAAAACCTGATTGCCATACTAAAAAACAATACACCGCTGCTTGAAACGACTTCTAAAGACAGTAAAACAGATGATTTTGTTACCACACTAACCGAGAGCCATGAGAAAATGGCCTGGTTCCTTCGCTCCTACTTAAAATAATGCCTTTAATAAATTAAAAATAATCATGAAAACTAAAATAAAATTCGCAGTACTGCTCCTGATGATAATCTTCTCAGGGCTGAACCAGACGGTTCTGGCACAATCCCATTTCAAAATTGGAAAATCTATAGTGAATGAAATGAAGATATCCGGAACTTCTACCTTTCATGACTGGACCATGAAAACAGGTACTTTTTCGGGAAAAGCAACATTTAATATCAGTGCTGAAAATCAAATTACAAAACTCAGCGCCATTGAGTTTAACCTCCCTGTGCTCACTCTTAAAAGCGGTCAGAAAAAATTAGACAAAAATGCGTACAAAGCCCTGAAAACGGATGAGTTTAAAGAAATCACGTACAAACAGGTTTCTGCTGAAGTAATGAGCTTAAACAATTCTAAATTCCATATTAAAACGGCCGGAAAACTGACCATTGCGGGCGTTACCAAAGATGTTGTTATTGATTTGTACTGTTTTGTAAATAAAGACGGAAGTATCAGCTGTGATGGCAATTACCCCATAAATATGAGTGAATACAAGGTTACGGCACCTGTTTTTATGGGCGGAGTCATGAAAACAGGTGATTCGATCAAACTTGAATTCTCTTTCCTTTTTGAAAAATCTTAATTTACATGAAAAATACAATATCGCTATTACTGTGCCTTTGGATAACATTGGCGCAAGCACAAAAAAAACCTATGCAGTATTTTAGGTACAATGACCAAAGAGGCCTGAATGTTTTTGAAACTACCAAGAAAGATACAGCAACTTTTGACGGTTTTAAGGTAAAAATGGGTGGTAATTTTACACTGGATTTCCAGGGATTAAACCATCAAAATACAGCGACTCCCGTACTGGTTGACGGCATAAACAGCAATGAACTTATTGGTATTACAAATGGTTTCAATCTGGCTATGGCCAACCTGAACCTCGACACGCAGCTCGATGATGGAATCCGAATGAACCTTACTATTTATTTATCTTCAAGACATCATGAGGAAACCTGGGTAAAAGGAGGTTACATACAGTTTGATAAACTGCTATTTTTAAAGAGCAATTTTGTCGATCAGGCCATGAAATATGTAACCCTGAAAGTAGGTGCCTATGATGTTGATTATGGCGACCAGCACTTTAGACGAAGTGACGGAGGAAACGCCATCTACAACCCTTTTATTGAAAATTACATTCTGGATGAATTTGCGACTGAAATTGGAGGTGAAATCTATTTTCATCATGATTCAGGCTGGATGGGTTTAGTAGGAATAACCAATGGCGCCTTAAATCCAACGGTGGTTGTTTCTACCAAAATAGATGCGGCAACAGGAGAATTAAACAAACCTACTCCTGCATTACATGGTAAAATTGGTTATGACAAACAATTCGACAAGGATTTACGCCTGAGGCTTACCGGTTCCTTTTACCACGTAAAAAGAGCTTTGAACAATACCCTTTTTGCAGGTGACCGGACCGGTTCCCACTATTTTTATGTACTGGAGAATACAACGGCAACGGCTGTTGATAATTTCAGATCCGGGCGTTATAATCCCGAATTCAGCCAGCAGGTGACGGCTTTTATGATTAATCCTTTTGTGAAATTTAAAGGTTTTGAACTCTTTGGAACTTATGAAGTAGCCAAAGGACGAAAAATCACTGAGGCCGATACACATCAGGTCATTCAATCTGCTATTGATCTTATTTACAGATTCCCCGCCGGGAAAGAAAATTTCTGGATTGCAGCACGATACAATACACTAAAAGATACCTCGCTAAATCAAAATGACCAGACCATTAATCGTGTGGTAGGTTCTGCAGGATGGTTCCTGACAAAAAATATCCTGATGAAAGCCGAATATGTAAATCAGAAATATAAAAATTTTCAGGATACTGATATCAGACATGGGGGGCAATTCGACGGTTTTATGTTAGAAGCGACTGTGGGATTTTAAATAATAACCTAAAAACATACATCGTAAAAAGTGTCTAACATCAATAATGAAAATGAGTAACGTCATTTTGTGGAACAAAAGTTCTGCTCAATTTTGTATCCATATAACACATCCGGTTTATTTCAATAAATCAGATATCAAACCTAACATCTATAAAATTTAAAATTATGAAAGCAAATTCAAAAAAAATGGTAGCTGAAATAACTACAGCAATTACCACTGCCATAACAGCAAAATCAAACAGTAAAAAGATTCTGAAAACAATTGACAATACAGCCAAAAGGATAGCTAAAAAAATCAATAAAAGAATCCTGAAAACTACTGAAAACACTAACGGAAAGAAATTAAAAAAAGCTCTAAAAACAAAAAAAAGCGACAATGGAATCCTGCCTGAGGTGAAAAAAAGAAAATTACTCACAGATATGGCGGCTGACGAAATTAAAGCCAATTAAAATATCCTGTATTAAAGAAACCTGAACATAACAGTATCTATTGTTATGTTCATTTTAATTAAAACTTATTCCTTACAAATTGCAGTGTCAAAGAATCCCAGGCTAATAACTACCCAATGAAACATAAATATATCTTGATTTTCTTAATGTGTAATCTTTGGATGATGTCCCGGGCAAATTCCATGAACCATGTTCAAAAACAGCTTCAGGAAAATGCTGCTGTGCAAATTGACACCACAAAAATTGCTGCTTTTTTTGAGACCTATCCTAAATTCAGCCCGTATCAGGCTCAGGTAAAACAGCTCTACAAAAAACATGGTGATTATATTTGGTATGACGAGAAAGGACTTATTGAATTTGCCTATGTATTGCACAAACAGGTAGGGCAAATGAGAGAAGAAGGGCTTCCTGTTCCAATTCCGTATGAAATGGAATTTACAAAAATCTTTGAACAGAATCCCAATAAAAACCCGAATTTAGAATCTGAGCTGCTAATCAGCTGCATGTATTGTTTCTACACAACCAAAGTTTTCAGTGGATTTACCATAGGAAAAAGTGAAGAAACAGGCTGGTACCTTCCCAGAGAAAATGCTTCAAATACAGCATACCTTGATACTCTTGTGCAGGGAATTGGATCTAAAAAGGAATTCAATCACGACTATTTCAGTCAATATTATGCTCTTAAACAGGCTTTAAAAAAATATCTTGAAATTGAAAAAAACGGCGGCTGGAAAATGGTTAAACTTGAAAAAGAAATCAAATCCCTTCATCAGGGTGATTCTTCCACGACGGTACAAGAGGTTAGAAACAGGCTGTTTTTAGAAGGTTTTATCAGTCAGGATAACGCGTCTTTTCTTTTTGACCAAACCATAACTGATGGCATTTCGGCTTATGGAACCATTCAAAATCATGATTTTGAAAACAAGATCACACAAAAACTTATTGAAATGCTTAACGTTCCTGTAGAGAGCCGGATTAAAACCATTTCGGTTAATATGGAAAGATGCCGTTGGATCAGCCCTAAAATAGATACGGCACAGGAATATATCACCGTGAATATACCTTCATTCAGGCTTCTTTATTATCGTGACGGAAAGCCATTTCTTGTTTCAAAAGTGGTAGTGGGAAAAGAATTTCACAAAACCATTGTTTTTAGTGGAAGCATGAGTTATCTGGCCTTTAGCCCTTATTGGAATGTTCCCGCAAGTATCCTTAAAAAAGAAATACTGCCCAATATAAAAAAAAATCCAAATTACCTTGAAAATCAGCATATGGAATGGCATGACGGGCAGGTAAGGCAGAAACCCGGTGGCAGTAACGCACTGGGATATGTAAAATTTATGTTTCCGAATTCCCATAACATTTATCTTCATGATTCGCCATCCAAATCCTTTTTCAATAAAGACAAAAGAGCTTTCAGCCATGGTTGTGTAAGAGTTGAAAAAGCCCGTGAACTTGCAATTGCTATTATGGAAAAAGAGGCCAATTGGAGTGCCCAAAAAGTAGATAACGCAATGCATCTGGGAAAAGAGAACACCTACGTCCTGCAAAATAAAATTCCGGTCTACATTGCCTACTTTACCGCCTGGGCAGACGGCAGTGGAAATATTGCTTTTTACGATGACCTGTATAATCGGGACGCTGCCCTGGCAAAAGTACTTTTCGAGAAGTAATTTTTATGTTTTGTCAGTTTAAGAAATGCCAGTGGAAAGTTCGTTGGGATTTTTGCTGTTCTATTAATTTTTCATTTTACTTATTTTCATATAATCCAGAATTTTCAGCTGGCTGCCTTTCTTTTCTATCAATCCTTCATTTCTAAATTCGGTTAAGGTCCTGCTCACGGTTTCAGAAGCAGTTCCTGACATCGCTGCCAGATCATCCCTTGTGACATTGATACTATCCCCTTTTGCGGCTTCTTCCTGACGAAAGAGTCTCAACAGGGATTCGGCAATGCGCTTTCTGACCGATTGATAGGCCAATTGCAGCAAATGTGTGTCTTTACTCCTGATTTCATTCGATAGGATTTTAATGAATTTTTCACCTACATCGGGATATAATTTTAGTAATTCTTCTAGCTGTTCTTTTGGAAAAAAACAAACCTGACTGTCTTCCAGTGCTGTTGCGGTATCGGTGTAAGTTTCATCAGAGAGGATTGTATTGACCCCTAAAAAATCATTGGCATGATACATACCGGTCATCAGCTCGCGCCCGTCTTCAGACATCTTCACGGTTTTTATTTTACCTGAAATCACCAAATAGAGACCTATAGCACGATCGCCTTCATAGTGAATAATCTGGTTTTTCTTAAAAGGTCTGTGAATATGCTCATCGATCAATTTTTTTAGTTCAGAAAGCCCTTCCCTGTTACCAACTAAACTCTCAAGATGTCCCAAAGATTGACTATAAAAATCCCTTTCTGAATTCTTTTTCTTGAGCCTGCTTTCAATGGCCTGTAAAAGTTCCATGTCATCAAAAGGTTTGGTCAGGTAATCATCTGCTCCCATTTCCATGGCTTTTCGCAAATCAATCCTTTCTGATTTAGCAGTGATAAAAATAAAAGGAATAGCACTTGTTTTGGGATTTTTATTAAGCATATACAATACACCGTAGCCGTCAAGCTCGGGCATCATAATATCACATAAAATAATATCGGGAAGGTTGACAACAGCAGATTCCACCCCTAATTTACCATTATTGGCCTGATAAACGGTGTAACCGGCCAAAGCAAGGATTTCGGCAATATTTTCCCTAATGTCATTATGGTCTTCAATAATCAGTACTTTGCTCATGATATGGGAAATGTTAGGGTAAATAATGTTCCTTCTTTTTCATTGCTTTTAAAATCTGCCGTTCCTTTCATAAGGGAAACGTATCGGCTCACTATATTCAGGCCAAGGCCAGTCCCAGGGATACTGCCCGTGTTGTGTGCCCTGAAGAAAGCCTGAAACAAATGTTTTTGTTCCTCCAAAGGAATACCGATTCCGTCATCGTGAACTGAAATGATATAATTTAAATCATTAATTTCTGTTGTAAAATCAATGCAGCAGCTGTCTCCTGAATACTTTATGGCATTACCGATTAAGTTAATGGCACAATTCTTTAACAAATTAGCATCAAGGTATATCATGGTTTGGTTCCCCAGATGTTTACAAACTATATTTTGGCTTGGTTTGGCCAGAAGCTGCATTTCTTCAGTTATTTCTTCACCAAATTTAACAAGGTCAAAGCAAGTGAACTCAGGTTTCATCTTGCCTGTTTCCAATTTTTCTACGTACAGAAAATCATTGAGTATCGCAGTTAAACTCTTTACTGAATTTTTAATCTTGGCAAGGTGCTTAGTGATAGGGTCACTTTCAAAAGGTATCGCATATTTTTCAATTAGGGAGGCTGATAACTGTACGGTACTAAGGGGTGTTCGAAATTCATGGGAAGCCATCGATAAAAACCGGTTTTTCAATTTACTGAGTTCTTTTTCCTTCTCCAGGGAAATACTCACTTTTTCTTTTGCCTTTTCCAAGGCAAGAATAGTATCGTTGAGCGATTTTGTCCTTTCCTCGACAAGTTCTTCCAGATGAGCTGCATAATCCTTAAAACGTTCCTCATCCACTTTCTGCTGGGAAAGGTCATGAATGAAACCGGCATAAATAGTCCTGCCAGAATACCTTACCTCACTGACACCCAGCTTCATCGGAAATTGACAGCCATCTTTACGCAGTCCTGTCAGCTCGCGGCCAATACCAATTATACTGGGCTTTCGGGATGTTTTATAACTACTTAAATAGCCATCGTGCCTGTCGCGGTCCGGTGAAGGCATCAGTATCGAAATATTTTGGCCCACAACTTCCTGTTCCGGATAACCAAAAAGTACACAAGCAGCTGGGTTAATGGTTTCTATCGTCCCGATATCATTTATTGTAATAATACCATCAAGAGCATTTTGTACAAGAGCATATAACAGCGCAGCATTATCCATCATCAAATCGATCAAATTATGATGATCCTTATAAAGGTCGACTATTTATAAATGGAAAATGACTTCCTGCTTCAATTTCATACTATAATTAACACATTCTCTTTATTTTAAAATTAAAAATAAGTTCCTACAACGATCTTTTCAATAATTATCTCTATGCCTTTATCATGATGTTTTCTACTTCAGTGTTACCTTTTTTTGATTACTGATGAAAGTGCTCTATGTCACTTTTATTGCTGATGCCTGTCATTTCTAATTCTTTCCTGTTAGCTCAACTTTGTAGCAATACAAAAAATCAATTTAAGTATTCTGATGATTTTTATAACCCACTCACTAAATAATATCAAGATGAAAAATACAAATACATTAGCTGCCTTTTATGCTACACACCTTAAAGCTGAAACAGCTATTAAGAAACTTGAAAAAAGCGGATTCGATATGACCAAACTATCAATCATCGGAACAGACTATCACACTGATGAAACCGTAACGGGATATTACACCGTTGGGGACCGCATGAAAAAATGGGGAAGCTTTGGTGCTTTTTGGGGCGGCTTCTGGGGGTTATTGTTTGGATCGGCTTTCTTTTTCATTCCCGGACTTGGCCCTTTACTTGTTGCAGGCCCGCTCGTTTCGGCCATTATTGGAGCGCTCGAAGGTGCTGCACTGCTGGGAGGAAGCAGTGTAATTGCAGCGGCATTAGTGAGTTTGGGCATTTCAAATCATGACGTTTTGAAATATGAAACAGAAATAAAAGCCGGCAAATTTATGCTCCTGGTGCATGGAAGCAAAATTCAAACTGAAAATGCCCGAAAAGTACTGGGAATACATCTTCCCAAAGAAAACGGCATTAGAGAACACCACTATGTTTCTGCTGAGGAAATTGAAGCGGCTGAAATACAATAAAAAAAAACTTTAAAAATTAAACCTTAAAAAAAATGAAAACTATAAATCAATTAGGCATTTACTTAGATCATGCCGCCGCAAATTTAATCGATTTTACTGGTAATGATAAAGAGACTGAGACTGTAATTTCTGAATTTGATATTCAGGATAAGCATGAAACACTGCAAAGAAGCGAAAGCGAAATGCACCATAAAGAACAGGATAAACAAAGGGCTTATTTTAAAAAAATTGCTACCCTCGCCATTGGCTATAATGAACTGGTTTTATTTGGTCCCACTTCGGCAAAAACGGAATTACTGCACTTTTTGCAAAAAGACAACAGTTTTGGAAAAATCAAAATTGAAGCTGAAAATACCACTAAAATGAACCTTCAGCAACAAGAGGTTTTTGTTCGGGAACATTTTAAAAAGTTTGAGGTTAAAAATATTTAAAATAGAAAATATTTGAGATTAAAAATACACTTTTTAAAATAAACTGTTTTGCCGCAGAAAATGGAATCGTAATCAAAGCCATTGCCTTATATCATTAACTAGAAATGAATTATAATTTTTAAATACATACATTATGAAAACCAATGAAGAATTACAAAGAGACGTTCAAAATGCCATCAAATGGGAACCGCTTTTGCATGCTGCAGAAATTGGAGTAACCGCAAAAGATGGTGTAGTGACCCTGACTGGCACAGTGGACGGATATTATAAAAAAAAGGAAGCTGAAACAGCAGCCAAAAATGTATCAGGGGTAAAAGCCGTTGTTGAGCAAATAGAAATTAAATACTCTAATACTTTTACCAAAACCGATAATGATATTGCCAATGAGGTTTTAAAAGCCTTAAAAGACAATTGGTCGGTGGCCGAAGATCGTGTTAAGGTAAAAGTAGAAGACGGCTGGGTTACACTTGAGGGTGAACTAACCTGGAATTTTCAGAGACAAGATGCCAAGACTGCTATCAGCTTTCTGCCGGGAGTAAAAGGGGTGACAAATGAGATCAAGATCAAGTCTGACATCAAAGATGCCATTGAAAAAAAGGATGTCGAAAAAGCACTGGCAAGAAGCTGGTCGCTCAATGCTAAAGATATTACGGTAACTGTAAATGGCACAAATGTTAAATTAACAGGTTTTGTTGATTCTGTTTATCAAAAAGACCAGGCCGAAAAAATCGTCTGGAAAACCCCCGGCATATGGTCTGTTGATAATGAACTTGTTGTGGAATACGATTATGCCATGTTGTAAAACACAAAAATAAAATAGAGGATCCTATCCTCTATTTTTGTTTTTTTACGGGCCGTTTTCCACATATTCCAACAAAAGCACAACAAAAAGGCATAAAAGAGTGCCAAGTCACCAGAAATGCTAAAACCAGCAATATGATAGCTATAAAAAGAGAGGGAATTATACTTGAGAAAACCGGGCTTTTTTTCGAAAATGAAGGGGTAATGAATCCAGCTGCGATGAAAACAGGAGGCTTTGTTCATCTTTTTTACCGCGCCGTTAGCAAAGGTAATCATTCCACTATTGGCTATTGCAAACTAGATGGCCCTGTGAGCCTTCTACAACGCGCGAGTAAACCAATCCTTATTGATGAATTTGAATACGAAAGCCATGGCTTGGAAGACCCAAGAATTGTAAAGATCGAAGAAATTTATTATCTGACGTATACTGCCTTTGATGGAGTAAATGCCTTAGGCTGCCTGGCAATTTCAAACGATTTAATCCATTTTGAAAAAAAAGGGATAATAGTACCCATTATGACCTTTGATCAATTTAACCAAATTACAAATTCTGATAATCACTTAAATAGCAAATATTTCAGATATAATCAACTCAATGGAGCAGCAGAACAAAACGGTAAAAAAATACTGATCTCCGATAAAAACATTATTTTGTTTCCCAGAAAGATAAATGGTAATTTTTGTTTTATGCACCGCATTAAACCCGAAATTCAGATTATTACTGTAAAAGCAATTGAAGACCTGACTGCTGGATTCTACACTAACTATTTTCTGAATTTTAGTGACCACATTCTGCTCTCGCCAAAATACGATCATGAATCAAGCTATGTCGGTGGCGGATGTCCGCCGATAGAGACAGCAAACGGCTGGCTTATTATTTACCATGGTGTAAAGGACAGTATTGATGGATATGTATACTCAGCCTGTGCCGCTTTACTGGATCTTGATAATCCGCAGATTGAAATAGCACGCCTTCCCTACCCTTTATTTAGTCCAAAAAAAGATTGGGAATTGCAAGGACAGGTAAACAATGTGTGTTTTCCAACTGGAACAGCGGTTTTTAATGATACTTTATATATTTATTATGGAGCTGCCGATGAGCAAATAGCCTGCGCATCGGTTAGCGTATCAGGTTTAATCAATGAATTAATGCTTAATACAAAAAATAATGATACTTAAGTCACCACTCCGTAACAGTATGCCTATATGGGCAAAAAAAAACAATAAAGCTATTGTAGAGGACAAAGAAAATTACAGAACACCTGAAATTTTATTTATTACATCCTATCCTGCCCGGGAATGTGGCATTGCCACCTATTCTGAAGACTTAATTGCTGCATTAAACAATAAATTTGACCAATCCTTTATCATAAAGGTTGCTGCCCTGGAATCAATCCATGACAGCTATACTTATGGAACTGCTGTAGACCGAATTCTTAAAACCGATTCTGCTGATTCCTACCTAAAGCTTTCACAGTACTGCAACACTGAAAAAGCAATTCAGCTACTTTTAATACAGCACGAATTCGGACTCTTTAAAAACAATGAAACTGATCTTATTCAATTCTTAAGCGCTTCTGTAAAACCCGTTATCATTGTCCTTCATACTGTTTTGCCTGATCCAAATCAGGATATGAAACGAAACATTATCGAAATGGATACCCTTATCGACGGGTTTATTGTCATGACCCAAAGATCGGCTAAATTACTTGAGAATGTTTATGGGATTGATAGGGGCAGAATTACCGTTATTGCCCATGGAACGCATTTGGTAAAACACGGGGACAAGAAAGAATTAAAAGAAAAATACGGCCTTTCAGGTAAAAAGGTAATCTCCACTTTTGGGCTTTTAAGTTCTGGAAAATCCATTGAAACCACCTTGGATGCATTACCGGTTATTGTGAGCCGGAATCCTGATGTCTTATTTCTGATTATTGGTAAAACCCACCCATCGGTGGCCCGCAATGAAGGAGAAAAATACAGGGATTTTCTAAAAAAAAGAGTCGAAATCTTAGGGCTGCAAGCGCACGTAAAATTCATCAATGCCTATTTGCCATTAGAGGAATTACTCGAATATCTCCAGCTTACAGATATTTACCTTTTTACCTCCAATGATCCGCATCAGGCAGTAAGCGGCACATTTTCTTATGCCATCAGTTGCGGTTGTCCGATCATCTCTACCCCAATTCCACATGCACTAGAAGTACTTGAGGATGGAACGGGGATTATTATTGAGTTTGGAAATACAGTCCAATTGGCCGAGCAGGTTATGAGACTTTTAAAAAACCCACAATTGCGTAAAAATATTTCTTCCAACGGCATACACAAAATGGCACCTACGGCCTGGGAGAATTCCGCAATTGAACATGCCTGGCTATTTAAAAAGATTATCGGGGATAAAATATCGCTGGATTATAAAATTCCGGAAATTAATCTGGGGCATTTCAGGGATTTGACTACCTCATTTGCCATGATACAGTTTTCAGTAATTAACCAGCCGGATATCAATTCGGGCTATACTTTAGATGACAACGCAAGGGCATTGGTGGCCATTTGCCAGCATTACGAATTAAAAAGAGTACCTGAGGATTTAAAGCTCATTGAAAAATATTACAGCTTTATCAAATTTTGCCTGCAGCAAAACGGGAGCTTTTTAAATTATGTAAACAAAGAAAAAAAATTCACCAAGCAAAATAGTGAAAACCTCGAGGATTCCAACGGAAGGGCCATTTGGGCATTGGGCTTCATGCTTTCTCTCTTGCCTATTTTTCCAGTTGGATTTACATCAGATGCGGCAAAGACCATGAGTAAAGCCTTATTACGAGTAGAAACAATCCATTCACCAAGGGCAATGGCTTTTGTTATAAAAGGAATTTATTACCGCAATATAAATGCGCTAGATTATGAAAATATCGTGCTGATTAAATTGCTTTCGAACCGATTGGTGCAAATGTACAGACATGAATCTAAATCAAACTGGAAATGGTTTGAAAGCTACCTGACCTATGGCAACAGTATACTGCCCGAAGCACTTCTTTGTGCCTACTTAGCCACGGGCAGCTATCAATATAAAGAAATTACCAAAGAATCCTTCGATTTTCTTTTGGCTCATATTTTTACAGAAAAAAGAATCAAAGTAATATCCAATAAAGGATGGCTTGACTCCACAATGCAAAAAAAAGAAATCCTAGGGGGAGAACAGCCTATCGATGTTGCTTACACTATTCTTGCCCTTGAGAGATTCCATGCTGTTTTTAAAAACTCATCCTACATGGAAAAAATGAAAATTGCCTTTAGCTGGTTCCTGGGCAACAATCATTTGGGTAAAATTATCTATAATCCGTGCACCGGGGGCTGTTATGACGGTTTGGAATTAAATTACACTAATCTGAATCAGGGCGCAGAATCAACTGTAAGTTATTTAATGGCCCGTTTAACCATGGAAAAATATGCTGCTAAAAAACAGCTCCCTGATAAAAATAGGCCTACAGTGAACCATTCAGATCCCATAGCGGTATAAAAGATATAATCCAATATTCTGAAAAATAAACGGATCATCCGGCGCTTTAAAGATACTTTACTGCCACGATCTTTATTTCATCAGTAAAATCATAGACCCGGGGCTGGCCTGTGGGAATATTTACTTTTACAATGTCAAGAGGATTTATGTTTTCAAGATACATCATCAGGGCCCTCAGGCTATTGCCATGGGCTACCAATAATATATTCTGCCCCATTTTTAATTTCGGTTCTATCACGGTTTTGTAATAAGGAACTACGCGCTGATAAGTGTTCAACAGGCTTTCCCCTCCTGGAGGACATATATCGTAACTCCTCCTCCAGATATCCACCTGGGCGAAACCGTATTTTTTTGCCGTTTCATCTTTGTTGAGTCCCTGTAAACTGCCATACATGCGTTCATTGAAAGCGCTGTTTTTTACAATAGGAATCGTTACCTGCATTTCTCTTAGGATAATCTGCAGGCTTTCCTGAGCCCTGGTAAGCATGGAAGTATAGGCAATATTAAAATCATAACCTATCAGTTTTTGTCCTGCCAGTTTTGCCTGTTCTTTTCCAAGGTCTGTGAGCGGAACATCCAGGATTCCCGTAAAACGGTTCTCTAAATTATAAAGAGATTGCCCATGCCTGACAAAAATTAGTAGTGCCATTTCTTCTTTTATCAAATCTAACCTAAAAGTAACCTAAAAAAGTGTTCCTTATCACTTATGATGATGTTGGTGATCATTTCTCTACTGGTTCTTTCATCTCAAATTTGCACAGTAGATTTAAAAAGTAAATCTTTTAAATTCAATCTTCTAAAAAAAATAATTATGAAAACATTATTTGCACTTATTGCACTTGCTGCTTTAACAGCTACTATCCTCATGGATACTGTAGGGAAAAGAGTTTCAAAAACTAAGTTATAACCCTAATCTATTTTATTTATGTGTTTTTCTGCTACAGCAATCATGTCAGAAATTAGAACGGGTCATCTTGAAAAATTATATTTCAAAAAAAGCGCTAGAGCTCAATAAATATTGCAAATTCTGCTCTTCTGTCTTAATTAGTAATTACGATCAATTTTTATGATGTTGAAGATCATTTCCAAAGACTGTGATAAAATACACCTTTACTATAATAAACAGTAGCAGATGAAAACCAACGAAGAATTACAAAGACGGGTCATAAAAGCCATTAACAGCAAGCCCTTATTATCAGATACAGAAATTGGAGTGCTGGCTTTAAACGGAATCATTACTCTAACAGGATCGGTGCACAGCTATGCTAAAAAAGAACAGGTCGAAGCGACTGCTAAAAATGTAAGGGGCGTTAAAGTAGTAATAGAAAAAATTGACGTAGTGTTAAAGGACAAAATACAAAAAACAGATAATGAACTGGCTATGGATATTGTAAATGCCTTCAGGTGGCATTGGGATATTCCAAATGACAGCGTACAGGTAAAAGTGGAAAGTGGCTGGGTCACCCTTAGCGGCTCTCTGGAATGGAATTACCAAAAAGAAGAGGCAAAAAAAGCTGTCAGTGTGCTTATTGGCGTTAAGGGAATCATCAATAATATAATGATAGTTTCCTTGTCCAAAGACAGGATCAAAAAAAAGGATATTGAAGATGCTATACAGAGCAACAAAATTATCGGCAATGCAATAATTACTGTAGAAGTTCTTAATAATGCCGTTACTTTAAAAGGAACTGTCGAATCATGGTTTCAAAAAAATGAAGCAGGCCGCCTTGCATGGAAAGCCCCGGGCGTACTGGTGGTTAAAAATGACCTGCATGTAGACATTCAGCAATAACCTAAAATTATGTCGAACAAAAATTATACATTATGGAAAAAGTAAATATGGACAGTCTGGTCACTGTACTGACTGAAATTGAGAAACTCGGATTTACATCCCAATTTGAGGTTAATGGAAAAAATCTGGTTTCGCTTAAAACAGACCATCACTTTATGCCAGAGCAGATAAAAATAATTCATTTCTATCGCTTTGAAGGCGAATCCAATCCTGATGACAGCTCGATCATGTATGCAGTTGAAACCAACACTAATGAAAAAGGAACCCTTGTGGATGGTTACGGTAATGCCTCAGATCCTGCAACTGCAGATTTTATGCGCAAAGTAAAGGACATTCATAAATAATAAATCTTAGACTAAAGATGAAAAAACTCAATCCGTCCATTGCTGTCATTTTTGCAATTTCGGCAAGTATAATTCTACTGAACCGATATACCCGGTTTAATATTAATGATTATCGGGTCCATTTTTTCTTTCTCTTCTTTGCGGTATCCTCATTGGCAATCCTTATTGGTCAGTTTTTCAAAAAATTACAAAGTAACTGGTCTATTATTTCGGTTTTCCTAATCATTGGAATCCTATGCGGGCTCAAAGCTTTTTTTACCTGGGGCGGAGACTGGAAAACACAAACCGTACTTTATAGAAATATTCAAAATAGAGATAAAACAATAAATTATCAATTGCGGGGAGACCGATTTGCATTTGGATACAAAAAACGAATTATTGGTATCTATCACCTGGCGCCTTTTATGGAATGGACAATAGATGTAGATACACTTTATCTTGATAAAACAAAATGGGAAAAGTTAAATCTTCAGCTCAATGAAATGAAACTGAAATAGAACTCTAAAATATTTAAAACCGCTGAAATGAATTTAGATAAGCCCAAAAACTTCTATTTCAGTTTAAAAAATAAATACAATGAAAAAATTACTCGTTACAACAGACTTTTCCAATATCTCCAAGGCAGCAATACGATTTGCTATCCAACTTGCTACTCAGACTCCCTGTGAGCTGATATTCTACAGCGTAAATACAAAAAAACTTGAAGATAATATAGACAATTATTATAAAAAGACCACGCAAACCTATAAACTTAAAAAATTCATACTATCCATTTACAAAACAACCCAAAAAGAAGCTGGTAAGGTAGAATTTGTAACCGAGAACCATACTCATGTGGATAAGGCTATTATCGCTTATGCACAAAAATGCAATGCTGATTTTATTTGTATCAACACATCCGGCCCAGGTATATTTAATCAGTTGATAGGCACTACTGCCGCAAAATTGATTACTACTTCCCCTATTCCACTTTTGGTCATTCCCTACAACTATCGCAGAAAACCAATACAGCTTTTATTGTATGGATCAGATCTTGCAAAACTAGGTGTAGAACTGCCTTTTGTTAAAAGATTTGCAGCCCTGTTTGCTGCAGATGTTGCAGTGTATCATTACGATGAATTATTAGATCAGGGTAATTTTAAGGAAGATTTTAATAAAATAGCCCAAAACTACCAATCAGATAAAGTCTCTTTTAATTTTAAAAAATTAAATATCGAATATTCCTTACTGAATCATTTAGAAGTTGATATCAGAACAATAAGACCCTCAATCGTTGTCATGTTTACCAAACAAAACCGTGACTGGTTTGAACGTCATTTTCTTTCGAGTAAAACCAAGGAATTTGGTTTTAACACCCATACTCCTATACTTGTTTTTAGAAAGTAAAAAATACCATTGAATAATGACTGCAAACAAATTCAATACAACTGGCTTAACCACTGCGCAAGTGTTTGCGGCCAGGAAAAAATACGGCCAAAACGTATCTTCTCATAAAAAAACAAACCGTTATACCGCTGCAATGCTCCGAATGATTAAGGAACCCATGATGATTCTGTTATTGGTTGCATCGAGTATTTATTTTATCAGCGGAAAAACTGCCGATGGTTTCTTTTTAGCCTCAGCAATTGTTTTAATTGCGGCTATTTCATCTTACCAGAATGCCCGAAGCAGAAATGCTTTGGAGCAGTTAAAAGATTTTACCAAACCCAAATGCAAGGTTATTAGAAATGGCAATGCTGTAGAAATAAAAACAGCAGAAATAGTCATTGGAGACAGTCTTCTGGTGGAAGAAGGCGTCTTGATTTCTGCAGATGGAATCATCTTGCATTCCAATGATTTTTCGGTAAACGAATCAATTCTTACCGGAGAATCCATGGCAGTGAGTAAAGACAAATCAACCAAAGACAATGATATTTATCAAGGTACCACAGTTATCGGCGGACTGGCTATTGCAAGGGTCACTGCCATTGGAAGCGAAACCAAACTGGGTAAAATAGGCAAAAGTCTTGAGGCTGTAAAAGAAGAAAAAACACCCTTAGAGATTCAAATTGGCAATTTTGTAAAAAAAATGGTCATTGCCGGTGCACTGGTATTTTTGATTGTATGGGCAATAAACTATTTCCACTCTTATAAGATATTTGACAGCCTGCTCAAAGCCCTTACTCTGGCCATGAGTATTCTTCCTGAAGAAATCCCTATTGCTTTTACCACCTTTATGGCAATTGGTGCCTGGCGGATGATGAGAGAAGGGATTATTGTCAAACAAATGAAAACAGTAGAGACATTAGGGAGTGCCACGGTGATTTGTATAGATAAAACAGGCACTATTACCGAAAACAAGATGAGTCTGGCGAAAATTTTTTCTTTAAAATCAGCGAAAATTACCGATTTGGAAGCGCCATTATCTGAAGATGAAAAAAAATTAATTACCCTGTCTATGTGGGCAAGCGAACCCATTGCCTTTGACCCGATGGAAATTGCCCTTCATGAAACCTATGCAGAAGTCATCGAAGAAGACCAGCGCCCTGATTTCAAACTGGTACATGAATATCCTCTGTCAGGAAAGCCGCCTATGATGACGCATGTTTTTGAAAATAAATCCGGGGCTAAGATCATTGCCGCCAAAGGAGGCGCAGAAGCATTAATGGCAGTATCAGTACTTGACCACGAGCAGAAAAAAATAATTACACAAGCAATCCAGGAATTATCCCAGGAAGGTTACCGTGTTCTGGCAGTGGGCCAAAGTGATATGAGCTCTGAAAATTATCCTGAAACACAGCAGGAATTTAAATTCCAGTTCATTGGATTATTGGCCTTTTACGATCCTCCAAAAAAGAATATCAAACTAGTTTTACAACATTTTTACCGGGCTGGAATAAATGTAAAGATTATAACCGGTGACAATGCCCTGACCACTTGCTCGATCGCCCGCCAGATCGGTTTTAAGGGATACGAAAAAAGCATCTCCGGAGATCAGCTCATGCAACTTAAACCAAAAGAACTCAAAAAATGCGTCAGGGAAACCAATTTATTTACCAGAATGTTTCCAGAGGCCAAACTCAAAATTATCAATGCACTGAAATCAAATAAGGAAATTGTTGCCATGACCGGTGATGGAGTAAATGATGGACCAGCACTTAAAGCGGCTCATATTGGAATTGCAATGGGCAAAAAAGGAACTGAAATTGCCAAACAGGCAGCCTCTCTTATCCTGATCAATGATGACCTGTCGAAAATGGTGCATGCCATAGCGATGGGCAGAAAAATCTATGCCAACATCAAAAAATCAATTCAGTTTATCATTTCAATCCATATACCGATCATATTGACCGTTTTCTTTCCCCTTGCACTGGGCTGGACATATCCCAATATATTCTCCCCTATCCATATTATCTTTTTAGAATTGGTTATGGGCCCCACCTGCTCTATTGTGTATGAGAATGAGCCAATGGAAAAAAATACTATGGCACAGCGACCAAGGCCTTTTACTTCAACCTTTTTCAATTGGAAAGAACTCTCCACCAGTATAATTCAGGGATCAGTAATCACAATTGGAACATTGCTTACTTATCAATATTGCATTTTGCAGGGTTACAATGAACAGATGACCAGAGCAATGGTTTTTGTATTATTGGTAAGCGCCAATATCTTTTTAACATTAATGAACCGCTCTTTTTATTACTCCATTTTTACCACCTTGCGTTATAAAAATAATTTGGTTCCTATAATTATCGGCATTACCATTTTCATTACCGCATTATTGCTTTATATCAAACCTTTTGCAGTATTCTTTGCCTTTGAACCGCTAAAAGCCTTACCGCTTGTCATGGTAATTGGAGTGGGCTTTCTCTCTGTAATCTGGTATGAGATAGTGAAATTATGGAAAAGGAATTTTGAGGAATTTAAAGCCTGAAAAATAAATTTGATATGTACTAAATTTATTTGCCTCTATATTGTATCAGGTGCCTGTATTTTCTTTCCAGTAAAAAAGCATTAAAGCGGATCCTGTCATATAACAAACCCAGAAGCAAAGCCGTAACTGCAATGAATAAAACATGCAATCCCATTTTGGAATAAAAAATTCCGCCTGTAATTCCACCTGCAAAAAAAGAGCTGATGATGGTCATTCGCAGTTTAATTGATACCCACAGCTTTTTTCGAAGGAGTGCTTCACGATAAAAAAACAGTTGGGACAATTCAATTCCAAGATCTGTAAATAGCCCTGTTAGATGTGTTGTCCTTACAGTAGCATTAGAGATTTTTGTTACCAATGAATTCTGCAGGCCCATTGCAAACAATAAAGTATACGCTATAAAATTAGTGTTAAGGATAATTAAATATTCTCCAAAAACGGCAATTGCCAATAAAATTGCACCTTCAATTGCGGTTGGAATTACGTAACTGTATTTCTCATTTCTTTTTAGAAGAAACTCTACAAGCATACTGGAGAAGAAAGACCCCAGGAAAAAGAAGAAAATATACAAAAAATAAATAGCTCCCTGTCTGAAATTAAGCTTAAAAATCTCATCAACGAGAAAGGCAAAATGTCCTGTGACATTAGTAGTTAATTTTTGAACTGCCAAAAAACCAGCAACATTTACAAGCCCTGCCACAAAGGACAGCAAAGAGGCAATTTTAAGATTATGTCGTAGGTTTCTTTTGTTTCCCTGATGTTTGAACATTGTTTTTCAGTACTTAATAAGGGTTATTTATCTGAAATATTATTTCACTTTAGAAATAGCATAGTTATATGTAATTTCTATGACTTCGAACTTTGCATAACTGTAATTTCCCTCTTTCAATTTCCAGATTGCTTCTGGTGAAGCTGGAATTTTAACCTGATTGATTTCTTTATAATTGGCCATTCTGCAAAGCCATGGTTCCCTTTTCTTATCGGTCATGAACCGCAGGGTTTCCATTGTAACAATTTCGCCAAGAGCATTAAATGTTACGATAAAATCAAATGAGATTTCTTTATACCGGAATGATAATTTTGCTGAATTTTCATCAATTGCACTCCAAGTTATATTTTCCGAAGGAAGTAAATTTGTCGGAAACCAAACACTTTCGGCCAGCCAGCGCTGTAACTCGCCTTCGCTCGTTTCACTGCCTTTGGCATCAACAAGAGTAAAAATATTGAATAAAGAAACTTTTAAATTTCCCTTCCCAGCAATAAAACTGTCTCTTGCCGTAAAAAGCATTGTAGTCCCTTTCCATATAAATTGTGGTCTTTGTGCAGAAAAATATTGTTTTCCTTTAATGCTAATGAACTCTTTTTTTAGATTGGTTTTAAACAACCCGTTGTGTTTTAATCTAACCAGACTTATATACGGCATTCCGTCCCGTATAACATAATTAAAATAGCGCTGAACGGGTTTAGGCAAACCGTTTAATTGACTGATACTATATGTTTTGTCAGATATATTCAATGCATTTTTGTATAATACCTTGACCTGATTTTTAAATTTTAAATGCATCGCAATTTCTCCCAGAAGAATCGCCAAAAGCAGTATTCCGATAATAATTACTAAAAATATCATGGTTTGCTATTTTGTTAAGTTTAGGATTTTGGGCAAATGTTCTGATGGCATTTTTCTCAATCAAGTTCTACAAAAAGCTCATTATCAACATACCATACTCCCGGGGTATTCCATGTGATCCTTTCTGCCTCTTCCTTTTGGAAAAGTGAACTTACAATACCGCTAAGAAATATCGTTTTGCCATCAACCCTGACTTTAATATTGCCAATATCAAGAATCCAACTGCGGCTGAGTGCTTTCACCACGATATCTTTCTCAATTTCATTTTTCATTTCAGCTTCAATTTTTATCTTATCAATTACCCCCCTTACACCCTCCAGATAGCGAATAGCATTATCTGCCGCCTTTCTTTGGAAATTCCAATGTAAAATCCCCTCCAGGGTTACCCATCCGTTTTCAACTGTAACTTTAAGCCTGTGGTTGGGAACGGCCCAGCTCTCCTTCAAAGCCTTAACAACAGAACTGGCAATGTCTGTATCATTTCTAAGTGATGCAACAGGCAGGTGAACCTTTAAATCATCAACAACAGCCGTAACCCCTAAAATGTCCCTAACAGTGCTTTCTGCTTCCTTTTTTTGAGTATAATTATCCACACTTCCTGTAAGGGTAACAATACCATCCTGGACATTGACATCTATCTTATTAGATTCTAAAAGAGGTTCCCACGTAATAGCCTCTATCACTTCTTTGCGTAAAACATCATTACTTTTTTTCATTGGAATAATTTTTATAATACTAACCTTTGAATGATATTGTTTAAAGTATCATCATCATTGATCATTACGCAAAATTGAAACAAAGAGATCTAAAAAGAAATGATTTATATCAATTCAAAAAATGATAAGAAACATTTAATTGCTAAAGCACAATAGGTAGATCATGCTAAAGCTGATCCAATAGCGCAGAGCTGCCTATTGTAATGGTCAGAAATAAAATAACTAGTAGTGACTGCTTGAGGCAATAATTCAATAAACATTTTAACAACGTTGGCTATTAGCGAAAGGTTCTCTGTTTTTTTAGCAGTATTTCATAAAATTTATGCTTTACAATTTCGGCACATACAATATAAGCTGTTATTAATAAAAACGTCCAGGTATAAAAAAGCAATGGAAGTTTTACAAAATTAAACCATCCTGCAAATGGTGTAAAAGGCACCGTCAGGACAAAGATGACAATAATGGCAGTTGCTATGGAAAGATATCTACCAGGCAAGCTCTTAAAAAACGGTAATCGGGTTCTAACTACAAGTACTATCAATGTTGCCGAAATAACGGATTCTATAAACCATGCAGTTTGAAATTCTTTTTCCCTAACATGAAAAATAAACAGTAAAATACCAAACATCAGAAAATCGAATACTGAACTCAAAAGACCAAATACAACCATAAATTTTCGAATAAAAGAAATATCCCAGCGCTGTGGTTCCTGAATATTAATAGCATCAACACGATCTGTTGCGATTGCCATTTCAGGAAAATCAGTCAGGAGATTGGTCAATAAAATCTGCTTGGGAAGCAAGGGTAAAAAAGGAAGAAATAAGGAGGCACCAGCCATACTAAACATATTGCCGAAATTGGCGCTTGTGGCCATAAAAATATATTTCATGGTATTGGTAAATGTTTTTCGGCCTTCAACAATGCCATTTATCAGAACATTTAGATCCTGACTCAGCAAAACAATATCGGCCGCTTCTTTAGCTACATCTACAGCGGTATCGACAGATATTCCCACATCGGCAATGTGCAGGGCCGGGGCATCATTGATGCCGTCACCCATAAAACCAACAACATTCCCGCTGCTTTTTAGTATCGAAATAATATGTTCTTTTTGGTTGGGCTCTACTTCGGCAAAAATATCGGTTTGCAGCGCCTGATGCATCAGTGCAGCTTTGGTCATTTTTCTTAATTCCCAACCAGTGAGTATTTTTGGGTCTTTAATGCCAACCTGCAAAGCCAGGCTTTTTGCCACCAATGCATTATCTCCGGTAATAATTTTAAGTCTTACCCCCAGTGTATTTAGTTTGCTGATTATAGTTTCTACATTGGGTTTTGGAGGATCAAACAGGGTAATGAATCCTAAGAAAATCATGTCGTTTTCATCATCCTTAGTGAAATTACCCGGATCCTTTACAGGCTTGTAAGCAACTCCTAAAGTTCTTAAACCTGCCTGGCTTAATTTCTCATATTGCGCCTGAATCGACGCTCTTGAATCTGATATGCCTGATAATTTTCCTTCAGCGATTTCAGCCTGACTGCAAATGGCCAATATAGCATTCAGGGCGCCCTTTGTAATTGCAAGGTTTTCTTTTTCACCTTTTACGGCTATAGTTAAACGTTTTCGGATAAAATCGTACGGAATCTCGGATTTTACAGAAAAAGTATTCGGTATTCCCTTATAGGCAAGACCAATAGCCTCATCAATTGGATTTTTAAACCCTTGCTGCATGGAGGCATTAAACCAGGCATATTGAAGTACTTTATCACTATGGTTTCCGTTTATATCCAAGGTATCTTTTAAATTTACTCTGCCTGCGGTTATGGTACCTGTCTTATCAGAGCAAAGAATGTTCATGCTTCCTATATTTTCGATAGAAGAAAGACGCTTTACAATAACCTGCAATTTGGCCATTCTTTTTGCTCCTGTAGAAAGATTTACACTAATAATAGCGGGAAGTAACTGTGGTGTCAATCCTACTGCAAGTGCCAGAGAAAATAAAAAAGAATCCAGAATAGGTTTGTGAAGAAAGACATTTGCGCCAAAAATAATAATGACAAGAACCAGCGTGACTTCCATCAGCAAATATCCAAATTTGCGTATTCCCAGTTCAAAATCCGTTTCCGGCACTTTTAACTGCAGGCCGGCGGAAATTTTTCCGAACTCTGTATTTTTACCTGTTTCCATTACAAGTGCAGTACATTTTCCACTGATTACACTTGCTCCCATAAACAAGGTATTGCTTCTTTTAGAAAGTACTGTATCGACAGCAAGGCGATCCCCGCTGCTCTTTTCAACCGGAAAAGTTTCTCCGGTAAAAGCCGCCTCATCAACAAATAATTCTTTTGAATCTAAAATAAGACAATCCCCAGGTATAATATCTCCTGCTGACAGAGTCACGATATCTCCGGGAACAACTTGTTCTACCGTTATTTCTTTTGAAGTTCCGTTTCTTATTACACGACATTTTATTGTGACCATTTTCAATAGTTCTTTTACGGCCGCGGCAGCTCCTTTTTCCTGCCAAAAACCAAGAAGGCTGCTCAGTATAATGATACAAAGAATAATTATTGTATCGGAAATATCTCCTAAACCAGCCGAGAGTATAGCTGCAAGAATAAGTAAAATGGTGATTGGACTTTTAAACTGTGAGAGAAACAGCAAAAACATAGAAGAATTCGCATTATTTTTTAAGGTATTGGGACCATACTGATTTAATCTTTGGGCTGCTTGTTCATCGTTAAGTCCTTTTGGATCGGTATTTAATTTATGATAAGCCTCTTCAATACTTAAATTCCAAAAACTATTTTCGTTAACTGATTTAATTTCCATGAGAGATTTACTGTTTAATTCCCATAAAGATAGAGCATAATAAACAGCTTTGCCATAGTAAAACAATAATGTTTACTTTTGGATCTGATACCCTTTTATAACAAAAGTTTAATATCGCTTTCTAATCAATTCCTTTATTTCCTTTCAAAGAATTTCAACATTATTTCATATTCTGATTTCGCAAAAATTTTTATTTTTACATTTGAAACAATCACAAATTATACAACTCATTTTAAGCAAGTTAATAGCTTAAACATTGACAATTTGAAATTTGTGGCACATTAGTGGCACAGCAGAAATGGAATGGATACCTTTTTTTGCCACAAAAAGTTAAGGCGGTTTTCGAAAAATATTTTACCAGTTTAAGTTTCGTGGCAGAATCGTGGCGCACCAGTATTTTAGAAATAGAAAACGAGTTATGATAGTCGATCCAACTGTTAGGTTCGAATCTGCAGCTGAACGATTTGCTAAGTACATCTATCATCAATTTCTTGAAGTACACTTATTCTATAACCTATTATTTAAGAACCTTGCGACCGCCCGTCAGTACAGGCTTTAAAGATAGGCTCAGAATTTATAAGCTCCACATAACAAGGGATATGCTTTAAAATTATCTACTTCAAGTTTTGTGGCAAGATCGTGGCAAATTGCATTTGAAGTGGATATTCCGGCAAAACAGTTTTGGTCAGTAGTTCTGTATGACAATCAGACCCGCCCTATGCTTCAAACTGATCAGCAGTTTCGGAGTGTCAGCAGCCAGAAAAAAGAAACTCAGGTGAATGCTGACGGTTCTGTAGATTTGTATCTTGGACCTAAATCACCTGCAGGAAAAGAAAGTAATTGGGTGCAGACATTACATGATAAAGGATGGAGCATTATTCTGCGCTTTTATGGTCCTCAGAAGTCTTGGTTTGACAAGACCTGGAAACCTTCGGAAACTGAAGAAATGCAATAATTTAAAAATCAAAAATCTAACGTCACCGATTTTGAAAGTTGCAGTGCAATGTGTTTGTTTTAATGTTAGATAAAAGAATCATTTTTTTATTCAGATTATGTTTTTTTTATAAATGAAATTAATTTCGCCTAGCCGGAAATTTACTCACTTACATTAATTTCCGTAAGTAATTTCTATTGCATAAATCCAATAAATTATCCTAATAGAGTTAGTAAAAATCAGTGGAGTTATCCTATCTTTACAATATATGAGAAGAAACGGCGAAATAATTATAATAGAAGACGACGAAGATGACAGGTTATTACTAATGGACATATTTGAAAGTTTATCTTATCCCAATAAGATAACATTGATTGATGATCCAATGGATGCCATTGCCTATTTGTCAAATCCTTTGATAACTCCTTTTATTATATTTTCTGACATTAATATGCCGAAGCTAAATGGATTTGAACTTCGCCAGCAAATACTTGAGATCCCAGAAATAAGCGAAAAATGCGTACCATATATCTTTCTTTCTACTTCAAAAACACCAGAAAATGTCATTAAAGCCTATTCCTGTCATGTTCAAGGATATTTTAAAAAGGAGGACGACTTCTTGAAGTTTAAAACCGTAATAAGCAATATCATAGAATATTGGAAAACTAGCCTCACTCCTACTAATACATTATAATACTTATATTTATACTTAATATTTATACTTCTAAATTTAAACGTAACTTTCCAAGAACGGCATTCAGGTAGATGAGAAGGAAGCTAAAATTATTTTGTAATTACTATATTTAGTATCAAAAAATTACGACAAACCAAAAGAGAAAAAAATACCATATCCTTAATGAGACTTCGAACCACTCTTAGTCCCTGTTAAATCACGAATAACCTGCTTTTAGACTGTTATTTCAAACAGACTAGGGATTCCCCATGAAAAAAATCGAACCGTAAAATATCAGGTGATAAAAGCTTGATAAACAATTATTTATAGATACAAAAAAGAGACAACTACAAAGTAGTTGTCTCCTCAAGTGACTCCTTGGTACAAAATTCGAACCTTTTACTTGAAGATTTCCAGATTTTAAGCGAGTTGACAGAGGTTTAAAAAGAAAAGGATTTGATTAACGCCACACTCCCCTCGTATTAGTTTTTTGAGGAATTTAATATCAGTTTCTTTTGCACCATAATTTAGTCTGTTTGTTATGTTAACTGTCAAGTTTATCTTTTCGCTATCGTCAGTACATAAATAACAGTTAAACTTCTGGTTTTTCAAATTTATGTGGCGTAAGAAGTCTTTCATATGGAATCAGTTTTTTAGTTGCCATTAACGTTTAGAAATTATAGCGGTTGCCGGCAAAATAAATACCGTTTTGAATTTACCATTTCATCCTACAAACTAGCTTTCTCTATTAAAGTGCCATCATGCGCAATCACTTCTTCGCTTTTCGTGCTTGTTTCAATTGTTCTAGTTCACTCAGGACGCTGCCAAATGTAGTTTTTCATTGAATCATCAAGAGGTGTTTTTGCAATTATATTAGTCAAATTGGTGATTGTCTTGCTTCCAATTCCTCCAATAATTTCAATTGCATTTTGTTGAGTAAATCCCGCATTCAAAAATTTTTCTAATTCATATGTTTCTATTTGACCTTTTTTAAGAATTAGTTGCTTTGTGAAATTTCGTAAAGTTTCAAGTTTTTCGTCTTTGATTTGTTGCCCATTTCTTAGTGCATTAATAATTTCCATTGGTACTTTAGTCATTTCCATTCCCCAAGAGTGCAAAGCCATACAGTACGGACTGCTATTTTCAAAACTAACTGTCATAAGAATAATTTGGCCTTCTAAAAGTCCTAAGGTAGATTTTCCTAAAAACAAATCAAATGATTGATTATAGGCTTGATATATTGAAGGCGATACAGCTAATATTTTGTCTTGATTAGGTACAAATCCAAATTTATTAAAAATGTTTTGAAGAAGTTCTTTTGAATTCTCAGGTGCTGTTTCTATTGTATATTGTTCAAACATTTTTTCGTTTTTTATTGCTTTTCGTTTTTTAGCCTGACAGTTAACGTTTGGCCGCTTGGTGATGTGGAGGATTAAGGAAGTCTAAACTTTCGATTAATGACTACCTTTACAAGTACAAAACCATCTTTAAATTAAGCCTAAACCTGCCAATTCCAAACGGCGGTTATCTGCTGGTTTTTTAGGGATTAGATTTTTTTATCTGTTCTGTTTTTTTAATCATTTCTTTGGCATTATCATTCTTAGGATTTAGTTCTAATGCTTTTTGATAATTTTGTTTAGATAAATTATATTCTTTATTATTAAAATAAGCTTCTCCTAAACTATCATATGCATTTCCAGAATTAGGAAATTCTGTTACAAGAAGCTTAAAGATTTTAATAGCAGAAACAATACTTCCACTTTTTAAAAATTTATAACCCAGAGAATTAAGTTCTGATTCATCTGAAAAATTATAAAGTTGGATACTTTTTTCTTTAAGTTGATAATAGTATACAATACCATCACTGATATTTTCTAGGCATTTTTTCTCAATAGCTCTTCCAATTGACTTTTTCCCAAATGGTTTTAAATCATCTACCAAACTTTGTCGTGCTTCATATAGGTATGAAGATGTATTACGACCACTTTGATTCACGATAATAGAAATTCCCATATTATATTCGGGATACACAGCAAACAAATTTTGAGTACCAAAGGCACCACCATGTTTCCAACAATTTAGTCCATTAGAATCTGAAGTTATTCCGTCCCAAAAATAGCCATTCCAAACTCCATCATTTTTTAATAAATTCCTTTGCGATTCTTGAACTATTGTATTTTTTTGGTCTAATTCAAAACTTAAAAACGTAGTTAGGTCACTCATCGAAGACTTCAAATAGCCAGCAGAACCCCAAAGACTATTGGGCATATTTGGCATTAGAATATTCTTTTCATTATAGCCATTGGCAATAGTTTCATTTATGTCTAAATGTAGTTTTGTGTTTTTTAAGTTTAGTGGGGAAAAGATATTTTCTTTCAAAAGTGTTTCATAACTTTTTTGATAAACATTTTCTAAAATATGAGCTGCTAACTCCACACTGGCGTTACTGTATTTATAAATAGTACCTGGCAATGTGTCTAATTTTATAGATTTTAAGTCATTAAAAAATTGTTCTTTGCTATAAGATTCTTCCATTTCTTTTAGCAGGAATGGCATATTATCACTTTCGCTTTTCAGGAATTCGTCTCTATTGGGCAAATCTTTATCAAAACCAGATTTAAACGAAACCAAATCTTTAATACGTATAGGCGTTCCATGGTATTCTAAGTTCGGATAAGAACCTGTCATATAGTTTCTAATATCATCATCTAAATTTATTTTTCCATCCAAAACGGCTTTTGCTATTAACGTTCCAGTAAAAATTTTTGTAATTGAGGCAATTTCAAACAAGGTAGTATTGTCGGCTTTATTTCTCTTCCCTTTATCTATTTCACCATAATGTTTGGTGTAGGTTTTACCATCTTTTACAATTCCAATTGAAACTGAATATGCTTTTGAATCTTTTAATAAAGTATTTGCATTTTCATCCATCGATGCAAAAATCTCTTTTTCAACACTCTCATTTTCTTTTGTAAGTGTCTTTTTTGAACTTTCTTTTTGCTGGCTTAAACAAGTAAAGCCAATGCTTAATGCAAAAAATAAAATTAATTTGTTCACAGGGTTAGTGGCGTTTTCATTCATTGTTGTTTGTCTTATTTCTGATTTGGCAGGTTTTGTTAAACTTTAGGTTCCTTATTTATATGTGTGCGAACCACCCAACGCTGCCCAAATTTGGGTAATTTTTTAGATGAAGTAATTAATCAGCAAAAATCTGATGCAATACCGATATTTATCGCAGACGACTAATATAAATAACATTAATTTAAAGTAATAAATATTTCAAAATTTGATTAAATAGACTTGAAATTGGGAAAACAATTTCATTGTGTATAATAACCCGTAAACTCCCTTAATATCGAATAAAGATCTCTAAATTCAAAATATTTTGGACTTATACTAGTAGCATTGGGAAAGCCTCGTTTTTTAAATAACATTTTTGTGCGCGTGACATGGAAATATTGTGATACCACAATTACGCTTACAAAGTGGAGGCTATCTTTTAATTTGAGAGTATTATCGACAGTTGCACGTGTATTATTTCCAAAATTATCAACGATTATTACAGAGTCAGGAACTTTATTTGAAACTAAGTACTCCTTCATCTTGTCTCCTTCATAATACCCTTCTCTGCCTAATCCGCCACTTACTATAATTTTTTTTATGCGGTTCTCTCGGTATAACATTAAGCCACATTCCAAACGTTTTTCCAGACGTTCCGAGAGCGTTCCGTCGTCGTTTACTTTGTTGCCAAGAATAACTGCAACATCTGCTTTTTTTAACGTATCAGTCAATCCATCAATGACTATATACAGAACATGTCCAAAAAACCACATTATAAGCAGGGTCATAAGAGATTTTAATAAAGCCTTTAAATTATACATATTTTAAGTTTAAGATTCTCTAAATCCCAATATCTTATTACATCTTCATTTACAATAAAATGCAATTGTGAGCTGTATGGCAGTATATTATAAATATTTATGTCAAAAATTAGTGCTAATGGATTTAACTTGTATCATTTTTTTGTAATAGAAATCAAAAGTTAAGAATATATTCATGTCAATTGTGCAATTTAAAAGATTTTACCCATAGTCTACAAACAATGTGATTGGTATTCCAAAAAAAACATCATTAGATAATGCAATTCTTTCAAATTAAAATTTTTCCCTATGGTCTTATTCTGTAATATTTTTTGTTTTCTTCATTCCAAAATTATCGTTAGTTATCATCTCCCCATTTTTGCATTATATTTTTGTTCCATAAATTCAGAGCAAATTCTTTAAAAATTTTTGGCGCCTTTTCAAAATTTGCGTCAAATTTAAATTCGCCACCTATAAATTTTTCTTTTCCTTCCGAAGTTTCTAACATTACTTTATTTTCACCTCTCATAGCATATTTTTCTTTGCCTTCGTACATGATAACTTTCATTTGCAACGGACTTACATCTCCATGACAAGTAGTTTTGTACATTAACCATATCTCTGCAATTCCATTTTTATTCAAATCCGTAACATTAAAAGTGTTTTTAACAAAATAGGCTGCAATTTCAACAGGGCAATCCGAAATATAGTCATAAACTTTCCATGTTTGTTTAGCCTCATCACCTGAAATTATATAATGATACGCGAACAATTCTGCATCAGAACTATCTTCATTTTCATGCTTAAATTTTGGATTGATATAATGACCAGTCTCGGTTGTGATTACAATATTATCACCCGCATTATCTTGCCAACGAACAGCATTTTTAATATTGCCTTCATATTTTAACGCGGCAGGTAAATTTGTAGTATCAATTTTATTTACTTTAAAAGAAAGATCTTTTGTTGTACTTAAAACTTTAGTTCCATCATCTGAAGTTTTACTTTTTTCTTGTTTACAGGCAGATAAAAGAACAGCAGATAAGAGAAAAACGGCAATATTTTTCATATTAGTTTACGGTATATTTTAGTCTGCAAACATACTTATTTCTTTGTAATTTAGAATTGCTGACTTTTTGTTTGATTATAAAACATTTATATACCACAAGGAAATATATTCTTTCAAATCAGTACTTTACATAAATAAAAGCGATACTCACAAGTACCTTCGTAAAAAGTGTAGATACAAAATAGATATTCGAATCACAGTTGTAGATATTAAATATATGCATGCTCAGACTCTGGAATACGACACAGCACTTTTTTTTTTGAATGACTCTCTGGTATCATCGATTTATTTATTATTTACTTTTCTGATAATCTCTATCTTTAAAAGGATTTAAATCCTGTACAAACATTTCCTCCAAGAATTATAACTATTTTCTATCGTATGTAAATATTTTCTACTCCTATTCCCTTACTTTTCAGGTATTCCCTTTCTTTAAACTGAGTGTCACTAAATAAAGACAACGTTTTTAGATTGGAAAACTGTTCTACATCTGTAATTGTATTTATATTGAAAACATCATCTTCTCCGTCCCAAAAACACAGCATATTCAGGTATATATCATCACCGCCATCCTGATAAATTTCGGTTATTTCGCTGGCAAATTTTTTATCGATTTCCAGTTTTTCAAAATAAGCTGTTACTTCTGGTATTAAAGCATATCCTTCTTCGTCAACATCAATTTCTCTGTCTTTATAACGCTCTACAAATTCATATAGATCAAATTTAGGCCGCAGCAATTCTTTTTCATACATCAGAATCTGGATAATAGCAAGTTTAAAATTGAAATCAGCAAACTCCATTTTTTCTCCTGCTACAGGTTTATAGTCATATCTATCCGGATCTTGTAAGATTGGAGGCTCTTTAAAGTCAGTAATACTTATAGTAGAGTATTGACTATCCTTTTCGTTGAACTCCATATATAAAGAATTGTTCCCTATTTGTTTTTCAACAAAATCTGATTTTTTATTTTTTTTAAATTTAATTTCCTGATAAGATTCCCCATTTATTTTAAGGACCTGATTGAATAATTTCCGAGGACTAAATTTTAGATCTTTTTGATTTGATAAATAAATTTCAAGTGTTTCAATTTGTTTCTTCTTTTTTGAATACCCCAAAACTCCTATTTCATGCCAGGTATAAATATCATTATACTTCATTTTAAAAAAATCAGGCTCTCCAAAAATTAAACTTAATTTGTTTAAATCTATCGGAAATGTAAATAGTTCTGAATTAATTTTCAATCCTTTATCTGTAATATCTATTTCTAAAATATCAGGCTTTTTCAATTTAGTAAAGTATTAAAATATTAGTATCGTTTTTAAAATTAGAGAATTGAGATTTTGATTTTTTACTTTTTTTTCGGGTTAGTTTGTTAACGGATTTTCCCAGAAATTTTTCGTTACTGAAAGAAATTCTGACACTACTATATAGATACAGTAAATAATCGTCTTAGTTTTATATTTTATTTTTATTAACTAATTCGTCAAGCAAAGCAACAAAACTGTGACCGCTAAAAACGGAGGTAAATGCTTTTTTGAAAACTATTTTGTTAGCCCTATTTGTAAGTTGTATCTGATTGGTCCAATCACTCACTGAAAAACTAAGAAGATCTGCAAAATAAATCGTTTCTGATTCAACGACCAGTTTGTCTTTGTACAACTGCATGGTTTTGGTTTTTATATTTAAATACGACTTGGTATTTAAGGCTGCAAATTGTTTCATCACCAAATTTGAAAAATCGACATATGTAAAATTTACGGCATGTCCTTCTTCCAGTTTTTTTAATACCAAGGGTGTATACAATTCAGCGTGTCTGGAACGTAGAAACTTAATAACGATATAAATAGCTGAATATCTAGCTGAAATTGGATACCAATCCTCAGTGTTATTGGTACGAAACGCAATATTATTGATGCCCAATATGTTTTTGCCGGAAGTAAACAAATAAACATCCTGAATATCTTTAATAAATAAAGTTTTTTTAGTGTCTTTGTTCTTTATAATAATGGCATTTTCATATATATAAAAAATTGGTCCTCGTGATATGTAAATTGCTAAAACCAATAAAAGTATAGCAAGTGTCATCAGAAAAGCGATCGAATAATATAAAACACTAATGTCTTCTGAAAAGTTAATACTACCGTCGTTTATTGAGCGAATAAGTATAAAATAAATAAAAATACTTAATCCGGTTAGAAAAACGAATAGTGGATAAGCAATGTATAGCATTGCCTTTGATATGGCGGTTTTTCTAATGAATGTACCTAGTTCTGAATTTGATTTCATGATGTAATTTTTAATGATAATTGGGGATTTTTTTTAGATGTTTTTTTTAATCTAAAGCTTACCAGGTTCTACAAATCTTTTATCAATCTGACTTAAGATCGTTGGATCTTGTATTTCGTCATCTTTTGCAAATAATAACACTTTAGACATTACTTCGGCTGATTTTGGGTCATCATCTGCAAACGGGAGAAACAAACGTCCCCGATGTTGCGAATGAACAGGCAGGATCGATAAATATTTACCCGGTATCTGGTGCACAACAGCACTTCCCAGATGAATACTATATTCTGCCATTTTTCCTTTTACGATGGCATGATTTTCAGTGATTTCAACATTTTTAATTTTAAACAATCGCAATGTTTCCCTTAATAATACGGCTCTCATTTCGATAGATGAATGGCTTGCTTCCGGATCTACTCCGCCAACGTGTGCAACACTTACAAATAAATCTATATCACGCATTACTTCTGAAAAATCTATTGGATCTACAGCCTCAAAAGCAATATTTTTATAGTCTTTTAACGAATGAAATACGATGGTTTCTAAAGTTGGACTTTCTACATCTGCCGGAGAAAACCAATCGGCCATTGCGTAAATTTTAACCTGATAGCCTTTTTTATGAAAAACTTTCTGTAATCCTTCTTCATAATCTACTTTCCATCCACGTGTTTTCAATAAAGCCAGCGTTTGTTTGGGCTGAACCTGATGTCCGGCGTACCTTCTGGATACTGATTTTTCTTTTAATTCATCCGGAGTCGGAATATATAATTCTCTGAATACTTGCTTAAACGGCTGTTTCAATTTGTTATCAAAACAATAGGTTTGGTAATCTGTCCATACTTTATTTTGATGCAAATCATAACAATGCGCAATTCTAAAAGTCTGCTTTTCGTTTAATGCAATTACTTCTCCTAAAGCTGTTACGAGATTTCCGTCAATATAAAAACCAACTTGATCCTCATTTGATATAAAAACTAATTTTTCCAGATGTTTTGAAATAATGGGATGTTCAAAAAGGTTTTGCATTTCCGGAAACAAAAATTCATCGCCACGAATCATACTTTCTTCAAGTCCTTTTCTCGAGCGTGTCCATTGCTCGCGCATTGTTTTTCTATAATCCGTTAATTCCAGAATGGTTTTATCTTTTTTGAATTTTGGCGGAATTGATTTTAATTCTTTATCGCCTTTCACCGTTTTTAAGTCCGCTTTACCTTCTTTATCGATAACCAGACTTATAGTTATGTCTTCAAGAGTTACATTAGTTTCTTTCGACAGGATATTTTGTACTTGTTTGGTTTCCATTGCCCAGGTCAAACGAACCGGATCAGGATAACCTGCATTTCGGGCTAAGTTTTCCAGCGCTACTCTAATCGCTAGTGCTTCACTGGCTTGTTTCATGGAGCCAAATTCTTTGCTTTCTTTTTTAAATTGCTGCACGTATTCGTAACGTGACAGAATATCTTTTTCAGGACTTGTTTTACTCAAAGGCACTAATCCGTAAACGCGCAAATAATCCTGATCTCTTTTGTCTTTTACTTTGGAGGTAACTTCCCTTATTTTTAAATCTCCTGTAAGAGTGTCGCCATACAATCGTGCACGTCTGTGTCCGTTACCATCTGCTACGTATTTTGCAGCTTCATATAAAAGTTCCCATCTTGCTTTTCCTAATTGTTTATAGGCTGATGAAAACCAATTTTTATCGACTGCTCCATCTTTAAAATCCTGAAGATCAATTGCTGAAAATTTTGCCACTTCGCTTTCCAGTTCTGAATTTACATCGCTGTAAGCTGCTGTTTTTGTGTGTGCATGCAGCCACCAGATACCTTCATCTAAACCTTTCCAGTCCAGATATTTACTTGTATGTTTTTGCCATTGCGGCGCATATATAGCGGCCTGAATAAGCCTTTCTTCGGATATTTTTGATTGTTTAATTAATTCGTTAAAACGTTCCTGCGTATCTGTGGCTAACGGATAACATCTTTTGAGCAAAAAGCTAAATAACTTTTGTTTGGTTAGCTCTGTATAACTCCACGAATAAATATAGCCTTTGTATAAACTGGCTTTACCAAGTGTTGTCAATATTTCTACAAAACGATTGATGCCGTATATTTTTCTAAATCCCTGAACAAGATGCGTAACGGATGTATTTGAATCACCACGTTTTAACTCAATATCCAAAAATGTTTCTCTGATTTTATCAATTATCGGAACCAAAAACGGAAATTGGACTATTAAATCTTCACCTCCCACATGTCTGTAATGTTTTGCACTGTCTGTTAAAACAGTAATTCTTTCACTATCCAGGATTCCTTCATAAAGTTCACCCTCGGTAATTATTTTTAAGGCATACGCTTTACAATATAAAAACAGAGGTGGTTTCTGGTACGGGATATTTCTTTTTAAGCCGTTTAATTGTTTCCATCTGTAAAGATTCCAGACCTTTTTGGTTTGTTCATCTGTTAAAATTTCTAAATTAATTTTGCTTAGATAAATATCAAAAAACATTTGATTTTGCCAACCGTTGCTTTGATTTGTATTATAATAGTCGTTCTTTCCTGGTTTATGCTCATATTCTAAAACAGCTTGCGGCATATCAGCATACAAAGTACTGCAGGCATCAATTAAAAAATCCTGTTTTTCTTTAAAAACATATTTCAACTGCAAGGCATTGAGAATGTTTATAATCACATTATTCCAATCATACCCATTTTTGTTTTGATGTGGCAATAATTCTTTATAATAAAAAACATGCTTTTCCAGAAAATCCCTGAATATTTTTCTGTCGCAATTGCTTGAAAGAGTCATCAAAAACAAATCTCTTTCGGCCAATCCTGAATCTTCAAACCATTGTGACCAAACATTATATAAGGGATAATTATGAGCTCTTTCTTCCTCGCTTACTTTTTCCTGATCAGAAAAATTTTTTATTTGATTGAAATTGTTTCCAAGAATAACGGTTTGTTTACTATTATCATGTATATCAATTTCATATTCGTAATGTCTATTTTCTTCAAATAATTTATAAAGCTTTGCAACCTCTGCTTCTATATGAGACATTGGCTTTGAGAAACCGTATTGCCCTATTTTTAAAGCTCTGGCATACAAGGAATCTTTCTCTATTTTTGGCAATTCGTAAGCTGAGATTTCATTAAGGTTATAAAAACTGTATCCGTTTTCTTCGCTTAGAATGTTTTTCTTTTTTTCCGGTTCTAATTGTTCAAGAAATTTAGTTTCTTTTTCAGAGATTTTTGGTCGTGCTAAATACTCTTTGACCCAATCATTGACTTTATCGGTTAATTTGTTGCTTTTTTGCAATTGTAACATTAAGTCTAACGCAGACATTCGCTGCTCGATATCGCCAGTTTCTAAACTTTTGTCTATAAAACTTACAATTTGAGCCTCATTTTGCTGTACTATTATGCCAATTAAATTTTTCTTTAAATTTGAATTTTTGCGTTTGAATAATTCATAAAACAAAACCAATTCTGCCTCTTTTAAACTGACATTACTCAAAACAGAAATACCGGAAGCTACAAGCGCTTCTCCCCTGTCTTTTAAAATTCGTAAAGCAAAATTTCTCTGAAGATCTGTTGGATTTTTTTTCTCTTTTTGGCTATTATCATTTAAGTTATAATACGAATAAGAATAATATTCGCCTACAATTTCTCGTGTAAGTTTATCTCTTAAATTAATCGAAAAACCTTCAAAATGCTGCAATATTAGTTGTAATCGATCCTCATTTTCGCCTACTAAATTTATGGCGGCAGCATAAAGTGTGTCTTTTTCAAACTTAGCATTTAGCCATGAAAATACCTTTCCTTCAAAAAACTTTTCCTTTACGGTTATGGTTTGTGCCAGATCGTATACTTTCTCAAAGAAATTGGGATAATCCTCACTATCCATGAAGAATTTTGATTTTGTATTGGCTTCCAGCAGTGCATTCATTCGCGGAACTGCAAATGCCAAAACCTGTAAATTATCCTCTTCAATTGCCTTAAAATAGAGTGGCATTTCGATATAAGGATCCTGGGTTTCTCCGGCAAATTTCAGGGCGAGACATTTTTTTTCTATAGATCCTTTTTCGACTAATTCCTGCAGATACGGAACTGTTTTTTCTACATCAAAAACACCCTGCACCCAAAGTGCCATATAAACTTCATTGTTGTTTTTGCTCTGAATTCCGGCTGCAATCGACTCCGGATTGGCGAAATAACCTGCTGCCAGATGAATGATATTTCGAACTGTAGTTTCTTTTTCAGATTCCCAGCCTAAACCTGTCCAGGTATCAATGGCTCTTACAACAGATGAAAAACGGGTTAATTTATGTTCAACAATAACGTTGATCATGTATTGCAAACCGCCAATTGAGGTTTCGTCAAGGGTTTCTAAAACCGTTTGGCGTAAGCCTTCCTGACGTTGTGCGGCAAGTAATAGTTTTTCTACAAGTTCCCAACTTTCTTTTCTCTCACTGTTTAAAAGCGCTTTGATGATCTGGTGAGATACTTTTCCTCTTGGCTCTTTATTAAAAATTATATCTTCAAATAATTGAAAAAGATTTTCTTTGCCCAAATCAATCGCGGCCGACCAAATCATAAACTGATTAGTCGAATTAGAAATTTCGCTATCAAAACGAATCTCATCTTCGATACTTAGTTTATAATAAGTGTTTCCATTTTGATAACTATAAAGCGTTGTACCATTGAGTAAAGAGCGCAAAAAGTTAATTTGATTAACCAGTAAATATTTTTTATTGTTTGGCGCTCTGAACGAACGTCTTGAATAGCTGTTTTGATATATTTTTTGTGGTAATCTTTTCCAGGCTTCTTTTACATATACCACATTTTCAGTTCCAAAAAAATAGACTAATAAATCGTAGTAATTTTTATCTTCCCAAATATCATCTGTAATCCATTTTTTAAATTCAGTACATTCCTTAGAACCCAGCGATACATAAGCGCTCGAATAATTATCTTTAAGTTTTACCAAATGCAAAGCGAACTCTGCCACCTCTTTTTTAAGCCTGTTTTTTGACACTAATTGAGATGCGGAATAGTCCGTAATCATTTCTTCTAATTCCTTTTTAAGTCTTTTAACAGGACTTTCAATTGCCTTACTTTTAAGAATATCTTCTATTGTCATGCTGCTCTGTTTTTTATTCTAGAATGATTTTTATGATAATTTGTTTATTGTTTCTTTTTACTACCAATAACTTCCCGCCAAAAAAGTAAGCCGGATAAAGGTGATACTTTTGTTTTCTTGTAAATTCATTTCTTCCGCTAATGTCTCTAATTGATCGTCACCGCAAAAAACAGCATAAATACCATCCTCAAAAGCTTGAATTGCTGTTTCTTGTGCAGCTCTTAAATCAACTTTGTTGTGATTGTACAGCGCTCCAAAACCTACTTTTCCGGTATCTGTTAAAATTGGTAAGTAGTTTTCTTTTGGCAGCTGTATTTTATCCTCGCCTTCCCATTCAAATGAAGAAGATTCAAACAGTTGTAACTGATGCTCAACCACTAACTCAATGAGAGTTTGTGTCGTAACAATAGGGTTTGTGAGGGCTAATTCAATACTTTTTTCGTGAAGAACAGGATGTTTTTTTCCCAATTGTTTTACAGATATGCTAACATTCATGGATACTAAATTATGATTTAGTAAATAAAAATAATACTTGACTATTTTACAATTTTTAAAGACTCTTATTCTGTGTTCTTCATTAAATTGGTAGATAATAGATAGTCCGGACTACTTGATACTAATATTTTTGATTTTTAATTTTAACTGATTCAAAGTATAAATGATTCTTTTGGTTCTTCCTGTAGGTGTAAGAACTGCATCATTTTCTTTATAGAATGGAAACTCCATCACTAACATATTTTTATCAAAAAAATATCTGTTATTCCCCATGAATCCTTCTAGTGATCCTGCTTTAGAACGTTCCATTTCATCTAATTTTTCTTTTTCACATTTTACCAGTTTATCATCCTTATCCGAAACATATACATATAAATCACCTCCACCTTCAGATCCGACGGATCGTGTAAACAAGTACATTTCATCAAAACCGTTGTTGTCTAAGTCTTTTAGCTGTATTTTTTCAATTGGATCAATATCTTCTAATGTAATTAATTTGTTTTCTTTAAATCCTTTTGTGGTTATGTTTATGTTGGATACCATTGGCCCAAAAGGATGCGATTCGGTAACAACAATTGTTTTTTTTGTTTTAGTTTTAAATTCTTTAGTATTATCGTTCTCATCAGCTTTTTGTTCTTCTTCGAGCGCAAAGTTACCTCTCTCATCTTTTATATAAACGGCACCATTTGCATTAATTTTAATGATCTCTAATTTTGGCTGATTCAAAGTATAATATATTTTTTTTATAACTCCGGTAGTGCTTGATTTCAAATCATTATCCTCAAAAAGAGGAAATTCCATTACGACCATATTTTCATCAAAAGAATAAGTGTTATTTCCTATGAATCCTTCTAGAAATCCTCCTTTACAATATTGATCTTTATCTAATTCTTCCTTTTCGCATTTTACCAGTCTTTCATCTTTGTCTGATGCATATACATACAAATCACCTCCGGCTCCAGATCCACCGGATCGCGTAAAGAAATATATTTCCTCAAAACCATTGTTGTCAAGATCTTTTAGCTGTATTTTTTCAATTGGGTCAATATCTTCTAATTCAATCGATTTGTTTTCTTTGAATCCTTTTGTGGTTATGGTTATGGTCGATATCATGACGCCTATAGGATGCGTTTCGGTAACCATAATTGTTTTCCCTGTTTTGGTTCTTAACTCCTTAGAACCGGCATTTTCATTAGGGCTTTTTGTTTCGTCAATAACGGCAGTTTTGCCCTTTTTATTTTTTTCATTACTATCATTATCTGCAAAGTAAAATTTATAAATTCCTGCGCTTAAAAGTATTCCTATAAGCACTGCAACGATTAAAATTGTTTTCTTTTTCATTTAATAGATTTATTTTTTTACGTATCGTTTTTCTACTATTTAGGTACTCATTTCTACATTATCCCAATCATTTTCCTGGTTATAAATCCATTCTAATGATTTTCGTCTTTCATATACCAATCCTTCATTTAGTTTGGCTTCCCGCCCATTCAATCTTTCATCAACACAATACCAGTGAAGTCGGTAATAATAATCTAGTACGGTACAAATCTCAATTTCAGACTTTGAAGTCTTTAAATTATTTATTTTGCTGTTATCATCTCCGTTCTCTAAATTGGGTAAAAGCGAGGCCATATTATCTCCAATATATTCCTCCGCTTCAAGTCCCGGAATCATATTTGTCACCCACATAAAAGCCCACAAGGATTCCAGGTACCATCTGAGGGAATTTATTTCAAATTGGGTCAAATCTTCATTTTGCTTACCTAATATTTCTTTTTCTGAATCTGAGAGATATTGGCTTAAATCATGATCTTCAATCCAATTTTTAATGATAAAAACAGGGGCTTCGAATGCAATGTTAATTAAAGCATTCATAACTGACATTCGTCCTTTAATCTCTTCGAGCGTTCTTAGATTTGGAGTATCTAAAATGGGTAACCAATTATTAACAACATAGCCTTTTTGATTAATAATTTTGTCGTTATCGTCTTTGATTTTTCTGCCTTGTTCTTCAGTCATAGTTTAAATTTAGCATTGAATTTATTTTCAAAAAAGATTTGAAAATACAAAATTTTGGAATTTATATACTTTAATGTACCGCGCAAACTTTTAAATAATCTTAGTGTTTTGAGTATAAAACTAATGAAAATTTGATGTTCATAATCACAAACTAAAAAACTACAAGATGAATATTTTATTATAGTCGATTGGTACATTAAAATACATAATCATTCTTTTAATGGAACTCTTATTTTGGTTTCAAATCAATTTTCCAGTACTTGAATAAGATGTTCCCATTTTAATTGTTTTGCCAGATCTAATGCGGTTTTGCCCTGATTGGTTTTCATGTTTACATCTACACCGGATTCTAATAGAATTGCCACAGTAGTCAAATTTCCGGCAATAGTTTCCCGATGTAATAAAGAGAATCCTTCCTGATCCTGATACGTAATTTCATCCGGATGCTGGTTTAAAAAATCCCTGAACTTCTCTCTCATGTTTTTACTCATTGGATGTTCAATGAGGTTTGCGGGATTTTGTTTTTGTCCATTAACTAATAGCACTTCATTGAAATCGCCAAAGTCTAAGCCCCAGGCTTTGTCATGATCTTTTCTCTCCTGGCTGGTCATTTCTGAACGTATTGCCTGAATGGTAAATCCTCCAAAAGTTTTGGGCTGAGCAACAGAAAATAGTTTAGAAACACCTTTTGGTTCACTGCCCTGAATGGCAAATAACCAATCACTAATTTGGGTTAGAGGAACTATAACCTCATCTCCGTTTTTAATGTTTGTTAACTCATTTGGGGTGTTTATCAAAACACCCCTGATTTGTTCACCATCAAATGAGATACAATCGATCCACATATGTTCGAAAGCAGCGTTTTCACTTCCGTTTATATTTTGAGAGAATGCCACTTTTACGTATGCAACCTTTAATGCAGGAATAATTCTTTTAGATTCCCACGATAACTCTCTCCAGAAATATTTAAATGTTTCCTGTGCCTTTTTAAACGCATCATTCATTTTTTGACTATCTCCTTTGGGGAATACTATTTCCTGATTTGACATGGTTTAATTTGATCTTTAGTTGATGAAATTAAATTTGTCAGTAAATAATTTACCAACTACAGGAACCGGAATTTCTTGTTCGTTGTTTGCATTAATGATTCCCATAATCCATAATACCAAAACACCAAGATTTACAAAACTCAAAATACTTGCCAAAGTGGGTACTATAACTGCGATAATAGTTAAGGCAACTGAAATTGCGATTCCCAGAATAGCAATTCCTAATCCTTGTTTTAAATGAAATCTGGTTAATGAATCTTTTACTGTTAATTTGTTGTAGTTGATGTATGCGATAATCCAACCAATAATAGTGATGTACGAAATAATTGAAAGTGCTTTTTTGCTCATGATTTAGGGTCTTAAAATTTAATCCAAAACTAACTATGGAATCTGTAAAAAATGATTTTATGGTATATACTAAACATCTACAACCCTATTTTGGGTATCTATTTTATATCTACAAGATCTCCTGTTTTGAATAAAAAACGTTTAAAGCATTGACTTTATTGATGTGATCTATGAATTTAAATCAGTTTTGCGGTAATGACTATTGGCGTCAGTAGTAAATACTGCCATCTAGAAAATTAAGAAAAATCTATTCGATTTCAATGCAATCTCCAAAATCAAATGACTCTGGAGGTTGCATTTTGTAATTATTTAAGGGTTAAAGTCAAATTTGGAACAATAATATTACCATTACCTCCAGTATAACGTTGAGCATATAATTCAACATAATCATTAGTAGATAATTCTACACTAGCATTTAGTGGAAGTACCACTATATCATTAGCAACCGTACCTCTACCATAGATTTTATATTGACTTAAAACTGTATTGTTTTTATAAATATAAATTATATAAGTTCCGGCGGCGGGAACTTGAAATGATATAGAACCCGTAACTTGAAAAATTCTTTTCTTTTTGCCTAAATATTTTAATCTTTTAGGTGTACCATCTGTCGACAATCTAAAAAGATTTGATGATGTTGAAATAGTAGCAACATCGCCAACTTTTACTATATTACTGGGGTTTAAATTGTTGGTAAAAGCCACTCCTATACCAGAACCTACAGCATAATCAACAGAAAAATCGCCAGAAGCATTTGAGTCACTCTCTGTAGGTAGTCCGGCAGATCTGACCGACCAGCTATTATTAAAGTTATATCCAGAATAACTGCCAGTGGTATATGGTTTTACATATCCCGTAGTATTAGTACCTAAGAAAACAACAGATTCCATAACTGCATCACCAAAGCAAATTTCAAGTGATAAAACTTTATTTCGATCTTGTCGCTATTAGCTTTTATGGTTACGATATCTGCAATTTCACCTGAGTAATCATCATCGTATATTATATCGTAATAACCTTGCTTTAATTGATTAATAACTTTATATTGAATAGAATCGGTTTTCTTTGGATTAACACCCTGCGCTTCATTACTTAATTCACACCATCCCAATTCCATGATATAAGTTCATCTTTTAAGTAGATCCCTATTTGCTGTTTGAGCTCATAATATTCATTACCAGTAAGATCTGACCCATCAGCAAACCAACAGTAGGAATAAATTTTTCGAAAAATTCTGCACCGCTTAGCTTAGAACGCCCAAATTGAACTTCTACTATTTCCGGAGATTGTTGATAATTCAAAATTCATTTTGTATTGGTTTTTTTTTGCAAAATGACGCCCAATGTCCCGCCGGCTTTAAGCAATCTCTACCAAATATTTATTAACTCTAATTCTTATTACGCCAGTACTAGACTTACATAAAAGAAATTGACTATAGTGTCATTAATGTTTCCATTGCTTTTTTCTCTTTTTCTGATATTTTTTTTAAAATATCAGATGCTTGCAGAATATATTGAATATCTTTTGTCCGACTCACAGTTTCAAATAAGTGAGATACTATAGTCCAAAGTTCTGCAATTTCGATAAACATTTTGTGTCCTGTTTCTAGTTTCTCAAGTTTGAGTATCTCGTAACTTTCTTTCAAAAAGTCCCGGTACAAATTCCTGAATAGTGCTCCGCCAGTACCAGCTTTTTCCATAAGCATTGCAGTTGTCTTAAAATCAGTTTCAATGTTTTTACTTGTTTTGAACCATTTGATTATTTCAGAGCTTGTTTTTAGAATCCCTTTATAGCCAATGTTCTTTATTGGCGGATTTAAATATTCGGTTGCGTTATTTTTAATTGCAGTAACTATTGCGGTTTTTAGCTCAAAATTTTCATATGTCTTATCCAAAATATAATACAAATTTTTGGAAGACATTGTCCCTTTTTCGGCTCTTGCTAATGCTAAACTTTCCAAAGAGGTTTTAACTTGTCCTCCTTGTTGTTTTGTATCTACTAAAAAAGCATTTTCATGGTCATAGCCATAAAGTGCGACATAATGTCCTGCAAAATGAAAAGATTTTGAAAAATATTGAAGATAAAAACAATCTAATTTTAAACCAACTACTTGTCCATTGTCAACTAGTTTTTTAACGTTGTCCCAAGCCTTTTGAACGGATGACGTTTCTTTTATAGTCAATTTAAGATTTAAGTTTCTTGCAATATTTTCAGTTAAAATATCCGGTTTCACTCGACCACCAATGAATGGAAAATTCATAGATTTCATATTCCAAAAAATAAATCCAATTCCTTCTCCTAAACCAAAAAGCATTGGTTCAGAAAGTTCAATATCAAGCTGTCTCAACAATGTTCCTGTTGCAGTCGTTTCACAATGTTCCCCGTCAAAAGGTTTTAAACGCTCTATTTTCATGTACTATAATTTTAAGTTCTTAATTCAGCCATTTCTGATGGTTTATTTTTGGCAATAATGTTTTTCTTGTAATATAAAAATATTACAATTGACAAAATACCTATTACTCCCTCAATGGCCACAGCCTTCTTCGGGCCTAATATCTCTGCAAGAAATCCTATTAATAGACTTCCAATGGGCAGAACCCCTTGATAAGCCATTATATAATAACTAATCACTCTTCCTCTCATATGAGGTGCAGCATTTGCCTGGATGTAAGTGTTAATTGCTGCCAACTGGGCCATCATGCCGATTCCGCTTATTGTCATAAAAAATAATGCAATAAGTAAAACATTTGAAAGCGATAACAAAAAGACACTTCCTCCAAAAAGAAAACTTGAAACCACAATCGTCGTGATTAAATATTTGTTAGACTTTAGATTAGCCAAATATACAGCACTTAATATAGAACCAAAACCCATAGCACTTTCAAAAAGACTAAACGTTTTTGCTGTACCATGAAAGAGATCTTTTGCGAAAATTGGCATTAGAGTAGTAAAAGGAAGCACCACTAAGCTACTAACAGCCAGAAGAAGAATAAGACTCATTAAATCTTTCTCAGTAGAAATGTACTGAAAACCCTCTTTTAATTCAACCCACAAACTATTTTGTGGCTTTATATTAACTGTAATTTTCATTCGCATCATATAAAGACATATCAAGACTGGTATATAGCTAACAAAATTACTTATAAAACAAAAGTTTTCATCTAAAGTACTCAATACAATTCCGGCTAAAGCTGGTCCAACTACCCTAGCTAAATTCATCATAATCGAATTTAAGGCAATCGCATTAGGCAAGTCTTCAACTTTATCTACCATTTCGATCATCAGTGTTTGACGGCAGATAACATCAAAAGAATTAATAATTCCCTGCACAAGACTCAATATTATAATTCCCGTTATACTGTAGAATTTGAAATAAAGCATAGCTGCCAAAGCTCCTGCCTGAACCATTGAAATAATCTGACTGTTTATCATAACCTTAAATCGGTTATGTCTATCAATATAACTCCCGGCATAAGGTGATAAAACCAAAGAAGGGATCAAACTTACAAAAGTGACTACACCCAATAATAAAGCAGAACCCGTTAATCGATAAACCAACCAGCTAACTGCCGTTTTCTGCATCCAGGTTCCTATAAGAGAGATGGATTGTCCGTAAAAAAACAATTTAAAATTTCTGTATTTTAAAGATCTGAAAATATTCATAATAATTGTAGTAAAAATGTTTCAATGATTTTAGAACTGCAAACTTCAGCATTATTACTATATTCGCAAAACGTTATTTTTCTATAACATCAATCGATAAAACCGATTTACAATGGAACTCAGACAACTAAAATATTTTCTCAAAGCAAAAGAATTACTCAACTTTACTGAGGCAGCAAACAGTCTACATATTAGCCAAAGTACACTATCAAAACAAATTAAGCAACTCGAAAACGAATTAAAAATTCCACTTTTTAACCGCATAGGTAAACGAATTACAATCACAGAAGCAGGTGAATTATTCTCAGTATATGCCTTACAGAGTATCAATAAGGCCAAAGACGGATTTCAACTGCTTAAAGACTTAAACGATCTTGAAACTGGAAAAATTATACTTGGAGTAACTTATGCCTTGCGGTATGTGCTGACAAAATCTCTAGTTGAATTTACTTCTAGATTTCCAAAGATTAAATTTGAGATTGTATTTGGAACTTCAAAAGAACTGCTAGAAAAACTGAGTCACTTTGAATTGGATTTCATTCTTACTTTTGAAGAAATTCCTTCGAAGAATCATTTTAAGTACCAGAAATTATTTAGCTCTCCAATGACTTTGGTTACCTCTTCTAAATCTGCCTTACGAGGAAAAACCAGTATAACTCTAAATGAGATTAGTAAACTTCCGTTAATACTCCCCTCAAGAGGTTACAGTACCACACAATTTATTAATGATAGCTTTGTAAAGAATAAACTAAACGTAAGTGTAGCCATAGAAATAAATGACATTCCAACATTACTGGAGCTTGTAAAAACTGGAAATTGGCATACTATTCTCGCCCAAACAACAGTAGCCAGCGAAAAAGACCTATTTACTATTCCAATTACAGGAAAAAACATGACAAGAACCGCCATAATTATTTCCCTGAATGAAGTCTACGAAAAAAAAGCCGTCAGTATTTTTTTTAATATTCTTAAATCACTGACCTAATAATTATTTAAAAGCTTTTAGATAGGTTCTGTCGCATCTGAGAGATTGAAAAGTAGGATTTCAGCAAAATCAATCACTACGAAGCTATTCCAATTAAATTCGGAACTAAGACAGAAAAAATAGAGCAAAAGAAAGATTAAGAATTTGATAATGAATACGTTGGCAATATTTTTACAGAAGTTGAAGTTGACAACATCATCAATAATCCTAATCCGGGCTGGACAAAACAGCCAACTGAATTATCTGATGCTGATTACAAAAACTTCTACAGAGAATTGTATCCAATGCAATTCGAAGAGCCTTTGTTCCATATTCACTTAAATGTAGATTATCCTTTTAACCTTACTGGTATCTTGTATTTTCCAAAATTAGGATCTGATATGCAAATCCAGAAAGATAAAATTCAATTGTATCAAAACCAGGTTTATGTTACTGATAATGTAGAAGGAATTGTACCTGAATTTTTAACGATGCTAAAAGGTGTAATTGATTCTCCGGATATTCCTTTAAATGTATCGTGTTCAGGTTTACAGGCTGACGGAGCAGTTAAGAAAATCTCTAACTACATCACTCGTAAAGTAGCTGATAAATTAAAAGCTTTGTTTAATGAAAACCGTGCTGATTTTGAATCTAAATGGAACGACATTAAAATTGTTTTAAAATACGGAATGCTTTCTGAAGATAAATTCTGCGAAAAAGCAGGCGCATTCGTCTTATATCCTACAGTAGATGATACTTATTTTACTTTGAAAGAATTAAAGGAAAAATAAAAGACAATCAAACTGATAAAGACAGAAAATTGGTGGTTCTATATGCCGCAAATAAAGATGCACAGCATTCTTATATTCAAACAGCAAAAGAAAAAGGTTACGAAGTATTCCTTTTAGACTCTCCAATTATCATTTGATTCAAAAAATTGAAGGTGATAATAAAGATGTAACTTTTGTTCGTGTGGATTCTGATAATATTGATAACTTGATCAAAAAAGATGAAACACTATTTCTACATTATCTGATGAAGAAAAAGAAAGTTTGAAAACTTCACTAGAACCTTATATTCCGAAAGCCTATTCAGTTCAACTGGAAGCTTTAGACAGTCAGGCAGCTCCATTCATTATCACACAGCCTGAATTCATGAGAAGAATGAAAGACATGAGCCAATCGGGCGGCGGCGGAATGTTTGGAATGGGCAATACGCCAGAAATGTATAATCTGGTTGTGAATACCAATTCTGATTTGACTGCTAATATTTTGAATACCGAAGATAAGTCAACTCAGGAAAGTTTAGTGAAACAAGCTCTGGATTTAGCTAAATTATCTCAGAACTTATTGAAAGGTGAAGAACTTACAGCTTTCGTAAAAAGAAGTTTTGATTTGATCAAATAGACATTTCTGTAATATGATTTAAAGAACCTGCAAATTTGCATTTGCAGGTTCTTGTTTTTGATATATTAAAAATAAATTTATGTATATGCTACTGGATTTAAAGTATTTGTATAATTTTATTCTGTATAAAAATTATGTAAAATTTTATTTCAATATCATGGAAACTTTCGAAACCAAAGAAGCCGAAAAATCAAAATTATTTTTAGAAGTTAATTTTGACTATAAATATTTATCGAGAACCTGAGTAGTGAAAGAAGAAATTGGAACATGGAAAAAGACCACTATAAATGATTCTAATCCCGGCGATGGCAATATCAATTTTTTTGAAGTTGGAAAAACAATTGATTTTAAAGATAAATACAGAATAATTATCATCACCTACTTTGATTTACAAAAAGTAAAAGATATTGAGGATTTCATAGAAAAATTAAAAATTCATTATCATCTGGTTGAAGACGATGACGAACCCGGAAGTTTTCTTGTCAGCAAAATATACAAGTGTGTGAAAGAAGAAATCATTATTTCAGAGTATAAAACCATCCTGTTAGTAACCAAAATAATTGAAATCAAATGAAAACGAAATCAATTATAATGCTTCTTTTAGTTACTTTGAAACTCTTTTCGCAAGAAGCAAACACCCATTCAAATTACTGATTTGGAGTTACCGAATGCTCCTGCATTTACTATATTTGATTATTCTCCAACTATCATCAGCAATCCTTCTAATAATCAGGCTTTTACACTGAGCTTAATTAATAGTATAAGTTCAGGGAACAGCGGTTTCCCTACTGATTATGCTTTGGAATTTACACCTTATTGGGTATTTGCCAACAAAGGAAGAAATTTAACTGATTATGTGATTAAGGAAAATAAAAAAAGCCATTCTAAGCCTTGTAAGAATCTTTCGTTTTCATTAGCTTCAGTAAAAAAGATACAATTCAGAATGTATCTGTTGGAATACGAACCAATCTTTTGACAGTAAACAGAAAAGAAAGACAGGAATCTATTGATAAGTTACTTTTAAAATTGGGAAGATTTAAGAAAATAACAGATCAACAATTAACCCTTGACCAAAATCCGTATGAATCAGGAACAGCGGAGTACAATCAATGGAATTTAGATCAGATTAATAAATTATCCAAATTAGAAGAATATAAAAAACTAACTACAGACATTTATGCTGCAGTTGATACTTTAGAAGCTACAAAACCAATATTTACTGTCGATATTGCCACAGCTTACGATCATTTTTTTGACGAAAATGAATTTAAATACGGAAAGTTTGAAGATATGGAGCGTGGCTTACACTAAATGCAAATTTTAAATTAAGTAAACTAAATAATAATTCTTAACATTTATCAATACTCCCGCTATTTAACTGATGAAATGAGTTATGATACACTCTTTTATCCTATAAAAAAGAAAAGAATTTTGATATGGGCGCCAAAGTTGAATTACAATTTAATGATTTTGCCATTGATTACGAATATATAAACAGAACTAATCAAAAAGACAATTACAGATCAGTAGGCAATCTAAAATATAAAATCAATGAAAGATTTTCAATTACCGGAGGCTTTGGTAAAAATTTTGAAAAGACAGATAATTTGGTTTCGTTTCTGGGAATCAGCTGGGGGATTGCGAACAACAATGCCTTAGATATCGAATAAATAATCTCACCATTTTATAAAGTAAATCATCAATCTGATGTAAGCATTTTGCCATTTGATATAATTCTTGTAGATGAAAAATAGATATCTAAAATAATAGTTGTAGATGGTTAGTAGATGCCTTAATTGTTTTTATTTATAAATAGATGCTTATTTTTGAATTAAAATAGGAATCAATCTGTCAGTAAAAAAAGCACAACTTTAATGGTATGATAAGCTAGTGTTGATTCACATTGTATTTCAATGAATTTATCTGAATAAAATCAAAAGCTTAAACTATAGAAAAATATATAATGACACAACTTAAATATTTCACAAAAGAAGGCAATAAATATGTAATGAAAAAACAATATGGTTTTGGATTGATTGTCACACTTTTACTTAGCGGTATTGCAATTGTTGGGATCGTGAACAACAAAAATGGAATAGCCTGGTTTTTTGGTATTCTGGCTGTACTTTTTTTAATTTCTGTTTTATTAAAACATGTCATTATAGATATTGATAAAAATGAAATTAGTATCAAAAGCGCCTTAATTGCTCCCGCTGCTGTTATTCCTTTAAATAATATTCAAAACTTTGAACTGGTAAGAGTCAGACAGTATTTAATTACTACCAATACTTACCTCAACATTTATTATCGCAAAGGCGAAAAAGAAAAAGGTGCTACAGTATCGCAGGGCTTTACAGCCAAGGCAATGCAAAATCTGGCAAATGAAATAGATGAAATACTGGATAGTAATGGACATACAAGAAAAATATAATATTGTAGAAACGTCTAATTCATTCTCTTTTCAACCAATGAAACCTTTGCAACAATCATCTAAAAGGCTTTTATTAATCATTGTAGCAACCGGAATTATATTGACTTTGTTTAGAGAAATGCTAGATAAAACGTTCTTTTTTGCACTTTATATTGTCTTGTCTTATCCTTTTTTATACTGCCTTTATGATATAATTATTACCGCAAACGTTCGTTATACTTTTGATACATCAAATAATTTGATTTATAGGATGAGTCCTGTGTCTGCCACAAAAAAAATAATGAAAATGGATGAAGCTGTTATTTTTATTAGCTCTGAAATGGGAAACTGGTATTATTGTTTAGGAGCCAGAAAAAGCCAGTTCGTAAAAAATTATATGATAAGCGAAAATTTCAATTCAGGAAAAAAAAGCAGACAGCAACAAAAAATATATGAAAACCATATTTTAATAAAAATTAATTATATGATTGTTTCGTCCCAAGATTCAAAAAGTTAAATTTATTTCAAATCAAAACAAAAATTATTCTGTTACTATTGACAATATAACGGTAAAAAAATAAAAGTTATTTAAAAAATACCCATATTTTCAGGTTTGATTACAAATCCCAGACGCAGCATACTTTTATGTTCCTGATAATCAATCAAACTTTCAGTGTAACCAACAAACCATTGAAGTGTGAGATAATAATTTTCATCCCTGTATGGTTTCCAGTTTATTTGTGTCTGTAAAGATCCGTAATTGATAAGGCCACTTCCCTTTCTAAAAATAACATCTGCGCTCCATCGCCATGGTTGTATTTGATAGGTTGCACTCGCTTCTCCGTAGCCAAAATATTTAGTAAGTTCAGGATTATCTTCTTTGTCAACAATCGGAAACCATCCTCTAATTCCTACCGTCCATCGTGGAGAAATCTGTGACTTTAATGAAAAGGCAAGCATATTCCATGTTCTGCAATAAATAGAATCCCTTCCATTTGATTCGTTTTCTAACGAGATTGTTCCCCATGTCAGTCTTCCGCCTTTTAAGTAAAATGGACGAACAATGGCTATTCCGGGATTAAAATTAATTTCTGCAAATAGTTTCGAGTTTGCGTAAATATCCCAAAAGGATTTCTGGGGGTATATCAAATAAGAAAAAAATTCACCCCATAAAGGCTTTGATTTTAATCTAAGTTTAAAACTTACCTGATATTTAACATCCGCATTATTGAGGGTGATATCTGTATTTATTGGCACTCCTGATATAAAAAATAATTATCTCTGTGAACAGAAAAACTAGATTCTTTCAACAGTGAATCAGCTGCAAGAAAATTTTTCTTTTCTTCAAGAATTTGCGAATTTGCTTTAAATGAAAATAAAATCAAAAAAAAAATAGAAATTTAAAATGCATTTATATGAATTAATGTCAGGTACTTTAACTTCTACAAAAATCTATTATTATAATTGATTATATTAACTCAATAAAAAGCAGAGTTAACTCAAAAGAGAATCACATTACTTCGAAATATTATTTTACACGAAAGATGCTGTCAAAACAGCCCCTTATTAATTTTGTCGTATATTTAAAGGTTAATAAATCGCTTACATTTAGTTCAGTTTTTATTTAAGCGTATAAAAAGGAATTCTTCTTATGAACGATATATTTAAAGACTTTATTACTGATTTAGCAGAAGTTAACACGCAGGATATGAATAAAATTATGTCTTGTATCACTACTCATAAAATTAAACGACATACAATTATTTTATCGTAAACCTTCGTCTGCTAGAAGTTTTACCACTTCTTCAAAAACACTGCGTAAAGCTTCTTTTAGTCTAACTCCTCTAAATCTGTTAATGGTGTTGTGGTCTGGAAAATTCATTCCAGTGAGCCACATAAAGCAGATGTTTTCTTTGCAGGAGACTTCTAATTTTCGGCTGCTATAAATGTTACTGACATAGCCATAAATTAATACTTTGAGTAACATTTTTGGATGATAACTCGAACATCCTTTACTAGCGTATGCATTTAAGAGTGTATTGATATTAATTTTATCAATTACTTCATTTACTACTCGAACAGGATGACCTTGTGGGACCAGTTCATCTAAAGAAGGGGGCAAAAGCATGATTTGCTCCTGGTGATAGGCCTTAAAAGAAGGGGTTTGTGATGCCATATATCTTTTTATTACACCATAAATATATGTAAATCAGCGCAATAAAACAAATAAATAACAAGATAAATCTTGTTATTTATTTGTTTTAGACTAAAAAGAGAGGCTGCCCTTTTGAGACAGCCTCTTTTTCTTTGAACTAATTATTTAAGACAGGTAAAAAACAAATAGGTCTGTTTTTTACCGCATCCACTTTTTCTTTTTAAACCAAATCAATGGTGCAATGAAACAAATAATTATCAATGCGATGGCATAAATAACCGTACTCCCACTCCTGTTCGGGCATATTTTTAAAGTTCATTCCATAAACTCCTGCAACGAGCATGGGTAATGAAATGCACATGGTTATAATGGTTAATGTTTTAAAGATCCGATTTTGCTCCAAATCAATTTTTGTCGAGATATAATCTTTTAAATCATCTAAGCGTTCAAAAACCATTCCTTTGATTAATAATGTCATAAAACTGATATTAGTGATGTATTCTTTATTTTTTTTATTTTGTTATACAAATTTCCTTATAGTAGGGCGTTATTGTATATTGCTATTCCTAATTTGATTTATAATATTTACTGATTATAGGATTAGAGCCATTAGAAAAATAAAAAACGGCGGCCAAAAAAATATGAAACCGCCGTCTGGCAAACGCATCAAGGAGTTTTCTACAACTAATCTTCAACAGGAGGATTATAGTCAGATAACCTTGTTACCCTTACTTTATCTATTCCCACAAGTGGTCATGTTATAGGTATCATTGTCATATAAACGCATTTAGGGCATTTGTCGCCTTTTGAGCCTATCATCTCTTTGTGTGACGGGCAACCTGTAATAAATTTTCCGTTTTTATCCAGTGCCTGACCTAGTTCATTTTCGTATTGGTTTATTTTTTTTAGTGTGTCTTTCTGTACACCTTCATACTCAATTTGATGCTGTTCAACGCTATTGTTCTCCTTGTGAGCATCTTTGTATTTGTCATTATCATTTTTACATGATGAAGCAAATAGCGCTGTAGGAGCCACTATTGCCATCATAAATTTATTTAGTTTCATGTTGGTTGGTTTATCGTTCTCCCGCAATTATTTTTTCCATTTCAAACGCAAGCTGTTGCTTACTACACTTACACTGCTTAAAGCCATTGCTGCTCCGGCTATCATTGGGTTTAGTAAAAATCCATTTATTGGGTATAAAATACCGGCCGCAAGCGGAATACCAATTAGATTATAGACATGACGTCATTCAGAAAGAAGTGGTTGCCATGCTTCAAAAATACAACACAAACCCGGGTGCGTATGAATTTGAAAGTTTGTATGGCATTCAAAAAGAACAACTGGCGCGATTAAAAGAACAAGGTTACAATACCAAATTATACTTTGTTTACGGTAAAGAATGGTATTTGTATTTATGCAATAGGATTGCTGAATATCCGCTCAATTTATTTCAGGCTTTAAATGACATTGTTGCTTAATATTTTTTGAGTTTTTAGGCATTCCGCTTCACGTTACATTAACGGTCGCAATAAACTCCTTAAAAAATTAACCGTCTATTTAGAGTAACTTTAGACTAAAAATAAACGGTTAATTTTAGTGTTTTTCACCAATCAATTTGAGATCATGAAAATTATGCGTTATTTTTTACTTTCAATATTAGGCAGGAAACCAGCTGCTAACCCAATTAAAGGTAAAAAAGCACAGATTTTAAAAATATAGCTTATACTTGTCAAATCTGCAAGTTTTCCCAAAATAGCAGATCCCAGACCTCCCATTCCAAAGGCAAATCCAAAGAATACACCTGCTACGACACCAACTTTTCCTGGCAATAATTCTGTTGCATATACTAAAATGGCTGAAAATGCAGAAGAGATAATCAAACCAATAATTACAGATAAGATACCTACCCAAAACAAAGAAACGTAAGGCAACATAAGAGTAAAAGGAGCAACACCTAAAATAGAAACCCAGATCACATATTTTCTTCCAAATTTATCTCCTAATGTGCCTCCCAATAATGTTCCTGCCGCAACTGCGCCTAGAAAAGCAAACAAGTAAATTTGTGAAACCTGAATAGAAACATTAAACTTATCTATTAAAAAAAATGTGTAATAGCTCGTAATACTTGCTAAATAAAAATATTTACTGAAGATTAAAACTAACAAAATTATCAATGAATAAGCAATTTTCTTTTTTGATAGTTTATGGATAAAAACTTCATTAAGTAAATCCTTATTTTGCCTTTTAGTTTCTAAATGTCTGCTATACCAAATTGCAATTTTATATAAAGCGAAAATTCCAATTAAAGCAATAAGACAAAACCACACTACAGATGATTGCCCATTTGGAACAATAATCAAAGCTGCCAATAAAGGTCCAATAGCACTGCCCGCACTACCGCCCAACTGGTAGATTGATTGCGCCAAACCCTTTTTACCTCCAGAAGCTAAATGTGCTACCCTGAAAGATTCGGGATGAAAAATAGAAGAACCAATACCAATCAAACTTACAGCTAACAGTAAATAAGTAAGATTGGAAGCAATGGAGGCGACAAGTAATCCAAGTAATGTAAAACTCATCCCTATAATTAAAGAATAAGGTTTAGACTTTTTATCCGTATAAATACCTACAAAGGGCTGTAAAATAGACGCAGTTAGCTGATATGTAAAAGTTATCATACCAATTTGACCGAAAGTTAAATTAAATTTTTCTTTAAATAATGGATAAACAGAAGGTATAACGGCTTGTAGCAAATCATTTATAAAATGTGAAAAACTAATTATAAAAAGAATAGAATAAATTGTTTTCTGAATCGTTTCAGGTGAATTTTTACTAGTGATCATAGGTTTGTTTTTTAATTTTCTTAAATGTTAATATTCTTAATTTTATTTTTTTTCAAAGATGAAATTAAAATACAGTGTCGAAATCACTACATTTGGACAATGAATAAGGAATATCAGACACATTTAGTCGTTGATTATGGATATCACGTAGATCCCTTTTTACCTGTTGTAGGTTATACTAAACTAGTCACAAACGCTATTTGTTCCTCACATTCACATCCGCGAGCTCAACTGATTTACGCAACAAGTGGCGTCATGAATATTGTAGTAAAAAGTCAGATTTGGGTTGTTAATCCACTACAAGGATTATGGATTCCTGAAGAATTGGACCATCAGGTTTCTTTTCAGCAGAATGTAAATTTATATAGCGTATTTATTGACCCTTCATTTACAAAAAATCTACCAACTAGTAGTTTCTCATTCGATATCTCTACATTTTTAAAGCAACTTGTTTTTAAAATTGTCTCTTTTAAGCACGACAAAGATGTTAACCCGTCACAAAGAAAAATCATGGACGTGTTTTTAGATGAGCTGGCTTTAATTGAACCAAGTTCAACTTTTTTACCCACAAGCAATCATGTACAATTAAAAAATGTTATTTCTCTTCTACTAAATGACATATCAACTAAATACACAATAGATTATTATGCTGAGCAGTCTTGTATGAGCAGCAGAACATTATCAAGATTGTTTATTAAGGAATTGGGAATGAATTTTAGCGATTGGAGAATTCGATTAAAATTATTGGAAGCCATAAAAAGATTAGGAGAAAAAAAATCCATAAAAGAAATAGCTTTTGATTTGGGATATGAAAATACCAGTGCCTTTATTTTTATGTTTAAAAAGAATTTAGGTAAAACCCCATCAAATTATATTTTGGAAAACAAGATCAATGAACCTATTTAATTCAGTAAGAAAGTAAATATCAAAAAAAACTTAAAAAAAATAGCCGCTTCAAAAATCAGGACTCGATTTTTTAGCTTGTTTTTTTATTAATACTTCTTAAAAAAGTATTTGTAAATAGATTTTTGATAAATCTTTACCGAATAACATTTTCAGATGATTTGCGATTTTGTTACACCTCTTTTTTACACTTCTATTTATATATCTTTGATCTTCTTAATCTACTTATTTTATTTATTCAGCAGTTAAAAACATTTACCACAGCGAAACCGTTAAAATGACTACAAACAGAATTACATTATTTAAAATCCTTTTCGTAACCCTTTTAGCTTTTTTTAGTGTAAGCCAAACCTACGGACAGGAAACAAAACAGGAATTGCTGGAACTGCTGGAACTGCTAAAGCGTAAAGAATTAATTCCTGAAAAAAGAGAAGTTTATTTATGCCGACTCAGCTGTATTTATAAAAAAACAGATAGTATAAAAGCATACGATTTTGCTGATCAGGCATTGCAAATAGCACGCAGTGAAAATTCACCGGGCAGAGAGGCCATTGCGTATGAAGCGGTTGCTGATGTGGCCCGATATCTGGATAATGTCCCCAAACTAATTAAGTATGCCGATTCGAGTTATACAGCGGCCCTGACATCCAAAGATGAACTGGCCCTTGCTTATGGCCATTATGCCATTGCATACAAATATGAAAAAATTGGCATCAAGGACAAGTATATTTATTACATGCTCAAATCGCTCGCTTATTTTGAAAAAAAGAAAATACGCTATGACAAACTGGTTAACGGTTATGAGAATCTGGGCTCCATTTTCATTGATAATAATGATCTGAAATACTGTGAAAAGTATAATAAAAAGGCTCTTGATTTAGCTTATGAAAGCCGGAATCCGGTAAATATTGCAAACGGCCTGACCAGTTGGGCTCTTTTTCTGGTAAGGAGTGCCGAGCAAAAATCACCTGCAAACATAAAAATGCTGCAGAAAGCAGAAACGTATTATTTAAGGGCCATTGCAATTTTTGAAAGTGAGAATATAAAAGGCAATTTAAATTTGTCCTATGGAAGGACCTGTCTAAACCTGAGCAACCTTTACCTGTATCATTTTTTTGACTCACGGCCACAAGAGACTTTAAATTATTTAAAAAAGACAGAAGAAGTTTGTCTCAAATTAGATGTTCCAATCCAGCTTATGGTAATGTACGGTCAGCAGGCGCAGTATTATACCAATCTTAATGATATTGCTAATATTGAAAAAGTACTCAAAAAAGTAGAACAGCAGATAGCTGAAAATCCTGCCATTAATTCCAGATATTACGCACTTTTATATAAAAATTATATGGATCTGGCCGAATTAAAAAATGATTTTCCAGCCTACAGAAAATATTTCGCCCTGTATGATCAGGCATTGAGAGTACGGATTGAAAAAGAAAACAGAGTAAAGGAGTACAATGCTTCAATGCGTTTTGAAACTGAAAAAAAATCACAGGAAATTAAATTGCTGAAAGAAAATCTTGAGACAAACAAAAAAGTAAATTATCTGTACATCGCCCTCGTTGTCTTTGTTTTTTTTACATTGCTTTTTATGCTTCGTTCCTACTACTTCAGACAGAAATCATACTTAAAGGCCAATCTTCTGCTAAAGAAAGCAAATGAAGAAGCTGCATTTTTGTCTAAAATAAAAGAAGAAGAAGCCCGCATTGCCTTGCTGGAATCAGAACTAAAAGAGAAAGAACTCCAGATTGCTGTTAATGAAAAAATAATGAAAGAACAGGCAAATATTAAATTGCAACAGGAATTAATGACTAATAACCTGCAGCTGGAAAAGAAAAACGATGTTCTGAAAGATATTAAAAGCAGACTTCAAATAATAAATTCTGGAAAACCTGCAGAAATAAAAAACATTTCGAAAACAATCGACAAAAGTATGGAGGTCGATGAAGAATTTGAATTGCTAAAAACAAGTCTGGAAAATACAAATCCTGCCTTTTTTTCAGCGTTACAGGAAAAAGCGTCAGGAACACTCACTAAACTGGATTTTAAATACTGTGGTTACATAAAGCTTGGAATGAGTACTAAGGAAATAGCCGGCCACATGAATATTGAAACACAGAGTATGCGTATGGCACGTTACCGTATCAAGCAGAAACTAAATCTTGACCGGGATATTGATCTGGACGACTACATTGGTTCGGTCTAGTGATACCAAGTCTAAGAAGAGCTAGTGCCTCCCTGCATAAAATCTTGTAGATACAAAATAGATACCCGATTCCCGGCTGTAGATAGTAAGTATATACAAGATTTATCTTTCTCAACCCTCCCGCAACTACTTTTGAACTGAATTTAAAATCATAAATCATGAACAAAAGAACGCTATCCATTATTTCGTATATCACAATTATCGGATGGATTATTGCTTACGTTAACTACAACAAATTAACGGTTAAAGATTCTCTTACCAGATTTCATTTGAAACAAGGATTAGGAATCGCAATTCTGGGAATAGTAATTGCAGTCGTATTAACAATAATTGCAGTTGCAGTGCCAACATTAGCCTCTATTTTAAGTCTGGTAAATCTTGGTGTTTTGGTATTATGGATTTTGGGGATCATTAATGCAAATAACGAGCAGGAGATTCCAGTTCCTATCGTGGGAAAATTATTTACTGATAAATTTGATTTCATTAAATAATTACGCAGAAATACCTTTACAGATGTAGAACAGCTTCCCAATCTAAAAACGTTGTCTTTGTTTTACGACACTTAGTTTAAAGAAAGAGAATACCTGAAAAGTAAGGGAATAGAGATAGAGGATGGTTAAGCAAATCTATTTTAGTCCAAAGGTTTCTGCTAAAATGAAGCATTTTATTTTGGTAATGTATCAGATGTGTTGGTGACTAATTATTTGATCAAAGATTCGCAGAAAATTATTTACAGTATTATCGCATTCAATAACTAAGCAATCTTAGCGTTGTTTTTTATGATATATCGTTATATTCAATATTAAGAGAATTTACAGGTTATTATATAAAATTAAATCTTTTCCCGATTTCAAATCTATTTACTCAAATTTTGAAAGACCTTAATAGATATTCCGGCTGGATTAAGACTGAGGTACATTAATTTAACAAGTCTTAAAAAAAAATGGGGTAATTTTAGCAGAAATATCAATATTTATAAAGATCTGCTCGGATCATATTGTTCTACTGTATTTGAAAATAGTATATAAAGAAAGTAAAATTAAGTTAATTTAAGTACAATAAATAATGAGAGAAATTAAAACAAAGATACAACTACTTGGACATGCTACTTTTAAAATAACAACACCTGAGAATAAGATAATTATTATTGACCCTTGGTTAATTAATAATCCTTACATCCCAACAGGTTTAGAAAATCAAAATGTCATTGATTTAATGTTAGTAACGCATGGACACGAAGACCATTTAGACATCCACATTAAGGACATAATCAATAAGACAAATCCTAAAATTATCTCAAACAATATTTGCAGACGCTATTTGATTGAGCAAGATGTTCCTGAAGCTTTATTTGAAGCAATGAACTATGGAGGAACAATAAATATTCTTGATGTCAAGGTTAGTATGGTATTAGCATTTCATAATTCACATATTTATGAAACCTCCAAAACAATTACTTTTCCTCATGCAAGTAACGGATTTATTGTTCGTATGTCTGATAACACAACGATATATTTTGCAGGTGATACTTGTGTTTTTGGAGATATGAAACTAATTAGTGAAATATACAAACCGAACATTGCAGTAATTCCAATTGGCGATCGTTCAATGATGGGGGCATTGGAAGCATCTTATGCAGTAAAACTCTTAAATACAAAACACATTATACCCTTCCATTATTGTACATTTTCAGATCATACACAAACTCCAGACGAATTTTTAAAACTAACAAAAGATTATACTAACAATAAAATTCACATAATTAAGGCAGGAGAAACTATAAATTGTAATGAACTGGAATAAAAAAGAATTAATAAAATAAAAAAAATGAATGCACAAACATTTGCTAAAGAATGGATAAATTCTTGGAATTCCCATAATCTTGAGGATATCCTTTCTCATTACTCTGATGATATTGAAATCACAACTCCAATGATAAAATTGGCTCTAGGTATAGATACCGGCACATTGAAAGGAAAAGCATTAGTTGCTGATTATTGGAGAAAAGCATTGGAAAAAATACCCGACCTTTATTTTGAACTTTATGAAGTTACATCAGGTGTGAATTCGGTTGCATTGTATTACAAATCCGTTCTAAATAAAAATGCAATAGAAGTTATGTTTTTTAATGAAAATGGAAAAGTGAATAAAATGTTTGCTCATTATACAGACTAAAAACCACTAAAAGCAAATAAAAAAATAAAATTTTACAGGCAAAAACAACTTTAAAAAGTAAAGAGAATTATGATGAAAAGAGAAATTGAGAGATTAATAAAGACAAGAATGTATTTATTTGACTTAATTAAAGATTTAAGTAGAAAATGCTTTTTGACTTAATAAAAAGAACACAAGAAATTCATTTTCAGAAAGTCTGTAAAAACTTTTTATTTCAAGCATTGAACATAATATCAAAATAACAATAAATTCAAACACCTACAGAATTATAACTGTTGAAAGAATTACAAAAAACGAAAAGTAAAATGACAAACGGATTTAAAATAATCGGAATTTCAACCCAAACGACAAACAAAGACAATCAAGCTCAACAAGATTTGGGAAATCTTTGGGAACAATTTTATTCGGAAAATTTATTAAACAAAATTCCTAACAAGATTTCTAATGAAATTATAGCGATTTATACTGACTACAAAAGTGACTTTACTGAAGATTACACGACAATAATTGGTATTCCAGTATCAACTATGGACGAAATTCCAAACGGATTAATCGGACGTGAATTTCAAGCTGAAAATTTTCAAAAATTCATTGCAAAAGGCGAAATGCCAAATGCTGTTGTTACTACTTGGGTTGATATTTGGCAGAAGGACAAAGAATTAGACAGAAAATATAGCTATGATTTTGAAGTTTATGGAGAGAAATCGCAAAATGGAGAAAATTCAGAAGTTGAAATTTTCATAGCAACGAAATAACAACACCAGCCACCAACAGCCGTTTTGAGCTAGTGTGTGATTTAGTGGAATTACCGTTTCGCATCATATTTCCTGCAAAGCCGAAAATTGAAAGGTTACGAAGACACACCATCTCAAAGCAGCAGGACGTTAGCCGTCATTGTGACGAAAAAAAAAATCTAGCCAAAAAAAATAATTTATGCCCCATTTTGTTATTGATTGTTCCGAAAATATACTAAAATTGAAATCTCCTGAAGAAATAATGCAAGAAGTATATAATTCGGCAGAATCGACTGAACTTTTGATAAAGGAGATATTAAAGTGAGGATTAATTCATACAAATATTATAATATTGGAAATTCAAAAGATGATTTTATACATATTTTCGCAAACATAATGGAAGGTAGAAATACAAATCAAAAAAGTAATCTTTCAAAAGCTATTATAGGAAAACTTAAAATGATGTTTCTAGAAGTTCCAATAATATCAATAAATATAAGAGATTTTGAAAAATCAACTTATTGCAATAAATCAATGGTAATTTAGTTTATTGAACAACAAAATCATTAAACAACGAACGGCTAACAGCAGTTTGCAAAAATGGCGGGTTTTGGGCTTAATTTGAAGTTGGTTTTGTACTTGCAAAGTCAGTGTTTAACCGAAAGTTTAAGCTTGCTTTATCCGCCACTTCTGCAAGCTGCAAAACGTTACCTGCAAGCATAGAGACAATCGTTTAACAAGATAAATAGAATAAATAATGAAAGGAATTTTAATAATACTTATAGCGACATTTACAATAAGCTGTGCATTTGGACAAAACAAAGGTACAACCCACAAAGCCGATATAAAACAAGTAATAAATACTTTTATGACCTGCCTTGTTAAAAAGGATAGCATAAAATTCTATAATCTTTTTAATTCCGACCCAGTCGTTTGGGTTGGAGTTTTTAAAGCTAAAACACAGCAAGACAGAATAAGTAATGACAGCACAAAAAAGAATTATTTTATAAGCAATTACAAAAGTTTTTATCGAAGTATTTCAGACCTTGGGACAGACGAAGAAAAGTTTTACAATATCAAAATTGACAATGACGAAAGCATTGCGACAGTTTCATTTGATTATAGCTTTTGGGAAAAGAACAAAAAAATTAATTGGGGTAAGGAAAGTTGGCACTTGGTGAAAATTAAGGACGAATGGAAAATTACAGCTGTTATTTTCTCTATAGACTTTGAAAAAGTAAATCCTGAACCTAAAAAGAAAAGCAAGTAGCGACAACCAAAATTTTAAACGCTACATCACCTATTAGCAAGACGTTATGGGCAACATCGATTTTAATACCTTTGTCGATGGTTTTTGAAATGTATTTTATCTCTTTAGGTTTTTCAGAATTTATTATTTGAATAGCCGTCATAAATGATGGCTTTTTTATTCATAAAAAAAAATAAAGTAAAACAGAACTTCGTATGTCCACCTACTTTAGTATAGATAGATGAAGTTCTGTTTAATGTATAATGTATAGAAACAAGACTCTTTATTATAAACACAACAAATAGAATAACAATGAAAATAGTTTTAACATTTATTCTTTCGATAACTCTATCAAGTATTATGGCTCAACAAAATGAAATTACTCGAAAAAACCTTCAACCGGCTTTAATTAACCAAAAAGTTAAAGCAGTGGAAATTCAAGAAATCACTTTCCCTGCAGGAAAAACCGCTCCCAAACACGTGCATCCTTGTCCTGTTGTTGGCTACGTCAAATCAGGAAGCATTTTTTTTCAAATAGAAGGACAAGACGCAATAATTTTAGAAGAAGGCGATTCATTTTATGAACCAAAAAATGTAAACATTTTGCATTTTGACAACGCCTCAAAAGAAATAGCTATGACTTTTATTGCTTTTTATCTAAAAGAAAACAATGAAGAAAATGTAAAATTAGTTCATTGAAAAAGCCTCCCTTTTCCAAACTAAATTATGTTTTAATAAAGCATATGTGATAAAACCCATCTTGAATTAGCTCAATTTTACTATTTGTGATAAAAATAGTTCTGTATTAGCGGAAGTAAAAAGTCACTTTATGATACAAAGCCAGCCTGGTAGGGAATGATTTAAGCTATTTAAAGGTGGTATAGAACTAGTTAGTAGTTGTTTTGTCGGGCACTACCATAAAATATGTAATGACTGATTTTAGATAGCAAATTCAAAGTAATAATGACAGACCGAAAAAAAGAACTGATTTCATATTTAGACAATTGCCCAGAAATCATTGACACATTAAACAAATGTAATGATTATGGCTTAACAGACTTTTATTTAGCCGGCGGAGCAATAACTCAATTAATATGGAATAACATACTTGGCAGACCTAACCTTGAAAAGGTGAAAGATTTTGATATTGTTTACTACTCTGACACCGAAGATAGATTATTAGAAAAATCACATCAGACGAATATTGAAAAAATAGTAACACATAAGTTCAAACTCGATATTACAAACCAAGCATATGTTTACGAATGGTATCTTAAAAAATTTGGAAATATTATTGACAAATTTAACAGAACAGAAGACGGTATTGAAACTTGGTTGTCTGCATTTGCAATTGGAGTAAGAAGGACATCAAACAAATTTGAAATTTTTGAACCTTATGGACTTGATGATGCTTTTGATATGATTGTTCGACCTAATAAATTAACAATGACAAAGGATAATTATTTAACAATGACAGAAAGTTTTAAAAGTAGGTGGCACAATATACATGTCCTGCCTTGGGAGTAATTAAAACAATAATGAATGATTATAGAATAACATAACGCTAACAGCAAGGGTTTGGCAAAAATGGATTTTTGTGCTAAATTGAATATTTAGACTTTGAGTTCCTCACCTTCGCCAAGTCCACAACCGTTAACTGTTCTTTTAAATAACAATGGAGAACTCAAAAATTTAGTAAAACAAATAGTAAGTTGTATTTAGCAATGGAATATAGAAATGAATTAATTGACATAATAACAAAAGATGAACTAATTATTGAAACTCTCACTATTGATTACAACATGCCATAGCAACTGTTTTTCCCTAATCTGACAAGTTATTGAGATATATTTCGTAATTCTTATGTTTTATTATTAATCAATAACAATGCTTTCAATTCCTTTTTCAAAAGCTGTTTCTTTAATACCCTTATAACGAATACCTTCTATACGAACGACAGTAACATCATCCATTCCAATCCAGCTTAAAACAGCCCTCATAAGTGGCACTACAAAATCCCAAGACTGTAATGCGCCTTCTGTATAAACACCGGCTGATGAAAAAGCGAGATATACTTTTTTGTTTTTAAAAAACCCCTCTGTTATATCGTCATTACTTTGAAATGTAACGTTTCTTCTTACAATATGGTCGAGATAAGCTTTTAAGGTAGAAGTTATAGTAAAATTGTACATTGGCGTATCAATCACTACAATGTCTGCTTCCTGCAATTCTGCAATTGCTTCATCAGAATATTTAAGTGCTTCTACCTGTTCATTTGAAAGCTTTTCAATCGGAGTAAAGAATGAATTGATGAGCAATTCATCTAAATGAGGGAATGGACTTTTAGTCAAATTCCGCTCCTTTACAATACTATCAGGGTATTTAAGTTTGATTTTATTTACAATTGCATTGCCTAATTTAATAGTTAATGAGGCTTCGCCTCGTGGGCTTGAAATAATTCGTAATACTTTCATTGTTATAACTTTTTAATATTTATGCAAAATTGGCGTATATAAACTATACTTTTGCTATAGATTACCTTTAAGAAAGTAACTATTTTTATGGAAGATACTATTTGCAGACAAGGCGAAGAAAATCACAAAGAGAAAATTTTGGCTCTGAAAGACGCTATTGAGCTATTGAGTGGCAAGTGGAAATTTTATATTCTTCAGAATTTACATTTTTATGGGACAATGCGATTCAAAGATATTATGGAAACAGCAGTTGGAATTACTCCCGAAGTATTATCGAAAGAACTTCAAGAATTGGAGCAAAATCTACTTGTTACTCGTACTGTAAACAATACAAAACCAGTTACGGTTTCTTATGCTCTTACCAAGCACGCTATCGAAACACAGCCTGTACTTGAATCGTTAATAGGATTTGGCTTAAAGCATAGAAAAAAGATTAAGGAAAATAGTATTGATTAAAAATTAACATAAAGCTAAATTTGTAATGATACGACTTGACAAATAAAGCTGCCCATGACACACGCTACAAGCAATTTGGGTATTAGTCTTAATTTAAATATGGTTTTGTATTTGGAAGATTTGGCAAATCCGAATAATGGGCTTAATTTAATCCCAAACTGCTTGTAGCGCGGGAACGTCAGGCTGTGAAAAAACCTCTCTTTTTTCTCAAAATCCTCAAATTTTACACTCCTGCAATTCAAATAAAGCCTTCTGAGAAGGCTCTTTTTTTACGCTGCAAATTTCATTGAATAAAAATCGCGCGTTGTATTTAGCTTTAAATAACCCATTTTTAGCAAAAGCAAGACTTTTGCCTTGTAGGGTGAGTTCCATTTTTGGAGTTTGGCAATCAGATCAGGAACCCCGAGTATATTGATACTGCGTTTGATATTGTAAACTAGCATAATCAAATTATGTTCTCCGTTTACTTTCTCTAATCCCGTTAAGTTGGTGTGATTGTATCCCCATTGCCGTTTGATAGTTCCAAAGATATGCTCGTTGATTTCTTGTCGCTTGCGGTACAACTGCGCATTTGCATGATAGCGTTTGTTGTTTTCTTCTACTGCATCAGCATATTGGCTTCGGTC